>JBCCJI010000003.1:0-209809 GCA_039027855.1 Pseudomonadota bacterium | reverse complement strand
CTGGTCTGGGCCTGCTGGTCTGGGCCTGCTGGTCTGGGCCTGCTGGTCTGGGCCTGCTGGTCTGGGCCTGCTGGGTGGAGCTGACGGCGAATGGCGGTCTTGTCGGCCCGAGCGCCCTGGATCCCCGGCATCGGAATGGCCCCGCGCCACTCTGCGTGCCAGCAGGACGCGTTGATCCTCGCATGCCACGAGACGCGGCCCAGCCCGGTGTAGCAAGGCGGCCGCATGGGCGACCCCCGCGCCGAGATCTTATCAGCGCGGGGCGGCCGTGCGACCTAAGCCACCACCCTGAGCCACGGCTTCTAGGCAGCGGGCTCATAAGCGTCGCACCAGATGCGGATTGCGGCGAGCGTGATGAAGGCCAGGAAGGCGTCGGAGGTCTTGTCGTATCGGGTGGCGATACGACGGAAGGTTCTTTTGATGCGGCCGATGAAGCGCTCGACCGTGTTGCGCTGGCGGTGGAGGTCGCGGTCGACGGGGATCGAGAGCGTACGGTCTGCCTTCGACGGGATCACCGCCTCGGCGCCCTGCTCCCAGATTAGCGCGCGGATCCAGTTGGCGTCGTAGGCCTTGTCGGCGAGCACTGCCTGGCCGGGCTGGAGCCCGCGAAGCAGGACATCCGCCGCAGGCCCGCCATGCGCCTGGCCGAGCGTCAGGTGGATCTTGAGCGGCAGTCCGACCTCGTTCACGAGGACGTGGATCTTCGTGGTCAGACCGCCTCTCGAGCGGCCCATGCATCGTCTGGGGTCGTTTTTTGAGCGTCGCGGCGGCGTGATGGACCCGCACCGAGGTGCCGTCGATCATCACCACGTCGCCGTTGTGGGCGTCCACCACCGCGTCCATGATCCGGTCCCGGACGCCAGCGCGGGTCCGGCACACGAACCGGTTGTACGCGGTCATGTGAGGCCCGTAGCGCTCGGGCATGTCGCTCCACGGGCAGCCGACCCGCAGCACGAAGAAGACCCCGCTCAAAACCTGCCGGTCGTCCCGGCGCTGTACGCCTCGGACCTTCATCGGCAGCATCGGCTCGATGAAGGCCCATTCCATGTCCGTGATGTCATCTTACGCCATTGCCGCTCTCCCTGCCTCTGAATGCAGGCAAAGGAATCATAAACCGCTCAGATCGCTAAGCGATTTATGAGTGGGCTGCCTAGCGCAATGCCGTCTCGCCCGACGCTGCCTGCCGGTCGCCGAGCCTGCGCCTTGGGTCGTCGATCAGCAGGACGTGGCTGACAACTCGCCTCGCGCCGTCCGCGCGCTGCGCATGGGCGACGATCCGCTCGAGCTCACCGGCCGAGCGGGCGAGGCCCGTCAGGTGCACCACGCCTTCCACGGTTTCGACATTGATGTTGCGCGCCGCCACCGAGCCGTCGAGCACGAGCGCCGAACGGATCGCGGTGGAGGTGCGGACATCCCGCCAGTACGCCCCGACGCCGGCGTCATCGGCGACGGTGATCTCGTTGGTGAGGGACCTGACGCCGGCCCCCGACCATGCGACACGCTCCGCGTCGATCCGGTCCTCGCGGCGCGGAACGCTGCCGGTCAGCAGCACGCGTCCCTCAACGACATCGACCGCTACGTCGCGATAGAGCTCGCCCGAATGCTGGCCGAGCCGCGTTTCGATCGACAGCGCGGTCTCGGTGTCCGAGAGGGCCTCGAAAGTCGATCGCTCCTGCACCACCGACGTCACCACGGTCGCGCTGGAACCCGCAACAATGGCAGGCCCGCAGCCGGCCGCGCTAAGCACGGCCAGGACCGCGACACAAGCCAAGGATCGCCGGGCACCGCCGGCACCGGGCGCACAGGCCCGGAGTGTCCGCCTTGGCGGACGATACTCTCTCGTCATTTCTGCTCTCCGCCTCAGTTCTGCTCACCGGTGCGGGCATGCCTGACGATACTGATCCGGCTATCGGCGTCGACGATCGCGACGTCGAACCGGGCGCATCGCATGGTGCCCGTCTTCTCAGCATGGCGGAGGATATAGTGTTTGGCCGCAAGCTCCAAGCGCTTCCACTGTGCCGGGCTGACCGGGTCGTCGAGCACTGCCTGAGACCGGCGTTTCACCTCGACGAACACCAGTGTCTCACCATCGATCAGCACGAGATCCAACTCACCGCCGCCTATGACGACACGACGCCCGACGAGGGCGGCACCAAGGCTGCCATAGTGGCGCGCCACCGCATCCTCGGCGCATACGCCAGCGAGATGGGCCACGCCACCCCGTCGGCGACGTCTGGCATGCCCGACCTTTCGATGATCGCTCTCTGGAGAATGCAACGGCAGACGCCTGACCTTTGGCCGCCTGATGGGTTTCAGCTGGCGCTGCTCAGGCATCGCCACCACTGGATAGGGGCAGGCAAGGGCGGGAACGGGCGTGGCAGACTGTATCATGGGCTGGAGCATGGGGCCCTCCTGTTCGCCTCATGTTCCAACTCTGGGGTTAGCGTTGGGTTAAGTGTCGCGCCCGCTCGACGGCGCGCGCTCGGTTAGATCCCTCGCCCACTTAGACCTCGCGCCCGCGCCCGCTCGAGCGCGCGCGCGTAGATCTCGCGACGCGGGAGGTCGAATTGCGCGGCGATGCTTGCCGCGGCATCGCGCAGGCTGAGATCGGCGAGCGCGCGGTCTAGGGCTGCGTCGATCTCGGCCTGCGTGACCTGCCGTTCGGCCGTCGGCGGGCCGATCACCAGGACGATCTCGCCCTTCGGCGCACCCTCCTCGCCCAGGCGCTCGGCCAGGGCGCGAAGTGGCATGCGGCGCACCCTCTCGAAGCGTTTGGTCAGCTCGCGGGCCAGCACCGCGGCGCGCGTGTGGCCCAGCATATCGGCCATATCGGCGAGGCTCTCGACCACGCGATGCGGGCTCTCGAACAGGATCAGGGTGGCGGGCACGGCGGCGATTTCCTGCAACATGCGCCGACGCTGAGTGGATTTGGCCGGCGGGAAACCGGCGAACAGGAAGCGATCGCTCGGCAGGCCCGATACCGCCAGCGCGGCGAGCGCCGCAGAAGGGCCCGGCAGGGCATGGACCGCGATGCCCGCATCCACCGCCGCCCCGACGAGGCGAAAGCCGGGATCGGCGACCAGCGGCGTGCCGGCATCGGAGCAGTAGGCGACCGAGGCCCCCTGCTCGAGCAGGCGCATGATGCGGGGGCGGGCCTCGGCGGCGTTGCGGTCGTGATAGGCGATCATCGGCCGTCCGGCCCGGTCGATGCCATGCAGATCCATCAGCCGACCGGTGACGCGGGTATCCTCGGCCGCGATCGCATCGCAGCCCGCCAATGCATCGAGCGCGCGCAGCGTGATGTCGCGCAGGTTGCCGATGGGCGTGGCGACCAGGTGGAGACCCGGCGGTGGCGCGCCGGCCGGGTCGGGCGGGCGGCGCGGGGCGCTCGTCCCGGCTGGCCCCGTCGTCTCGGTGATCGGTGCGGGGCTCGCGAGCGTCTCTTTGCTCTCTGCCTCGGCTGAGGCTCGCGCAGCTAGGGGGAGCGCGGCGTTATCCCCACCTGTCTCCGGCTGCGCGCGTCGATCCGGGCGCGCGGGGCGTGGGCGGTGCTTTTTCGGTGGCACGCTGGTCTCCTCGCCTCGCGACATCGCCGCACATCGCCTCACGCTGGCCCCGGAGGTGGCCATTGGTGGCCCCGGGCAGCCCCGGGCAACCCCGGGCGGTCCCGGGCAGCCCCACGCGACCATGGACGGCCGAGCCTCGTCCATGAGCGCGGCGCGGCGATACTACGGCCGGTCGTCACGTCGCCGCGCCGGCCGGGGATGCGTTTACAATCCCGGGGCCGGATGCAAGTGTCCAGACCATGAACTCAGCCGCCGAGACGCCCATTCGCGAGGTCGGGATGCACGCTTCAATCCCCCTGACGATGCCGCCCGCATCATCGCCCGCAAAGACGACCGCATCGCCCCCTTGTGCCGTTGTGACCGGGCCGGCAGAGGGTGCAGCCGCTAGCCGACCGATTCCTCCGCACGCCCGGCAGTCCGCTGGCAACATCGCCCCGGTCGGGTTGTTGCGTGCGCTCAAGGCCGCGGCGCGGCGGGCGGCCTTCACGGCGCTCGCCGCAGGGGCGCTCGCAGCCTGTGCGCCGCCGCCGGGCGGGCCTGTGGTCGAGCGTTCGCCGCAGCCGGTGCAGCCGACAGAACCCCGTCGCGATGTGGAAAGCGGGCCCATGACGGTCGCGCTGCTCGCCCCGCTCGGCGCGGCGGAGGAGCGCGTTGCCGGCGATGCCACGGCGCTCGCCAACGGGGCGCGCATGGCGCTGGCGGATATGGGCGTGCGGGGTCTTACGCTGCGGGTGAAGGACACACGGGGCACGCCAGCGGGCGCGCGCGCGGCGGCCGAGGAAGCGGTGGCCGATGGCGCCTCGCTGATCATCGGCCCGCTTTTCGCGCGGAGCACCAGCGCCGTCGCCCCGGTGGCGAAGGCCGCCAACATCCCCGTGCTGTCGTTCTCGACCGACCGGACGGTGGCGGGCGGTCCCGTCTGGATCACAGGTTTCGCTCCGGAGGATGAACTCGACCGTATCCTCGGCTTCGCCTCGCGCCAGGGCATCTCGCGCATCGCGATCTATGCCCCCGACATCCCCTATGGTGCGGCGGTGATGCGCGCCTCGCGCGGGATCGCCGCCCGGCACGGCATCAGCATCGTCGCCGAGAGCAGCTATCCGCGCAGCTTCCAGGACATCCAGCGCACCGCCCCCGATCTGGTCAACGACGCGAATGCCTTCGGCGCCGAGGCGATCTTGCTGCCCGATTTCGGCCAGGGCCTGACCACGGCATCGAGCTATGTCGACTTCCTCGGCCTGCCGCAGCCGCGCGTGCGCTATCTCGGCCTCGGCCAGTGGGAGGCGGGCGCGACGCTGCGCGAGCCGACGCTGGAGGGCGGCTGGTTCGCGGGCGCGGATGTGGAGGCGGTGGACGCCTTCTCACGCGCCTACAGCGCGCGCTATGGCAGCCGCCCGCCCTTTATGGCGGTGCTGGGCCATGATGCGGCGCTGATCGCAGCCACGCTGGTGCGTGATGCGCAGCGGGGCGGCGGGGTCCCGTTCAGCGACGCCGCGCTGACCCGCGAGGGCGGTTTTGCGGGCGCGGTGGGGGCGATCAGGCTCAATCCCGACGGGACATCGACGCGCGGCCTCGCGGTGCTTGAGGTCGGGAGCCGCCGCTTCAGTCTGCTCGAACCCGCGCCGAGCCGGCTGAACGCGGGTCTCTAACCGTGCCGGGTGCCCACCACCTGCCCCACCACCTGCCGCAGCGCGAGGATCACCGCGCGGGCGGCGTGCGGCGCATCGCGCGCGGCACCGGTCATTATCCCTTCCATGGTAACGCTCTCGCGATGAGAAACCTGCGATGACGCCTGAGATCGCGCTCGACAGCACCGCCGCCGCGCCACGCCACGACAGCGCAGAGGCGCGGGCCGACAGGGCGGCGCGGAGGCGAAGCCGCAGCGATGATGACCCGCCGAGCTTTGGCGGACTTGGCAACATGATCCTGCCCCCCGATGACATCGCCGACCACGCCGGCCTGATCGCCGAGATCGACCGCCTTGGCGCCACGCTGCAGCGCGATACCCTGCGGCAGGCGATCATCGCCCTGCTGGCCGAGACGATGGACGCCTCGCGCAGTCGGGTGCGCACGGCCCTGATCGCCACACCCGACGCGGGGCTGAGGGTGGCCCGGGCCTATGCCCATGCCACCGATGTCGTCGTCGCCGGCGCGGTGCATTACGTCATGGCGCATGTCCATCCCGCACCGATCCGCACGCGGGGCGAGCGGCTGTCGATCATCGCGGTCGGGGGCTATGGCCGGGGCGAGATGGCGCCCTTCTCCGATGTCGACCTGCTGTTCCTGACACCGCAACGGCGCACGGCCTGGGCCGAGAGCGTGGTGGAGACGCTGCTCTACCTGCTTTGGGACCTGAAGCTGAAGGTCGGGCAGTCCACCCGTAGCATCGCCGAATGCATGCGCTATGCCGGCGAGGACTGGACGATCCGCACCAACCTCTTGGAAATGCGGCTGATCGCGGGGGATCGCGATCCGTTCGAGGCGCTGTCGACACGGCTCTGGGAGGAGATGTTCCTCAAGACAGGGCCGCAGTTCGTCGCCGCCAAGCTTGAGGAACGCGACCGCCGGCACGAGCGGCACGGCGGCTCGCGCTACCTGCTGGAGCCCAACGTGAAAGAGGGCAAGGGGGGTCTGCGCGATCTGCAGACGCTGCACTGGATCAGCCGTTATCTCTACCGGGTGGAAAAGGCCTGGGAACTCTGCCCCCTCGGCGTGTTCGAGGAGGAGGAGGTGCAGCGCTTTGCCGATGCGGCCAAGTTCCTCTGGGCGGTGCGCTCGCACCTGCACGATATCGCCGGGCGCGCGACCGAGGCGCTGACCTTCGATCGGCAGGTCGATATCGCCCGGCGCCTTGGCTATCAGGACCATGACGGGCGCATGGGGGTGGAGCACTTCATGCACCGCTACTTCCGCCATGCTAAGGATGTGGGCGATCTGACGCGCATCTTCTCGGCAGTGCTGGAGGCGCAGCACGCGAAGCCACGCCCGCGCCTCTCCTCGCTGATGAGGGCGATGACGATGATACCGGGCGACCGCAAGGTGGGCCCGTTCAAGATCCGCGATGACCGGCTGACGGTCAGCGACGAGCGGCTGTTCGAGGAAGAGCCGATCGCGATCCTCAGCCTGTTCCGCGAGGCGGCGCGCGCCGATGCGCGCATCCATCCCCAGGCGATGCGGCTGGTGACGCTGAACCTCGACCGTATCGACGACCGGCTGCGGAGCGACCCCCAGGCGGCGGAGATCTTCTTCGAGATCCTGACCGATGCGAAGAACGGCGAATGGCTACTCGGCCTGATGAACGAGACCGGCGTGCTGGGGCGGTTCATCCCCGAATTCGGCGCCGTCGTCGCGATGATGCAGTTCAACATGTACCACCACTACACGGTGGACGAGCATACGCTGGAGACCCTGCGCACGCTGGCCAGGATCGAGCGGGGCGAGGCGCGCGACGACCATCCCGTCGCCACCGAGATCAGCCGGCAGGGGGTCAATCGCCGGGTGCTCTATGTGGCCCTGCTTGCCCATGACCTCGGCAAGGGTCGGCCCGAGGATCACTCGGTGCTGGGGGCGGAGATCGCGGCGGGCATGTGCCGCCGCCTCGGACTGCCCGATGTCGAGGCGGAACTGGTGGTCTGGCTGGTGCGCCATCACCTGCTGATGTCGGACGTGGCGCAGAAGCGCGATATTTCCGACCCGATCACGGTGCGTGACTTTGCCCAGCTGGTGCAAAGCCCCGAGCGGCTGCGCCTGCTCCTGATCCTGACGGTCTGCGATATCCGCGGTGTCGGCCCCGGGGTCTGGAACAACTGGAAAGCGCAGCTTCTGCGCAAGCTTTACTGGGATACCCGCGCCCAGCTGACCGGCGGTGGCGATACGCGCACGACGCAGGCCGCCCGGGTTCGCGAGGCCAAGACCGCCCTGGAGGAGGCGGCGAAGACCTGCGACCCGGCGATCCCGCCCGAGATCCTGGCGCGCGAGTTGGACCGGCATTTCCCGCAATACTGGCTGGGTCTCGATACCGAGGCGCATGCGCTGTTTCTCGAGATGGCGGCCGGCGCGGGCATGGTCTCCGACCCCGAGACCATGCATTCGCGCTTTCACCCCGACCCCAGCCGCGATGTCACCGTGGCCGCGCTGCACATGCACGACCATCCGGGCCTCTTCAGCCGCATGGCCGGCGCCTTTGCCCTATCGGGCGCCAATGTCGTGGACGCGCGCAGCTACACCACCGGCGACGGCATGACCTATGCGATCTTCTGGATCCAGGATGCCGACGGCCGACCGTTCGAGGAGAGCCGGCTGCATCGCCTGCGCCGTTCGATCGAGCGCACCCTGCGCGGCGAGGTCGTGGCGCGCGAGGCGCTGGCCGAGAAGACCCGCGACCGCCCGCGCGAGCGGCCCTTCACCGTGCCGACGCAGGTGATCTTCGATAACGACGCCTCGGAACTCTACACCGTCATCGAGGTCAATGCCCGCGACCGGATCGGTCTGCTGAATGCGCTGACCCGGACGCTGTCGCAGCAGAACGTCAACATCTTCACCGCGATCATCGCCACCTATGGCGAGCGGGCCGTAGACGTCTTCTACGTCAAGGACCTGTTCGGCCTGAAGGTCCATGCCGCCTCGAAACAGGCCCGCCTGGCCAAGGCGCTGACCGAAGCGGTGGAGGCCATCGAGACCGCCACCCCGGATGCTGGCGGCGATCTCGACAAGGCGCCCGCCACCAGGCGCAAGCCCCGCCGCAAGGGATGACATCCGCGCCCTATGCCGGTCTGCGAGGCGACGCGGAACGTCCGGGATGAGCATAGCCGCCCGTCTGATGCGCGGCTTTGCGACCGTGGGGCTCTGGACCATGGCGAGCCGGGTGCTGGGCTTTCTGCGCGATATGGCGATTGCCGCCACGCTTGGCGCCGGGCCCGTGGCGGAGGCGTTCTTCGTGGCCTTCACCCTGCCAAACCTCTTTCGCCGTTTCTTTGCCGAGGGGGCGTTCAATACCGCCTTTGTGCCGATGTTTGCCCGTCGGCTGGAGAGCGAGGGGCGCGAGGAGGCGCGGGCCTTTGCCGAGAACGCCTTCGCCTGGCTCGCCACCGTGCTGATTGTGCTCACGGTCGTCGCGCTGGCGGCGATGCCCTGGCTGGTGCTGGCCCTGGCGAGCGGGACGGCGGGGGATGCGCGCTTTGCCCTGTCGGTGGATCTGGGGCGCATCGTCTTCGTCTACGTGCTGTTCATCTCGCTCGCGGCGCTGATGTCCGGCGTGTTGAACGCGCTCGGCCGGTTTGCCGCCGCTGCCGCCGCACCCGTGCTGCTGAACGTGGTCCTGCTCGCGAGCCTCGCGCTGGCGGCGAGCGGGCGGGCCGACGGCATGGTCCTTATCGGGATGCCGACCGGTGGTGGTGGCGATATCGGGAGGGGCGATCTCGCGACCGGCAGCCTGCTCGCGGTGGGGGTGGTGATCGCCGGGATCGCGCAACTGGCACTGGTGTGGATCGCGGCCGGGCGGGCGGGCCTCCGGCTGCGCCTCCGGCGCCCCCGGCCAAGCGCGCGGATGAAGCGGCTGCTGATCGTGGCGGCCCCCGCGGCGCTGGCGGGCGGGGTGATGCAGGTCAACCTCGTCGTCGGCCGGCAGGTCGCGAGCTATTTCGAAGGGGCGGTCGCCTGGATGTGGATGGCCGACCGGGTCTATCAGCTGCCGCTCGGCGTCATCGGCGTCGCCATCGGGGTGGTGCTGCTGCCGACGCTGACGCGTGCGCTTGGGGCCGGGGATCGCGCGGGGGCGGAGACGGCGCTCGCCCGCTCGGCCGAGTTCGCGCTGCTGCTGACCCTGCCGGCGACTGCCGCGTTGATCGCCATGCCCGCGCTCGTGGTCGAGGTGCTGTTCGAGCGCGGGGCCTTCACCGCCGACGATAGCGCGGCCACGGGGCTGGCGCTCGCGGTCTATGCGGCGGGTCTGCCGGCCTTTGTGCTGGCCAAAGTGCTGCAGCCGGCGTTCTTCGCGCGCGAGGATACGCGCACGCCGCTTCGCTACGCCGCGATCTCGATGGTGGTGAACGCCGCCGTGGCGCTCGGGGGCGCGGGGGCGATCGGTTGGCTGGCGGCACCCATTGGCGCCACAGCCGCCGCGGTCGTGAACCTGGTGCTGCTTTGGCGCGGGGCGCGGGCGCTTGATGGGCGGCTGATCGACGCCCGCCTGGCCCTCCGCCTGCCGCGCATGGCGGGGGCGAGCATCGTCATGGGGCTCGCCGTTTGGGCGGCGGCCACGGTGGCGGCGGGGCTAGATCCGCTTATGAAGACGCTGGCGCTGGCGGGGATCGTGCTGGGGGGTGCGGCGCTGTACGGCACCCTCTGCCTGGCGAGCGGGGCGCTCACCCGGGAGGACTTGACGAGCGTGCGCGGGCGGCGCGCGCCTGGGCTGGGCTGACACGGAGGTAGCCGGCGGGGCGGGGCTGACGGGGCTGGGCCGACGGGGCTGGGACGACGGGCGGTATCAGCCGGCCATGCGTTCGCGGAGGCGCCGGTCGCGCAGGCGCGGCGGAAACAGATAGGCGAGCGCCCAGCCAGCGGCGAACCCGCCGAGATGTGCCTCCCAGGCCACCGCGATGCCGCCGAAGCCGAAGGCCATGATGGCGTTGATCGCGATGACGCCCGCTACCCGCGCCCAAATCGGATCAAGCGAGGCGCCCTTGGCGGCCAGCCAGCGCGCCTGCCAGGCCGTTAGCGTGCCGAGATAGCCGAACACCGCGCCCGACGCGCCGATCAGCGGCACCTCGGCCTCGGCCACCACGCCGAAGCTGAGCGCCCCGGCCGCCGCGGTGAGCGCAAAGATCGCCATGGTGGGCCCGATGCCCGCATCGCGCGACAGCGCATGGCCGAGACCCAGGAAGGCCGCGGCGTTCAGGCCCAGATGCAGCCAGGAGCCATGCAGGAAGGCATGCGTCACCGTCGACCAGATCAGCTGCGGATCGAGACCTCGGCCAGCGAGCGCGAAGCTTAGCTTGACGTCGAAGAAGGCGAACATCGTGTAGAGCGCCCAGGGCTGGAGCAGCGCGGAGGCTGCACCGAGCTCGGCCATCAGCGACATGCCATGGATCACCACCCAGAGCGCCACCATGCACCACAGTATCGGGTGCACTCGAGCGTTGGCGGGCGGGCTGCCCGGCGCGATGCGATTGGCTACAACGACCATTACCACCGCCTTAGCGGGCGCCACGGCGCCGCGCCAGTGCTGCGATCACCGCAGGCGAGGAAGCGGGGTCTTGGCGAGGCATTTGGCGAGTTGCTTGAGTGGGGCGCGTGGCGGGTGACTGGCTGGGTCATTCGGCTCGGCATTCGGCCCGGGTCATTCGGCTGGGTATTCGGCTGGGCGCTTGGCAGGGCGCCGCGCGCGGGCTAGACCGCGCCAAGCGGCGTGTCGCAGGCGGCCAAGCCGGCCAGCGGCGCCGGTGCCGCCATCATGACGCTGAGACGACCGCCCCCTCGACACTGACCATCGGACACCATGACCGACACGCCCGCCGCCGAACAGAGCCCCTCGCCCACCGCCACCGCAGGCCCGGCGCATACGCCGCGGGTGTTCTCGGGCGTGCAGCCCTCGGGGCGCCTGACGCTCGGCAATTATCTCGGTGCGGTGAAGCGCTTCGTCGAGCTGCAGGACAGCGGCATGGAGACGATCTACTGCATCGTCGACCTGCACGCGATCACCGCCTGGCAGGAGCCCGCGGCGCTGCGGGCGGCGACGCGCGAGCTGGCGGCGACCTATCTCGCCTGCGGCCTCGACCCCAAGCGCTCGATCCTGTTCCACCAGTCAGGCGCGCCGGCGCATGCCCAGCTTGGCTGGGTGCTGTCCTGCGTGGTGCGCCTTGGCTGGCTGAACCGGATGACGCAGTTCAAGGACAAGGCGGGCAAGGACCGGGAGAAGGCGTCGGGCGGGCTGTACATGTATCCCGCGCTGATGGCGGCCGACATCCTGGCCTATCGCGCGACCCATGTGCCGGTGGGCGAGGACCAGAAGCAGCATCTGGAACTGGCGCGCGATATCGCGACCAAGTTCAACCTGGACTTCGATGCCGAGGGGTTCTTCCCGCTGCCCGAGCCGCTGATCGAGGGGCCGGCGGTGCGGGTCATGAGCCTGCGCGACGGCACCAAGAAGATGTCGAAATCCGACCCGTCCGACATGAGCCGCATCAACCTGACCGATGACGCCGACACCATTGCGCAGAAGATCCGCAAGGCGCGCACCGATCCCAAGCCGCTGCCCGAGACGGCCGAGGGGTTGGAGGGCCGGGCCGAGGCGCGCAACCTGGTCGGCATCTACGCCGCGCTGAGCGGGCAGACGCGCGAGGATGTGCTGGCCGAGTTCGCGGGCCAGGGTTTCGGCGCCTTCAAGCCGGCGCTCGCGGATGTGGCGGTGGAACGCCTCGCCCCCATCGCGGCCGAGGTGCGACGCCTGAACGCCGACCCGGGCGAGATCGACCGTATCCTGGCCGACGGCGCCGCCCGCGCCAACGCCATCGCCGACCCGATCCTGGCCGAGGTCTACCAGAAGGTCGGTTTCCTAAGGGCCTAAGCAGCAGCGCGGCCGGATGGGAGGCAGGGCGATGGCTGAGCTGCCCGACACCATGATGGCGGTCGTGACCCTGGGTGTCGGCGGGTATGACAAACTCGTCTATCAGGGCGTGCCGACGCCGCGACCCGGGCCCGGTGAGGTGCTGGTCCGGGTGCTGGCCGCGGGGATCAACAACACCGAGATCAATACGCGGCTCGGCTGGTACTCCGACAGTGTGACGGATGGGACGGACAGCACCGCCGACGACCCTGCCGACATGGCGGCGCGCGGCGATGGGGGCTGGAACGCCACCACGCCCTTCCCGTTGATCCAAGGGACCGATGCCTGCGGGCGTGTTGCCGCCTGTGGCGAGGGGGCCGACCCCTGGCTGATCGGCAAGCGGGTGCTGATCCGTGCCTGCCAGCGGCCGAAGGGGTTCGACGATCCCGAGAACGTCTGGATGGGTTCGGATTTCGACGGGGCCTTTGCGCAGTATGTCGTCGTGCGCGCCAGCGAAGTGTTCCCGGTCGACTGCGACTGGAGCGATGCGGAACTCGCCACCCTGCCCTGCGCCTATGGCACGGCGGAGAACATGCTGCACCGCGCCGGGGTGGTGGCGGGCCAGCGGGTGCTGGTGACCGGCGCCTCAGGCGGGGTCGGCTCGGCCGCGCTGCAGCTGGCGCGTCGGCGGGGCGCCGAGGTGGTGGCCATCGCCGGTGCCGCGAAACACGCAGCACTGGCCGATCTCGGGGCGACGCGCCTGCTTGACCGGGGCGAGGATCCGGTGGCTGTGCTGGGGCGCGAGAGTGTCGATGTCGTCGTCGACAATGTGGGCGGCGCTGGCTTCGGGCAGATGCTGGAACTGCTGCGACGGCGCGGGGTCTATGTGTCCTCGGGCGCCATCGCGGGGCCGGTGGTCAGTCTCGATATGCGCAAGATGTATCTGAAGGACCTGCGCCTGATCGGGACCACCGGCTGGGACGCGCAGATCTTCCCCAACCTCGTGGGTTATGTCGAGCGGGGCGAGATCCGCCCGCTGCTGGATCGAACATGGCCGCTGGAGCGGATTGCCGAGGCGCAGCAGGCGTTCCGGCAGAAAACCCATGTGGGCAAGATGGTGCTGATCCCGCCCAGATGAGAGCTATTCGTGAGAGCTACCCGTGAGGGCGATCAGCGCATTTCGCTGGCGCATCTCGGGAGGCCGGCCACGGGCATCGACGCTCTCAACCGCTCATCTCGGCTTCGGCGCTTGCCTCGGCCGCGGTGCCATAGCGCGGCAGGTCGGCGGCGGATTTGCCGTGGGCTGCCATCAGCGTGTCGCGGACATAGGCGATCTGCGCGGTCTCCTCGATGATCTCGGCCAGGTATTGCGCCTTCATCAGCGTGGTGCCGACGCCAATCGTGCCGTGATTGGCGAGCACCGCGGCCACCACCTTGGGGTCGCGGAAGACGGGGCTGATCTCACGCTCGGTCTGCGGGCCGCCATTGGCCGAAAGCGGGATAAGCGGCATGCGGCCGATCTTCTCGATGGTCTGCACGGTCAGGCAGGGGATCTCGATGCCGGCGCTGGCATAGCCGGTGGCCCAGGGGCTGTGGCAATGAACGACCGCGCGGATATCGTCGCGGATGCGGTAGAGATCGAGGTGAAAGCCGAGGTCCTTCGACGGTTTATGGGCCGAGGGCTCGATGGTGCCATCGAGATGGACGACTTGCAGGTTGTCGCGCGTGCATTCGTTGAAGCCGACGCCCGAGGGCTTGATCACGATGGCATCGGCCCCGTCGAGGCGCACCGACAGGTTGCCGCCGGCATTGGTCTGCAGGCGGAGATCGAAGCAACGGCGCGCGGTCGCGATCAGCGCGTCCTTTTTCTGGGTCAGATCGGCGGCCTCGGTCATTCGACCCCTCCTTGGGGTTGTCGGGCGGCGGGATGTTGGGCGATCAGACGGTGGCGAAGGCTTTCAGCGAGGCCATCACCTCATCGGTGACCGCTGCGTCGAACAGGTGCGCGTCGAGCACGCGGAGCCTGACATCGGCGCTCAATCGCTCGCGCATGCGGGCGAGGAAGATCTCACGCAGTTCCGGCCCCTCGACCGCGCCGCCGGGGCGATCATG
This sequence comes from Pseudomonadota bacterium, assembly GCA_039027855.1. Taxonomy (GTDB): domain Bacteria; phylum Pseudomonadota; class Alphaproteobacteria; order Rhodobacterales; family Rhodobacteraceae; genus Thermohalobaculum. Next base: position 195,589 of record JBCCJI010000003.1, on the reverse strand, counting down.
CTTGGAGAAGCCGCCCATGGGCACGATCAGGGTCCGTTCGCCCGTGCAAGCATTCAGCGCCGCGGCGAGATGCTGTGTCACCTGGTCCATCTCGTCGGGGGTCATCTGCACATGGGTGAAATAGCCCGAATGCTCGTAGTGCTGGCGCACCAGATAGCGCGGCGGGACCAGCGCCTTTTGCCCCAGCCCGATGAAGTTGAGCGCGCCCGGCAGCACGATGCGCGGCACGGCCGGCGCCGCGGTAAAGCGGTCGGGCATCGCGACATGGGCGCCTGCGATATGCATGCGCGTCAGCTCATGCGGGGTGACGTCGATGATCGTATGGAAGGCGCCGCGCCGTGCAAATCGGCTGAAGGCAGCGCCGCCGAAGCCGTTGGCGTGGAAGACCGTGACCTCTTCGCCGGCCCGACGCAGGCGCGCGACGAGCGGGTCGATCAGCCCGTCGGTCACGCCCATGGCGCTCATCCCGATGGAGGGAGCATGCACGCAGGCATTGGCCCGGCGGCGCGTGCGGCAGAGGCCCGCGGTCATCGCGGCGGCGTTCTCCAGCACCTCACGCAGCGTCGCGTTCAGGCCGCAGAGATCGGCCAGCGTCGGCACCAGAGTGATCGAGTTGTCGGCCAGCGCATAGCGCGGGTCGAAGGGCAGCGTGGTTACCAGCACCTTGGGAAAGGTGATGGGCATGGCGCGGAGCACCTTGATAATCGTCTCCGCCCCTGTGCCGCCGCCAAGGCCCACGACCGCGTTGACGCCCTGATCCATCGCCGCCGTCACCGCGGCCAGCGCATTGTCGGCCGCCTGCGCCATGGCCGCGGTCTTGGCCAGCCCGCCCAGCGCCGTGCCTCGGCATTTGAGCGAGACGTCGACAGTCACGACCTCGACCCCATGCTCGGCGAGGCGGGCGGTCAGGTAATCGACTTCCTCCGCCTTGGTCTCAAGCGTGGCCAGGATCAGGGCCGAGGATGTGCCGCGCGGTTTCATCTCCTATCCTTTCACGGCGCCAGCGGTCATGCCGGTGATGATCTGGCGCGAGGCGAACAGGGTGAAGATGATCGGCGGGATCGCGAGCAACATGCCCGTCGCCATGATCACTCCCCATTCGACGTTGAATTCACTCATATTATTCACGATCAGGATCGGCACCGTCTTGGTGTTGCGATCCGATAGGGCCGAGGCCAGGAGATACTCGTTCCACGCGATGCGGAAGGTGAAAATCGCCGCCGCGGCGAGCCCGGGCTGAATGAGCGGCAGCACGACCTTGAAGAACACCTGGAACGGACCCGCGCCATCGACCCGCGCCGCCTCCTCCAGCGAGCGGGGGACCTGGACGATGAAGCTTTGCAGGATCCAGATCACGAAGGGCAGGTTCATCGCCACATAGACCAGGATGATGCCCGAATGGGTGCCCGCCAGACAGACATCGCCGCGCCCGCCGAACACGTCGCGGATCCAGCCGCCGACCATCGTGCTGCGGTCGATGCAGAACTCGTTGTTCCAAAGGCCGAAGACCGGCACCAGCAGCACCGCGGGCGGCACCATGCGGACCATCAGCGTGGTCAGCGAGACCGTGTCGCGGCCCATGAAGCGGAAGCGCACCAGCGCATAGGCCGCCATGCAGCCGATCACCAGCGTCAGGACGGTCGAGATCAGCGCAATGATCAGCGAGTTGATGAAGGAGCCGCCGAATTTGAGCGCGCAGAAGTCAAGATGCTCAGGCTCGTACCAGAGGATGTCGCAAAGCGCGGTCTCGTAGTTGCGGATGGTCGGCAGGAATAGCAGCCCCGTGGTGCCGCCGATGATGTCCACGTCCAACTTGAACGAGTTCACGAACATCAGGAAGACGGGGCCGACCGACATGAACACGAGCGCCGCGAGCAGGGCGTAGAAGGCCGGGTTCTGGCGCTGGTTCTCCATCGCGCTCAGCCCTCTTCTTCCTGGATCTGGCGGGCAAGGCGGGCGGCGCGCGCCTCCTGCAGCCGTTGAAAGGCGAACATGCCGAGCGTCAGCAGCAAGAGCAGGATCAGCAGGTAATTCGACATCGCCGCCGCGGTGCCGAGCTCGCGGAACTCGGTCGCCGTGCGCGAGATGCGCAGCGCCACGATCTCGGTCGAGAGGCCCGGCCCCCCCTCGGTCATCACCAGGATGACCTCGAGTACCTTGAAGGCGTCGATCAGGCGGAGGAGCCCGGTGACGATCAGCACCGGCATCATAAGTGGCAGCTTGATATGCACGATCTGCTGCCAGGCGGTCGCGCCGTCGATTCGCGCGGCCTCTAGCGCGGAGCGGGGCAGCGACTGGAGCGCCGCGAGCGACAGGATGAAGATGAAGGGTGTCCACTGCCAGACATCGGCGATGATCACCGAGAGCAGCGCGTTCTGGCCCAGCCAGTCGACCCCCTCGAACCCCATCGACTTGAGCGTGCGGTTAAAGGTGCCGACGGTCGGGTGGTACATGTAGCGCCACATCAGCCCCACCACGACCGGCGCGATCATCATCGGCAGGATGAACAGCGTACGGAGAAGCGACATGCCGCGGATGTTCCGGTCGAGCAGCAGCGCGAGCCCGACGCCCAGCACCATCTCGGCGCCCACCACGGTAAAGGCGAAGATCAGCGTGACCGCGAGGCTTTCGCGAAAAGCCGGGTCGAAGAACAGCGTGACGTAGTTCTTGAAGCCGACGAACTCGCTTTCGCCGAGCGACTGGCTCGGGTCCCAGTCGCGGAACGAGCCATAGATCATGTAGCCGAGCGGATAGATCAGCGCGATCGCCATGATGATCACGGCGGGGGCCATGAACATAAACGGCGTCAACCGGTTCATTGTCTGGTTGTTCACGGGGCGTGCTCCGACCGGCATGGGCAGGGGCCCGGCGCGTCACGCCGGGCCCCGCCTCAGCCTAATGGCGTCAGTTCCAGGTGTAATACCCGGCTTCGTCCATCGTCGCGCGCGTGCGCTCGGCCACGCCATCCAGCGCTTCCTGGATGTCCAGATCCTCGGTCAGGACCTTCGACAGCGTGGTGCCGAGATCGGCGTTGATCTTGCCCCAGACCGGGATGATCGGGCGCCAGTCGGGGTCGGCATGCTTCAGCGCCTCGCCGAAGGTCGCCATATGGGGGAACTTCTCGTTCACCTCCGCGTCGGCATGGGTCGAGAAGCGGGAGGGATTGCCGCCGGCCAGCGCCACCAGCTTGTCGCCCCGCTTCGAGGTCAGCCACTGCATCAGCAGGAAGGCCGCTTCCTTGTTGACCGCGTTCTTGGGGATGCCGATGCCGAAGCCGCCGGTCTGACTGCCACGGCGCACGCCCATCGGGTGCATGGCCCAGCCGACCTTGCCCACGACCTGCGACTTGGCCGGGTCGTTGATCTGGCCAGCCACGACCGTGGTGTCGAGGAACATCGCCGTGTCGCCGTTCAGGAACGAGCCGAGCGCCTCGCCGAAGCCGAAGGAGGCCGACCCCTCGGGACCGCAATCGACGATCTTCTTCAGCGCCTCGGCCGCCTGCACGCCGGCGGCGTTGTTGACGATCGGGTTCCACTCGTCATCGAAGACCCGCCCGCCAAGCGGCGCCAGATGCAGCAGGAAGGCGTGGCTCGCGTGGTGGCCCGAGGCCGCGCGCGAGGAGAGGCCGCCCATCCCGGGCTCAAGCTCTGGGATGCGGCAGGCGATCTCCAGCATCTCCTCATAGGTCTCGGGGACCTGGAGGTTGTGCTTTTCGAAGATGTCCTTGCGATAGCCGAGGATCGAGGTCTCGGAGCCGTAGGGGATGCCGAAGAGCGAGCCGGTCTTGCCCTGGAGATACCCCTTTTCGCCGCCGGCAAAGCCGATGTTGTAGACATAGCCGTCGATCAAGTCGGCCGCGTCATAGGACGGATCGGCGAGCTTGGGGTTCATGAAATACCGCGCCAGGTTCTCCAGCTGATCGGCGAAGACGTAATCGGCCTTGGAGAAGACCACATAGGCAATCAGGTCGTATTCGCCCTCGTCCTGCCCCAGCTCCAGCGTCTGGCGCTCGCGCATCTTCAGGTACGGGAGCTGGTCGACCTCGACCTCGATCCCGGTCTCTTTGGTGAACTCGGGCAGGATCTTGCGCACCGCGTCGTAATGCGGGTGCGCGGGGAAGTTCACGATCAGCGTCTCGCCGCGATAGGGCGCATACGGATCCGCCATGGCCCCCGTCGCGATGGCAAGCGCTGAGACGGCGCCAAGGGTCGCTCCCAGCGTGGCGCCCATCAATCCCTTCAGCATGCGTTCATCCTCCCGTTGCTGATTTTTGTGGCGGCGTCAGAGCGCCGCTTCGGTCTGGCGGTCGAACAGGTGGATCGAGCCCGGCCTGACCGCGAATCTGAGTGTTTCACCGAGCGCGATGGGCGTCTCGGATTTGATTTCGACGGTGACCTGCGCGTTGCCGCAACTGCAGAGCAGCACGGATTGCGCGCCGACATATTCCGACACGATCACCTTGAGATCCAGCGCCTCGCCCTCGGCCGCATCCGCCTGGAAATCGAGGTCGGAGGGCCGGATGCCGAGCGTCACCTCGCCGAGGCCCCCAAGGCCCGACGACAGATCGCCCACCTTGTTGGGGCTGAGCGCCAGCTTGAACCCATCGCCCGTCGCATAGACGCGGTCGTTCTCCTGCGTGAGCGTCGCGTCGAGGAAGTTCATCGGCGGCGAGCCCAGAAAACCCGCCACGAACTTGTTGGCCGGGTGCTTGAACAGCTCCTCCGGCGTGCCCTGCTGCTGGATATGGCCGCCATGCATGACCACGATGCGGTCGGCCAGCGTCATCGCCTCGATCTGATCGTGGGTTACGTAGATCATGTTCTTTTGCACCCGCTGGCGCATGATCGCGAGTTCGGCCCGCATCTGGCCGCGGAGCTTGGCGTCGAGGTTCGACAGCGGTTCGTCGAACAGGAAGATGCCGCTGTCCTTGGCGAGCGCGCGGGCCATGGCGACGCGCTGGCGCTGCCCGCCCGACAGCGCGCCGGGCTTTCGCGCCAGGAAATCGGTGAGGCCCACGATCTCGGCGACCTCGCGCACCTTGGCCTCGATCTCGGCTTTCGGGCGCTTTTGTAAGCGCAGCGCAAAGGAGATGTTCCGCGCCACGTCCATATGCGGGTAGAGCGCGTAGTCCTGGAACACCATCGCCAGCCCGCGGTCCTTGGGATCCAGATGGCTGACCGGCTGGCCGCCGATATAGATCTCGCCAGCCGACACACTTTCGAGCCCCGCGATCATCCGCAGCGTCGTCGACTTGCCGCAGCCGGAGGGACCGACAAGCACGGTGAACTCGTTGTCGGTCATGTTGAGATCGATGCCATGCAGCACCTCGACCTCCCCATACCGCTTCACCAGCTTTTCAAGATGGATTTCCGGCATCGACTCCGCTCCTTGCCGGCTGACATTAGTTGTATGCAAAAACGAGTGTAAACATACAAAATTGTCCCGAGCCAGAGATCGCCCTAGCATCTCAGCAAGAACCTACAAGGACGGCGCATGCCAGACGACGGCGACACGGGTGCGGAACGGCCGAGGCTTTCGGCGGCGATGCGCATCGAACAGGCATTGATGGAAGAGATCAGCGCGGGCGAACTGGCGCCAGGGGAGCGGCTGGACGAGGCGCGGCTTGCCACCCGGTTCGGCGCCTCGCGGACGCCCGTGCGCGAGGCGCTGTCGCGCCTGACCGCTCAAGGCGTGCTGGTGCAGGGCGAGCGGCGCGGTGCATTTGTCGCGGCCTATAATCGCGAGGAACTGAGCCAGATCTTCGAAGCGATGCATGAAATCGAGGCCGCCTGCGCGCGGATCGCCTCGCAGCGGCTAAACCTGCTGGCCCGGTCCGAGATCGAGAATGCGCAGGCCGCCTGTTGGCACGCAGCCGAGGCTGGGGATCGGAGGGCCTTTCTCCGCGCCAACGAGGCCTTTCACGCCGCGATCTATCGCGCCACCGGCAACCCCTACATGGCCGAAATCGCGGCCGAGTTCCGCCGGCGGACCGGCCCCTTCCGGGCCCGAAAATTCGCGACGCGCGACGATCTCCTGGCCTCGGCCCAGAGCCATGACGCGCTGATCGCCGATATCTTCTCAGAGGACTCGACCACCGCGTCGAAAGCGATGCGCGCCCATATGACCGAGAGCTTCATGCAGGCGCTTAGGGCGAATTAGGCCAAGGTGGCGCCCGGTTCGGCCTTGCGATCCTGCGCCGGATCCTGTCTTTGTATGCAAAACTCAATGAATGCATGCGAGGCTGGCCATGGGCGTGGCGGAGACGAAGATCTACCCGATCAACACCGGCTGGCTGGAGGCGGATCTCGGCACCTATATCTTCTGGAAGGGGCCGGCCGGGAAGAAGTACTGGAACCCGGTTTATTGCCATTACATCGACACCGGCGAGCATAAGATCCTGGTAGACACCGGCCTTTGCGACGAAGAGCGGGCGACCAAGTACCACCACAAATGCGACAAACGCGGCTGCCTGGAGGTGCACGACCACCTGGAGCAGAAGCTGGGCGTGCATCCCGATGAGATCGACGCCATCGTCTTCACCCACCTGCACTGGGACCACGTGCAGAACATGAAGCGGTTCAAGAACGCCCGCTACATCGCGCCCAAGGCCGAGATCGAAATGGCCTATAACCCGCTGCCGCTTTACTACCGCACCTATGAATGCGGGATCCTGGGGATCGAGCCGCCCTATGCGGGCTGCGTGTTCGAAGCGGTCGCGGATGAGTGCGAGGTGCTGCCGGGCATCACCATGTTCCACACGCCGGGCCACTCGGTCGGTCATATGGCGGTGACGGTGGCGACCAGCGCGGGCGATATAGTGCTGGCGGGCGACGCAATCTTTGTCGAGCGGAACCTGGAGCCGAACCCGGCCGAGAAATGGCGCTATTGGGTGCCGGCGCGGTTCGTGAACTCGTTCGAGGGCTGGAAATCGGTCGAGGAGATCGACAAGCGCGCCGACTATGTCCTGCCCTGCCATGACGAGGGGGCCAATGCGCGCTCGGACGTGTTCCCCTATCCGGGCATGCCCCTCCGCAAGCGCCGCCAGGTGATACCGGGCTATCAGTTCTACTTCGGCGACATGCCCACGGGCAGCGTGGCCAAGGCGGCACCGGCGATGACCGCCGAGGAGGCGGCGACCTATGTCGCGGGCCTCACAAACCCGGCCGACATGGTCGACTGACCTGGCCGGCTGGCGTGACCCGCGCGATCCAGACGCTGGCGGCGGTGGCAGGGTCCTATCATGCCATCGTGCTTGATCAGTGGGGCGTGCTGCATGACGGCTCGACCCCCTATCCCGGCGCCGTCGAAGCGCTGAGGCGCCTGCGCGCCGCGGGGCATCGGCTGGCGGTACTGTCGAACTCCGGCAAGCGCGCGGCGCCGAACGCGGAGCGGATCGCGGCCATGGGCTTTCCGCCCGCGCTGTTCGAGGTGGTGATGACCAGCGGCGAGGCACTGTACCGCGACATCGCGGAAGGCCGGGTGACAGCGCGCCGGTTCCTCGCGGTCGAGCGGGCGCCAGGCGATGCCGCGGCTTGGGGCGCAGAGCTTGAGATCACGCTGACCGATGCCGCCAGCGCCGAGGCGATCCTGCTGATGGGCCTGCCCGATGGCAGCACGCTCGACCAATGGCAGCCGTTGTTGGATGGCGCGCTGGCGCGGGGTCTACCGGTCTACTGCTCCAACCCCGACCGTCAGTCGCCGCGGGCGGGCGGGCTGGTGATCTCGCCCGGCGCGCTGGCCTTTGCCTATCGGGCGATGGGTGGGGAGGTGGCGTTCTACGGCAAACCGCACCGTCCGGTCTTCGATGCAGTCGCCGAGGCACTCGGCACGACCAACATGCTGATGGTGGGCGACAGTCTGGAACATGATATCGCGGGCGCCGCGGCGGCGGGCTGGGACAGCCTGCTGGTCGAGGGCGGTCTTTACGCCGCCGATTTCGCCCGCGGCGACGGTGACGCGGTGCTGGCCGAACTGGTCGCCGCCAAGGGCACACCCGCCCCAACCTACCGGATCGAGGCTCTTCTATGACCGATGCGCCGCCCGACACACGGCCCGACCTGCTGAGCCCCGCGTTCCGCGCGCTGTCGGCCCGGCTTGGTGCCGATCCGCTGCAGGTGCAGGGGCCGGGGGGCAATACCTCGATCAAGGGCGGCGGCGTCATGTGGATCAAGGCCTCGGGCACCGAACTGGCCGAGGCCGAGCGTCAGCCGATCTTCGTGCCCGTCGACCGTTCCGCCGCGCTGGCCGAGGCGCGGGGTGCGGCGGGCGACGGCAGTTGCAAGGGCACGGTGATCGATCCGGCCAGCACGCTCCGCCCCTCGATCGAGACGACGTTTCACGCGGCGATGGACCATGCGGTAGTGGTGCACACCCATTCGGTCGCCACGCTGGTGCATGCCATCAGCCCCGAGGGGCGTGTGGCCCTGGCCGATAAGCTGGCCGGCCTGCCCTTTATCAGCGTGCCCTATGCAAAGCCCGGCCTGCCGCTGACCCGCGAGATCCTGGCGCGCATCCGGCCCGAGACGCGCATCGTCATTCTGCAAAATCACGGCCTGATCTGTTGCGGCCCGGCGGTCGATGAGGTGGCCGATACCGTCGCCGAGGTCGAAGCGCGTCTCGCGATGCCGCCGTCGATGACAGACACGCATCTCCCTTCGGGACCACCCGCCGAAGGGTTCGATTGGGCTGGCGAGAGCTGGCTGGCGCTGGATGACCGGGCCACGGCGCTGGTCACGGGCGGGTCATACTACCCCGACCATGTCGTGTTCCTCGGCCCGACGCTGGCCGAGCGCGACCATGATGCCGCGCCTCCCGCGATCCTGCACCGGGGTGTTGGCGTGGCCCTCCGCCACGGCGCGACATCGGCGCAGCGGGCGATGCTGCGATGCCTTGCAGATGTGGTGGCGCGCCTGCCCGGTGACTGGTCGGCCGAGCCCATCGGGGCCGAGGCGGAGGCCAGCCTGCTGGACTGGGATGCCGAGAAATACCGCCAGGCCCTCGCCGCGCGGGGATGAGCCTGCATCTCGGCATCGATGTCGGCACCAGCGGGGTGCGCACGGCGGTCATCACGCCCGATGGCGCTATCGTCTCGATGGCCCGCGCGCCCCATCTGGCGCAGGATCCTGAGCGCATCGACGCGCGGCGCTGGTGGGAGGCGGTGGTCGCCTGTCTCGGCCAGCAGGTCGCCTGTCTGGCCGAGGCCGGCCATGACCCCAGCGCGATCGGTGCCATCGCGGTGGATGCCACCTCGGGCAGCATGGTCCTGACGGACGCCGCCTGCCAGCCCGTCAGCCGCGCGCTCATGTACAATTCGGCGGGTTTCGAGGCGGAGGCCGCGCGCATCGCCGAACACGCGCCCGATCCGCACATCACCCGCGGCGCCAATTCAGCGCTGGCGCGTGCCATGCGCCTGCTGGCCGAGACTGGGGCCGAGACTGGGGCTGAGGCTGAGGCTGGGGCGAAGACTGGGGCGCAGCCCATGCACCTGATGCACCAGGCCGATTACATCGCCGCGATGCTCACCGGGCGCGGCGGGCGCAGCGACCATAACAATGCACTCAAGACCGGATACGACCCGGAAACCGACGATGGCACCGGTGCCTGGCCCGACTGGATCGGCGCAGTCTTTCCCGAGGCGCTGCTGCCGCAGGTCCATGCCGTCGCCACCCCGCTCGACCGACTGGCGCCGGCGGTGGCCGACAGGTTTGGCCTGTCACCGAATGCGGTGGTGCATGCGGGGACCACCGACAGCATCGCGGCTTTCTTTGCAAGCGCCCCGTTGGAGCCCGGCGTGGCTGTCACCTCGCTCGGCTCGACACTGGCGATCAAGCTGTTGAGCGCGCGGCGCATCGACGATCCGGCCATCGGGCTCTATGCGCACCGGGTTGGGGATCTCTGGCTGACGGGCGGGGCCTCGAACACCGGCGGGGCGGTGCTCGCCAGCTTCTTCTCGCCCGAAGAGATCGCGCGGCTGAGCGAAGGGATCGACCCGGCGGCCGAGACGGGGCTCGACTATTACCCCCTGCTCCGCCCGGGAGAGCGGTTTCCGATCAATGATCCGGCGCTGCCGCCCAGGCTGACGCCGCGCCCGGGTGACGATGCTGCGTTCCTGCAGGGGATGTTCGAGGGGATCGCCCGGATCGAGGCGCAGTGCTACCGCGAGATCGCGCGTCGGGGCGGCAGCTACCCAAGCAGTCTCTTCACCGCCGGTGGCGGGGCGGCGAACGCGGTCTTCACCGCCATCCGCGCGCGTGTCTTGGGCCTCAGCCCGGCCACACCGCCCCATAGCGAAGCCGCCATCGGCGCAGCGATGCTGACATTGCGCGGCTGAGCTGCCGCCGGGCGGTCGCCTTGGGGTGTAGCGGTGCCGCAGACCCAACGGCCTCCGCAGGCGCGTTGTGTAGCGGTTGGGCCGGGTCAAGGGCCGCGCCAGCGACGGGCGCAGGCCCGCTTGCCCTTGGACAGCGGCTCAACCGCTGCGGGATCCTCGATCGGAAGCCGCTTGCGGTTCTCCCCAGCCCCCCTGTTCCACCGCACGCGCCAGCACCGATGCCCTCCCGCCGGTCTGCGGCACCCGCCAAGCCGAGACCGCGAGGAAGCATCGCGGCGACCAGCCGCGATTCCGTTTGGCGGGCTCAGGCGCCGAGCCAGCGGGCGATGTCGGTGAACTCGGCCTGGCTTGGCTGGTGGCCGCCCGGGTACCATCGGGCGGTGAGATCCGCGCCCGAGGCCTCGAGTGCTACGATCAGGCGGCGGGTCTCTCCGGGTGGGCAGATCGGGTCGGCCTCGCCCGCGGTGATCAGCACGCGCGCGCCGGATGCCGGCCCAATCTCGGGGCTGAAGGGGATCAACGGGTGCATCAGCGCCCAGCCGGCGAGCAGTCGGGGTGCGTCGAACATCACCGCCGCCGCGATATTGGCCCCGTTTGAGGAGCCGATCGCCACCGCCGCGCCGGGGTCGCGGCCATGGGCGGCGAGGGCACGGGGCAAGAAGGCTGACAACTTAGCCCTGGCCCGGGCGAGGTCGGTCATGTCGTAGACGCCCTCGGCCCGGCGGCGGAAGAAGCGCGCGGCGCCCCCTTCGCTCACATCGCCCCGGATCGACAGCACCGCGGCACCCGGCGCTGCCGCATCGGCGATCGCCCGGCCGAGACCGGCCATCGAGCGTTCATCACCGCCGGTGCCGTGCAGCATGACCAGCGTGGTGGCGTTGGTGCCGTCGCCCTGGTCGAAGACGTGGATGTAGTCGTCGATGCGCGCGTCCATGGGAGCTCTCCCCTGTATCTGCCGCAAATTCGGGCCTGTTGTCGGGCAGCCGGCGGCGACGACGAGGTGCGTCTGCGGGGGGCACAGCGGCCGCCGCCTTCGGCTTCGGCGTCACGCCACCAGCTTCGGCAGCGTCTCTTCGAGGCGGTCGCGTAAGTGCTCGTGCTTGTGCGGCAGCTTGAGCGCCTCGCCCAGATGGGCGACCGGTTCGTCGCGATCGAAGCCGGGCTCGTCGGTGGCGACCTCGAACAGGATGCCGTCTGGGGTGCGGAAATAGATCGCCCAGAAATAATCCCGGTCGATCTGCTCGGTCACCCGCAGGCCCGCTTTGGCCACGCGCTCCTGCACCCGCGTCTGTGCGGCACGGTCGGCCACGCGGAAGGCGACATGGTGCACGGTGCCCGCGGCCTCGACCCCCTGCGGCATGGCGGCGTCGATCACCAGTTCGACGAGGCCCGAGGGATCGTCGGGCTTCTCGAAGCGCAGGCGCCGGGCACCACCCTCGGCGTTCTCCTCGACCGTGCGGACATAGCCGAACAGCCCTTCGAGGATCGCGCGCGAGGCGTCCTCGCCCTCCACGCCGAGGGCGACACCGGCAAAGCCGCGTACCGCATGGTCCGCCTCGATCCCGGCGCCAAGCCAGGGCGCACGCGGATCATCGGCCCGCGCGATCAGCGTCAGGCCAAGCCCCTCGGGATCGGTGGCGATCAGCCGCTCCTCGCCAAAGGCCGTGGCCCGGCCAAGCACGCTGGCACCATGCGCCCGGAGCCGCTCGGCCCAGAAGTCGAGGCTGCGCTCGGGCACGCTGTAGAAGGTCTCGGTCACCTGTCCGCGGCCGACCCGACCCCGGCGCGCACCGGGGAAGGGAAAGAAGGTCATCACGGTGCCGGGCGAGCCGACCTCGTCGCCGTAATACAGGTGGTAGACGTCGGGCGCGTCGAAATTGACGGTCTTCTTGACCATGCGCTGCCCGAGGACGCGGGTGTAGAAGTCGTGGTTACCCTGCGCGTCACCCGAGATCGCGGTGACATGGTGCAAGCCGATGATGTCGGTCGTCATGGTGTCCTCCACAGTGTTGTGGTGTCTGTCGTGTCTGGGCCGTGTTTGGGTCTCGGTCTGTCTTGGCGCTCGAATTGGCCCATCGCCTGAGCGTCATCAAGCGCAGTGCCGGCATGGGATCGTTGCGTTTTCGTGCAAAATAAGCCTGCGGAGGCCCCGTCACGCCACCTTGCAGGCGGCATCCGCGCTGGTCATGCTGGGAGGCTGCGGCGCGGGCACGGGCCCCTGCCCAGGCTGAACCCCAGGGCCAGGCGCCCATGGCGAGCGGAGGTGACGGTGCGCAAGTTCATGGTCGTCGTCGACGACACGCCCGAATGCCAGCAGGCGATGCGCTTTGCCGCGCGCCGCGCCCAGCGAACCGGCGGGGGCGTGCTGATGCTCTATGTGATCCCGCCCGAGGAGTTTCAGCACTGGGTTGGCGTCGCCGAGGTGATGGCCGCCGAGGCACGCGACCGCGCCGAGGCGCGGCTGTCCGAGCTTGCCGAGGAGTTGCGCGCGCTCTCGGGCATCACGCCCGAATTCCAGATCCGTGAGGGCGGCAGCGTCGAATGCGTGCTGAAGGCCATCGCCGAGGATCCCGAGATCGGCGTGCTGGTGCTGGGCGCCGAGGATGCCGACAGCCCCGGCCCGCTGGTCAGCCAACTGGTCGCCAAGCAGGGCGGGCGCATGCGCGTTCCCGTCACCGTTGTGCCGGGCGCCATGTCACTGGACCGGATCGACGAGATCAGCTAAGGGGCGCGGCCTCGGCAGCGATTTGGGGGCCCCTCCGCCACAGCCAGCCGAACAGGGATGCAGCAGTGGCCGCGCGCGGCCCATGGCTGGAGGCATGGCTCAGATGATCACCGATCGCTCGATTGTCCTGATGGACGGCGGCATGGGGCAGGAATTGGTCCGGCGGAGCGGCGAAAAGCCGACGCCGCTCTGGTCGGCGCAGATCATGCTGGAGCGACCGGAGCTCGTCTCGAACCTGCACCGCGATTTTGCCGAGGCGGGCGCCGAGATCCTGATCCTGAACGCCTATGCCGCAACCCGCCAGCGCATGGGCGATGCCGGTATCGCCAGCCTGTTCGAGACCGTGCAGCGCGCGGCCATCGACCTGGCCGAGCAAGCCCGGCGCGCGGTGCTGGCGACGCCGGCGGGGCTTGGCCGGCGCATCCGGCTGGCCGGCTGCTTGCCGCCGCTGGTGGCCAGCTATCGCCCCGATCTGACCCCCGCGCCCGACGAGATGCTCGCGTCATACCGCGAGATCGTCGCGCTGCAGGGCCCGCATGTGGACCTAATGCTGTGCGAGACGATGTCCTCGGTACAGGAGGCCGTGGCGGCCACCACCGCCGGCGTGGAGGCAGGGCTTGAGACATGGTGCGCGGTGACGGTCGATGACCGCGACGGGACGCGACTGCGCTCGGGCGAGGCGCTGGTTGAGGTGCTGTCGCCGGTGCGGGCGGCCGGCGCTTCGGCGCTGTTGATCAATTGCTCGCGACCCGAGGCGGTGAGCGCGGCGTTGCGGGCGCTTGGCCCGACCGACCTGGCAACCGGCGGCTATGCGAATGCCTTCGCCAAGATGGATACCCTTGGCCCCGGCAAGACGGTCGAGGGCTTTACCGCGCGCATCGACATGGGCCCCGAGGTCTACGCCGATCATGTGATGGACTGGATCGGCCTCGGCGCGACCATCGTCGGGGGCTGCTGCGAGGTTGGCCCCGACCATATCGCCACCATCGCCCAGCGCCTTTCGATGGCCCATCTACCGCAGGCGGCACTCGGCGGCAGGGCGGCTGCGGCTGGATAGTTTAGAACGGTTCTTGATCTGGTCGGGCCCCCGCGCCACTTTGTGCCGCAACACGGGAGATCCATGATGTTCATCCAGACAGAAGAAACCCCGAACCCGCAGACGCTGAAGTTCCTGCCCGGGCGCACCGTGATGCAGGCGGGCTCGGCCGATTTTCCTACGGCCGACGGAGCGGGTAGTTCGCCGCTTGCCGGGCGGCTGTTCGGGGTCGACGGCGTCACCGGCGTGTTTCTCGGGCCCGACTTCATCACCGTGACCAAGGGCGGAGAGACCGACTGGCAGCACATGAAGCCCGCGCTGCTCGGCGCGATCATGGAGCATTTCCAGTCTGGCGCCCCGGTGATCGAGGGTGAGGGCGCGATGGTCGGCCATGCCGAGCATGACGGCCCCGACAGCGAGATTGTCGGCCAGATCAAGGAGTTGCTCGACACCCGCGTGCGCCCTGCCGTGGCACAGGATGGTGGCGACATCACCTTCCACGGCTTCGACGATGGCGTGGTCTATCTGCACATGCAGGGGGCCTGCGCGGGCTGTCCGTCCTCGACGCTGACCCTGAAGCACGGCATCGAGAACCTACTCCGCCACTACATCCCCGAGGTGGTCGAGGTCCGCCCGGTCGGCGTCTGAGCCACGCGGTGTTCACCGGCCGCTGCTATTGCGGGGCGACGCGCATCACGATGGCGGCGCCGCCCGAGGTGGTGGCCTATTGTCACTGCGCCGATTGCAGGCGCTGGACCGGCGCGCCAGTGGCAGCCTTCGCGGCCTTTGGCGCCAGCAGCGTCACGGTGACGCCAGACCCCGGCGCGTGGTCGGTCGTGCCGGGGGTCGCGCGGCGAACCTGCCCGGTCTGCGGCTCACCGATGACGGCGGCCTTCGATTACCTCGCGGGGCAGATCTACGTGCCGCTCGGTGTGATCGACCAGGCCGAGGCTCTCCAACCCGGCCTGCACGCCCATGCCGATGCGGCGCTGCCGTGGTTGCGGATCGACGACGGGCTGCCCCGGCTTTGCGGCAGCGCGCGCGACGATCTACAGCGCGCGCCGTGATCCTCGGCATCGACACCTCGGCCGGGCAATGCGCGGTCGCGCTGCTGGCGGGCGGCAGGGTCGCGGCCAGCGCGGCAGAGACGCTGTCGCGGGGCCATGCCGAGCGGCTTTTCCCCATGATCGAGACGGTGCTGGAGCGGGCCGGGATCGGGCCATCGGGGCTCGGCCGGATTGCAGTCTGCACGGGGCCGGGCTCGTTCACAGGATTGCGCGTGGGCGTGGCGGCGGCGCGCGGGCTGGCCCTTGGCCGGGGTGTTCCGGCGATCGGCGTGACACGGCTTGAGGCGGTGGCAGCCGGCGTGGTCCGCCCCCTGCGCCCTCCCGCGCCAAGCGGGCGTGAGGATCACGGCGGCAGCCGGCCCCGCAGGCTGGAGGACAAGGTCGGCTGGGCCGAGACACGCCCCGTCGCGGTGGCGCTTGCCGGGCGCGGCTCGGTGTTCTTGCAGCGCTTTGGGCCGGATCTGGCGCCACTCGCCCCGCCGGCCGTGGTGCACCCCGAGACGTTGAGCGCGGTGGAGAACCGCGATGTGCGGCTTGGCGATGGCTGGGCTGTGGCCGGGCTCGCTGCTGAGCTCGCGCCCGAGGGGCTGGCCGATCCTGCCTCGGTCGCGGCCATCGCCGCGGGGCGGGCGCCGGGGGCCTTGCCCGCGCCGCTCTATCTGCGCGAGGCCGATGCGGATCTGCCCTCCGAGGCGCCGCCGGTCCTGCTCGACTGATCGGCCTTCGCTGCCGTGACAGACGGACCGCCACGCGTCGTGACGCCCAAGGCCGCGAACGCCGCGCGCCTCGCCGCCATCGCCCACGCTGCGTTCGATGGGCAGGGGACACCCTGGCGCGCCGAGGATTTCATCGCCCTCGGCGCGCCCCCGCATGCCGCGATGATCGTCGACGGCGCGTTTCGGGACGCGCTCCTGATCCTGCAATTCGCCGCCGACGAGGCGGAGATCCTGGATTTCGGCGTTGTCCCCGCCGCGCGCGGGCGTGGCCTCGGCCGTGCGCTGCTCGCGGCGGGCGAGGATCTCGCCAGGGCGCTCGGCATGGCGGCGATGTTTCTGGAGGTGGCGGTCGACAACAGGCCCGCGCGCCGATTGTACCAGAGGGCCGGGTGGCGTGAGGTCGGCCGGCGCCGGGGCTACTACGCCCGCCCGGCCGGCAGCGTCGATGCGCTGATCCTGCGCCGATCCCTGGCTTAGGGTGGCAGGGCCTAGGGCGCGCAGTGGGTATGCATGAAAACGGGGAGTTCCTGCTGCTCGACCTCGCCCTCGATCATATGGGCGCATTCGAGCCAGAGACCCTCGCTCTCCGCGTTGGCGCGTAGCAGGGCCTCGCGCGACTCGTAGACCGAGAACACGGCCACGGCACCGTCCGGCTCCAGGCCAAGAATATAGGTGTCGAGCAGGCCGGGCAGCGCCTTCAGTCGCGTCGGCAGCAGGGCGCGCAACCGACCCCGTGTCTCTTCGGAATTATACGCATCCTTTATACGCAAACGCGACAGTCGTGCGTACATAGCCAGTCTTTCGTGGGTTCTTTAACGGGACTTGCCATTTAGTGGCGTGGTAGTTCTGTGCCGATCATTGTGGCGGGAACGTGGCGTGATGACCTCAACTATTGGCGCCATCTCGGCGCGCACCGCTCCCCAACCGTTGCCCAAACCGCCATGGGGCGATAGATCATCGCCATGAGGATGCCACAGCCACTTCGCGATCTCACCGATCACCGGCGACTTCCGTCCCGGTTCCACGGTGCGCGCGTGGCCCTTGCGACGGGCTGAGCGGCGCGAGATCGGCAAAGCGTGGCCCGTCAGGCCAGACGCCAAGACCCGAACCGAGCGCCAAGCACCAGCCGACCGCAGACCAGGATCAGAGCCATGGCAAAGACGCTATACGACAAGATCTGGGACGAGCATGTCATCGAAGAAGGCGATGACGGGACCTGTCTCCTCTACATCGACCGCCATCTAGTGCATGAGGTGACGAGCCCGCAGGCGTTCGAAGGGCTGCGGATGACCGGCCGGCGCGTGCGCCATCCCGAGGCGACGCTGGCCGTGCCAGACCACAACGTGCCGACCGATCCCACCCGGCTGGAGGGCATCCGCGACGTGCAGAGCCGCATCCAGGTGGAGGCGCTGCGCCAGAACGCCGCCGATTTCGGGGTGGAATTGTTCGACGTGGCCGATCGCCGGCAGGGCATCGTGCATATCATCGGACCCGAGCAGGGGCTGACCCAGCCCGGCATGACCATCGTCTGCGGTGACAGTCACACGGCGACCCACGGCGCCTTCGGGGCGCTGGCGCATGGCATCGGAACGTCCGAGGTCGAGCATGTGCTGGCCACCCAGACGCTGATCCAGAAGAAGTCGAAGAACATGCGGGTCGAGGTGCGCGGCGCCCTGCCCGAGGGCGTGACCGCCAAAGACATCACGCTCAGCATCATCGGTGAGACCGGCACCGCCGGCGGTACGGGCCACGTGATCGAATACTGCGGCGAGGCGATCGAGAGCCTCAGCATGGAAGGCCGGATGACGGTCTGCAACATGGCGATCGAGGGCGGCGCGCGGGCTGGTCTGGTCGCACCCGACGAGAAGACCATCGCCTATGTGAAGGGCCGACCGCGCGCGCCCAAGGGCGACATCTGGGAGCGTGCCGTCGCCCATTGGAGGACGCTGCACTCCGACCCCGGCGCCCATTTCGACCGCGAGCTGATCCTGGACGCTGCCAACATCCAGCCCGTCGTGACCTGGGGCACCAGCCCCGAGGACGTGCTGCCGATCACCGGCGTCGTACCCCATCCTGAGGATTTCGAGGGCGGCAAGGTCGCCGCCGCGCGTCGGTCGCTGGATTACATGGGACTCACCCCCGGCACCCGGCTGGAGGATGTGGAGATCGACGCGGTCTTCATCGGCTCCTGTACCAATGGCCGGATCGAGGATCTGCGCGAAGTGGCCCGCATCATGGAGGGCCGCCGCGTGAAGGAGGGCCTGCGCGCCATGATCGTCCCCGGCTCGGGGCTGGTGCGCGCCCAGGCCGAGGAAGAGGGCATCGCCCAGAAGCTGATCGAGGCGGGGTTCGAATGGCGCATGGCCGGCTGTTCGATGTGCCTCGGCATGAACCCCGACCAGCTTGGCCCGGGCGAGCGCTGTGCCTCCACCTCGAACCGCAATTTCGAGGGGCGTCAGGGCCGCGGCTCACGCACCCACCTGATGAGCCCCGGCATGGCCGCCGCCGCCGCCGTCACCGGCCGCCTGACCGACGTCCGCCATCTCGGCTGAAAGGGGGGTCTGATCGGGGGCTGACGGGGCGCTGAACGGGCGCTGGCGGGGTATCCTGCGCCCATTAGGCCGAACGGCCTCTGGTCTAGCGGGCGCTGACCCATCTTCGTGACGTATGGGTCAATGGCCCGGGGAAGGCCGCGCGGCTTACTCCGCCGGCACCGCGGCGCGGCCCGTCTCGCGCCATCGCCTGCCGACGAAAACGCGCAGCACGTCCCCGATCACCGGCAGCGCCAGCACGGTCTGCATCACGCGGAAGCCGCCAGGCGCCAGCGGCGACATCAGCATGAACAGGCCGTTGATCACCACGTGGTCGTCGAACGCGATGTCGAGGAAGAGGAAGGTGCCGATGTGAAACAGGATCAGCACCACCGCGAAGGGTTTCAGCAGTACCGGCCGGAAGATCGCGATGAAGGCGAAGACTTCGACATAGTACAGCAGCATGAACATCGGCCAACCGAGGATGGGGTAGTTCAGCAGGAACTCGGCCAAGGGCGGGTCTGACATGGTGTCGAACATCCGGCCCCCGACGATCTGCGCCATCGAATCCCAGTGCAGCGCGCCATAGACGCCATGGGCCTCGGTGAGCACAAGCTCGCGCAGCTTGTAGTAGCCCGATAGCGAATAGAACATCAGGATGAAGCCGCCCGCCGCAGCGAAGACGGTCATCACACCGACCCGCTGATGCCGGCTCAGCGCGTCGTCGCGCTGTCGCCAGAGCCCCGCAGGCAGAAAGAGCAGGATGAAGGAGAGCCAGAACCACTCGTGCAGGCCGTGATTGATGGCACCGCCGAGATTGGCAAAGGTCATGTGCTGCAGGAAGGCGACGCAGACCAGCAGGCGCACGATGAAGTGGCGCCAGAAGAACAGGCCCAGCACGCCGATCACCTGCATCGCCAGAACCAGCCCACTGAACGCATCGTTGATCGAGGCATCGAGCGGCAGCCAGGCCATCGGCCAGAGCGGCATGAGTTCGTCGGGGTGGCGTGAGAAAGACGTGTACTGGTGGCCGACGCTGTAGAGCCTCGCCAGCGTCAGCAGATAGTAGATCTGGATGATGAAGATGCAACGCTCGGCCATGCGGCCGTGTTCGTGCCAGCGCGGCGCATCACCCGGCAGCACCCTCAGATGGCGGCCGATCCCAAGCGGCATGCGACGCCGGCTCATGACGGATCCTCCACCGTACTGCCCGTGTAGTGGAGGATGCGCTCGTTGATCCGTCCGTGGTGAAAGCGCTCCAGCGCGTCATAGCGCCAGGTCTCGAGGCTGTAGTCGACGCGGTCGTAACCTGCGAGGAAACGCTGCTCGATCGCGCGAATCAGCGCCGGGCCGGCTGTCGGATCGACGGCGACATCGGCCCTGTACCGTCTGATCAGCTTCACAACCTTCACGTCACGACTGCGGGCCCGAGGGAAATACGCGCCGAGATCGAAGAAATTCATAGGCTCGTCGAACACCAGATCGTCGATCCGGTGGATCATCAGCGTCGGCGAGACGTTGTTGTCGGTGACAACGCTGAAGAGCGACCAGTTGAAGATCGGAAAGACATCGCGCTCTTGCCAGAAAACATTGATGCCGAGGGCGAGCAGCGCATAGATCCATGCGAGGAGATACAGCATGCGGCGGCGATCAATGGTCGACATGCGTCCTCCGGCAGAGATGGCGTCGGCGCCTTGGGCACGGCGGCGGGCCCACAACCCTGCCTAGAAACCGCGCCGCTTGGGCCGAATTATGGCGTCCATCGCAAGCCCCAGCGCCACCCTTCGTGCCGCGTCGGCGATGTCAGCGCGCCGAGGGTGGCAGCGCCTTGGTCATGCTGCTGAGCGATTGGGCCGGCGCTCCAATCGGCGCGCCGATTGGCGGGTCGTCTTGCGGGGCGTTTGGCGAGCCATCTGGCGGGGTGGCAGCGAGCCAGGTGTCCATGACCGCTCTGATCGCCGGCCATTCGGTGTCGAGGATGCTGTAATAGGCGGTGTCGCGGTTGCGGCCCTTCACCACGCGCACGGCATGCAGCACGCCCTCGTAGCGAAAGCCGAGCCTGCGCGCCGCCGCGCGGGACGGGGCGTTCATTGCATCGCATTTCCACTGCATCCGCCGGTAGCCAAGATCGTCCATGGCGTGCCCGATCATCGCGCGGAAAGCGGCGGTGGCCGCGCGCCGGCGCGACAGGCGCGGGCCGAGCCAGATATGGCCGATCTCGATGATGCCGTGGTCGGGGTCGATCTCGAGATAGCTGGCGACGCCCTCGGCCACGCCGGTCTCATCGGGTAGGATCGCAAAGAACAGCGGATCGGCCGTGGCAGCGCAGGTGGTGAGATGGGCCGCCATCGTCTCGGCCCGGTCGTAGGGGCCATAGGGCAGGTAGTGCCAGCGGGCGGGATCATCGTCCTGCATCGCCTGCCAGAGCGCGGCGCCGTGGCGTGCGGGGTCGAGTGGTTCGAGCCGCACGCCATCGCCCGCGATATCGGCACGTGCCGGAGCACGCCACGCCGTCTGCCCCGCGATGGGGGCAGCGCTGATCGCGCGCGGCCAAGGGGTCTCCAGGGTCTCGGGCGGGGTCTCGGGTTGGGTCCCAGATTGGGCCTGAGACGCCGCTGCCTGCTCGCTCTCTCCCTTGGCCTTCTCGGTCATCTCATCCCTCCTCGGCGGTCGCGGGTGCATCGGCGGCGCGATCGCCAAGCCGCGCGGAAAGGCGCGCCGCCACCACTGCCATCAGGCATGTCGCCAGCACACACCACAAGGCCATCGCCGGCGCCTGTGCGGGCAGCGGCAGGCCGGCATCGATGGCAAGCCCCGTGATCCCCGGCCCCACCGCGGTCGACACGACCATGGCCGAGACGGTCAGCGCCTTGATGCCTCCGATATGCCGTGTGCCGTAGAGCGTGGGCCAGAGCGTGCCGAACAGCGTGACGACGACGCCCTGGCTCATTCCGATGCCGAGCAGGACGGCAAGCCAGACCCAGGCGCCGCCCGGCAGCATCAGCACCGAGACCGCGAGCGCCATGGGGACGAGGAAGAACGGCAGCAACCGCACCGGTCCGACGCGGTCGATCACCCGGCCCGTGGCAAGCGACAGGGCCACCGACAGCCCGGCATAGACCGGGTAGCCCGCGGCCATGGTGGCGAGATCCCAGCCCCGGACCTCGGACAGGTGCACCTGATGGAAGAACAGCACCGTGCCGATAAAGCTGGGGGCTAGCACCGCCGGCATCAGCGCCCAGAACGACCAGTGCCGCAGGACCTCGGCCCGCGACCAGTGGCGGCCGTCCATGCCGGTTGCGGCGCGTGCGCCCCCCTCGCCCGGGGGCGCGCCGCTTGGCCGCCGGCGGCCCCGCGCCAGCAGCGCCAGGATCGCGGGCAGGATGGCCAGGGCAAGCACCGCCGCGGCGATGCCCCAGACGCCGCGCCAGCCGACGCTCTGCATGGCGGCGACGGCGAGGGGCGGCAGCAGCGCCTCGCCCAGCGGATAGCCCAGAACGACGAACGCCATGGCGCGCCCGCGATTGGCGTTGAACCAGCGGGCGGTGGCGGTCTGGCCGAGATGGCTGATCAGACCCTGCCCGGCGAGGCGCAGGCCGAAGATGCCGAGACCGAGGACCCAGACCGACTGCCCGAGCCCCACCGCCGCGCAGGCGAGGCAGTAGATGAGGGTGACCCCGATCACCAGCGGGCGCAGAGCGAGATGATCGGCGAGCCGCCCGGCCTGTACCAGCACCGCCGCCGAGGCGAGTGTGGCAATCGTATAGATTGCGCCCCAGTCGCCGTCAGAGAGCCCATGCTCGGCCCGGATGCCGCCCGCCGACAGCGAGATGAAGAAGGTCTGACCGAAGGACGACCCGAAGGTCATCAGCCCCGCGGCCGCAAGCCACGGGGCATTGTCGCGATAGAAACGCCCGGCCATGCGCCGCGCTTAGCAGGCGCGAAGCGTGTCGTTAAGGGCCAGGGTCGCGGGCCGGGTCGCGGGCCCAGTGACGCGCCCCGTCGGCAGTCCCCGGAGCTTCAGCCCCAGGAGCCTGAGTCCTCGGGGGCGTCAGCGGAAGACGAAGGTGCTGGACAGGAAGGGTCCGCCGATCGTCACCGCCGCGCCGAAACCGCGGTTGAAAAACACGCCGCGGCCGAAGGGGCGATGCACGAAGGGTCGCCCGAACCGTCCAGGGAAGAAGGCCCGGCGGGCGACGAAACCGCCTCGAAAGCCCCTGTGGAACCCGCGCCGGAAACGCGGGCCATAGAAGCCGCGACGGAAACCGGGGCGAAACCCTGCGCGGAAGCCCGGACGGAAACCGCGCCGGAAGCCCCGCCGGACACCGCGGCGAAAGCCTCGCCGGAACCCCCTGCGGAAACCGCGCCGGTACTGCACGTCCACCACGGGCAGAGCGCCTGTGCCGCTCGCGCCCGCCGCGCTGCCGATGGGTGCGGCGCTCAACGGCACCACAGCGGATGACAGGCTGGCCGCGTCGGTCGCTTGGCGGACAGCGTCGCCCAAGGGGACCGCCGTCGGCGTTGAAGCCATTGCCGGGGCCGGAGTTGGGGCCGGGGCTGGGCTGGCTACCATGGCCGTCGCCTGCGGCGCGGTGGCGAACCCGGCGCCGAGCCCGATCAGGGCGAGGACGGGCGCCATGGCATAGCGCCCTAGCAAGGCGATCAGCGGTCGGGCGGGGCGCGTCGATGACGGCGGCGCGATGCGAGGCATGGCGGTGTCTCCTCTTCCTCTTCGTGACGTCGACACTTCGCCTACGCAGGCGCCGCCGGTTTCCGTCGCCGGATCACTTAAAGATGAACTTTGTGCCGCCGAAGGGCTTTGTCACGATCACCCGGCCATGACCAAAGCGCCGGTGTCCGAAGCTTTTCTTGCCAAAGCCACGGTGGCCGAAGCCATGGCGGAACCCCCTGTTGCGAAAACCCCGGCCAAAACTGCGACCTCTAAACCCCCGCCCCTTGAAACCACGCCCCCTGAAGCCGCGCCCTCTGAACCCACGACCGCGAAAGCCCACCTCGGTGACAACGGCGGCGGCATCGCCGGTCAACGCGGTCGCGGCGGCCGCACCGAAGGCTGCGGCGGTCACGGCCGGCGCCAGGCTGTGCTCGACCCTGCTCTGGTCGATCCCGTCGAAGGCGAAAGCGGAGGTGGAGGCGATCTCGATGGGCTCATGGGCACCCGCCTCGGCGGTCGGGGCGGCGAGGCCTGCGACGCCCGCGAGAAGCAGGCCGGCGATGGTGGCTAGGGCGGCGATCCGGGGTTGCATGGCGTCTCTCCTGCGCGGTGTCTCTCTTTGGCTGACGCAGACGTAAGCAAGGGTATCCGTCGGTACACCCCTAGCCGACTTGCCGGGTCATCACGTCCATGGCAGAGCATCGTGAGTGACAAACCCGAGCGGAGCGCCACGCGATGGACCCCTTCAAGACCCTGACCGGGACGGCGGCACCGCTGCCGCTGATCAACATCGACACCGACATGATCATCCCGAAGCAGTTCCTGAAGACGATCAAGCGGACCGGGCTCGGCGTAAACCTTTTCACCGAAATGCGTTATGATGCCGAGGGCAGCGAGATCGCGGATTTCGTGCTGAACCGGCCC
Organism: Pseudomonadota bacterium; assembly: GCA_039027855.1. Taxonomy (GTDB): domain Bacteria; phylum Pseudomonadota; class Alphaproteobacteria; order Rhodobacterales; family Rhodobacteraceae; genus Thermohalobaculum. The sequence continues at coordinate 171,588 of JBCCJI010000003.1, read as the reverse complement.
GCCTATCGCCAGGCCGAGATCCTGGTCGCGGGGGAGAATTTCGGCTGCGGATCGAGCCGTGAGCACGCGCCCTGGGCACTGCTCGATTTCGGTATCCGCTGCGTGATCGCGCCGTCCTTCGCCGACATCTTCTTCAACAACTGCTTCAAGAACGGCATCCTGCCGATCAAGCTGGCGCAGGAGGAGGTCGATCTGCTGATGGGCGATGCGGAGAACGGTGCGAACGCAACCTTCACCATCGATCTGGAGGCACAGACCATCCACCGCCCCGATGGCGGCACCATCGCCTTCGAGATCGACCCGCACCAGAAGCACTGCCTGCTGAACGGTCTCGACGATATTGCGCTGACGCTGGAGCGGGAGAGCGCGATCTCGGGTTTCGAGGCCAAGCGGGCCGAGCGCGCCCCCTGGCTTGCAGGCTGAGAAACCGCCACCGTGTGGCCGGCACGCGGCAAAGCGGCGTCGCACAAGTGCTGACCGTTGGGCGGGCGTTTGGGCGCGCCTGCGGGCTCTTCCCGGGACGCTTTTTACGGCGAGCCTCGGCGCCTATGGTGGGGCTGGTGCTCTGCCTCGCGCTTTTGCCACCGGATAAGGCGGCCGCCGGCAACCCGGAGCCGCCAGGCGAGGGCACGATCCGGATTGCGCAGTACAACGCCGCGCTCAGCCGCAACGGCGCCGGTGTGCTGCTGGGTGACATTCTGGATCGCGATGCGCAGGTGCTGGAGGTCGCTCGGATCATCCTGCTCGCGGCGCCGGACATCCTGCTGATCAACGAGTTCGACCGCGATGGCGGGGGCGCCGCACTCGACGCCTTTGCCGCGTTGCTGGCGGACGGGATCGAGGGCGTGCCGAGGGTCGATGATCTGGCTGGCATCGCCTATCCCTACCGGCTGCAGCCGATGTCCAACACCGGCCGGCCCTCGGGCCTCGATATCGACGGGGATGGGCGTGGGGCCGGCGAGACGCTGCGCCCTGCCGATGCCTGGGGCTATGGCACGTTTCCGGGGCAATACGCGATGGCGGTGCTGAGCCGGCTGCCGCTCGGTCCGGCACGCAGCTGGCGGCGGCTGCCTTGGGCCACCATGCCGGGGGCGCTTAGACCCGTGCTGCCCGATGGTGAGCGTTTGCATGACGATACGACCTGGGCCGCGCTCAGGCTGAGCTCAAAGACCCATCTCGCTGCGCCCATCGCCCTGCCCGGCGGAAGCAGCGTGACGCTGATCGCGGCACACCCCACACCGCCGGTGTTCGATGGCCCGGCCGATCGCAACGGGCGGCGCAATCACGACGAGATCCGCCTGATCAGCGAGATCCTGGATGATGCGGCATGGCTGATCGACGACGACGGGGCGTGGGGCGGGATCGCGCCCGGGGCGCTGGTGATCGTCGCTGGTGACCTGAACGCCGATCCGGCTGACGGCGATGCGCGGCGCGCGGCACTCACTGGGCTGCTGACCCATCCCCGCCTGCAGGATCCGCGACCGACAAGCCCGGGTGCCCGGCAGGTGGCGGCGATCCAAGGGGGCGCCAACGCCCACCATCAGGGCGACGCCGCGCTGGACACGGCCGACTGGCGCGACGATCCGGGGCCGGGCAACCTGCGCGTCGACTATGTGCTGCCCGATGCGCGGCTGGAAGTGACGGGCGCGGGCATCTATTGGCCGAGTTTTGGCACCCGCGGCGATACGGTGAACAGGGCCGACACGCGCCACGGCCGGGTCAACAAGGCCTCGGACCACCGCCTGGTCTGGGTGGATATCCGGCTGCCCTAGGGCGCGTGGCGGGGCCAGAGATTGGGATTAGGACTGGGCCAGAGACTGCGCCAGAGACTGCGCCAGAGACGGGGCAGGAGAGCGGGCCAGAGAGCGGGCCTCAAACGTCGCCGCAAACGGGGCAGTCTGGGCGCCGCTTGATCCGCAGCACCCGCGTCTCGGCCTCCAGCGCATCGTAGAGCAACAGGCGCCCGGCAAGCGGCGTGCCCGAGCCTACGATCAGCTTGACCGCCTCCACCGCCTGCATGGCGCCGATCACGCCGGCCATGGCGCCGAGCACGCCCGCCTCGGCGCAGGCGGGCACCTGGTCGGCATCCGGCGCTTCGGGGAAGGCGCAGGCGTAGCAGGGGCCGCCGTTGGCCGGGTCAAAGACGCCGACCTGCCCCTCCCATCGCCCGATGGCGGCCGAGACGAGCGGGATGGCGAGCGCCACCGCCGCGGCGTTCACCACATGGCGGGTTGCGGCGCTGTCGCTGCCATCGAGGACCATATCGACGCACGCGAGCAGAGCGGTCGCGTTGCCTTCGATGAGCCGATCGGCGACGGGGTCGAGCGTGACGAGCGGGTTAAGCCGCGCCACGGCGTCGCCCGCGGCCGAGACCTTGTGGCGCCCCACATCCTCGGTGGCGAACAGCACCTGGCGCTGCAGGTTGCTGAGCGCCACGGTGTCGTTGTCGATCACCCTCAGATAGCCCACACCGGCGGCGGCGAGATAAAGGATCGCGGGGCTGCCGAGCCCACCGGCACCGACCACCGCGATCCGCGCCTCGGCGAGGCGGCGCTGACCCTGCCCGCCGATCTCGTGCAGCACGATGTGGCGGGCATAACGCTCCAGCGCGTCACCGGTCAGCGGCGCGGTCGCGCTGCGCTGCGCCGGTCTCTTTTGCCCTGCCTCGTCGTCCTTCATGCGCTCACCGTCATGCGCTGTCCCTCATGCGCCCCCGCCATCGGCGTCTCGCGCGCGATCGCGGGCCTTCTTCACCAGCATGAAGTAGCCGGCGACCAGCGCGACCAGTACCAGGGCACCGACGATGCGGGTGATCATCGTCTCGGGATCGGTGACGAGCCCGCTGTCGCCGCCAAAGGCCGCGAAGAACAACATCACCGAGACGGTGAGGTAGAGAAACACCGGCAGGATCATCTCGCGCCGGAACGCCAGCGCATAGCGCACGACGCGCGACAGCGTGAAGAGCATCATCGCCAGTGCCACGATCTCGATGAAGATCAAGCTCGCCTCCCTCGGTTGCCTGCCTCCGGATCTGCGTCGCCAAGGCCGGTCTGACAAGCGGGCGCGGCATCGGGGCTCTTGAGCCTATCACGGTCCGTCTGGCCGCGGTGGAGATACCACGGCCCTCGGATGTCACGGGGAGGGCGCGAGCCTCGCCTTCCGGTCCGCGTAGCAATCGCCCGGGTTTGTGGTGGTGACCGGCCATGCATCGGCGCCACGCATCGGGATCGCGCCCAGGTGTTTAGGGGAGAGGCCGGTCACCGCCGAGCGAGAGCGGCACCGCGCATCCGTCGACATCACGTGTGATGGCGTGGCGGTCGATGCGACCCCCGGCATCGGTGATGGCGAGGGCGATCTCGCCGCCGACGGTCGCGCCAAGATCCTGGCGGTCGCGGATCAGCCTGCCGCCGGTCAGGTGGGCGACGCGCTCGAAGCCCGAGGCCTTTTCGGCGTAGATCCCGCTCCGCGCGATGATCCAGGCCTGCCCGTCATCGAGCGAGGCGAGCGTGAAGGCGCCCTCGATCCGCGGATCAAGGGTGACTGGCGAAAGACGCGGTCCCTCGCGGATCTCGAGCAGGAAGGACGGACCGCGCCCTGGCGCCCCGCCCTCGGTGCTGGCGATGAACGCCCGGCCCCCGGCGGGATCGTTGATGAGCCGCCAGGGTCGAAGCGGCTCGGTGCCGGTTCCGGCGTCGAGGGCGGTGAAGCGGCTCCCATCATAGACCAGCGGGCGCGCGTCGGGCATCGCGAAGACCATCATCCCGAAACCCGGCAGATCGCCGAGATAGCGGGTCGTCGCCCCATCGTCGGACGGCAGTTCGAGGATCCGGTCGCCGAACAGCACGAAAGCCCCCGGCGCCGGCTGGCCCGCCGCGTTGGCCCGGTGCCCGCCCAGATAGGCAACGCCGAGCGTCTCGCTGAATTGCGAGAGGGCGACGCGGCAGGCGCGGGCGACGCTCGTACTGCTGGCGCAGGGACGGCGGTAGAGCGCCGGCATCACGCTGACCGCACCGCTCACCGGGTTCAGCAGCAGCCCGCTCTGCCACTGGTCGCCGGTGCGCGATGCCCCCGTCCAGATCCATCCGGCCCGGTCGGTCGCCGTGCCCGCATCGAGGCCGGGGAAGACCGTTTGCAAAAGCTCGGGTTCGGCATCGGGCCGTGGCTGCAGGCAATAGGCAGCTTCGTCGGCGACAGCCGCAACACCGGCCGAGAGGATCGCGATCACGGAGACAATGAGGCGTCGAACAAACCCCTGGCGGGCGGGCCGACATGCCCTGGCCTCAGAGCCCATCGAACAGCGATGTCGAGAGATAGCGCTCGGCAAAGCTTGGCAGCACGGCCATGATCCGCTTGCCGGCCATGGTGCGCCGCTCGCCGATCTCGATCGCGGCCGCGATGGCAGCGCCCGAGGAGATGCCGCCCGCGATACCCTCGGCCCGCGCCAGCTCTCGCGCGGTGTCGAAGGCAGTGGCGTTGGCCACGGTCAGGACCTCGTCGATCAGCGTCGGGTCCAGATTGCCCGGCACAAAGCCCGCGCCGATGCCCTGGATCTTGTGCGCCCCGGGCGGCCCGCCGGACAGCACGGCGCTGTCCTCGGGCTCCACCGCGACGATCCTAAGGTCCGGCAGCCGCGCCTTTAGCACACGCCCGGCCCCCGTCGCCGTGCCGCCGGTGCCGATGCCGCAGACCAGCACATCCAGCTGCCCAGCGGTGTCGGTCCAGATCTCCTCGGCCGTGGTTAGGGCGTGGATGTCGGGATTGGCCGGGTTGTCGAACTGGCGCGCGATGACCGCGCCCTCGATCTCGGCGGCCAGCGCCTCGGCCCGGGCCAACGCCGCACCCATGCCCGCGCTCGCCGGCACCAGCTCCAGCTCGGCGCCCATCAGCGCCAGCATCTTGCGCCGCTCCACCGACATGGTCTCGGGCATGCAGAGGATCAGGCGATAGCCCTTGGCGGCGGCGGCGAAGGCGAGGCCGATGCCGGTATTGCCCGAGGTCGCCTCGATGATCACCGAGCCGGGGGTCAGCCGGCCATCGGCCTCCATCGCCTCGATCATGGCGACGCCGATGCGGTCCTTGACGCTGCCGAGCGGGTTGAAGAATTCGAGCTTGGCGAGGATCTCGGCCTTGCAGCGCGTGCCCTCGATCATCCGGCCGAGACGGACGACCGGCGTCGCGCCGATGGTCTCGGTAATGCTGTCATAGATCCGGCCATGCGCCCGCACGCCGGGGTGGCGCAATTGGTCATCCATGGTCGGCGCTCGCTCTCATCCCCGCTTTATGGCCCGCATCGCGGCGAAAGCGCCAGTCCAGGGTCGCTTTCGCCATGCAAAATGGCCCCGACCGCCCGGCCAGGGCCATTTTTGAGCAGGACGGCGCTTAGAAGAGGAAGTCGCTCTCATAGAGCTCGGTCACGCCGAGGATGACGATCCGCCCGTGCTCGGCCTCGAAGATCAGGCCGTTGCTGCCGAAGCTGTTCCAGTCATCGTCGTGCTTGGTGACCTTGTTGTCGTTGCGGTCGGTGTCGAGGTCGTCGAACTCGGTGATCCGCGACCCTGGGCGCGCCCAGTTGCCGTCGTCATAGACCGAGGTCAGCTTGATCTTGTCGCCCTCGGCACGGCTGAAGTCCTTGATGACGGTGTAATGCTCGCGCTCACCGCTGCCGGGGCGCGTGTGCCAGATCTCGAAGGTGTCGGCGCCGCCCTCGCCCCAGATCTGATCGACGCCGTCGCCATCGAGGATGTGGTCATTGCCGGCCCCCGCCACGATGTAGTCCGCCCCGTTGCCGCCGAGGATGAAGTCGTTGCCGCTCCCGGTGCGCACTTCGTCATTGCCGTCGCCGCCGTGGACGTAGTTGTCCCCGTGGAAGTCGAAGATGTCGTCGTCGCCGCTCTCGCCATAGAGGTAGTCGCGATCGAGCCCGCCATCGATCCGGTCGTTGCCACGCCCGCCATAGACCCAGTCGACGCCGCCGTCGCCGTAGAGCCGGTCGTTGCCGTCCTGGCCATAGACCCGGTCATTGCCCGAGCCGCCATAGGCGCTGTCGTTGCCGGTACCGCCGTAGACATGGTCGTTGCCGGCATCGCCGCGCACGTAGTCGTCGCCGCTGTCGCCATAGACGTAGTCGTTGTTGTCGCCGCCGTAGACATAGTCGTTGCCCGCCCCGCCATAGGCACGGTCGGCGCCGCTGCCGCCGGAGACCAGATCGTTGCCGTCGTCGCCATAGACCCGGTCGTTGCCCGAGCCGCCATAGGTACGGTCATTGCCGGCGCCGCCCGAGACATAGTCATTGCCGGCGTCGCCGCGGACATAGTCGTCGCCGCTGTCGCCATACACCGTGTCATTGCCGTTACCACCATAGACATAGTCATTGCCGGTCTCGCCACGCATGAAATCGTTGCCGTCCTCGCCGTACAGGAAGTCTCGATCGGCCCCGCCATAGATCTTGTCGTCACCGGACCCGGCACGGATGGTGTCCATGCCCGCGTAGCCATACATGGTGTTGTTCAGAAAGTTACCGGTAAGGGTATCGTTCCAATAATTGCCGTAGAAATACTGCGAGATCGCCGTCCAGAACAAATACGGATTGTAATACGCGGGTATGTTTGAGGTGAACGCAGTCGTACTCGTTGACTGGACATAAGCCGAGTTGGTCGAGAAATTCGAAAACATGGCTGTCTCCTCTCATCATGAGTGTCGGTTCGACTGGCCGGTGCTGCATCCCGGCGGTGAGGACAGCGATACGCCACACGCAGCGCCCTCCCTGTGCCGCACGGCACACGGAGAAGTTGTCTCCTTTTGAAACAGCCTTCGGGGGCTCTCAGGGATGACCGAGGGATGATCTGGGGGCCATGCGCGGGACAACTGGCGACCCCCCGACGCCCAAGCCAGCCGGTGGTGGGCCGGGTCAAGGTTCGCGAAGCGACGGGCAACGCCCGCTCGACCTTGAGGCGGCACGCCACCTGCGACACGCTCGATCAGAAGCCCTCGCGGCTTCTCCCCAGCCCCCCCTTTTCAGCACCCTCCACAGGGACGGAGGCCAACATCGCACGCACCGCTCGCCAAGACAGCGCCCCCGCAAACTGCATCGCGGCGACCAGCCGCGATTCCGCGACGTCAGTCCCAGTGCCGGTTCAGTGCGCGTTCGGCACCGATCGCGCTTGCGGCAGAGCGGTCCATTCCCCTCGGCCGCCAAGGCGCTATGGTGCGGCGCATGACACAGGATGACAGCAACGGCGCCCCGGCTGGGGCCGCGAGCGGCCCCAAGCAGCGCCCCGCGAAGACACCCCGACGATCCGGGGCGAAGACCGGATCAAAGACCGCGTCGAAGTCGGCGGGCGGGGCCAAGACCGCGTCAGGCAAAACGGCGGCAGCGAAGGCCCCGCCGAAGCGCCGCGCACCGGCCAAGCCCACCGCCGCCAAGGCGCAACCGGCTGCGGTCGCCGATAGCGCCGATGGCAATGCTCCGGCGGCGACGGATACCGCGGCGTCGCAACGTCCTGAAGTCACCGCAAACGCAGAGCGCACCACGCATTTCGGCGCCGAGACGATCCGCGAGAGCGAGAAGGCCGGGCGCGTCCACGGCGTCTTCTCCTCGGTCGCCGCGCGCTATGACCTGATGAACGACCTGATGTCGGCGGGCATCCATCGCCTCTGGAAGGACGAGATGGTTCGCTGGCTGGCCCCGCGCCCCGGCTGGCGTACGCTCGATGTGGCCGGCGGCACGGGCGATATCGCCTTTCGCATCCTCGAGCGGATGAAGGGCGATGGTCACGTGACCGTCTGCGACCTGACCGAGGCGATGCTGGAGGAAGGCGCGCGCCGGGCCGAGACCAAGGGCATCGCGCAGATCGACTGGATCGCGGGCGATGCGATGAAGCTGCCCTTCCCCGACCGCAGCTTCGACGCCTACACCATCGCCTTCGGCATCCGGAACGTGACCCGGCCCCAGGACGCGCTGGCCGAGGCGTATCGCGTGCTGAAGCCCGGCGGGCGGTTTCTCTGCCTCGAATTCAGCAGGGTCACCCCCCCGATGCTGCGCGCGGCCTATGACGCCTATTCCTTCAACGTCATCCCCGCGATGGGCCGGGCGGTGACGGGGGATCGCGACAGCTATCAGTACCTCGTGGAATCGATCCGGCGCTTTCCCGACCAGCAGACCTTCGAGGGCATGGTGCGCGATGCGGGCTTCGGCCATGTGAGCCACCGCAACATGACGCTCGGTGTGGCGGCGATGCATTCGGGCTGGAGGCTGTAGGCCACGCCGATGCTCCGCGCCCCCTGGCATCTCTGGCGGCTGTTGCGCACGGCCGCCACGTTCGAGCGCACCGGCGCGCTCGCCGTCATCCTGGCGTCGCTGGCACTGCCGCGCGCCGCCGCCATCGCGATCCGGGCGGTGGGGCGGGTGTTCGGCCTGCTCGGCAGCCCGGGCGATCCGTCGCTGCCGCCGGTGGCGCGGGCATGCCAGGCGATGGGCCCGGCTTACGTGAAATTCGGCCAGATCCTGTCGACCAGGCCGGATATCGTCGGCGATGCGATCGTCAAGGAACTGCGCGTGCTGCAGGACAGCCTGCCGCCCTTCAGCCTGGCCGAGGCGCGCGCGGTCATCGCGGCCGAACTCGGCGCCGGCGCCGATGATCTGATCACCGAACTGGGCGAGGCGGTCGCCGCGGCCTCCATCGCACAGGTGCACCCCGCGATCTGGGGGCCGACGGGCGAGAAGGTAGCGGTCAAGGTCCTCCGCCCCAAGGTGGCGCAGCAGTTCCGCCGCGATATCGGCAGCTTCTATTTCATCGCCGACGCCGTGATGCTGATCGCGCCTTTTGCCAAGCGGCTCCGCCCGCGCGATGTGGTGCATCACTTCGAAAGCGTGGTGCTGACCGAGCTTGACCTCAGGCTCGAGGCGGCCTCGGCCAGCCTGTTCCGCGACAACACGGCGGACGATCCGCGCTTTCGCGTGCCCGTGGTGTTTTGGGAGGGGACGGGCCGGCGGCTGCTGACGCTGGAATGGGTCGACGCCCTGCCCTTCAGCGGTGCCGCCATCGAGGCCGCGGGCCATGATACGCCCGAGGTCGCCGGCCGTCTGATCCAGACCTTCCTGAACCACGCGCTCCGCGACGGGTTCTTCCATGCCGACATGCACCAGGGAAACCTGCGGCTCGACCATGACGGGGCGATCATCGCGCTGGATTTCGGGATCATGGGTCGGCTCGACCTGATCACCCGCCGCCATTTCGCCGAGATCCTGTATGGCTTCGTCACCCGCAACTACCGCCGTGTGGCGGAGGTGCATATCGAGGCGGGCTATGTGCCGGCCGACCGCGACGTGGATGAGTTCGCCCTCGCCCTTCGCTCCATCGCCGAGCCGATCTTCGGCCAGGATGTGAGCCGCATCTCGATGGCGCGCCTGCTCGCCTATCTGCTGGAGACGACTGAACGCTTTGGCATGGAGACGCGGACCGAGCTGATCTTACTGCAGCGGACCATGCTGGTGGTCGAAGGGGTTGCCCGCTCGCTCGACCCGCGCTGCAACATCTGGCAGGCGGCCGAGCCGGTGGTCGGTGACTGGATCCGCGAGCGGCTGGGCCCGCGCCAGGTGCTGGTGGATGCCCGAGACAGTCTGGTGATCCTGTCGCGCCTCGGCCCCCGCCTGCCCGGGGTCGCCGAGGAACTGGTAATGCTGGCCGAGGAAGCGCGGCTGAAGCGGCTGCGTGGCCCGGTCGCCGTCGATATCCGCTGCTGGCCCTCGGCGGCGAGCCGTGTCGCGCTGGCCTTCGCCTTCGGCTCCGGCGTGCTTGTGGCGCTCGCGGCGCTGATCGCCCTCGACTGAGCCGGCCGGCAGCATGGCGCACCCTGCCGGCCGGCCCGGCATCCCGTTCGCGGGCCAACCGGCCCCGCCACGCGCCCTGCGGCACGGTGCAGGGTGTCGCGTTCCGGAGACGGCGCCGCGGTTCGATCATGCCCGACCGAAGGTATTAGAGCGCGGTCAAACACTTGAGTTTCCTCACTTCGCGGGGGAAGTATGGAACGCCGCCCGAACGGTGGCGCCGACGAGGGAATACATGACAGGATCGCTGGACGGCCGCCGGATACTCCTCGTCATCGCGGGCGGGATCGCCGCCTACAAATCTCTTGAACTGATCCGGCTTATCACCCAGGCCGGCGGCAGCGTCACCGCCGTGATGACGCGTGCGGCGCATGAATTCGTCACCCCGCTCACGGTCTCCTCGCTCGCCGGGCACAAGGTCTATACCGATCTCTGGGACCTGACCGACGAGGCCGAGATGGGCCATATCCAGCTGAGCCGCGTCGCCGATCTGGTCGTGGTGGCGCCCGCGACCGCCGATCTGATGGCCAAGATGGCGCAGGGCATGGCCGACGATCTCGCCTCCACCCTGCTACTCGCCACCGACACGCCGGTGCTGATCGCGCCGGCGATGAATGTGCGGATGTGGCAGCACCCGGCCACGCAGCGGAACCTCGCGCAGCTGAAGAAGGACAAGATCGCGGTCGTGGGCCCCAATGACGGCGATATGGCCTGTGGGGAGTTCGGCCCCGGGCGGATGGCGGAGCCGGCCGAGATCCTGCAGGCCATCCGGGCTGAGCTGCGCGGGCGCGGGCCTCTCAAGGACCGGCGGATCATCGTGACCTCGGGCCCGACGCATGAGCCGATCGATCCGGTGCGCTACATCGCCAACCGCTCCTCCGGCGCACTGGGGGCCGCGATTGCCGAGGCACTGACGGGGCTCGGCGCCGACGTGGTCTTCGTGACCGGCCCCGCGACCGCGCCCGACCCCTGGGGGGTGGAGATCCACCGCGTCGAGACCGCGCGCGAGATGCTCGCCGCGGTGGAGGCGAGCCTGCCGGCCGAGGCCGCCGTCTGCGCCGCGGCCGTCGCCGATTGGCGGGCCGAGAGCGAGGCGCGCAGCAAGATGAAGAAGGACGCGCGCGGGCGAGGGCCTGCCAGCCTGAAACTGACCGAGAACCCGGATATCCTGCGCACACTCTCGGCCCTGCCGGCGGGGCGCAGGCCGGGGCTGGTGGTGGGCTTCGCCGCCGAGACCGATGACGTGCTGGCCCATGCCACCGCCAAGCGGGCACGCAAGGGATGCGATTGGATCGTCGCCAACGACGTCTCGCCCGGCACCGGCATCATGGGGGGCAGCGAGAATGCCGTCACCCTGATCACCGAGGCCGGCGCCGAAGACTGGCCCCGCGCTCCCAAGGGTGCGGTGGCCGCGCGCCTGGCCGAGCGCATCGCCGAGCGGCTGGTCCATGGCAGCACCCAGCGCAAGGGGGCGTGAGCATGGCGGCGCCGATCACCATCCCGCTCATGCGCCTCGCGGGGCATGATCCGGCCCTGGATCTGCCGGTGCAGGCGACGGCGGGGGCGGCGGGGCTGGACCTCAGGGCCTGCCTCGCGCCCGCCGACCGGGAGGAGGGGCTGGCCCTGCCCCCGCTTGGGCGGGTCACCGTGCCCACCGGTCTTGCCATGGCCATCCCAGAGGGGTTCGAGGGGCAGGTCAGGCCACGCTCGGGCCTTGCCGCGCGCCATGGGGTCACCGTGCTGAATGCGCCTGGCACGATCGATGCCGATTATCGGGGCGAAATCGGCGTTCTGCTCGTCAATCTGGGGCCCGAGACCTACCGGATCGCCCATGGCGAACGGATCGCACAGCTGGTGGTGGCGCCCGTCACCGCCGTCACACTGACCCCGGTCGCGCACCTTGATGAGACAAAACGGGGGTCTGGTGGGTTTGGATCCACCGGCCAGTGATTATAATGTTCATTTGCAACGGGATGGAGGCACCTTCCCAGGCGTCACACACGACGAGACGGACGACACCGGCCGTGAGAGGCCGGGAAGGAAAGACGAATGCTGAGGCTATCGCGCAAAACCATGCTGGCGCTCGAGGCGGTGCTCGACGTCGCCTATAACGCGCGGCCCGATCCGGTGCAGTCCAAGGACATCACGCGCAGGCAGGGGATCCCGAACCGATATCTGGAACACGTGATGCAGTCCTTCGTGCACCACGGCATCCTCAAGGGTGTGCGGGGCCCGAAAGGCGGCTATACGCTGGCGCGGGAGCGGCGGCGCATCACGGTCGGCGATATCGTCCGCGTGGTGGAGCAGCTGGATGCAGAGCAGGATGCGGAACCGCTCTCGGGCTCGGCGCTGGGCGAGCGGATCATCCAACCGCTCTGGACCGAGACGCGCGACGCGCTGCTGGACCGGCTGGACGCGATCACGATCGAGGATCTCTGCCGCCGCGCCCGCGAGGAGGGCGTGCCGCTCGGCATCAAGCCCACCACCGATTACAACATCTGAAAACGGTTGAGAGACAGGGTTTCCACCCTGCCTCCCTCTGTCTCGTCGAGCCGGTATCGTGGCGCGGGGATCATTTTGCGCGTGTTGGGCACCCGACCCGGGCTTTAGACCGGCGTTAGGCGAGGCGGGGTCAGAGCGAGACGCGCAGGCGGAGGCCCGCAGCCGCGACCACCCCAAAGACGACATGGCCGACCAGCGCCACCCAGGTGATGTTGGAGAAGTTCAGGAAGGCGGGCATCCCCACCACCAGATGCGCCATGACGTAAAGCGCGAAGACCCAGAGCACGGCGCCGTAGATCGCCGAGGACAGGGTCCAATGCAGGCCCGGCATCACACGGCGCTGCACCGGCTCCCAGAAGAACAGCCAGCCGGCGGGGTAGGCGATCAGCCCCGCGATCAGGTGCAGCATGTAGCCATGGGCCTTGGTTGCGTCGCCGAACACCGTGTTCCAGGTGCCCTGTGCCAGCCCGACCGGCGCCAGCGCCGAATTGCCGGTGAAGGGCGAAATCACCTGGCCGACCAGATCGAAGGCCGCGGTGGCGAGGGCGCCGGCGACGATCACGCTCAGCACGGTGTTGATGCTGATCTCAGGCATGATGGCGGCGGTCGGGCGGGTCATCGTGGTCTCGGCCATGGTGCATTCCTTCCTGGCGTTGGCAGCCCTGTGCTGGGGCGTTCTATCCTGCGTCTCTCCTCGGTCGCCGATCGCGGCGCCGGTGTGACGCATAGGTAAGCTTCGATCCTGCGGCTGCTGGCCGTGTTGCGTCGCTCTCACGGCGATGTCACAGGTTTCACGCCGGGCGTGAGCGGACGAAATAAACGGGCCGCACGGTCTTGAAGGATGCGGCCCGCGGGGCGGCAAAGCAGACAGGGTGCGCCAGCACGATGCCGGAACTGCCCGAGGTCGAAACGGTGAAACGGGGCCTCGCCCCTGTGCTGGAGGGGGCGGTGTTGCGCCGTGTCGTCCAACGCCGCGCCGATCTGCGCTGGCCCCTGCCCGAACGATTTGCCGAGCGCCTGACGGGCCGGCGCGTTGCCCGTCTCGACCGCCGCTCGAAATACATCCTGGTGGCCCTCGACCCCGCCGATGCCGCGCCGGCCGAGACCTGGATCATCCACCTTGGCATGACCGGCCGGGTGCTGGTCGGCCCCGCGACCGAGGTCGAGAACGACGCCGCCGGAGCGGAGTGCGTCTGCAACGGTGCTGATAAGCACACGGAGAGCAGTGCCGAGAGCCCTGCCGGTGCTGACGACGGGGCTAACCTCGGGGACACGGCGAGAGCCGAAGGCGATGCGCCGCTGGAGATGCTCGGCGGGTTCATCCATGTGGCCGCCGGCGATGCGGGGCACGGCCCCCATGACCACGTGATTGCCGAGACCGACCGCGCCCAGCGGCTGGTCTATAATGACGCCCGGCGGTTCGGGGCGATGGATCTGTGGCCGACCGCGGATATCGCGGCGCATCCCTGGTTCGCCCGGCTCGGCCCGGAACCGCTCTCGAACGCGTTCTCGGGCGCGGTGCTGGCCGAGCGGCTGGCGGGCAAGGCGACGCCGATCAAGGCCGCGCTGCTCGATCAGCGCATGGTGGCGGGTCTTGGCAACATTTATGTCTGCGAAGCACTGCACCGGGCGGGCATCCACCCCCGGCGCATCGCGGGCACCATCGGCCGCGCCCGGATCGAGCGGCTGGCCGTCGAGATCCGCGACACGCTGCAGGAAGCCATCGCCGCCGGCGGCTCGACGCTCCGCGATTATCGCCATGCCGACGGTGAGCTCGGCTATTTCCAGCACGCCTTTCGCGCCTATGGCCGCGAAGGTGAGCCCTGCCGCTCAGCGAACTGCTCCGGCAAGATCCTGCGCATCGTGCAATCGGGCCGCTCGACCTTCTATTGCTCGCGCTGCCAGCGCTGAGAGGCCCGGTCCGCTCGGGCGGGTACCTGACCCTTCGCCTCCAGCCTGTGGGCCTTCAGCCTGTGGGAAGGCATTTCGGAACCGGCGCCCCGCGCTTGATCGGCCCATGGCCCGCCGCTACACAGCCGCGGTTCCGACAACCGAGCCCCGGGAGCGGTCATGGCCTACGAGAACATCATCGTCGAGAAGCGCGAGCATGTCGTGCTGATCCGCCTCGATCGCCCCGAAGCGATGAACGCGCTGAACGCCGCGCTGATGCGCGAGCTGGGCACGGCGCTGGAGAAGGCCGATGCTGACGAGAACATCGGCGCCATCGTGATCACCGGCAATGAGAAGGCCTTTGCCGCCGGTGCCGACATCAAGGAGATGCGGCCGAAAACCTTCGTCGACGTCTATCGCGATGACTTCATCACGGCCGAGTGGGAGACGGTGACGCGCGTGCGCAAGCCCGTCATCGCAGCGGTCGGCGGCTATGCCCTCGGCGGGGGCTGCGAGCTGGCGATGATGTGCGATTTCATCGTGGCCGCCGACAACGCCAAGTTTGGCCAGCCCGAGATCAACTTGGGCGTCATGCCCGGAGCCGGCGGCTCGCAGCGGCTCACCCGCTTTGTCGGCAAGTCCAAGGCGATGGACATGAACCTGACCGGCCGCTTCATGGATGCCGAGGAGGCCGAGCGCTCGGGCCTCGTCAGCCGCCTGTTCCCGGCCGAGAACCTGGTCGACGAGGCCATCGCCATTGCCCAGAAGATCGCCGACAAGGCGCCGCTCGCCGTGATGGCCACCAAGGAAGCGGTCAACCGCTCCTACGAGACGACGCTCAGCGAGGGCGTGCGCTTTGAACGCCGCCTTTTCCATGCCCTGTTCGCGACCGAGGACCGGATCGAAGGCATGGACGCTTTTGCCGAGAAACGGACGCCGAAGTTCCGCGGCAAGTGAGCCTGCAACACAGCGGGCCGCGCACCGGGCCTTGTTCCGCAAGGCGGCGGTGGTGCGAGGCGTTGACCGGCCGGGCATGATCGGCTATCGCCCACGCCTCACGTCACAAACGGGATGTTTCGGACATGGCCAATTCGCCTCAGGCCCGCAAGCGCGTTCGCCAGATCGAAAAGCGCACCCAGGTAAACACCATGCGCCGCTCGCGCGTGCGCAGCTTCATCCGCAAGGTGGAAGAAGCGATTGTCGCCGGCGACCAGAAGCAGGCGCTCGACGCGCTGCAGGCGGCTCAGCCCGAGATCATGCGCGGCGCATCCAAGGGCATCATGCACCGCAACACCGCGAGCCGTAAGATTTCGCGGCTGCATCAGCGCATCGCCAAACTCGGCTGAGCGCGCAGGCAGGCTGTCGACCGCCTGTGAGGGCGGCGACGGGAATGACCGATGTCGACGTTTATCGAAGGGTGCTGCGAGAGCTTCGCGGCGCCCTTTCTTGTTGCGTTTCATACCTTAGACATAAAAACGACGTGTTCGCGAAACGTACCCGTTGCTGATCCAGCCTGTAGCGCAATAGTCTCCCGCAACTTGCATCAGGTCAGCGTGGCAGCGCCTCACGTGTTGCTGAAATACTATGTAAGTAATCCACAACTATAGCGAATCGCAACGACTGTGTCGTCACCCCTAGATACACCCGTTCGGCAACGGATTTTTTACGAAGTTTTCCGTGATTTTCTTCTAGAGCGAATCCCGTCACCGGCCTAGTCAGGGCTCCCGAAGGAAGAAGAGGGAACGCATGCCGGTGAAGAGCGAGATACGCATCGACGAGGTAACGCCCGCGGAGGCGGCGGAATTGATGCGAAACGACGCCAGCGTCCGGATGATCGATGTGCGCAGCAAGGCTGAATGGGCCTTTGTCGGCGTGCCGGATCTGGGGCCCTTCGGCCGCAGGCTCTGGCAGATCGAATTGTTCTCTTTCCCGACCAACGTGCCCAACCCGGCCTTTATCGACGACCTTTCGGCCCATCTCGAGACCGATGGCAACGAGGCGGCCGACCTTCTCTTCATCTGTCGCTCGGGCATGCGCTCGATGACCGCCGCGCGTGCCGTGGCGGGAGAGGCGATGGCCGGGCGTCTGCCCGCCGCCGGAAATCTCTCCCGGGTCATCAACGTCAGCGAGGGATTCGAGGGGGACCTCGATGGCGAGGGCCATCGCGGATCGGTGAATGGCTGGAAGGTTAGCGGCCTGCCCTGGCGGCAGAGTTAACAATCCAAACCGCACCGACTTTTGGGAGGTGGCACAGCCGGTCCACCTGTCTCAGACGATTTGACGACGGTTGACGTGAGTAAGGTAAGGGGGCCCCGGGACATGCCATCAACACCGCAGCCAGCAGATTGGAGCGAGACCAACGACGCGCTCTGGGCGCGGACGCTCCCGGCACTGCGGCGTGAGATGGGCGATGATTCCGTGGACCGTTGGCTGAGCGATATCCGCCTGACCGCAGTCGAGGACGACTGCGCCCGCTTTGCGGCGCCGACCCGGTTTCTGGCCGACTGGGTGGAGCGGAGCTTTGGCACGGCGATCCTGCGGGCGCTGCGCCTCGAGCACCCGTCGCTCCGCCGGATCAGGGTGGAGAACGCACCGCCGCTGCCCACGCCCGCCGTCATCGGTGAACCTGGTGCCCCGGCGGTTGCGTCTGGGCCTTCTTCTCAGCCGGCGACTTCGACTGCGTCTGCGTCTGCGTCTCAGTACGGACCGTCGGGCGATGATGCCGCCCGGCTGGAGAGTGCGCCGCTCGATACGCGCTACACCTTCGACAGTTTCATCGTCGGCAAGCCCAACGAACTGGCCCATGCCGCCGCTCGCCGCGTGGCTGAGAGCGCCGATGCGGCCTTCAACCCGGTTTTTCTGCATGGCGGGGTCGGTCTTGGCAAAACCCACCTGATGCACGCGATCGCCTGGGAGCTGCGCGCCACGCGGCCCCAGGCCCATGTCGTCTATCTCTCAGCCGAGCAGTTCATGTACCGCTTTGTCCGGGCGCTCCGCGAGCGGGACACCATCACCTTCAAGGAGCAGTTCCGCTCGGTCGATGTGCTGATGGTTGACGATGTGCAATACATCGCGGGCAAGGACTCGACGCAGGAGGAATTCTTCCACACCTTCAATGCCTTGATCGATCAGAAGAAGCAGATCGTGCTGTCGGCGGACAACAGCCCCGACCGCATCGACGGGCTGGAGGAGCGCATCCGCTCGCGCCTGCAATGGGGTCTGGTGGTCGACATTCATCCCGCCGATTACGAACTGCGTCTCGGCATCCTGCAGGCCAAGGCCGAGAAGGCCGCTATGGCCCATCCCGGTGTCGGGCTGGACCCCAAGGTGCTCGAACTGCTGGCACAGCGGATCTCGTCGAATGTCCGCGTGCTGGAGGGGGCGCTTACCCGGCTCTTTGCCCATGCCTCTTATGCCGGGCGCCCGGTCGACATGGAGCTGACGCGCGAGTGCCTCGCCGACCTGCTGCGGTCGAACGACAAGAAGGTCACCATCGACGAGATCAAGCGCCGGGTGGTGAGCCACTATAATCTGCGCATGAACGATCTGATCTCGGAGCGCCGTTCGCGGAGCGTCGCCCGCCCGCGCCAAACCGCGATGTATCTGGCGAAAATGCTGACGACCAAATCGCTGCCCGAGATCGGCCGGGCCTTCGGCGGGCGCGACCACACCACCGTGCTGCACGCCGTGCGCAAGATCGAGGAACTGCTCGCCACCGACGAGCACCTTGCCGAAGACATCGAGATCCTGCGCCGCCAGCTCGAGGCGTAGTCAGACGCATGTCAACTCTTGGCTTTGGCATCTTGCTGCTCTTTATCGGGGTCTTCGCCTTGTTGATGGGTCTGTGTGCAGGATTTGGCTATGATCATGGTGTAATTGAAGAAGCTAAGCAGAGGTTTAGTATCAAGACACCGCTGTGGCGCGATGAAGCCTACCGCCTACTAGCTGAAGACCTAAAGAATAAAAAGAGATTGTATACATTTGATCAAACTATGACTTTTTACCTTTCCAAGTTTTGTCTTATTTTCGGAGGTATTTTTATCTCGTTGGGTGGGCTGCAAATATTTGATCATTTTTTGGTCTCGTGGTTTGGAGACGTATGAACCGAGGCATCGTGTGAAACGAAGTGGTTGTATTATCCCACTAAGCTTCCGCGTTTGATGGGGGCTGTATCCGCGAGCGTAAACACGAGAGTACCTCGAATTCATCGCTTTCTGAATTCGATCAGAACGCGTGATCAAAGCCTGTGTTCTAGATGCAGATTGAAGTGTCGAAAGCCGACGGAATGCCCAAGCCGATCCTTGCAGGCTTGGTTTCTTGGAACGTGAGTGGCTCAGTTCGTTAGAACACTTCGAACGCGCAGCCACACGCCAAAGCTGCTGCTGCCCATAAGTTCCGACTCTGCCCATCGCCAGCGATGAATTTCCCGCAGATGTCGAGAACATTGCCGTCAGTGTTACCCGCTCCAAGAGGCGTCTGTCTGCGACCTCGGCAGGCAGGCGCTTCGGTTTTAGTGCGAAGGTAAAACTTAAGGTGCGGTCGCCGCATCGACACGCGACGTCGGGCCCGTGCCAGCCAGCACCTGCGCCTCGTGCCACACTGCCTCCACAGGCGCATGCGACCGGTGCCATAAGACGGGATCGAACGGGGCGCGCCATGACCTCCAGATCGACGCAGAGCAGCACCGCGGGGTGGTGGGCGGTGATCGGTGCCCTCGTGGCCCTGCTCGTCGCGGTCAAGGGCTACGAGGCCTATCAGCGCCATGTAGCGCGCGCCGATGGCGCCGTGCCGATGCTGCCGCAGTTCCGCGAGCATGACGACCGCATCTTCCCACAATCCGCGCTGCTTCCCTGGCGGATGATCGGGCGCGTCGATTTCGCAGGTCACCTGTGTTCGGGCACGCTGGTCGGTCCCGATCTGGTGCTGACCGCGGCCCACTGCTTGTTCAAGGAGGGCGTGCTCGACAGCGCCGCGCATTTCGAGGTCGGCGCCAATGCCATCGGCTATCTCGACCGCGTGCGCGTCACCGAGATCGCCGTGGCGCCCGATTACGACGATATCCGCTTCGTGGAGACGAGCGAGGTCGATGGCGAGGACTGGGCCTTCCTGCGCCTGGCCCGGCCCGTGGGCGCAGAGCATGGCTGGATGGATGTGGCCGTGCTCGACCCGGAGGACCCGGCCTCGATCCTCCGCGACAACCGACTGAGCCTGACCGGCGCCGGCTATACCAGCGACCCGGACAACCGGCTTTCGGCGCATGTGGATTGCGCAATCCACACCTGGTTCAACGACGAGACGCTGTTTCACCGCTGCGACATGGGGCCGGGCGCCTCGGGCGGGCCGCTGTTCTTCCGCGACGGCGCGCGCTGGCTGATCTTCGCCCTGCACTCGGCACAGGTCGATGGGGAGGGCCGCTATCCCGACCTGATGGCCGTCGATGCCCGTGCCCTCGACCCGGCACTGCGGGCGGCGCTGGATGGCAGCCTCCCCTTCCGGCCGGCGATGTCCCATCCGCCCCGGACCACGCTCGACGCGGTGGCCTCGCCCGCCGATTGACCCAGCGGCCGACAGGCCCCGGACAGAACGCGCGCTGCGTGGTGCCATCGGCTGTCTCACCCATTGCACACCCTTCCGGTTCGGATAATCTCGCGTTCCCCGGGATCGGTGCAGCCCCCCAAACGCTGCACCCAAGCACGACGGAAGAACGCGATGAGGGTCACGATCGAGCGTGCCGCGCTGCTGAAGGCCATGGGCCGCGCGCAAGGCGTGGTGGAGCGCAAGAACACCATCCCGATCCTCGCCAATGTGCTGATCGAGGGCGAAGGCGGGCGCATTTCGCTGCGGGCCACCGATCTCGATATCGAGGTGATCGAGCACCTGCCCGCCCAGGTCGAGACCGCGGGCGCCACCACCGTCAGCGCGCAGCTGTTGCACGACATCGTGCGCAAGCTGCCCGACGGCGCAGAGGTCACGCTGGCCCTCGACCCTGGCACCGGGCAGCTGCATGTCTCGGCCGGGCGCTCGCGTTTCCGCCTTGCGACGCTGCCGCGGGAGGATTTTCCGATCATGGCGTCCTCGGAATACCAGGTGAGCTACCGGGCCGCCGCGCCGGTGCTGCGCCGCCTCTTCGACAAGTCGAAATTCGCCGTGTCGACCGAGGAGACGCGGTATTATCTGAACGGCGTCTATCTCCACATCTCCGACACCGAGGACGGGCCGCGCTTACGCGCCGTGGCGACGGATGGCCATCGCCTGGCCCGGATCGACGCGGACCTGCCCGAGGGCGCGAGAGGCGCCCCCGGCGTGATCGTGCCGCGCAAGACGGTGGGTGAGATCCGCAAGCTGCTGGATGAGGACGAGGCGGTGGTCGAAGTCTCGGTCAGCGAGACCAAGATCCGCTTTGCCGTGGGGCAGTTGACGCTGACCTCAAAGGTAATCGACGGCTCCTTCCCCGATTACACGCGCGTGATCCCCACCGGGAACACCCGGCGGCTGGAGGTCGATGCCAGCGAGTTCGCCCATGCCGTCGATCGCGTGGCGACGGTCAGCCACGAACGCTCGCGCGCGGTGAAGATGGTGATGGATGCCGACAAGCTGGCGCTCTCGGTAAATGCGCCTGATGCGGGCTCAGCCGCCGAGGAGCTGAACGTCGCCTATCCGGACGAGGCGATGGAGATCGGCTTCAATGCCCGCTACCTGCTGGAGATCGCCGGCCAGATCGACCGCGAGAACGCGGTTTTTCTGTTCGCCGACCCCGGCAGCCCGACCCTGGTCCGCGAGGGCGACGACCCGAGCGCGATCTACGTCGTGATGCCGATGCGGGTGTGAGAGCGGACGGGCACTACCCGCTGGATCTCGTAAGAGCCTCTGACAACTCGCGCTCTTGCTTTGCCATGCGTCGGCAGAAGTGCGGATCGCGTTTCATCACGTTGCGCATGATCGGGTCGTGTTTCAGAGCCTCGACAGTGCTTTCCTTATGGGCTGCGAAAAAAGGGAGGACGGTCTCAACGGTGCCGCGGTAGACTTTCGGATCTTCCTCGACGGCGAGGTAAGCCTTCAGCAGCGTGACTGCCGCATGCTGGTTGCCATGGTTTGCGCAGATACCCATCAGGGTCGCAAGGAGCTCCGGATCCTTGAAGCCAGCAGCCAGCTTCGGCGCCGTGGCCGCAACTAGGAAGGTTGTCAAGGACAGCTCCTGTAGAACCTCGAGGATCTCGGAGTCGCTCTGCTTCTCGTCGAGGTCTTTCACTAAGCGTGACACCTCGTCGCGAAACTCATAAAGACGCGCGCACATCCAGCCCTCCCACTGCTGGAGTGAACGAGACGGCAGGGATCGGGGCGGGTCAAGGCTCGCGGAGCGACGGGCAACGCCCGCTTGGCCTTGAGGCGCCCCGAGCCCGACCCATGCTCGGCTCAGGCCGCCCCCCGGCGGCGTTCCCCAGCGACGCACTTACCCCGCTTTGTCCCCGGCGGAGCGGGGACAAAGCGCAACGAGCCGCGCGCCAGCGCGACCGCGAACCTCCGTCTCAGGCGGCGAAGTTGGAGGGGAACATCGCGCGCGCCGTCTGCTCGTCGAAATCGGTCTTGAAGTCGAGCCCGGCACCGATGGCGCGCGCTTTCTCGACCGCCGGGCGGGCGTTGATCGCCTCGTAATAGCGCTTCACCTCCGGATAGGTGTCGATGGCATCGGGCGAGCCCAGCACCCGGGCGTGGCGGTCGAGCCAACCCCAGGCGGCCATATCAACGATCGTGTAGCCCTCGCCCACGATGAAATCGCGCCCCTTCAGGTGCCGATCCAGCACCTTGTAGTGGCGGTTGGCCTCGAAGCTGTAGCGCCGCTTGGCGTAGTTGCCGCCCTCGGCTGCGCCTGCGGTCTGGAAATGCACCCACTGGCCTGAGAACGGCCCGAGACCCGAGGCAACCCACATCAGCCAGGACAGGAACTCGCCCCGATCCTCGGGCGCCGACAGGAACTGCCCCGACTTCTCGGCCAGGTACAGCAGGATCGCGTTGCTGTCGAAGACCCGTGTCTCGCCGTCCAGGATCGCCGGCGCCTTGCCGTTGGGGTTGATCGCCAGATACTCGACCGAGTGCTGCTCGCCCTTGAAGGTGTCGAGCTTGCGCACCTCGTAGGGTAGCCCGCTTTCGGCGAGAAACAGGGCGACTTTCATGGGGTTTGGCGTGTGGTGGAAATAGAAGGTGATCACGTGAGGCTCCTTTCGGACGCACGGCACCGGCCGGGCGGCGTCGCATGGGATGGGCGGCGGGCGCCGGCGAGGCTCGGGCCGCGGGGACGTGGAGTGATCACGCGGCAGGGGCCGCGCGCATGGGGGGGATCTGCGACCGGTCGGCGCGTTGTGCAACGCACGATCACGCGATCCGTCCTGATACATCACCTTACGGCAGCCAGGTGCCGTCGCGAGGTCTCTGCGCGGGGCACCGAGGCATGAGCCGCGCCGCCGTCCTGTCGCTGCGCCTGGCGCAGTACCGGAGCCACCGGCTGAGCGTGGTCGAGACCGGCGGCGCGCCGGTGGCGCTGATCGGGCCGAACGGCGCGGGCAAGACCAACCTGATCGAGGCGGTCTCGATGCTGGCGCCCGGCCGCGGGCTCCGCCGCATGGTGCCCGAGGACGCGGTGCGCCGGCCCGAGAGGCTCGGCTGGCGGGTGCAGGCGCTGGTCGAGACGGGTCTCGGCGGCGCGTCCGAGATCGAGATCGAGACCGGCGTCGAGGACCCGACAAGCGCCCGGCGCACGGTCAGCATCGACGGCAAGGCCGCGCCGCAGACAGCGCTCGGCCGGCTGATCCGCATGGTCTGGCTGACGCCGGCGATGGACCGGCTTTGGATCGAGGCCGCATCGGACCGGCGGGCCTTTCTTGACCGCATGGCCATGGGCTTTCAGCCCGACCATGGCGAGGCGGCCAGCGCCTATGAGAAAGCCATGCGCGCGCGCAACCGCCTGCTGCGCGATGCGCGTGAGAGCGGGCGCCCGGCCGATGGTGCCTGGCTCGATGGGCTGGAGGCGCAGATGGCCCGGGCCGGTGCCCGGCTGTCGCGCGCGCGGGTCAGCGCGGTTGCGGCGCTCGAAGCCGCACAAAATGCGGCGTCGGCTGCCGTTGAGGACCGCGAGACGTTGTTCCCGAAGGCGCGGCTATCTATACTCGGCGCCATGGAAAACCGCTTTGCCGCGGCCCTGGGGGCCGGCGATGATCTGGACGGGATCGAGGCTGAACAGGCTGCCCAAATGGCGCGGGCGCTCACAGCTGCGCGGGGCCGCGATGCCGCGGCCGGCCGGGCGCTCGACGGGCCGCATCGAAGCGACCTCGAGGCGGTCTATGCCGCCAAGGAGATGCCCGCGCGCGACTGCTCGACCGGTGAGCAGAAGGCGCTCTTGATCTCGCTCTGCCTCGCCAATGCGCGGGCGCTTGCCGACCATCATGGCGCCTCGCCCATCTTGCTGTTCGACGAGGTCGCGGCCCATCTGGATGCGGGCCGGCGCCTGGCGCTGTTTGCCGAGATCGAGGCGCTGGGCGCGCAGTCCTGGATGACCGGCACGGGGCCGGAGCTGTTCGAGGGCCTGACCGGCGCGCTGATGCTGGATGTGACCGAGAACGACGGCGTCTCACGCGTGGCGCCTGCATGATCCCTACGATGACCCTGGATCCATGGTCGCTGTTCCTGTTCGCGGGCGCGATGGTGCTGCTCGTGGCCTCGCCGGGGCCCTTCGTGGCGGCGATCTCGGCCCGCTCGGCGGCGCTTGGCATGCGGGCGGGCACGGCTATGGCGCTTGGCGCCTGCCTGTCCGAGGGCGTCTGGGTCGTCACCGCGCTGCTCGGCCTCGGGGCCATCGCGGTGGCGCACGAGGGGGCGCTGGCGATCCTGCGCTATTTGGGGGCGGCCTGGCTGATCTGGATCGGGCTCAACCTGATTTTCGCGCGCCACAGCCTGATGCCCGCCGGGGGCGCGCCGATCCGGCGCGAGCCGTTCTGGCGCGGCTTCGCCACCGGCGCATTGCTGAACTTCGGCAACCCCAAGACCGCGCTGTTCTACATGACGATCTTTCCGGGCTTTTTCGACATCGCGGCGCTTAGCTGGCTCGACGCGCTGATCATCCTCGCCATCGCGGTGCCGATCGGGCTGATCAGCGATCTCGGCTATGTCTCGGCGGCGGCGACCATGGGCCGGCGGATCAGCGGCGGGCGGACGGCGCGGCGGCTGGATCAGGCATCGGGCGGCGTGCTGGCGGGCGCGGGCGCCGCCATTGCGGCCACGTAAGGCAGGCGGAGGACAGAGGATGAGCGAGAACCCGTTCCTGGCGATAATGGCGCTGCAGACGCAGGCAACGCTCTCGGCCGTCGCGATGATGAGCGCTGGCGTGCAGGCGATCTCGGCCGCGGCGGCGAGCGGGCCGATCAGCCTCAACACCCAGATCAACGCCCCGTTTTCGCGCGATTTCAATCAAGACATCGATCCGGTGACGACCTGGATGTTTCCCTTCGCGCTGGGTTTCCTGCCGGGCAGCCAGCGCGCGGCCTCGCTTCTCACCGAAATGCGCTGCCTGCACGGGATCTGTGCCGCCTTGATCGAGGCCTGCGATGCCGAGCCGAGAGCCCTGACGTCGGGCGACGATGCGGCCCGCGTGCCACCCATGTCGAGCGGTGACATAGCTGCCATGCGGCGCTCGGTCGAGACCATGAACACCCTGATCGGTCGCCCGCGCCGCTGACCGCGCGCAGACAGCGATCTCGATAGACAAAACGGAACCCCGCCCATGGCCGAGAACGACACGCCCGAAGATGCGCCCGACGACGCCCCGAAGAAAAACGACGGGACCCCGGACGAGGGCACCCCGGAATACGGCGCCGATAGCATCAAGGTCCTCAAGGGGCTGGAGGCGGTGCGCAAGCGTCCGGGAATGTATATCGGCGACACCGATGACGGCTCGGGCCTGCACCACATGGTCTATGAGGTGGTGGACAACGCCATCGACGAGGCGCTGGCCGGCCATGCCGACGAGGTGCGCGTGATCCTGCACGCCGATGGCTCGGTCAGCGTCAGCGACAATGGCCGCGGCATCCCGACCGAGATGCATGAGGAGGGCGTCAGCGCGGCCGAGGTCATCATGACCCAGCTGCATGCCGGCGGTAAGTTCGACCAGAACTCCTACAAGGTGTCGGGCGGGCTGCACGGTGTCGGCGTCTCGGTCGTCAACGCGCTGTCGGACTGGCTGGAATTGCGCATCTGGCGCGGCGGGCACGAGCATTCGGTCCGCTTCGAGCGCGGCGAGACCGCCAAACCGCTGGAACAGGTCGGCCCACAGGGCGATCGCAAGGGCACCGAGGTGCGCTTTCTCGCTTCGACCGACACCTTCAGCCATATCGATTACAAGTTTGCCACGCTGGAGCACCGGCTGCGCGAGCTCGCCTTCCTGAACTCGGGCGTTCGCATCCACCTGCGCGATCAGCGCCATGCCGACGTGGTCGAGGACTGCTTTCATTACGACGGTGGGGTGGAGGCCTTCGTGCGCTGGCTCGACCGCTCGAAATCGCCGCTGGTGATCGCACCCATCGTGGTCCGCGCCGAGAAGGAGGGTGTGACTGTTGATGCGGCGCTCTGGTGGAACGACAGCTACCACGAGAACACGCTCTGCTTCACGAACAACATCCCGCAGAAGGATGGCGGCACGCATCTGGCGGGCTTCCGGGGCGCGCTGACCCGCACGGTCAACGCCTATGCGGCGTCGTCAGGCATCGCGAAGAAGGAGAAGCTGAGCTTTTCCGGCGATGACGCGCGCGAGGGGCTGACCTGCGTCCTGTCGG
The DNA here is from genome assembly GCA_039027855.1 of Pseudomonadota bacterium. Taxonomy (GTDB): domain Bacteria; phylum Pseudomonadota; class Alphaproteobacteria; order Rhodobacterales; family Rhodobacteraceae; genus Thermohalobaculum. The sequence goes on along the minus strand of JBCCJI010000003.1, from coordinate 145,551 downwards.
TCAAGGTGCCCGATCCCAAGTTCTCGAGCCAGACCAAGGAGAAGCTGGTCTCCTCCGAGGTGCGCCCCGTGGTCGAAAGCCTGATGGCCGAGAAACTGGCCGAATGGTTCGAGGAGAACCCGACCGACGCGCGCACCATCGTCGGCAAGATCGTCGAGGCGGCCCTGGCGCGTGAGGCGGCGCGCAAGGCCCGCGAACTGACCCGGCGCAAGACGGCGATGGATGTCGCCTCGCTGCCCGGCAAACTGGCCGATTGTCAGGAGAAGGACGCGTCGAAGGCCGAGCTTTTCATCGTGGAGGGCGACAGCGCCGGCGGGTCGGCCAAGCAGGGGCGCAACCGCGAGAACCAGGCCGTGCTGCCGCTGCGGGGCAAGGTGCTGAACGTGGAGCGGGCGCGCTTTGACCGCATGATCTCAAGCGAGCAGATCGGCACGCTCATCACCGCGCTTGGCACGGGCATCGGGCGCGACGACTTCAACCTGGAGAAGCTGCGCTACCACAAGATCGTCATCATGACCGACGCCGATGTGGACGGCGCCCATATCCGCACACTGTTGCTGACCTTCTTCTACCGTCAGATGCCCGACCTGATCGAGGCCGGCCACCTCTACATCGCGCAGCCGCCGCTCTACAAAGTCACGCGCCGCGGCCAGTCGGTCTATTGCAAGAACGAGCGTGAGCGTGAGGACTACCTGACCCGCGAGGGGGTCGAGGGCGCGACGCTGCAGCTGGCCAGCGGTGAGCAGATCATGGGCGCCGATCTCGTGCGCCTGGTGGACGAGGCGCGCCGCATCGCCGCCGTGTTGCGCCTGTTCCCGACGCACTACCCGCGCTTCGTGCTGGAGCAGATGGCCATCGAAGGCGCCATGGCCCCCGGCATCACCGAGGCCCAGGCCGAGGCCATCGCCGCCCGCCTCGACGCCATGGCGCCCGAGACGGCGCGCGGCTGGAGCGGGCAGACCACGGCCGATGGCGGCGTGCGCCTGACGCGCATCCTGCGCGGCGTGGCCGAGACCCGCACCATCGACGCCTTCGCGCTTCGCGCAGCCGAGGCGCGGCGCCTGGCCGAAATGGCGCCTTCGTTGGCTGAAACCTATGCAGCCCCCGCCAGGCTGATCCGCAAGACCGCCGAGGTGCCGATCCGCTCGGCCAGCGAATTGCTCGACACCGTGATGGCCGAGGGTGAGAAGGGGCTGAGCGTGCAGCGCTACAAGGGCCTTGGGGAGATGAACGCCGACCAGCTCTGGGAGACGACGCTCGACCCCGATGCCCGCACGCTGCTGCAGGTTCGCATCGAGCAGATGTCCGAGGCCGACGAGCTTTTCACCAAGCTGATGGGCGATGTCGTCGAACCCCGCCGCGCCTTCATCCAGGAAAACGCCCTCTCGGTCGCCAATCTCGACGTGTGATGCAGGCGCTGGTCGTCGGCAGCGGCCCTGCCGGCCTGGCGGCGGCCGAGGCGTTGGCGCGGGCGGGCTTGGCCGTCTCCGTAGCCGAGGCGATGCCGAGCCCGGGGCGGAAGTTCCTGATGGCGGGCAAGTCGGGGCTGAACCTGACCATGGACATGAGGGCCGACGCCTTCCTTGCCGGCTTCGGCGGGGCGGCGGGGCGCATGGCGGGGCCGATGGCCGGCTGGGGGCCGGATGCCGTGTGCCGCTGGGCCGAGGGGCTCGGCCAGCCGGTTTTCACCGGGTCCTCGGGCCGGGTGTTTCCGGTGGCGATGAAGGCCTCGCCCCTGCTCAGGGCCTGGCTTGAGCGGCTGGAGGGGCTGGGTGTTAGCCTCAACCGACGCTGGCGCTGGATCGGCGCCGCGCGGGAGGGCGACCGGCTGATCCACCGGTTCGACACGCCCGAGGGCCCGCAGGAGACTGTCCCGGCGGTCACGGTTCTGGCACTTGGTGGGGCGTCGTGGCGGCGGCTCGGCTCGGACGGGGCCTGGACGGCGCTGCTGGCCCGCCATGGCGTGGCGCTGACCCCGTTCCGTCCGGCCAATATGGGGTTTCACGTGGCGTGGTCGGCGCCCATGGCGCGCCATTTCGGCAGCGCGGTGAAGGGCGTCGTGCTGACGGCCGGCGGTGAGACGCGGCGCGGCGAGTTCATCGTCTCGGCCCGGGGGATCGAGGGCAGCGGGGTCTATGCGCTCTACCGCCCGCTCCGCGAGGGGGCGCCGCTCACCATCGACCTGATGCCCGACCGCAGCCTGCACGCGGTGGCAGACCGGCTGGCCCGCCCGAGGGGCAAGGCGACGGTGACCGCACATCTGCGCAAGAGCCTGGGCCTCGATCCGGTGAAGCGCGCGCTGGTCATGGAACTGGCGCGGCCCCTGCCGGCCGATCCGGTGGAGGCAGCGCGGTGCCTGAAGGCATTGGTCCTGCACCATGACGGGCCGCGGCGGATGGACGAGGCGATCTCGACCGCCGGCGGCGTGGCCTGGGAGGCGGTGGAAGACGGCCTGATGCTGACCGCGCTGCCGGGGGTCTTCGTCGCGGGTGAGATGCTGGATTGGGAGGCGCCGACCGGCGGCTGGCTGATCTCAGGGTGCCTCGCCACCGGCGACCATGCGGGCCGCGCGGCGGCTGATTGGGCGCGCCAGCAGGGTCAGCGCGTGCCGGGGAAGGCGTAGAACTTGGACATCAGGAAGAACGCCGCCGTGTAGCCGACCGACGCGATGAGCTGCGCGATATAGGGGTCGATGCCGAGCGGCCCGATGGCGCCCAGCAGCAGCGCCATGTTTACCGTGTAGGCGACGGCGAAGGTAACGATGAAGCGAAGGATCGCGCCCTCGGTCCGCCCGCCGCGGAAGGTGAAGCGGCTGTTCAGCACGTAGGAGACCGAGAGGCCCACCGCGTAGCCGATGACATTGGCGGGCACCGGCGCGAGGCCGAGATACATCGCAAAGTAGATCGTGCCAAGCCCGGACAGCGTGTTGACGACGCCGACTGCGCCGAAACGCAATGCCTGCATCAGATGCGGCCGCAAGGTCTCGATCATCGCCCTCTCCCGTGACGCGGGTCAGAGAAGGCCGAGCACTGTGGCAGCGTCAAGGCGCGTGCGGTCCGCAGGGTGCCCGCAGGCATCGCTCAGTCGTAGCTGAGCGTCGTCGCCTTACCGCCGAACACCCGGTAGGCGAAGATCGAGTAGCCGATGATCGTGGGCAGCACGAACAGCGTGCCGACCAGGATGATCAGCAGGCTTTCCGGCGCCGAGGCGGCCTCGACGATGGTGATCCGGTCGGGCACGACGAAGGGGTAGAAGGAATAGGCGAGCCCGAAAAAGCCGAGCGAAAAGATCGCCGTGCCGCCGACGAAGGGGCCCCAGCACCAGCGATCCTCGGGCAGGGGCAGTTCCTTCAGCAGCAGCCAGACGATGGTGAACATGCCCGCCGTCATCAGCGGCAGGGGCGCCAGCAGCACGATCTCGGGGAAGCTGAACCACTTCTCGAAGATCCGTTCGGAGGCGAGCGGTGTCATGAGCGAGACGGCCACCATGCCGAGCGCCCCGGTCGCGAGCGCCTGCTTGGCCCAGCCGACGGCACGGCGCTGCAGATCGCCATCGGTCTTGTAGATCAGCCACGAGGCGCCGATGAAGACATAGGCCTGCAGCAGACAGATCGCCGTCAGCAGGCTGAAGCCGATGGAGATCCAGCTGTCGTCGAGCCCGGTGATGTAGGCGCCCAGCATGTAGCCCTGACTGAGACCGGTCATGGTGGAACCCGCGAGGAACGCCGCGTTCCAAGCCTTTTTGGCCGAGCCGGGCGCCTTGGCGCGAAATTCGAAGGCGACGCCGCGCAGGATCAGCCCGATCAGCATCACCGAGACCGGCACGTAAAGCGCGGTCAGGATCGCCCCATGCGCCGCCGGGAAGGCGACGAGCAGGATGCCGATGGCGAGCACCAGCCAGGTCTCGTTGGCATCCCAGAACGGCCCGATGGAGGCAACCATACGGTCCTTGTCATCCTCGGGCGCGACGGCGAACAACGCGCCGACACCCAGATCATACCCATCCAGCACCACGTAGATGAGGATCGAAAGTCCCATCAGGCCGGCGAAGATCGTCGGCAGCGTGACCTCGGGGTTTGGAATCATCTCAAGCATCATGCGCTCCGTTGACGGCGCGGGGTTGGGTAGGCTTTGTCCACCTGAGCGACCGACACGGGCGATGCGCCGCCCGCGCCGATAGTCTCCGCCCCGCCTACTCGCCCGCGGGCACGAAGGCGGTGACCGGATAGCCCTTCAGTGCCTCGTCCGCCGGGCTTGGCACCTCGGGGACGACCTGCGCGATGACGGCTTTCTTCGCCATGTACAGAATGGCGCCCACATAGGCGGCCAGCAGCCCCGCATAGACCAGCAGATAGGCGGTCAAGCTGCCGGCGATCACCATGCCCGAGACCGGCCCCACCGCCTCGGAGGTCGAGAGCACGCCGCTCACCAGCCAGGGCTGACGGCCGATCTCGGTCACATACCAGCCGGCGAGGGTGGCGACCCAGCCCGAAGGCGTCATTGCCACCAGCGCGATCAGCGGCCAGCGCCCGACCTGCCCGCCCTCACGCCGCGTGCGCCAGAGCTGGAAGGCCGCGAGCCACGACAGCGCGAGCATCAGCAGGCCCGTACCCACCATGACCCGGAAGGCCCAGAAGACGGGCGCCACCGGCGGGTGTAGCACGCTGCCGTCCTCGGCGACGAAGTCGTTCAAACCCTGCACGCTGCCCTCAAAGTCGTGGGTCAGCACGTAGGACGCGACGTTGGGCAGCTCGATGGCAAAGTCGTTCGACCGCGTCTCGGCATTCGGCATGCCGAATAACACGAGGTTGGCGGGACCGGTCTCCCAGTGCCCCTCCATCGCCGCCACCTTGGCGGGCTGATGCTCCAGCGTGTTCAGCCCGTGCATATCGCCGGCCAGGATCTGCATCGCGATGATCGCTGCCGCCAGCCAGACCCCGGTCTTCAGCCCAAGGATAGCCGGGCCGCGGTCGCCCCACAGCATGCGGAGCGCCGAGATGCCGGCGAGCAGGAAGGCCGCCGTCAGCGCCGAGGCGAGCAGCATATGCGTCAGCCGGTAGGGCATCGACGGATTGAAGATGATCGCCATCCAGTCGGTCGCATGGGCGACGCCGTCGCGCATCTCAAAGCCGGCCGGCGTGTGCATCCAGCTGTTGAGCACAAGGATCCAGAAGGCCGACATCGTCGTCCCGAAGGCGACCAAGAACGTTGCCAACGTGTGCACCCGGTTCGAGACCTTGCGGAAGCCGAACAGCATGATGCCAAGGAACACCGCCTCCAGAAAAAACGCCGTCATCACCTCATAGGCGAGCAGCGGACCCGCGATGTTGCCGACCTTCTCCATAAAGCCCGGCCAATTCGTGCCGAACTGGAAGCTCATGGTGATGCCCGACACGACCCCCATGGCGAAGGTCAGCGCAAAGATCTTCACCCAGAAGAAGTAGTTATCCATCCAGCGCTGATCGCCGGTGGCGTTGTAGCGCAGCTTGAAGAACAGCAGCAGCCAGCCCAGCGCGATGGTGATCGTGGGGAACAGGATGTGAAACGAGATGTTCGCGGCAAACTGGATGCGCGCGAGTTCGAGGGCGGTCATGGGAACCCTCCTTTCTGTCACGCGTCATATGGAGAGCGCCGGGTGGCAGGGCATCTGACGCCTTGACGCAGTGGTCGCTCTGCCACGCCGTCAGCGGTCTCATTTCCGCCTGTCGGCAGCGATTGGCCTTGATCTGCCGATCCGCCCTGGATGTCGGCCGGGTCTGCACTCGGGTTTTGCCCCCGGCCCGGCCACCATGACCGCCGATCTGCAGCCTGATGCCTGGGCTTCCACCAGAAAAGCCACATTCGCGCCGTGTCTCGGGGTGTCACACCGGTTCTGCACGCCGCCGGCGGGATAGCGCTGTCCGGCCGGGGAGCGTGCGACGGGACGGCTTGTCGCATCTTTCGGCAGGGCCTAAGCGGCATGCTTTGCGGCGCGGGAGGCGAGGATGGCGGCGATGGCGGCAATGCGGGTAATCGAGGCAGGGGACGCGGGCGGGCCCGAGGTGCTGCGGCTGGCCGGGCGCGCGATACCCGAGCCCGCTAAGGGCCAGGTGCTGATCCGCGTCACCGCCGCCGGGGTCAACGGCCCTGACATCAAGCAGCGCAAGGGCGCCTATCCACCGCCCCCGGGCGCGTCGGATCTGATGGGGCTGGAGGTCTCGGGCACGATCGCGGCCGTCGGCACCGGTGTCACGCGCTGGGCGGAAGGCGCGCGCGTCGTCGCGCTCACCAATGGCGGCGGCTATGCCGAGTATGTCACCGTCGATGCCCGGCACTGCCTGCCCTTGCCCGAGGGTGTCGACCCCGTGGATGGCGCGGGCCTCTGCGAGACCTTCTTCACCGTCTGGTCGAACATCTTCCACGGCCACGACGTACCCCCCGGCGCGAGCTTCCTGGTGCATGGCGGCTCGGGCGGGATCGGCTCCACTGCGGTGCAGTTGGGCGCCGCCAAGGGGCTGCGGGTCTTCGCGACCTGCTCCGCCGCCTCGACCGATTTCGTGCGCGCTTTGGGCGCCGAGCGCGCGATCGACTACCGGAGCGAGGATTTCGTGGGCGTCGTGAAGGAGGCCGGCGGCGCCGATATCGTGCTGGATTTCCGGGGTGGCGACTACGTGGCGCGCAACTTCAAGGCAGCGCGGATGGACGGTCGGATCGTGATGCTCGCCTTCGACGCGGGCTCCAAGGTCGAGGTGAACCTCGGCGCCGTGCTGATGAAGCGCCTGACGCTCACCGGCTCGACGCTGCGCCCGCGCTCACCGGCCTTCAAGGCCGCGGTGGCAGCCGAGCTGGAGGCCGAAGCCTGGCCGCTCTTCGCGACCGGCACACTCCGCACCGTGACCCATGCGCGATACCCCATGGCCGAGGCCGCCGAGGCACACCGCGCGCTGGAGACGGGCGGCCACCTCGGCAAGATCCTGCTGACCATGGGCAGCTGACCCGTCATTCCGGCGAAGTGTCCGAGAGCGGCACGACCTTAGGCTGATCAGTCCCGCATCAATACACTTATAAGTTGATCCTATGCTGCGCTGCCGCATACTGGCGGCACGAGCTTCAACAGGGATGGGATTGATCATGCGTTTTTCAGGAACCGTGCTTGCCATGGCGATGCTCCCACTGACGGCCACGCCGTCGCAGGCCGTCGTCTTTGCCAACCAGGTCTTGGACTTCTTCGACAGCGGCACCGGCCCGATTGCCGGCCCCTACGGCGGCACCACCTCGCCGAGCAATTTCCCGGTCTCGGTACCGCTCAGCGTGGCGGTCGACGGCGACGCCAACACCTTCTTGTCATTGCCGACCGACAGCTTTGTCACCGTCGGCTTTTCGGGGGCGGTCATCATCGACGGGCCGGGCAACGACATCTTCATCTCAGAGCCCGGCAACGGTCTCGAGGTCGCGTCGGTCTTGGTGTCCAGCGACGGCGGATCGACCTTCGAGCTGCTGGGGCAGGCCTTCGGCGATACCGTGACCGAGCTCGATCTCGCGACCATCGGTTTCACGGGCACGGTCAACGCCGTCCGCATCGTGGGCCTCGACAATGGCGGCAGTTCCCCGGGGTTTGACGTGGCCTTCGTCCAAGGGCTCGAAGGCAGCGTTACCGTGATCCCCGTGCCGGCCAGCGTGACGCTTTTGCTGTTCGGTGTTGCCGGGCTGGTGACGCTTAAGCGGCGCGCGCCCCAGACCTGACCCCGGCGGCCGCAGCGCCGCCTTACTCGGATCTGCCGGCGTAGCACCGCTTAAGCGCCCTGTCCTCGCCATGGGGTCGTGACCGTCGACACCTAAGCAGGGTCGGCGGTTCTCTCGTCTTTGGCGGTCTAACTCTGAAGACCTGAAATGCTTCCGCGTGGCAGAGACCCAATCCGTCTCTCAGCGCCCTTGACCGCGAAATATCCTTGCGCGATGGACGAAGCTGCCGCAGGAAGGGCACAGACTGGTATACCAGACAACCCGGCACGGACCGGGACACCGCCACGATCAGGAGGACGGCCATGAAGGTCTGCATTTTCGGTGCTGGGGCGATCGGCGGCTATCTTGCGGCGGGGCTCGCCAAGTCGGGTGATGTCGATGTCGCCGTGATCGCGCGCGGCAAGCATCTGGAGGCGATCCGGACCAAGGGCCTGACGCTCGCCAAGGACGGCGACGAGCACACGGTGCAGGTCACCGCGGCGCTGGACCCCAACGAGATCGGCCCCGTCGATGTGGTCTTCAACGCGCTGAAGGCGCACCAATCCTGGGAATCGGCCGAGTATCTGCGCCCGCTCCTGAAGGAAGACACCGCCGTCGTCTGCTGCCAGAACGGCGTGCCCTGGTGGTACTTCCACGGCATCGGCGGCGAGCATGAGGGCAAGCGCCTCGACAGCGTCGACCGGGGCAACCGTCAGTGGGATATCGTGGGCCCCCAGCGCGCCATCGGCTGCTCGGTCTATCCGGCCGCCGAGATCGAGGCGCCGGGGCGCATCAAGCATGTCTATGGCGACAAATTCGCACTCGGTGAGCCCGACGGCTCGACCTCCGAGCGCATCCAAAAGATCTCCGCCATGCTGGAGGGCGCCGGTTTCCGCGCGCCGATCCTGGAGGATATCCGCTCCGAGCTTTGGCTGAAGCTTTGGGGCAATCTCTGCTTCAACCCGATCTCGGCGATCACTCGCCAGACGCTGGATGTCGTCGCCTCGCACCCGACCTCGCGCGCGACGGCCAAGGCCATGATGCTGGAGGCGCAGGTCATCGCCGAGAGCCTTGGCGCCAGCTTTCGCGTGGATGTGGAGCGGCGGATCAACGGGGCCGCCAAGGTGGGCAAGCACCGGACCTCGATGCTGCAGGATCTCGAAGCCGGCAAGGCGATGGAGATCGACGCGCTGGTGACCGCCGTGCAGGAGATGGGTCAGGTGACCGGGCACGACACCCCGACGCTCGACATCGTGCTGGGCCTCGTCCAGCAGCTCGGCATGGCGAAGGGTCTCTATCCCACCTACCCGGCCGACAGCGCCGACGCCGAGAACGCTGCCGCCTGAAGGATCGAGCTTCTCGGAGAGGGGCCGGGTCGGGCCAGAGCGACGGGCCCCGTCCCGCGCGCCCTTCGGTGGCGACCCGCTCCCTGGAGACAGGTGACGGCCAGCGCAGGCGAGCGTCTGCCCGGCCAAAACGCGATGGCGCTCGAGCGGAACCGTGGCCAGCCGGCCCGGGCGCCCCCGCAACATGCATCGCGGCGACCAGCCGCGATTCCGCGTGACTGGTCGCGGCCAGGCCGGACCCAAAGTTTTTTCCCGATGCCGCTGAACCGGCTTGCGGTCCGGCCGCACCCATCCATGGGCATCGTTTGGATGCCGGGCAGCGGGGGACGCGGCCGGTTCATGGCGCCGGCGCCCCCGCAGGATCGGGAGCAACACCATGGCGATTGCGTTGACTGACGAAAGACACCCCCTCAGCACAGTCGATGTCCCGGCGCTCTTGCGCAACGACAGCGGCGACCGGTTCGAGAGGAAGACCATCCTCGCCAAGTTCCGCAGCGATCACCTGAAGGCGCTGATCAACGCCCTGAAGGAAGTGCGCAACCACGCCGACGCCTTCCAGATCTCCGACATCCGCTTCCTGATGACTTACTACGACAAGGTCTACCGGCTGAAGCGCATCATCGATGCCGTCCGCGGCAAGATCGCGGGCGAGCTGGCCGAGCGGAATCTGAAGGAGAAGTTCGGGACGCTGGAGACGCAGGTCGACACGCTCATCTCCTCGTTGATCGCCCATAAGGGCCTGAACGACCGGCCTTTCTTCATGCCACGCACGCGCGCGCAGGCCGAACCGCTCTGGACCTCGATGATGGTCGGCGACGAGGATCTGAAGAAGGTGCCGAGCCTCTGGACCAAGGCCAAGGCCCATGCTCGCGAGCAGAAGGGCAAGATCAAGATGGCCGCATCGGTGGTGCCGGTGGTGAGCGATGCCGCCAAGCTGTGCTCGGCGGCGGGCCACATGAACACCGCCCTCGCGCTGGAGGCGATCGAGAAGGATCCGCAGCGCTATGCCGAGTGCAAGCCGCTGCCGGGCAGCCTGCTCGGCAAGCTGGGCGGTGCGCGCCAGGAGAAGCACGAGGCGATCCACCGGATCGTGCTTCCCCACCTGATCGAGCGTCAGCGCAACCGCTCCGACGACACCATGACCGGTTTCCTCGCCTCCAAGCTGCCGGTCGTCGGCAAGGGCGCGTCGGGCCTGCTGTCGGCGCGCAAGAAGTGGAAATGGATCAGCGGCGCGGATGACGAGAAGATCCGCGTGCGCCGGGAACACGCCTTCTGGCTGACCGAGCACTTCCTGACCCATGACTGCGCCCTGGCGCAGGCCATCGTCTCGGCGTTGTTCGGGCCCCTGAAGATGGAGGACATGAAAACCCTCTGCTTCTGGGACTGCCGGGCGGTGATGTACAAAGCCTTCGAGTGAAGCGGTATCGCGGCTGGTCGCCGCGATGAGGGTTGCGTGCGTGTTCGTGGCCGGTTGTGGGGCGAGCTCGGTGGCGCCGTGCGCGTTGCAGCGTGGTCGATAGGGGCTGGGGAGAAGCCGCAGGCAGCTTCTTGCCGAGCGTTTTGCGGGTGCCGGACCGCGTCAAGGTCAAGCGGGCTTTGCCCGTCGCCTGCGGCGAACCCTGACCCGGCCCGTCACCCGCGCATCGCGCTTTCGCTCGGGGTCCAACTGGATGTCACCTTAGCGAGCGGGCGGCGTCGCCGAGTCTCGACCAGCGCTCATCAGGGCGCCGACAGCGTCGCCACCCACCAGCTTGTGGCTGGTGAAGCTACCCTCGGTCAGGATTTCGATGCCCGCATCGATCAGCACCCGGTGGGTCATCCGCGCGAGCGCCGAGCCAAGCGAGATGCGCGCCGCCCCGAGCGCCGCCAACCCGTTCATGCCGAGCCGCGCCAGGGGTCCCACGGCCAGTGCGTTGACCGGCCTGCCGGACGCGGCGCGCACCACCCGCTCCAACGCGTTGCCATCACCCGGCAGGGGCACATAGACGACATCGGCGCCGAGATCGGCAAAGGCCGCGATGCGGGCGCAGGCCTCGACAAGGTCATAGGCGCCGGTCATCACACCGTCGGCGCGGGCGCAGAAGACGACATCGCGGGGGAGGGCGCGGGCAGCCGCGATCCCGGCCTCGACCCGTGCCAGGGCCTCGTCGCGCGGATAGGCTGGGCCGGCGGCGGTGCGCACATCCTCGATGGAGAGACCCGCGACGCCGGCCTCGGCGGCGAGGCGCACGGTCTCGGCCACGCCTTCGGGCGCATCGGCGAAACCGTTCTCGAGATCGGCTGAGACGGGCAGCGGCGTCGCGGCGACCAGATCGGCCGCATGCGACAGCGCCTCGTCGCGGGTGATCTGCCCGTCATCGCGGCCGAGCGTGAAGGCATGACCGGCCGAGGTGGTGCCGATGGCGCTGGCGTTCAGTCCCGCCAGCACCCGCGCCGAGCCCGCATCCCAGGCATTGGCCAAGATAAAGGGCCGGCCCGGCACGTGCAGTGCGCGGAAACCCGGCCCCGGATCATGTCTCAGTATCGCGCTCATGGCGCCCCCTTCCCTGTCACGGGCGGGGGCGCGTGGCGCCCCTTACCCGGGCACGGCCCGCTGTCGCATCAGGTACCGCTGAATGAAGGGATAGGACATCAGCAGCAGGGCGAGAAGGAAGCAGATGAGGGCGATCGGCCGGTCGAGGAAGATCATCGCGTCGCCCTGGCTGGAGATCAGCGACTGGCGGAACGACCGTTCGGCCAGCGGGCCGAGCACGATGGCGAGCACCGCCGGCGCCAGCGGATAGTCGAGCTTGCGCATCAGGTAGCCGATCACGCCGAACAGCAGCATCAGCCAGACATCGAACATCCGGTTGGTGGTCGCGAAGACGCCCACGATACACAGCACGAAGATGATCGGCGCCAGCATCGTGAAGGGCAGCGCCAGCACCCGGATGAACACCGGGATCAGCGCGAGGTTGAGGATGAGCGTCACGAAGTTCGCGACATACATCGAGCCGATGAGGCCCCAGACGAACTCGCCCTCCTCGGCGAAGAGCAGCGGGCCGGGGCGCAGACCCCAGATGATCATGCCGCCGAGCAGGATCGCCGTGGTCGGCGAGCCGGGGATCCCGAGCGTGATCATTGGCAGCATCGAGCCGGTTGAGGCGGCGTTGTTGGCGGCCTCGGGCGCGGCGACACCCGAGACGTTGCCCTTGCCGAAGCTGTCGGGGTCGCGGGAGAACGACTTGGCGAGCCCGTAGGACATGAGCGAGGCCGGCGTGGCGCCCGCAGCCGGCAGCGTGCCGACGAAGAAGCCGAGCACCGAGCCCACGGTGGTGGACTTCATGTACTGGCCGACTTCGCCCAGGTTCTCGCGCATGCGGCGAATGGTGAAATTCACCTTGGTCACCTGCACGGCGCCCTTGGTGTGCTCCATGGTCCAGAGCATCTCGCCGATGCCGTAGATGCCGATGGCGAGCACGATGAACTGGATCGGGCGCTGCAGCTCGGGCATGTCGAAGAAGACGAGCCGCGGCTGGCCGGAGATGATGTCGAAGCCGACCGTCGCGATCACCAGGCCCAGCAGGATGGAGATCGCCGTCTTGGCGATGTCGTCGCCGCCGAGACCGATGAAGGTGGCGAAGGCCAGCACCATCAGGGCGAATTCCTCGGGCGGGCCGAAGCGGAGCGCGAACTCGGCCAGCGGCGGCGCAAAGAAGGTGAAGAGCACGACCGAAACGGTGCCGCCGATGAAGGAGGCGACGGCGGCGGCCATCAGTGCCTTGTCCGCCTTGCCGGCCTGCGCCATGGGTCGGCCGTCGAACACGGTGGCGACCGCGGTCGAGGCGCCGGGGATACCCAGCGTGATCGAGGACACCGCGCCCCCATACATCGCGCCATAGTAGAGGGCGGCCAGGAAGATGATCGCAGCCGTCGGCGGCACGAGGAAGGTGACCGGCAGCAACACCGCCACGCCGTTCACCGAGCCGAGACCCGGCATGGCGCCCACGAACAGCCCGGCGAGGCAGCCCGCGAAGATCATGAACAAATTCAACGGCTCGAAGGACTGCAGCAGCCCTGCGCCGAGCGGGATAAGCACCGTTTCCATCATGGGTCTTGTCTCCTGCTCTTCTCTCTCGGCCCGTGGTTTAGGCGGCCTTCTCGGCGCGTTTCTTGCCCATCAGGAACACGCCGACGCCGCCCAGGATCGGAGTGACGACGATGGAGCCGAGGGCGGCGAGCAGCGGGTTGATGCCCAGGCGCCGCGCCCAGAGGCCCACGCCGATGGCGCCCAGCGTGTTGAGCGCGAGCAGGCCTGAGATCAGGCCGGAATTGGCGCTGTACTGGATGTCGTAGCGGACGTTGTCGACGGCGAGGAACAGCTCTTCGAAGAACGGCCAGCCCTTTGGCAGATACGTCGTGAGCGCGACCTCGAACAGAAGGTAGATGATCACCGGCACGGCCAGCACGGTGGTCATGGTCTCGGTCCAGCTGTGCTGCCCGATCAGCTTGAGGTAGAGCAGCAGGAAGATCATGAAGGAGAAGTACACGCCGACGACGTGGATCGAGATGATGAGCGCCAGAAGCCCGAAGGCGGTGATCATCACCAGCGCGACGGTATCGCGGTCGATGTAATCGGTGAGGTTCCGGCTTTCGGGCGTCATCTGCAGGAAAAACCGCACCAGCGCCACTAGCGAGGCGAGCCCCATGAGCGCGGCCAACCAGAACGGCCAGACACCCGATCCCGGTCCGCGCCCCTCGACCCAGCCGATGTTCAGCTCCGAGCTCTTCCACATGACGGTGGCGGAGAGCAGGACGAGAAAGAACGCCATCAGGCCTTCGGCAATCCGTGTGCTCATGGTGGCCTCCTTCTGGTGACAGCTTCTGGTCACAGGTCACCCGTTCGCGCGCGACGGCGCGCGCGGGAAGGATCGGCGACCGCGTGGTCGCAGAGGTCAGGGGTCAGGGGAGGCGGCGCGCCATCCGCGGCGCGCCGCCGGTATCATCACTCGCCGGTGATCGCCGCAGCGCCGACTGACTCGATGAGGTTCTTGTGGCGCTCGAGCTGCGCGTCGTGGAAGGCGGCGAGGTCATCGCCCGTGGTCCACTCCTCGCAAAACAGGCCCTCGTCGTTGCAGAACTTCTGCCACTCGTCCGACTTGAACAGCGTCTCGAACACGCCGGCATACCACTCGGCCGCCTCAGCGCTCATGCCCGGGGGGCCGTTGATGGAGCGCTGCATGTAGTACTCCATGTCGTGCCCGAGCTCGATCGCCGTGGGCACGTCCGGATAGGCGGCCATGCGCTCGGCCGTGAACTGCACGAGCGGCACCGAACGGCCGGCGCGCGCGAACTCCGACTGCTCGGCCGGGTTGTTCACGGTCGAGTCGATGAAGCCGCCGACCAGGTTGGTCGCCACGGTGCCGCCGCCCGGGAACGGGATGTAGGTGACCTCGTAGTCGAACTCGGCCTCCATCATCGCGGTGAGGATCGAATCCTCCTGGCCCGAGCCGGTGCCGCCGACCTTCCACTCACCGCCGGCGGCCTTCACGGCGTCGACGTAGCTGGCGAGATCGCTGATGCCCTTATCGGTCTGGACCCAGAGCAGGAAGGTATCGAGCGCCATCAGGCCGATCGGCGTGAACTCGCTGATGTCGATGCCGAGATCCGACTGGATGACCGGCGTCGTGTAGTAGCTGTTGAGCGTGACCATCACGACATGGTCGTCGCCGGCCTTGTCCTTCAGGTAGGTCAGCGCCTCGGCGCCCGAACCGCCGGGCTTGTTGATCGGGATGAACGGCCGGGGCGACAGGCCCTTCTGGTCGATCAGGCCCTGCAACAGACGAGCGATCTGGTCGGCACCGCCGCCCTTGCCAGCCATGATGATCAGTTCGACCGGCTTGCGCGGCGCCCAATCGGCCCGGGCGACCGTGGAGGTGGATGCCATCATTCCAGCCGCAGCCAGGCCGATGGTAAGCTTCTTCGCAATAGACATCTTTGTGTCTTCTCCCTGTTTATGTTGCGGCCATGGGCCGGCTCGGGCTGCGCCGGCGCCCGAGCGGGGCGCCAACGCGGGGGAACGAGGATGGCCACCGACGTTGGTCGTCTTGTCTCCGGTGGTGTGCGTCCCTCGCGCCGACGGCCATAAAACCGCCGATCATGAGACGTTAGTCTACCCTTGAGGGAACGCAATAATTTTTCCTCATTCCAGCAGGTTGGGCCCCGTTTCTTCCGCGGAATACCCAACCATTTCCATCACTCAGAACAGGCCCTGCACGTCGCCGTTTTCGTCCAGCCTGATCGTCTCGGCCGCCGGCTGTCGCGGCAGCCCGGGCATGGTCATGATCTCTCCGCACACCACCACGATAAAGCCCGCGCCGGCCGAGAGACGAACCTCGCGCACGGGGATGTCAAAGCCGGTCGGCGCGCCGCGACGGGCCGGATCGGTGGTGAAGGAGTACTGCGTTTTCGCCATGCAGACCGGGAAATGGCCATAGCCGGCCTCTTCCCAAGCCTTGAGCTGGTCGCGGATTTTCTTGTCGGCGATCACGTTGTCGGCGCGGTAGATCTCGCGGCAGACGGTCTCAATCTTCTCGAACAGGCTCATCTCGTTCGGGTAGATCAGGCTGAGATCGGCGGTGCCGCCCTCGCAGATCTCCACGATCTTGCGCGCGGTCTCGGCGATGCCCTTGCCGCCCTCGGCCCAGTGGCGGTTCAGCACCGCCGTGACACCACGCTCGGCGCAGTAGTCCTTGATCGCCTGCACCTCGGCTTCAGTGTCGGTGTAAAAGTGATTGATGCCGACGACGATGGGCACACCGAACTTGGCCATATTCTCGATGTGGCGTCCCAAGTTGGCACAGCCTTCGGTGATCGCGGCGACGTTCTCCAGCCCAAGATCGGCCTTGGCGACGCCCCCGCCCATCTTGAGGGCGCGGCAGGTGGCGACGATCACCGTCGCCGCGGGCTTCAGCCCGGCCATCCGGCACTTTATGTCGTAGAACTTCTCCGCGCCGAGATCGGCACCGAAACCGGCCTCGGTCACCACGTAATCGGCGAGCTTGAGCGCCGTCTTCGTGGCGATCACCGAGTTGCAGCCATGGGCGATATTGGCGAAGGGCCCGCCATGCACAAAGGCCGGGTTGTTCTCCAGCGTCTGCACGAGATTGGGCTGCATTGCGTCCTTCAGCAGCACGGTCATCGCGCCGGCTGCGCCGATCTCGGCACAGGTGACGGGCGAGCGGTCGCGCCGGTAGGCGACCACGATACGGCTGAGGCGATCTTCCAGGTCCTTCAGGTCCTTGGCGAGGCAGAGGATCGCCATCACCTCAGAGGCCACGGTGATGTCGAAGCCAGCCTCGCGCGGGAAACCATTGGCCACACCGCCCAGAGACGCCGTGATCTGGCGGAGCGCCCGGTCGTTCATGTCCAGCACGCGGCGGAAGGCGACGCGGCGCACGTCGATATCCAGCGCGTTGCCCCAGTAGATGTGGTTGTCGATCATCGCCGCGAGCAGGTTGTGCGCCGAGGTGATCGCGTGGAAATCGCCGGTGAAATGGAGGTTCATATCCTCCATCGGCACGACTTGCGCGTAACCACCGCCGGCGGCCCCGCCCTTCATGCCGAAATTGGGGCCAAGGCTCGCCTCGCGGATGCAGATGCAGGCGTTCTTGCCGATATGGTTCAGCCCGTCGCCGAGGCCGACCGTCGTGGTGGTCTTGCCCTCGCCCGCGGGCGTGGGATTGACGGCGGTGACTAGGATCAGCTTGCCGTCGGGCCGGTCGGCGAGGGTGTCGATGAAGGCGGCGGAGAGCTTGGCCTTGTCGTGGCCATAGGGCAGCAGATGCTCGGCCGGAATGCCGAGTTTCGCGCCGATCTCCTGGATCGGTTTCTTATGGGCGTTGCGGGCGATCTCGATGTCGGACATGGGGGCGGGGTTCTCCCAGGCGCGCGGCGTGCTACCGGCGTCGTGATGGCGGGGATCAGCCGCCGAGCGTGGCGCCCGGCGTCAGATTGGCGGAGGCGGCCCATTCGGCGGCCGGGATCTTGCCTTGCCCCGCGGGACGCACCCTTTTCAAGAGGATCCCACCGCCCTCCGCCGCCACGAGAACGCCGTCATCGGATACGGAAACGACCTCGCCCGGTGCGCCCGAGGCATCGGCACGGCGCGCATCGAACAGCTGCACCTCGTGCTCGCCCAGCATAGTCCAGGCGCCAGGCTGCGGGTTGCAGCCGCGGATCAGGTTGTAGACCTCGCCGACCGGCCGCGACCAGTCGATGCCGGCATCCTTCTTGCGGCACCAGCTTTCATAGGTCGCGCGGCTTTCATCCTGCGCCATGCGCGGCGGGTTGCCCGAACGGATGAGGTCGATCGCCTCCAGCGTGGTGTCGACGCCGAGGGGGAAGATCTTCTTGAAGTAGACATCGCCGAGCGTGTCGTCGGGCGCGATCTCGACCTCGCGCATCAGCAGGATATCGCCCTCGTCCAGGCCATCGTCGGGGAAGAACCAGCAGAGCCCGGTCTTGGTGGCGCCGCCGATCACCGCCCAGTTGATGGCCGAGGGGCCCCGGTGCAGCGGCAAGAGCGAGGGGTGGAAGCAGATCGAGCCATGCGTCGGGATCGAGCGCGCGGCCTCGGGCACGAAGATGATCATATAGGCCATGACCATCAGGTCGGCGTTCAGGCCGCGCATCTCGTCGAGCACCGCCGCGTCCTTGTAGTTCGGCGGCTGGAACAGTGGGAGCCCACGCTCGAGCGCCAGTTCCTTGATCGGATCGACGGGGCGGCCTTCCTTGTCTGGCGCGGTATAGACGCCCACGACCTCATCGGTGCCGGCCTCGAGGATCTTTTCCAGCGCCGCGCGGCCGAAGGCCTGCTGCCCGTTCACGATCAGTCGCATTCGGTCTTCCTCCCGTCACGCCTCTCCGGGCGCTCGTCTTCTCGTCGTCGTTGTGGCGCGGGGTGGTGGCCCGCGGTCGTGGTGGTGTGGCGGGGTGGGGTCGAACCCCACCCTACCGGCATCGTCAGGCTGCGAGGCCTGCGGGCGGGCTGTCGGAGAGGCGGCATTCGCCCATCTCCGACGACCAGACACCGCCCCGGCGGTCGCAATCGAGCACGACCTGGTCGGGCCTAAGCTCGGGGAAGTAGAACAGCGCCAGCACGATGATCCCCATGCCCCCCAGCACGCCCATGATCGTCATCCAGCCGATCTCCTCGTCCTCGCTCATGGCCGCCTTGGCCCGTCGTCGATCCGTGTCATGGCAATCCCCCAAAATTGCGTTTCCAGTGGCAGAACGCGCCACGGTGACACTGTACCTATAGCGATGCGTTACCTCGGCCTCACTCGGCCGCCTTGGGCAGATCGCCGATGGCGCCCGAGCCCGAGATCTCGTTGATCTCCTCGCCCGAATAGCCCAGCACCTCGGCCAGGATCTCGTGCGTGTGCTCACCGAGAAGCGGCGAGCGGACGACCTCCACCGGGCTGTCGGACATCTTGATGGGGCAGCCGACCGAGAGGTAGTTGCCACGCTCGGGATGGGGCACGTCGACGATGGTGCCGGTGGCGCGCAGGCCCTCGTCCTCGGCGATTTCCTTCATGCTGAGGATGGGACCCACGGGGATGTTGAGGGGGTTGCAGATCTCCATGACCTCGAACTTGGTCTTGGTCATCGTCCAGGCCTCGATCCGGTCGAAGATCGCGGTCAGCTTATCCAGCCGCTCGGGCGGGGTGGCGTAGCCGGGTGCGGTCTTCCAACCGGGCTCGCCGATCACGTCGCAGACCTTTTCCCAGACGGCCGCCTGGATGATGAAATAGGTGTAGGCGTTGGGATCGTCCTCCCAGCCCTTGCACTTCAGGATCTTGCCCGGCTGCCCGCCGCCCGAGTCATTGCCCGCGCGCGGGGTCGCCTCGCCGAACGGCACGCCCTCGCCGAATTGCGAGTATTCCTTGAGCGGGCCTTTCTCCAGCCGCTGCTGGTCGCGGAGCTTCACGCGGCAGAGGTTCAAGACGCCGTCCTGCATGGGCGCCAGCACCTTCTGGCCGCGGCCCGATTTCTCACGTTGGAAAAGCGCCGTGACGATGCCGAGCGCGAGGTGCAGACCCGTGCCGCTGTCGCCGATCTGCGCGCCGGTCACCAGCGGCGGGCCGTCGAGGAAACCGGTGGTCGAGGCCGAGCCGCCGGCGCATTGCGCGACGTTCTCATAGACCTTGCAGTCCTCGTACTTGCCCGGCCCGAACCCCTTGACCGAGGCCATGATCATGCGCGGGTTGATCTCCTGGATCCGCTCCCACGAGAACCCCATCCGATCCAGCGCACCGGGCGCGAAGTTCTCGACCAGCACGTCGCATTCCTCGACGAGCTTGGTGAGAACCTCCTTGCCCTTCTCGGTCTTGGGGTTCAGCTCGATCGAGCGCTTGTTGTGGTTCAGCATCGTGAAATAGAGGCTGTCGGCCCCCGGTACGTCGACCAGCTGCTTGCGCGTCGCATCGCCGACGCCCGGCCGCTCCACCTTGATCACGTCCGCGCCGAACCAGGCGAGCAGCTGTGTGCAGGTCGGGCCCGACTGCACATGGGTGAAATCGAGGATCTTGACGCCTTCGAGTGCTTTCATTGTTCCGTTCCCCTATGCGCGGCGTCAGCCGTTGATCGTCTTGGCCTGCGGATACAGCTGCTGGGCCACCACCGACTGCGGGTTGAGGTTGCCGATATTGCCGCTTTCCTTGCCGGCGGCCGGGTCGATGGCGGCGTTGATAAGGCTGGGCTTGCCCGAGGCAAGGCTCTCCTCCAGCGCGGCGCGGAGTTCGTCGGGCGTTTTCACCCAGTAGCCCGTGCCCCCAAACGCCTCCATCATGAGGTCGTAGCGGCTGTCCTCGACAAACACCGTCGTCGCAGGATCGTCGCCGCCACCCCAATTGGTGCCGTCGCCGCGATAGATGCCGTTGTTGTTGAAGATCACGATGCTGACCGGCAGCCTGTAGCGGCAGATCGTCTCCACCTCCATGCCGCAGAAGCCGAAGGCGCTGTCGCCCTCGACCGCCAGCACCTGCTTGCCGGTCTCGACCGCGGCGGCGATGGCGGCGCCCATGCCGATGCCCATGACCCCCCAGGTGCCCACGTCGATGCGGTGGCGCGGCCTGTGGATGTTCACGATAGACCGCGCGAGGTCGAGCGTATTGGCGCCCTCGTTCACCAGGATCGTCTCGGGCCGGTCGTTGATGGCCTGTTTGATGACGCCGAGCGCCGAGTGGTAGTCCATCGGGTGGTTATTGTTCTGCAGCCGCGTGGCCATCTTCTGCATGTTGGCCTCGGCCTTGGCGTGGACCTTGTCGAGCCAGGCGGTCGGCGGCGCGATGCCCTCGCCGTCCATCGCCTCCAGCAGCGCCTCGGCGCAGGAGCCGACATCGCCGACCAGGGGCGCGGCGATCTCGACATTCGAGTCCATCTCTTCGGGGTCGATGTCGATCTGGATGAACTTCTTGCTGCCCGGCTCGCCCCACTGCTTGCCCTTGCCGTGGGAGAGCAGCCAGTTGATGCGCGCGCCCATCATGATGACGACGTCGCTTTCCTTCAGCACCAGCGAGCGCGCGGCGGCGGCGCATTGCGGATGCACGTCGGGCAGGATGCCCTTGGCCATCGACATCGGCAGGAAGGGGTAGCCCGATTTTTCGACAAAGGCGCGGATCGCCTCGTCCGACTGGTCATAGGCCGCGCCCTTGCCGATGACGATCAGCGGGCGCTCGGCCGATTTCATCACATCGATGGCGCGGGCGATGGCCTCGGCATTCGGGCGGGCGCGGGGTGCGGGATCGATGACCTTGACCAGCGATTTCTGCCCCTCGGCCGCGTCCATCACCTGCCCGAGCATCGCGCCCGGGATGTCGAGGTACACCCCCCCCGGCCGGCCGCTGACGGCGCTGCGGATGGCGCGGGCGACGGCGATGCCGATATCCTCGGCATAGTTCAGGCGATAGGCGGCCTTGCAGAACGGCCGCGCGATGGCGAGCTGGTCCATCTCCTCATAGTCGCCCTGCGCCAGATCGACGATCTCCCGCTCGGACGAGCCCGAGATCAGGATCATCGGCCAGCAATTGGTTGTCGCGTTCGCCACCGCGGTCAGGCCGTTCATGAAGCCCGGCGCCGAGACGGTCATGCAGACCCCCGGCTTTTTGGTCAGGAAGCCCGCGACGGACGCGGCATAGCCCGCATGTTGCTCATGGCGGAACGAGATCACCCGCATGCCCTGCGCCTGGGCATAGCGGCCGAGATCGGTGATCGGGATGCCCGGGACGTTGTAGATCGTCTCGATCCCGTTCAGCTTCAGCGCGTCGATCAGCAGATGAAAGCCGTCGGTCTGCTCAAGGGGCGCCGGCGCGCCGTGATCGTGCTCGGATGCGAGGGCCATGTCTTCCTCCGGCGTCTTCTTGGTCTTGTTGTCGGTCGCTATCGATTGTGGTCGGTCAGCGTGGGTCGGGGGTGGTTTCGGTCACGTTGCCGGAGAGGCCGGCACCCGGCCGGCAGGCGCCGCGCCGCTTCCCCCACCGCTTGGACTGGGCTGGGCGTCGCCACTTGGCCGCTGCGCGGTCTGCGGCCGGGGAACCGTGGCCATCGCCGCGCCCGCCGCATCGCCCGTCAGCGTCTTCCAGTTACGCGACAGGTAGACATGCAGCCCGGCCGTATGCGCCTCGACCCGGCGCGCGGCGAGGTCGGCCTCACGCGCCTCCAGCGCTGCGACGATCCCGGAATGGTCGGTGAGCGAACCTTCAGTCCGGCTCGGATCGGCCATCGCGCGACGGCGCACGGCAGCCAGATGGGCCAGCAGCCCCTCGCCGGCCGCGATCATCATGGAATTGCCCGAAAGCGCGAGGATCGAGCGGTGAAAGGCGATGTTCGCCTCGGAATACTCCGACAGGACCAGCTTGCTTGCCTGCTCGCCAAACTGCGCGACGCTGTCACGGACCGAGGCGATGGCCGCATCTTCGGCGCGGGCACAGGCGATGCGGGCGGCAGCGGCCTCCAGCGCGCCCCACATCTCCACCATCTCCAAGATCTCGGGCAGCGAGCGGCGGCGGATGAAGACCCCGCGCCGGGGCAGCGTCTCGACGAAGCCGTCCTGCTCCAACCGGTGGATCGCGGCGCGCACCGGGGTGCGGCTGATCCCGAAGGCTTCGGCCAGCCCACGCTCATCCATGCGCAGTGGGGTGGCGGGGTGATAGATATCGAGGTCGATGATCCGTTGTCGCAGCGTGTCGTAGATGGGCCCCGACAACGATACCGGCCGCGTGGCCATCGCCTGGCCGGCGCTGTCACGGGTCCTCAGATCGCTGTCGACGTGATCGTCCACTGGCTCGCCCATCGCTTATCCTGTACCACGCAAGCGCACAAAACTCGCGTTAGTGGTATACCAAGAGACAGCATAAGACGTTCTCAGCCACAAGCGAAGAATCGCCGGTCCTCGCCCACGGGGTGGAAAAGCGCCGAGCGGCAGAGGCCGGGAAGAACGACAGAGGGGCCGCAGGATGGAGCCGAAACCCGGTGACGCGTTGATCGTCGTCGATGTCCAGAACGACTTCTGCGAGGGCGGCGCGCTGGCCGTGGCAGGGGGTGCGGCGCTGGCCGGGCCGATCGGCGCGCTGATGCCGCGTTTTGCGACGGTCGTGCTGACGCAGGACTGGCACCCGGCGGGCCATGCGAGCTTTGTCACCAGCCACCCGGGCCGCGCGCCGTTCGATCAGGTCGAGATGCCCTATGGCCCGCAGGTCCTCTGGCCCGAGCACTGCATCCAGGGCAGCGACGGCGCGGCATTTCATCCCGATCTGCCGACGGATGCGGCGCATGCGGTGATCCGCAAGGGCTTCCGGCCCGGCATCGACAGCTACTCGGCCTTTTTCGAGAACGACCACACGACGCCCACGGGGCTCACCGGCTATCTCCGCGCCCGCGGCGTTGGGCGCTGCGTCTTCGTCGGCATCGCCACCGATTTCTGCGTCGGCTGGTCGGCCCTCGACGCCCGGCGCGAAGGCTTCGAGGCGCTGGTGCTGGAGGACCTGACCGCCGCCATTGACCTCAATGGCTCCCTCGCGGCCATCCGGAGCGAGTGGGCCGGGGCTGGCGTGATCGTTGGATAGAGTCGCTCGTTGGACTCCCCTATCGAAATCGCCGCCACGGTCGTCAGTCTGGTCGTCGGACACTTCTTAACCGAGGCCTTCCTCGAGTACCGACGCCGCGTTCATGGCAGTGGACAGCGCTATCAGCTGCGAAAGTCGCGGTTCGACGGCCTAGCGGCAATTCGGATCATGGCGCTCTGCATCGCGTTTCTTCTGGCCTTCTGGCCGGGCGGGGTGCCGAGACCCCTGCCGGGTATGTCCATGACGAAGTTCTTTCTGATGTCGGCCGGCGCCATCGTGATGCTTTTCTACACCCTTCGATACTACATCCGCTGGCTCATGATACCTCTCATGGAGGTCGATGGGCGGCATACTTCGGTGTATCGCCGGCTCGGCCGCCCGCAGGAGTACACCACCGATCAGATCGTTCGGGTCCAGATGAGAGAACCGTTCTTCTCGTTTCGATCAGGTGACATGAAGTGCATTGATATTGCGTTGTTGTTTCGAGACGGCGGTCAATTAGTCATCCCGTCGACGATGAAGGGTCGCAAACATGTGGAAGCCCTGGTCGAGAAGCTCCATTTTCAGCGCGGCGTGCCGGTGGACCACACCAATATGAGTGGCAAGCGCCCAAAACCCTTCGAGTTTTAAGTGCCGCCAGCCGGGGCAGTGCCTCCTTTCGCCGCCAGCGCGGCCTCAAGCTCGGCGATCCGGTCGAGCAGGGGCCGGACGGCGGCGTCGTACTCCGCCTCGTTCAGGCGCGGGGTGATGTGCTGGGGGCAGTTCCAGTCGAGCGCCGCCACCTCGATGGCGATCCCCCGCTCGACCCGGGCGCGGTAGCCGGGAACGGTGAGCTTGGCGAGCGTCGCTTTGTCGGTCGGCTCAACCACTCGTGCCCGGCCCATCACCTTCAGTCGGGCGCGCCGGGCGTAATCCATCAGGAACAGCGACACCCGGTCATCGGCGGCGGTGTTGGCCAGCGTCAGGTACTGCCGGTTCCCGCTGAAATCGGCATAGCCGAGCGTCCGGTCATCCAGCACCCGCAAAAAGCCCGCCGGCCCGCCCCGGTGCTGCAGATAGGGCCAGCCGGTCTCGGACACGCTGGCGATGTAGAAGCTGTCGCGCGTGGCGATGAAATCGGCCTCCTTGGGGCCGATGCGGTCGCTGGTGACCGGCCCTTCCTCGAACCGGGCATAGGAGGCGCGGCTGCCGAGCTGAGTTTGCAGGGCGAGCACGCGGGGGGTGAAGGCGATCTCGTGATAGGCATGGGTCATCGGTGCTCTCCGGGTCGGGCCTGTTTGGGCGAGTGGGGGCGGAGGTGATCAGTGGTCGCCTCCATACTAGCCCGACCCGCAACGGCACGCCCGACCCGCGCTGCAACCCATCACGGAAGCGCGCCAGTGCTTGAGCGGGGCTTGAGCGGGGCTTGAGCGGGGCCAGCGCTCCAAAGCTCATCGCTCTATTCACCGGGCAGGCGGCGCATGCTACCGGCGAGGGCATGGGCAAACCCGCCAAGCACCCGCCGCCCGAGGCGCTGGACAAGACCGCCGCAGAGGCCCCGGCGGCACCGTCCCCCGCGACCACCGCTCAGCAGGCCTTCGTCCCGCCGCCCGGGGCGACGCCGATGATGGCGCAGTATCTTGAGATCAAGGCCGGCCATCCCGATGCCCTGCTGTTCTACCGCATGGGCGATTTCTACGAGCTGTTCTTCGACGATGCGGTGGCGGCGGCGGCGGCGCTCGACATCGCGCTGACCCGGCGGGGCAAGCATCTGGGCGAGGACATCGCCATGTGCGGCGTGCCGGTGCATTCGGCCGAGGCCTATCTCAACACGCTTATCCGCAAAGGTTTTCGTGTCGCCGTCTGCGAGCAGACCGAGGATCCGGCCGAGGCGAAGAAGCGCGGCTCCAAGTCTGTCGTGCGCCGCGCGGTGGTGCGCCTCGTCACCCCCGGCACGTTGACCGAGGACACGCTGCTGGAGGCGCGGGCGTCGAACTACCTCGCCGCCGTCGCCGTGATCCGTGAGGAGACCGCGCTCGCCTGGGTCGAGCTTTCGACCGGTGCGCTGGCCGTCGCCCCGGTCGCGCCTGGTGCCATCGGGGCTCAGATGGCCCGCCTCGCGCCCTCCGAAGTGCTGCTGGCCGAGCCGGATGGGGCCAACGACGCTAGCGCCCTCCTGGTCGCCGCGGCTGAGCAGGCGGGCGCGGTCGTGACCCCGCGCGCGCGCGCCGCCTTCGACAGCCAGGCGGGGGGTGAGCGGCTGAAGCGGCTGTTTCGCGTCGCCAGCCTGGACGGTTTCGGGGCGTTCTCGCGGGTCGAGATCGCGGCGCTGGGCGCGCTCGCCGATTACCTCGAACTGACCCAGCAGGGCCGTCTGCCGATGCTGCGCCCTCCGCGGCGCGAGGCGGTGGATGCGGTGATGCGCATCGACGCGGCGACACGGCGGAACCTGGAGCTGATGCGCACGCTCTCGGGCGCGCGGGAGGGCAGCCTGCTGGCCGCGGTTGACCGCACGCGCACCGGCGCCGGGGCACGGCTGTTGGCCGAGCGGCTGTCAGCGCCGCTGATCGACCCCGCGGCGATTGCCGCGCGCCACGACGCGGTCGACTGGCTGGCCGCGCGCCCCGATGCGGCCGCCGTGCTGGATGCGACCCTGGCGGAGACGCCGGACCTGGAGCGTGCCCTGTCGCGCCTTGCCCTCGGCCGGGGTGGGCCACGCGATGTGGCGGCCGTGCGCGGCGCGCTGCAGGCGGCAGCCACGCTGCCACCCTCGCTGGCGCCTGCCGATCCGTCTGCGCTGGCGCCCCTGCCAGTCGAAATCGACGCTGCCCTCGCCGCGCTGACCGGTCATGATGCTCTGCGCCAGACGCTGGAGGACGCGCTGGCCGACAGCCCGCCGCTGGCGCTGTCGCAGGGCGGCGCGATCCGGGCGGGGCATGACGGCGATCTGGACCGGGCGCGCCAGCTCTCGGCCGAGGGCCGGGGCGTCATCGCGGGCATGCAGCGCGATCTGGCCCAGGCGACTGGGATCGACAGCCTGAAGATCAAGCACAACAACGTCCTCGGCTATTTCGTCGAGGTCACCGCCCGCCATGCCGAGCGGCTGCACGAGAACCCGGAGTTCCGCCACCGCCAGACGCTCGCCAATGCGCACCGCTTCACGACCGAGGCGCTGGCCGAGACCGAGAACGCGATCCTGAATGCTGGCGCCCGCGCGGCCGAGATCGAGGCGCGGCTGTTCGCGGGCCTCGTTGAGGCGGTGCTGGCCGAGCACGGCGCGCTGACCGGCGTCGCCGCGGCACTCGCGATGCTGGACGTGGCGCTGTCGGCGGCGCGTCTGGCGGGCGACGGCGGCTGGGTGCGCCCCGTGGTCGACCGCTCGCGCAGCTTTGCCATCACCGGCGGGCGTCATCCGGGGGTGGAGGCGGCGCTGAGGCGTGAGGGGCGCAGCTTCGTGCCGAATGATGCCGATCTCAGCGCCGGGGCGGACGGGCCCGCGCCGCTCTGGCTGGTGACCGGGCCAAACATGGCGGGCAAATCGACTTTCCTCCGCCAGAACGCGCTGATCGCGATCCTGGCCCAGGCCGGGCTTTACGTGCCGGCCGAGGCCGCGCATCTCGGCGTCATCGATCAGGTGTTCAGCCGGGTGGGCGCGGCCGATGACCTCGCCGCCGGACGCTCGACCTTCATGGTCGAGATGGTGGAGACCGCCGCGATCCTGAACCAGGCCGGCCCCGCCGCGCTGGTGATCCTGGATGAGATCGGGCGCGGCACGGCGACCTGGGACGGGCTATCCATCGCCTGGGCCACGCTGGAGCATCTGCACGACGTCAATCGCTGTCGGGGCCTGTTCGCCACCCATTACCACGAGCTGACGGCGCTGGCCGACCGGTTGCCGGCCCTCGCGCCGGTGTCGGTGCGCGTGCGCGAATGGGAGGGCGAGGTCGTCTTTCTGCACGAGATCGCACCGGGCGCGGCCGATCGCAGCTATGGCGTGCAGGTCGCGCGGCTGGCCGGGTTGCCCGATGCGGTGGTCGACCGGGCGCGCGAGGTGCTGAGCCGGCTGGAGGCGCGGGACCGGGATGGCGATGCGACGGGGGCCGCGGATATCGGCGCGGCGCTCGACGGGTTGCCGCTGTTCGCCGCGCGCCCGACCCCGCCGCCGCCTGCGCCCGCCGCGGATAGCGGCCTGATCGAGGCGCTTGCGGCGCTCGACCCCGATGCACTCAGCCCGCGAGAGGCGCTGGACGCTCTGTACCGGCTGCGCGCGCTATTGCCGAAGGCCTGAGCGCCGCCTCAGGGCGAGCCGTCGCCAGGCCCTCCGTCGTGCGCCGCGCCCGGGCGGGTGAGGATGAACACCAGCACCGCACCCAGCACGACGGCCTGGATCGCCAGCACGTGGCCCGGCACGCCCAGCGCCACCGACAGGCCAAAGCCAAGCGCGATGGCGATCACCGCCGCCCGCTTGGCTTTCGGCCGGATCACACCCGAAGCATTCCAGTCGCTGATGGCGGGGCCAAAGCGCGGATGCGTGGTCAGCCAGAGATGAAACCGCTCCGACCCCCGCGCGAAGCAGAAGGCGGCGAGCAGCATGAAGGGCACCGTCGGCAGCAGCGGCAGAACCGCGCCCAGCGCGCCGAGCCCGAAAGCGCCCCACCCCGCGATGCACCAGAGAAGACGTGTCATCGCGCCACCCTCGCCCGGATCGGAGGTCTCAAGCCAGCAGTTCGCGCAAGATCGCGTTCAGGATCGGCCGCCCGGTCTCGGTCACTGCAAGGCGTTGGCCACCCGGCACGGTACGGCGGATCAGCAGCCCATCCTCGACCAGCGTGGCGATCCGGTTCGGGTCAAACCCACCACCGGCGAGCCGGGTATAGCGCTCGGGGTCGATGCCTTCGGTGAGACGCAGGCCCATCAGCGCCATCTCGATGGCCTGCTCGCCCTCATCCACCGGCTCCTCGCGCATCAGCGCATGGGTCTCTCGCGCCACTGCAGCGCCCCAGGCGGCAGGATCTGCCAGGGTCTCGGTCGCGATCCGCGTGCCGTCCTCCAGCGTCAGGCGGCCATGGGCGCCGGGGCCGATGCCGGCGTAGTCGCCATAGCGCCAGTAGATCAGGTTGTGCCGGCTCTCCGCCCCCGGACGGGCGTGGTTCGAGACCTCATAGGCCGGCAGCCCCGCCGCGCCGGTACGCTCGGCGGTCAGCGCATACATCTCGGCGGCGGCATCGTCCTCGGGCACCCTCAGGCGGCCGCGGGCATGCAGCTCGGCAAAGCGCGTCCCCTCCTCGATGGTCAGCTGGTAAAGCGACAGGTGATCGGGGCCGAAGGCGAGCGCGCGGTCGAGCTCGGCAGCCCAGGCCGCGGGGCGCTGGTGCTGACGGGCGTAGATCAGGTCGAAGGACACGCGGGCGAAGGCGCGGCGCGCGACGGCGATGGCCTCCAGCGCCTCGGCCACCGAGTGGGTGCGACCGAGCCGGCGGAGATCGTCATCGTCGAGCGCCTGCACGCCGACCGAGACGCGGTTGACCCCGGCGGCGGCATAATCGGCGAAGGTCGCAGCCTCGACGCTGGTGGGGTTGGCCTCCAGCGTGACCTCAGCGCCGGGGGCGAGGCCCCAGAGCCGGTCGGCCTCGGCAATCACGCGGTCCACGGTGCTGGCGGCCATCAGGCTGGGGGTGCCGCCGCCGAAGAAGAGGGTGTCGAGCGGGCGCGGCCCGGTCAGGCAGCGCATATGGCCCATCTCGGCCACCAGCCGCGCGGCCCAGGCTGCGTGGTCCACCGCCTCGCGCGTCACGTGGCTGTTGAAGTCGCAATAGGGGCACTTGGCCTTGCAGAAGGGCCAATGGACGTAGAGGCCGAAACCGCCCGCGCGCCAGTCGGGGGTGCCGAGCGGCTGCGGACCGGTCATAGGGCCAGGGGACGGGCCAGCGGGCGGGCCGGGCGCCGCCGTCACGGCAGCACCGTCCGCCATCAGCGCGGGTTCCGCCGTCGCCACACCAGTGCGAGCCATCCGAGCCCTCCAAGCCCCGCCAACAGGGCGAAGAGGTTGCCCCGGAGAAGGCCGAGGGCAAGGGCGAGGACGAAGACCAGCGTCAGGATGACCCGGTATCGCCAGGCATAGGCGTCACGATCGGCCAGCGTGCCGCGCGTCGCGGGAGGCGGTGCCTGGGGCGTCGGCGCGACAGTTGTGCCCGGTGCACGCGCCTTGCCGCCGCGCGACCCGCGCTTGCCGCCATCCCGTTTCGCGCCCTTCGCCATGTCAGCCCGCGGCGCTGCGGCGAAGCGCGGTCACCTCGATCTCGACCTTCATCTCCGGCTTCAGCAGAGGGCTCGCCACCGTGGTATTGGCCGGCAGTACGTCGCCCAGCGCCTCACGCAGCGCCACGCCGATGGCCGGATGGTCGGCCGGGTCGGGGATGTAGATCGCCGTGCGCACGATATCGGCCATCGCGAACCCCGCCTCGTCCAGCGCCCGTGCGATGGTGGCGAGCGCCGCGCGCGCCTGGTCCTCGGCGCTCTCGGGCATCGACATCGAGGCATAGTCGTACCCGGTCGTGCCCGCGACAAAGCACCAGTCGCCCTGCACCACGGCGCGCGAATAGGCATAGTCACGCTCGAACGGTGAGCCGGTGGAGATCAGGCGTCGGGTCATCGGGCTCTCCTGTCAGTCGACCGGCGCGAGACAGGCCGCGACCAGCTTGGCAAAGGCATCGGCCCGGTGGCTCATCGCGTGCTTGGCGTCCGGGTCCATCTCCCCAAAGGTCTGCGCATGGCCATCGGCCACGAAGATCGGATCATAGCCGAAACCCCGGTCGCCGCGGGGCTCTCGCACCAGCGTACCGTCGACCCGGCCGAGAAACGTCTCGTCATGCCCGTCCGGCCAGGCGAGCGAGAGGGCGCAGAAGAACGACGCCTGGGGCGCCTCGGCTCCCGGCGCCTTGTCGTCGATCTCCTCCCAAAGCCGCGCCATGCCCCAGGCGAAATCGCGCCCCGCGCCGGGGCGTTCCGCAAAGCGCGCGGAATGGATCCCCGGCGCCCAGTCGAGAAGGGCGACACCGATCCCGCTGTCATCGGCCAGCGCCGGCAGGCCCGAGGCCACCGCCGCCGCATGGGCCTTCAGCCGCGCATTGCCGGTGTAGGTCGTTTCGGTCTCGTCGGGTTCGGGCAGGCCAAGCTCCACGGCTGAGACCGGCTCCACGCCGTAGGGCTCCAACAGCGCCCGGATCTCGCGCACCTTGCCGGCATTGTGACTGGCCACCACCAGCCGACCGGGCGCGAGGCGGCGACGGCCAGCATCAAGAAGGCTCTGATCGGGCATGGCGCTCTCCGGTCGCGCGAGCATTATCGG
The DNA here is from genome assembly GCA_039027855.1 of Pseudomonadota bacterium. Classification (GTDB taxonomy): domain Bacteria; phylum Pseudomonadota; class Alphaproteobacteria; order Rhodobacterales; family Rhodobacteraceae; genus Thermohalobaculum. The sequence goes on along the minus strand of JBCCJI010000003.1, from coordinate 115,073 downwards.
GTTGATATCCTCGGCAAAGGCCGTTTCGGCGACCCGCCAAGTCATTGCGGCAGCGTCAGCGAGGCAGGCGGCGGCTCCCACAGGGTCGTCACTGAGATCGGGGCAAACCCATCGGCCGACACCATCCCCGCCTTCGTTCAGCATGCCGCACCAAGCGAGCGTTTCATGCGTCCAATCAGCGTCAGCGCCTCGACTGCGCGCAACGAACGGAATGATGATGCATTGATCTGTTCCGTAAGTACCCAATGGTAGGGACGTCAGATAGATGACCTGAGCCCCGAAAGGCCCCGGGCGCCAGAAGTCAAACTGATCGCGCCGAAAACCCAGCGGTTCGAGAACGGCGGCAAAGGCGTCGAAGGCGGGCCCGTCCCAAGGCGACGGCACCGAACCGAGCGAAACATAGGGCGGTTTCTCACCCACTAATCGCCGCCTTTTGCGCCTCGACCAGTTCTCCGATGCCCTTGCGGGCAAGGGTCAGCATGGCGAGGAACTCGGCCTCGGAGAAGGGGGCGCCCTCGGCCGAGCCCTGCAGTTCGACCATGCCGCCCGAGCCGGTCATGACGAAATTGGCGTCGGTGCCGGCTTCGCTGTCCTCGGGGTAGTCGAGATCCAGCACCGTCTGGCCGTTATAGACCCCGCAGGAGACCGCGGCGATATGCTCGGTGATCGGGTTCTCGGTGATCACCCCGCCTGCCACCAGCGTCTCGGCGGCCAGCCTCAGCGCCACCCAGCCGCCGGTGATGGAGGCGGTGCGCGTGCCGCCATCGGCCTGCAGCACGTCGCAGTCGACGACGATCTGACGCTCGCCCATGATCACCCGGTCGGTCCCGGCGCGGAGCGAGCGGCCGATCAGGCGCTGGATCTCCTGCGTGCGCCCGCCGACGCGCCCTGCCATGCTTTCGCGGCGCGACCGGGTATGGGTGGAACGCGGCAGCATGCCGTATTCCGCCGTCACCCAGCCGAGGCCTGAGTTGCGCAGGAAGGGCGGCGCTTTCTCATCGACGGATGCCGTGCAGAGCACCACCGTGTCACCCATCCGGATCAGCGCCGATCCCTCGGCATGGCGGGTATAGCCGGTCTCGATCGAGACGGGGCGGAGCGCATCGTTCTGTCGGCCGGAAGGGCGCATTGGTCAGGTCTCCAGAGGTCGCATGGTGCGTCAACGCCCCATGGGCCGCCACGCCCCGCCCTGCTATCCGCCCCGGCCGGCAAGGTCCAGCCAGGCCGGGGATCATGGCAGACCGGCGCAGCTACCCGGGATCACTGCTCGTGGTCTTGGCGCAGGCGGTGTCCGAGGGAGAGGCATATGGGCTGGTGGCAACACTCTCGATTGACGACGAAACCCCTGCCGCTTACCTGCAGGGCCTTGGCAGGAGGAGACGATGCCGGTGTCGCCGCCCAGCCTCGCCGATCTCAACGACCGGTCGCGCGAGATCTTCCGACAGCTGGTCGAAACCTATCTCGAGACGGGTGAGCCGGTCGGCTCGCGTACCCTGTCGCGTGCCTCCAGCGATGGGCTCTCGGCGGCGACGATCCGCAACGTGATGCAGGATCTGGAGTTTGCGGGCCTGCTTGACAGCCCCCATGTCTCGGCGGGGCGGGTGCCCTCGCATCTCGGCCTGCGTTTGTTCGTCGATGCCGTGCTGCAGGTCGGCGATATAGACCCGGCCGAGCGGGCGCAGATCGACCGCGCCATCGAAGCGCCGGAGCACGACCTCGGCGCCACCCTCGACCATGCCGGCGCGCTGCTTTCGGGCCTCAGCCAGTGCGCGAGCCTTGTCTACGCGCCGAAGCGCGAGAGCCCGGTCGAGCATGTGGAGTTCGTCTCGCTCGGTCCCGACCGCGCGTTGGCGGTGCTGGTGATGAGCGACGGCACGATCGAGAACCGCGTCTTCGATCCGCCGGCGGGTCTCACGCCCTCGGCCATGCGCGAGGCCGCGAACTTTCTGAATGCGCAGCTGCGCGGCCGGACGCTGGCCGAGGTCTCGACCCAGGTGGCGGCGCAGATGGATGCCAACCGCGCGACGCTGGACCGGCTGGCCGCCTCGCTGGTGGAGCGGGGGATCGCGCTCTGGTCCGACGGCAGCACCGCCACGCCGCCGAGCGATGCGATCCCGGGGCAACTGATCGTGCGGGGCCGCGCGCATCTCTTGCAGACCGGTCAGACCGCCGAGGAGCTGGAGCGGGTGCGCCAGCTGTTCGACGATCTTGAACGCAAGCGCGACATTGCCCACCTCCTCGATCTGGCCGAGGGCGGTAGCGGCGTTCGGGTCTTCATCGGCTCGGAGAACAAGCTGTTCTCGCTCTCGGGATCGTCGATGGTGGTCTCGCCCTACCGCGATGCCCAGCATCAGGTGATCGGCGCCATCGGGGTGATTGGCCCCACGCGCCTCAATTACGGGCGGATCGTGCCCATGGTGGACTATACCGCACGCCTGGTGGGTCGGCTGGTGGGTGGCAGCGCCGGTAGCCCGGGCCTCCGCATCCCCGAGCCGGCCAGCGGTGCATCTGAGGCGGTGATGACAGACCCCGTGACGGGCAAGGTCGAGATACGCTAGACCCCGCCCGGACATGAGATACCGACGCGATGACGCGCCCGATCACGCCTGCCGTCCCGATTTGGACCGGCGCGAGACAACGGAAGACGATGATGAGCGACACGAACAAGACCCAACCCGGCGCCCCCGAGGCGAACCCAGCGGAGAGCGTGGCGCCCGATCCCGGGACCGATCCCGCGACCGACGGCGTCGAGCCGGTGGACGAGGCGATCGCCGGTGGCGGTGGCGCACCAGACCTTGCCCCCGACACTGACGGTGACGTCGAAACCGAGCCCGCGGCCAGCTCTGCAGGTCTCGACGGCGCGGCCGAGGCCGAGGCGCTCTATGACGCCGCAGCCGAGGCGACGGCCGAGTCTCTCGCCGGCGCGGCAGAGGCCGCCGAGGAAGCTTTGGCGTTTGAGCAAGACCCGCGCGATGATGAGATCGCCGCGCTGACGGCCGAGCGCGAGCAGCTGAAGGACAAGCTGATGCGCGCGCTGGCTGAGGCGGAGAACGTACGGCGCCGGGCCGAGCGCGACCGCAAGGACGCCGAAGCCTATGGCGGCACCAAGCTCGCGCGCGATCTGCTCAGCGTGCATGACAATCTGGAGCGGGCGCTGGCGAGTGCCGATGAGGCGCTCCGCGAGCAGCACGCCGCCTTCGTCGAGGGCGTAGACCTGACGCTCCGCGAACTGGTGAACGCTTTTGCCAAGCACAAGATTGAAAAGACCGTGCCGGAGAAGGGCGAGAAGTTCGACCCCAACCTGCACCAGGCGATGTTCGAAGCCCCGATCCCCGGCGCCGAGCCCGGCACGGTCATCGAGGTAATGACGGTCGGTTTCACGATCTCGGGCCGCCTGCTCCGCCCCGCCATGGTCGGCGTCGCCCGCGCGGCGGGGTAGCGGCTGCGTAACTGCCGCATCGCAGCAGGCCAACAGCGCGGCGGCCCTGAGAGTGCCGAGGCGCCGGGAGAAGCACGGCGCCTAAAGCGACGCCACTGTCGGGGCAGCGGGGCAGTGGGGCAGAAACGGGTGCTCAGCCGCCGGGGTCAGGCAATAACGTTCCGCCCGATGCGGATCCGGGGCAGCCCCGTCTCGGCAAAGGCGCCGATCATGTCCGACAGGGTCTCGACCGGGGCCGAGCCGAGATCGATCTGGAACAGCCATCCGCTCGCCCTGTCCTCGGGTCCGTTGAGCGCATGCACCGCACCGTCGAGATCGGGCGCCTCGGCGGAATAGCGGCTTTGGAACCACTCGAGGAACCAGCGGCGCACCGGGCCCCAGTTCGGGGTCCATCCGCCCTCGTTCTCGCCCCGCTCGCAGAGCACCTGCATCGCGTCCCAGCGGAACGGGCTGATCACGCAGACAAAGCCTTCCGGCTCGACCAGGGTCACCGGCTCAAAGCGCAGGACATGGTCGCTTTCAACGCGGCGGATGAGGCCGTCATTGCCCTCGCGCAGGATCAACAGATCGCCCCTGCGCGGCAGCGCAAGCTTGCCCTCGCGCGTCACAGAGCCCGCGGTGTCGCGACACTTGGGCTCGGCGCGCACGTCCAAGCCGTCACCAAGGCTGCGCGCCATGGTCTCCAGGATCTCGCCCACGGCGATATCCCTGACGGGTTCGAGGACGTCCGACAGCCGTGCGTCGAGACGGTTCATGGTGTCACCTTCCGGCGGCACCCACCCCGAAGGTATCGAGCGCCGCTTCAAGCTCGCGTGGCAGCGATACCCCCCTGGCATCGCCCGTCTCTCCTCGCCGGCGCCAGGGACCGAGATCCGGTGGCGCATCGGCGGCCGTCAGATAACGCCAGCCCTGAAACACCTTGCGGGGCCTGCCCTCGGTACGCACGAGGGTCGGATCCAGCACGATGCCGCAGCGGACGATACCGTCGGCGCCACGTGTCTCCTCAAACGCGAGGATGCGCTGGCGCACCAGGATCACGCCCCGGATCACCCAATAGAGCGATCCGCCGGCTTCACTCTCGTCCTGCCCCTCCGGCTCCGGAAGGATCTGCTCGGCCCTGCGCGGCCATTGCCGCGTCACATGACGTGGTTCCAGCGCGAGCCCTGCGCGGCGACGTTCCGCCATCACATGCGCCTGCCAGTCAGCGAGGTCTTCAATGCTGTCAGCCCCAACGCAGAGCTTGACCAGGTTCAGCGCGCCGGTGTCTGCCGTGTCTCTCATCACGCTCTACCCTGAGCCTCGGAGTTAGCGGTGTGTCGGCAACTTACAGGGCGTTGTTTGCAACCATTCCTGCGACCAGACCGCACATTCTGCATTTTTTCGCCGGTCCTTATGGCGTGACGCTTGATTGCAGTCATGATCGCAGCCCCAGCACATCCATCATGTCGTGGTGACCGGGCGATCGGTCATGCGCCCAGCGCGCGGCCCGGACCGCGCCGCGGGCAAACAGCATTCGGTCCGAAGCGATATGGCCGAGCGTCAGACGCTCACCCGGGCCGGCGAGGATCACGCTGTGCTCGCCGACCACGTCGCCCCCGCGCAGCGTCTGCATGCCGATCGTGCCCTCGCCCCGCGGCCCGGTCTCGCCCTCGCGTGCCATCACGGCGGCATCCTTCAGGCTGATCTCGCGGCCGGCGGCGGCGGCCTCGCCCAGCATCAACGCGGTGCCGGAGGGGGCATCGACCTTGTGGCGATGGTGCATCTCGAGCACCTCGATGTCGTAGTCGACCGGCAGCGCCGCGGCGGCCTGCTGCACCAGCGCGATTAGCAGATTGACGCCGAGCGACATGTTACCCGCGCGCACGATCGTCGCGTGGCGGGCAGCGGCGTCGATGGCGGCGATATCCGCCTCGGAGAAACCGGTGGTGCCGATGACGTGGGCGATGCGGGCCTGCGCGGCGATGCCGGCATGGGCGACGGTGGCCGCCGGCGTCGTGAAATCGATGACGACGCGCGCCCGGGCGAAAAGCGGCAGCGGATCGTCGACCACCACGATGCCCGAGGCGTGCCCGCCCATCGCCTCGCCGAGATCGCGGCCCACCCAACCGGCGCCCGGCCGGTCGGTCGCGCCCACCAGGCTGAGCGCCGGGTCTTCGTCGACGGCGCGCACGAGCATCTGGCCCATGCGGCCCGACACCCCCGTCACCAAGGTCGCGATCCTCTCCATGATCCGCCAGCCCCCAAGCCCGATTCCTCAAGTCATGGTATCTGGCGATTGCCGTGACACAAGACCATGAGGCACCACGGTCTCACGGCGTGGGATAAGCGACCGACACGGCGCGTGGATCAAGCACAGGCTCCGAGACGGGCAGTGGTTGGCGGCCCGGGCAGGAATTGGGGAAAGTAAAGGGGCGCCCAGCCTCTGGGGCGGCGCGCGGCGGGCAGAACGCCCCGGCGAGGACCCGATGACGGCATGCGACGGCGCGCCGCGGCCGAGGAGGTCGCGGATCAAGACTGAGTACAAAAGTCGGAATTGACGTATCCGAGTAAAATAGTCAGGTTCAGACCGTCAGCCCACAACCCCACCGTCGGGGGGACGATTCCCCCTTGGCGAAGAGGAGCCGACATGCTCGCCGAGGCCCATACCGACGCACGACGTTCACTGGTGATGCCGCTGGCAGTCTCACCAGGTTCGTCGCGCCGCGTGCCCTTGGCAACCAATCCCCGCGAAAGCGATCAAGGAGACTGAGCGATGAGCGTTATGGAAGTCACCGGGCGCAGCGACGTGCAGGCGGCCGATCCCGAGGCGGCGGATCGACCCGTCCACCGGGCGACTGACCTCGTGCGGAACGGTCGGGTCGCGCAGATCGTGCACAACGACCAGATCTACACGCTTCGGATCACGCGGCTCGGCAAACTGATCCTGACGAAATGATCCGCGAGGCCGCAAATCGCGGCAGCGCGAAGGTCGGCGTCCTCGACGATCTCGATGCCGTCGAGGCCCGCGCCGTGCGGTATCTGCGTCTTTGGTGCACCGGGCCCAAGACGCAGGAGACCGTGTGGAACGACTTCGCCAAACGGTTCGGCGGGCGCGAGGGTGCAGCCCGCCTGAGGGTGTTCGAGCACTTCGTCGAAACCCTGATCGAACACGCCCGCCGGCCGATGATGCGTCATGCGGTCGACTGCGATTGCCTTGGCGCCGATGAATGCGCTTTTGCCAACCTGATCGGGGCCGCGGCATGCGGAGACCGCGAGGAGGCTGCGCTGTTCGCGACCTTGATCGTGCGCCCGGATATGGCCACAGTCGTTGCTGATCGGTGCGAGCAGGTCGCGATGACCCTCCGCCAGATCGTGCTGCGTCGGGCGGTCACCTCGCCTTCCGGGGCGGCGCATGCAACGCACTCTGCCAGCCATGTCATTCACTGACTAGCCAACAGATCATAATGACCGGGAGATCACCGTGAAGCACACCATTCTCGCCAGCACGTCGGTGCTGGCGCTGGCCCTGTCTCCTGTGGCAGCGCTGGCCGTGGACAAGGCGGCCGTCGTCGAGAACTACGCCGATATCGCCGAGGCGGGCTATGGCGATAGCCTGATCGCGGCCCGGGCCATGGGTGAGGCGGTCGATGCCTTCATCGCGGCGCCGAGCGCCGAGACGCTGCAGGCCGCGAAGGACGCCTGGCTCGCCGCGCGCGTGCCCTACCAACAGACCGAGGTCTATCGTTTCGGCAACGCCATCGTCGATGACTGGGAGGGCAAGGTAAATGCCTGGCCGCTCGACGAGGGGCTGATCGATTATGTCGATGGCGGCGAGGCCAGCGACGAGAACCCCTATGCGGTGATGAACATCGTCGCCTCGACGACGCTCGAGGTGTCGGGCACCACCATCGACGCCACCGAGATCACGGCTGAGCTGATCGAGGAGCTGCATGAGCTCGACGAGATCGAGGCCAATGTCACCACCGGCTATCACGCGATCGAGTTCCTGCTGTGGGGTCAGGACCTGAACGGCACCGGCCCGGGCGCGGGGGAGCGTCCGTGGTCCGACTATGCCTCGGGCGATGCCTGCACCAACGGCAATTGCGACCGCCGTGCGCAGTATCTGAAGGTGGTGACCGATCTCACCATTTCGGATGTCGAATGGATGGCCAATGCCTGGAAAGAGGGCGGCGAGGCCCGCGCTGAGCTGATGGCCAAGGGGCCGAGCGGCGGCATCCAGACGATCCTCACTGGCATGGGATCGCTGTCCTACGGCGAGCAGGCGGGCGAGCGCATGAAGCTGGGCCTGATGCTGAACGACCCGGAGGAGGAGCACGACTGCTTCGCCGACAACACGCATAACAGCCACTATTACGACGGTCTGGGCATCCGGAACGTCTATCATGGCCGCTATGTGCGCATCGACGGCAGCGTGGTCGAGGGGCCGTCCCTCTCGGATCTCGTCGCCGCGGCCGACACGGGCGTCGACACCCGGCTGACGCTGGCGCTGCACGAGACGATGCAGGCACTCGGCGCGATCAAGACGGCGGCTGAGGCGGGCATGAAGTACGACATGATGCTCGACCCGGCGAACGAGGTCGGCGGCGCGCTGATCGAGACCGCCGTTCAGGCGCTCGTCGGCCAGACCCGCGAGATCGAGCGCGCGGTCGCGGCGCTTGGCCTGAACGAGATCGCGTTCGAGGGTTCGGACAGCCTCGACAACCCCTCGGCCGTCTTCCAGTGACGCCATCGCGGCGCCCTTACCCGGGCGCCGCACCAAAGCGCCGCAGCCGTTTGCGCTATCGCGACCTGTCGCGGCGCTTTATTCGCGATTGCCAAGGCAGCCGAGAGGCAACCATGCGCCAGCGCACGGCAACCCGACTGATCTTCGCGGGCTTCCCCATCGTCCTCGGCGCCGTATCGCTGACGTCGGTGGAGGGCTGGCGCGAGGCGATGGGCGACCCGCATCTGGACGTCGTCGCGCGGACGAAGGCTGAGGCCGGGCGCATCGCTACCGTGCTGCAACCGCCGACCCAGTTCGACAAGGCCGAACCGTTCGAGGAACGTCCGGCCGGGGCCGCCACGTCGTTCGAATACCTGAATACCAACGCCTTCTCGAACCATTCGGCCAATATGCCGTTCGAGCGTGAGCTGGATTTCAAGGTCGGCAACGGCCTCTTCAAAAAGCTCTGGGTGTCCTCGCCTTCCTCGACCAAGGCGTCGGACGGTCTCGGCCCGCTTTACAACGCCCGCTCGTGCCAGCGCTGCCATCTGAAGGATGGGCGCGGGCATCCGCCGAACGGGCCCGGCGACACCGCGGTCTCGATGTTCCTCAGGATCTCGGTGCCCGGCGGTGATCCGGGCCCGATCCCCGGCACCCATGCGACCCAGCCGCACCCCGCATATGGCAACCAGATGCAGGATTTCTCGGTCGCGGGCGTCCCGGCGGAGTATCGCCTGGGCGTCACCTGGGAGGAGGTTGAGATCGCGCTGTCGGAGGGTGAAACGGCGAGCCTGCGCCGGCCGACCTACACCGCCGACAACCTCGGCTATGGCCCCCTCGGTCCCGAGGCGATGCTCTCGCCCCGGATAGCCCCCCAGATGATCGGGCTTGGCCTTCTCGAGGCGATCCCCTCCGAGGACATCCTGGCCAATGCCGATCCCGAGGATCGCGATGGCGACGGCATCTCGGGCAGGCCCAACATCGTCTGGTCGCATGAGTTCGAGCGCCCCATGGTCGGCCGCTTCGGCCACAAGGCGGGCCATGCGACGGTGCGCGAGCAGTCGGCCGATGCCTTTTCGGGCGATATGGGCCTCTCGACCCCGATCAAAACCGCCAACTACGGCGAGTGCCAGCCGAGCCAGGAGCGCTGCATCGGCGCGCCCCATGGCGGCGACCCGGTGGAGGTCTCGGCCGAGGCGCTGGATCTGGTGACGTTCTACTCGCGCAACCTCGCCGTGCCCGCGCGCCGCGATGTGAGCGACCCTGAGGTGCTGGCCGGCAAGCGCGCCTTCCACATGGCCGGCTGCGCGAGCTGCCATACGCCGAAATCTGTCACCCACCGGCTGGAGGGGCAGCCCGAGCAGTCGTTCCAGCTGATCTGGCCCTATACCGACCTGCTGCTGCACGACATGGGCGAGGGGCTGGCGGATAACCGGCCCGAGGGTCTGGCCAACGGGCGTGAGTGGCGGACGGCGCCGCTTTGGGGCATCGGCCTGACCGAGACGGTGAGCGGCCACACCTATTTCCTCCATGACGGCCGCGCGCGGAGCCTGCTAGAGGCGATCCTCTGGCATGGGGGCGAGGCGGAGGCCGCGAAGAACCGCGTCGTCGCCATGCCCAAGGCGGAACGCGACGCCCTCATCCGGTTCCTGGAGAGCCTCTGATGCCCTCGATCGCCCGCCTGACCACCCCGCGGTTTCTGACAGCGATCGCGGGGGCGCTGATCCTCTGCGCCGCGCTGGTCGGGCAGGCGCGGGCCGATGCCGTGGTGTCGAACGCGGTCGAGGCGCATATCCTGCCGGGCTTTGAGGCGTTGGAGAGCGCAACCGCCGCGCTTGCCGAGACCTGCGGTGCGGCCTGTGCGCCCGAGGATCCGGCGGTGCGCGAGGCCTATCATGCGGCGTTTGATGCCTGGATGGGGGTCAGCCATCTGCGTTTTGGTCCGGTCGAGGACGCGCAGCGCGGGTTCGCGCTCGCCTTTTGGCCCGACGCGCGAGGGGCGACGCCGAAGGCGCTGAAGCGCTTTTTGCGCGCGGGCGACGAGGCGCTGCTGGCGCCCGAGACCTATGCCAAGCAATCGGTGGCCGCGCGCGGGTTCTTCGCGCTGGAGCGGCTGCTCTATGATGCCGATCTCGGGGGCGAGCCCGCCTATCGCGACCGGCTGATCGCTGCCGTGGCGCGCGACATCGCCACCACCGCGGCCGCGATCGCCGCCGACTGGCAGGGCGGTTATGCCGAGACGATGACCACGGCGGGCGCTGAGGGGAACACGCGGTATCTCGATACACAGGAAGCCCGGCGGGCGCTCTTCACGGCGCTCTCGACCGGGCTTGAGACGACGGGCGACCTGCGCCTTGGCCGCCCGCTCGGCACCTTCGAGCGGCCGCGCCCCAACCGGGCCGAGGCACGGCGCTCGGAACGCTCGCAGCGCCACGTCATCCTGTCGCTCGAGGCGCTGCGCGATCTGGCCGCGATCCTCGCCACCGACGTGCCGCAGGATGTGAGTGCAAGCGTCGATGGCGCTTTTGCCCGCGCGCTGGAGCAGGGCAGGTCGCTGGACGATCCGGCCTTTGCGGGCGTTGCCAGTCCCGGCAGCCGTATCGGGGTCGAGGCGCTGCAGGTGCGCGTGACCGATATCCGCCGCGCCGTGGCGCTGGAACTCGGCGCAGCACTCGGCATCGCGGCGGGGTTCAACTCGCTCGACGGCGACTGATGCGCAGGCCGCGACCGCAGGCGCCGACGCGGCGCGCTGTCCTGGCGGGTGGCGTCGCGGGTGGACTCACGGCGGGTTTTGCACCGGCGCTCAGCTGGGCCGATGCCGGCGATCCGCGCTATCTGGCCGCCGCGCGCCATCCCGGCGGGGACTACCGGCTTCACGGGCTGGCCGAGGATGGCACCAGCCTCTTCTCGCTGCCCTTGCCCGACCGGGGCCATGCCGCGGCCTCGCACCCGAGTGAGGCCGTCGCGGTCGCCTTCGCCCGCCGGCCCGGCACTTTCGCGCTGGTCATCGACTGTCCGCGGGGCACGATCCTGCACCGGCTGGCGGCGCCCGAGGGACGGCATTTCTACGGGCATGGCACCTACTCGCTCGATGGCAGCGTCCTGTTCACCACCGAGAACGACTACGAGGGGGGCGAAGGGCGCATCGGCCTCTGGTCGGCCACGGAGGGTTATCGCCGGATGGGCGAGATCGCCTCGGGCGGGATCGGCCCGCACGAGGTGGTGCGCCTGCCCGGTGGCGATGTGCTGGCCGTCGCCAATGGCGGCATCCTCACCCATCCCGATACCGGCCGGGCCAAGCTGAACCTGCCGACCATGCGCTCGACGCTCACCTATCTCACGGTCGAGGACGGCGTGATCGAGCAGGTGGCCTTGCCGGACGATCTGCGCCTGAACTCGATCCGTCACCTCGCCGTCAGCGCAGAGGGGAAGGTGGCGATGGCGATGCAATGGCAGGGCTCGCTGTCCGAGGTGCCGGCGCTGGCGGCGCTGCATCGCCGCGGCGATCCCGCGCCCACAACGATGACGGCGCCACCGCCCGACCAGCGCGCGACCCGGGGCTACGCCGGTAGCGTTGCCTTTTCACGCGATGGCGGCGCGGTCGCGATCACGGCGCCGCGCGGTGGCCGGATGCATGTCTTCGACACCGCCACGGCCGATCACCGGGCCACGCTGGAGCGTGTGGACATCTGCGGGGTCGCCCGGGGCCCGGCGGGTTTTCTGGCGACCGACGGCACAGGCGGCGTGATGGCTGTGGATGGCACCGGGCGACCCGTCAGCGCACCGCGCACCAATGCGCTGGCATGGGATAACCATCTCGTCGCCGTCTGAGGCCGCCGCGCCAGCGCCCACCGGGCGCGCCCCGTCCGCCGGATCGTTGCAAGATCGACACTAAGGTTGCACGTAAAGCATAGCCGGTAGCGCCGACACCCTTTGCAACGCGGTGGTATGGTGACGGGCGACGTGCAAGCCTAGATCGACCCTCTCAGCGGCTTCCGAAGAAGACGATCCATGACCCCATTCGCCATCGCGGGCGTGCAAATGCACGTCGCGGCCCTGCATGACAATCTCGAGGGGATGCGCCACAGGCTAGACATCCTGCTCGCGCGCTTTCCCTGGACGCAGATGGTGTTGTTCAGCGAATTGGCGCCCTACGGCCCGCTGCCGCGCTTTGCCCAGCCTTATCCCAACCAGATCGTCGACCAGTTTTGCGAGGACGCCCGCCGCCACGGCGTCTGGCTGATCCCGGGCTCGATGTTCCTGCGGGGCGAGTACGGGAAGATCCGCAACACCTCGGTCGTGATCAATCCCGACGGCGAGGTGGTCGCCACCTATGCCAAGATGTTCCCCTTCCGCCCCTATGAGACCGAGGTCGAGGCGGGCACCGAGTTCTGTGTGTTCGACGTGCCGGGGGTCGGCCGCTTCGGCCTGTCGATCTGCTACGACATCTGGTTCCCCGAGACGACGCGCCAGCTCACCAGCATGGGCGCCGAGGTGCTGCTCCACCCCGTGCTGACCGGCACCACAGACCGCGATGCCGAGCTGGCCATCGCCCGCGCCACCGCGGCGCAGTTCCAGTGTTACGTTTTTGATGTGAACGGATTGGGGGCCGGCGGCGTTGGCAGGTCATGCGTGGTCGATCCGTCAGCCCATATCCTGCATCAGTCCGCCGGTCAGGAGGACATGTTCCCGATCGAGATCGACCTCGATCAGGTCCGCCGCCAGCGCGAGACGGGCATGAAAGGCCTTGGCCAGGTGCTGAAGAGCTTCCGCGACCGGAGCAACGACTTCCCGGTCTATGCGGGCGACCCGGCCTCGACCGCCTATCTCGACGGGCTCGGTCCGCTGGCGCTGCCCCAGCGCGGCACGCGGGCGGGTCTGGTGGGGCTGGCGGGCGACGGCCCGGCCGGCGCAGATCCGCGCACCCCCATGGCGGACGAGACGCCACCCACCGACCTCGCCGGAGATATCACGCCAATAACGGGACGCATCGCCTCGGGCTAGACCGGCCGAGAGGCTGTGAGGCGTCCCCTGCACAGCACAAGAAAAACGGGAGAACGCCATGAATTCCGAGACCAGGATCGGCAGCACCCACTCGATCGGCGACTATTACAGCGCGCTGCAGCTGCGCGCCGACCGCTGGAGTGCGCTGCGCTCGGTTACCGACGCGCTGGACCGCGAGGGCAGCACGGCGGGTAAGGGCGCCAAGCTGTTGAAACAGGCCGAGGCGCTGTTCGAGGCGCTCGCGCCGATCGAGATGTACTGGGCCTTTCCGGGCCCGCTCGCCTTCGATCACATGCGCCGCCACCTCGAGCATCGCAATCTCGACGAACTGGCCTTTGCCGTGCGCCGCACGGTGCGCGCGCTGACCTCGGGCGCCTATCGACGCCGCCATGTGCCGCTGAGCCGCGATGACGGCGAGGCCGAGGATATCGAGGATGAATCGACCCAGTCGGTCGAGGCCCGCGCGCTCACGCGCCCCTACTTCGAGACGCTAATCGTCGATCAGATGTCCGACCAGCAGGAACGCTGGCTGCGCTCCAGCCTCGCGCGGATGCGCCGCAGCGAGGACGCTTTCGTCTACGAGCCGGTGATGGTGCCGAGCCTTGAGGACGCGCTGATCGCGATCCTGTTCAACCACAACATCCAGGCCGTGGTCGTGCGCCCGGGTCTCACGCTGAAGTCGAAGAACACGCTGTCGATCCTGCAGCGCTACATCAAGCGGATCGGCGACGAGGATATCGAGGGGCTGGAGCCGGATCACTACGGCACCGAGCTGACGCGCCTGATCGCCAAGGTCCGGCCGGAGTTGGACGTCTACCTGATCACCGACCGCTCGGTGGAGGATATCGCGGGCCTCGATCTCGGGCATTGCCGGCGGGTCTTCTACAATCAGGAAGACTTCATGGAGCTGCACCTCAACATCATCCGGGGTGTGAACAGTCGCTTCAAGACGCCGTTCTTCACCGCGCTCAAGGAATACTCCAAGCAGCCGACCGGCGTGTTTCACGCCATGCCGATCAGCCGGGGCAAGTCGATCGCGCGCTCGCACTGGATCCAGGACATGGGCGCCTTCTACGGCCCCAATATCTTCCTGGCGGAAACCTCGGCGACATCCGGAGGGCTCGACTCGCTGCTGGAGCCGCACGGGCCGATCAAGGAGGCGCAGGAACTGGCCGCCCGGGCTTTCGGGGCCAAGCAGACGTTCTTTGCGACCAACGGCACCTCGACCTGCAACAAGATCGTGGTGCAGGCGCTGGTGCGCCCGGGCGATATCGTGCTGGTCGACCGGGACTGCCACAAGTCGCACCACTACGGTCTGGTGCTGTCGGGCGCCGAGGTCGTCTATCTCGACAGCTATCCGCTCGACCGATACTCGATGTACGGCGCGGTGCCGATCCGCGAGATCAAACACCGCCTGCTAGAGTTGAAGGCCGCCGGTAAGCTCGACCGCGTGCGAATGCTGCTGCTGACCAACTGCACCTTCGACGGCATCGTCTACAACGTCGAGCGGGTGATGGAGGAATGCCTCGCCATCAAGCCCGACCTGATCTTCCTGTGGGACGAGGCCTGGTTCGCCTTTGGCCGTTTCGGCCCGACCTACCGCCAGCGCACGGGGATGAACGCGGCCAACACGCTGCGCCAGCGGTTTCGCGACCCGAAGCACACGGCCGCCTATGAAAAGCAGCATGCGGAACTGGCCGATGCCGATGACGCCACCCTGCTCGCGACCCGGCTGATCGCGCCGCCCCGGGCCCGCGTACGGGTCTACACCACGCAGTCGACGCACAAGACGCTGACCTCGCTCCGCCAAGGGTCGATGATCCACGTCAACGATCAGGACTTCAAAGGCGAGGTCGAGCAGGCCTTCCACGAAGCCTACATGACCCACACCTCGACCTCGCCCAACTACCAGATCATCGCCTCGCTCGACGTTGGGCGCCGGCAGGTCGAGCTTGAGGGGTTCGAGTTCGTGCAACGTCAGGTCGAGGCGGCGATGTCGCTCCGCCGGGCGATCTCGACCCATCCGCTGCTCGCCAAGTACTTCAAGCTGCTGACCGCGGGCGACCTGATCCCCGAGCAGTACCGCGAAAGCGGGGTCACCTCGTATTACGACCCCGACCAGGGCTGGACCGATATCTGGGAGTGCTGGGCCTCGGACGAGTTTGTGCTGGATGCGACGCGCGTGACGCTGGCCGTCGGCGGCACCGGCTGGGACGGCGATACGTTCAAGACCCAGATTCTGATGGATAAATACGGGATCCAGGTGAACAAGACCTCGCGCAATACAGTGCTGTTCATGACCAATATCGGCACGACGCGCTCCTCGGTCGCCTACCTGATCGAGGTGCTGGTCGAAATCGCCAAGGAACTCGACGACCGGCTTGACGACGCCTCGCGGATGGAGCGTCGCTCGTTCGAGAAGCGAGTGCAGAACCTGATGGAGGAGCTGCCGCCGCTGCCGGATTTCAGCCGCTTCCACGACGCGTTCCGCTGCCGCGACGGCTCGACCACGCCCGAGGGCGATATGCGCTCGGCCTTCTTCCTCGCCTATGACGAGGACAACTGCGACTATCTCGCGCTCGACGGCTCGGTGAAGGCGGCGATGGCCTCGGGGCGCGAGGTCGTCTCGGCCAGCTTCATCATCCCCTATCCGCCGGGCTTTCCGATCCTCGTGCCCGGTCAGGTCATCTCCGAGGAGATCCTGGCCTTCATGCGCGCCCTCGACGTGAACGAGATCCATGGCTACCGCCCGGATCTCGGCCTGCGCGTCTTTACCCAGGAAGCGCTCGACAGGCTGCAGCACGGCCGTCTGCCGACCGCCGCCGAATAGCAAGAGCCGGATAACAAGAGCTGGAGGCCACCATGCCGAAGAAGACGCTGAAAAACATCTCCGAGATCCGCCGGTTCTTTCACCGCAACGAGAGCCCGATCTACTTCGTCTCAGCGACCAACTTCAACCTGCTCGGCATCGACGAGTGGGTGAAAAACTTCAAGTATATCAACTACCTCGACTGTTTCGACGGTCGCCATCCCAACGTGCTGGTACCCGGCGAGATCCCGCATGAGGAATTCCAGTCGATCGAGGACATCAACAACTACCTCCTGCAGCACAAGGAGGTGGTCGACTATGTGGGCGGGCGCGGCAACAAACCGAAATTCGTCTTCCTGATGTTCGACGACAAGACCGAGAAACTGGCCAAGCAACTGGGCGCCGAGGTCTGGTTCCCAAAGGCCAAACTGCGCGAGAAATGCGACAACAAGATCGAAACCGTGCGCATCGGTAACAAGGCCGGCGTCCCCTCGGTGCCCAACACCCTGTCCGAGGTGAAGGACTACGCGCACCTGAAAAAGATCTGCGAGAAGGCGAAGCTGAGCCACGATCTCGTGCTGCAATCGGCCTTTGGCGACAGCGGCCACACGACCTTCTTCATCAAATCCGAGGCCGATTTCCGCAAGCATGAGCACGAGATCGTCGGCCAGGGCGAGATCAAGATCATGAAGCGGATCGACTGCCGCGGCTCGGCGATCGAGGCCTGCTCGACCAAGCAGGGCACCATCGTCGGCCCGCTGATGACCGAGCTGGTCGGCTTCAAGGAGCTCACCCCCTATCGCGGCGGCTGGTGCGGCAACGAGATCTTCTCGACCGCCTTCGCCCCCAAGGTGCGCCAGCAGGCCCGCGAACTGACCTTCAAGTTCGGCGAGCAGCTGCGCAAAGAGGGCTATCGCGGCTATTTCGAGCTCGACTTCCTGATCGACAAGAAGACCGGCGATCTCTGGCTGGGTGAGCTGAACCCCCGCATCACCGGCGCCTCGTCGATGACCAACCACGCGGCCTTTGCCCATGCCGACGCGCCGCTGTTCCTGTTCCACCTGCTCGAGTTCTCGGGCAAGGATTTCGATCTCGATGTCGAGGAGCTGAACGCCCGCTGGGCCGATCCCGACATGATCGACAGCTGGTCGCAAATGGTCATCAAGCACACCGACGACACGGTCGATATCCTGACCCACGCGCCCGAGAGCGGGATCTACCGCATGCTGGACGACGGTCGGGTGGTGTTCGACCGCTTCGATTATCACCGCCGCGCCGTCGAGAGCGAGAACGAGGCGTTCTTCCTCCGCATCCTGAAGCCCGGCGACTACCGCTACGAGGGCGCCGATCTCGGTATCCTCGTGACGCGCGGCCGCTCGATGACCAACGGGTTCAAGCTAAACGAGCGGGCCAAGAAGTGGATCGACGGGATCAAGTCGTCCTTCTCGGCACGGCCGCTGCCCACCGCTCAGACGCTGTCGGATCCCGCCTTCAAGATGCTCTGAGCGCCAATGGAACTGCTGTTCCGCGCGGTCCACGAAGCCGAGCCCGGCCCGAAATGGGCCGCGCTGTTTGCCGAGCATTGGCCGGCCTATCGCCGCTGGTGGGCGCGCGAAGGGCTGGCTGCCCGGCCCACCTATAGCGAATGCCGCCACGCGCTCGCGGCGCATATGCCCGAGATCGGCGCTCTCTACGACGGCCTTGCCGAGTTGGCCGGCGGCGGCGATGCCGAGGCGCGCTTCCTCAGTTTTTACTGCCCGCCGCCGTATCTCTCGGGCTGCAGCCAGGCGATCTGGCCCGGTGCCGCGCCCATGCTTGTGCGGAACTACGACTATGACCCCCGCGCCTTCGACGCGCTGGTGCTGGCGACGGCCTGGCAGGGCCGCCGGGTGATCGGCGTCAGCGACGGCTGCTGGGGCCTCGTCGACGGGATGAACGACGCGGGGCTTGCCGTCTCGCTCACCTTCGGCGGGCGGCGGGTGATCGGCGAGGGCTTCGGCGTGCCGCTGATCCTGCGCTACATCCTGCAGACCTGCAACACCTCGGGCGAGGCGGTGCAAGCGCTGACCCGCATCCCCTGCCACATGAGCTACAACGTGACCGTGGTCGATGCCGCACGGCGCTATGCGACCGTGTTTCTGGCGCCTGACCGCACGGCGCAGGTCACCCAGGCGCCTGCCTCGACCAATCACCAGGGCCGGGTCGAATGGTCGAGCCATGCGCGCTTTACCGCGACGGTCGAGCGCGAGCGTTTCCTGCTCAATCGCCTGACGCTGCATCGCGAACCGGCCGAGACCTTCATCGCAGCCTTCCTGCGCCCGCCGCTGTACTCGGTGGCCTTCAGCCAAGGCTTCGGCACGCTCTACACCGCCGTCTACCGCCCGCTCCAGGGCGCGATGGCGCTGCACTGGCCCGATTCAGTCTGGAGCCTGCCGCTCAACGGCTTCGAGGATGCCGCGCGCCTCGTCCGCGTCCCCGAAGCCGCCCCCTCGCCCGGCTGAGATCGGCCACCAAACCGCAGCCCCGGTGATCGCGCAGTGCGGATGTCGGGCCGGGTCAAGGGTGGCGCAGCCACGGGCGCCAGCCCGCTCGCCCCTGAGGCGGTCTGACATCTGCCCAACGCTCGGCCAGAAGCCGCCCGCGGCTTCTCCCCAGCCCACTGCGTCTCGATCCAATCGCAAACACGACCGCCGCCGGCATCACCAGATGCACCCGCTGGGCACCCCCCCGCAAACCTCATCGCGGCGACCAGCCGCGATTCCGCCAACCTCGGGGCGCCGGCTCAGAAGGCAATCGAGGCCGATACCTTCACCGCGATGCCCGGATCGTTCAGCTCGTTGGCGTGGATGCTGTAGGCCCGGTCGGTAAAGTTATCGATCCCGGCCGAGAACACCGCTCCCTCCAGCGGCCCGTCGCTCGGCTGCCAGTTGGCGAACAGGTCGAACACCGCCGAGCCACCCGTGGTGATGGTGTCCTCGGGCACATCGTCCTCGTTGATGCCCCTCCGGAAGGTGCCGCGCAGGCCAAGCTCCACATCCGGGATCGGGCGGATGCCGCCGGTCAGCACCAGCCGGTCCTGCGGGATTGAGGCCAGTTCCCCGGCCCCGTTACGCTGGCGCCCACGCGGGATGGTGATACCCGCCGCCGCGAACCAGCTGCCGGCGTCGTAGTCGATCTCGCCCTCGAACCCGTAGAGCACCGCGTCTACGTTGAAGTTGGTGGTCGTGCCGTCGACCAGAAAGCGGCCGAAACTCTGGGTGAACGGGTTGAAGCTGGTCGGGTCGAAGCGGAAGGTCTGAAAGTCGACGAACAACACGCTGGTGTCGATGAAGTCATCGACGATCGAGTAATAGGCATTGCCCGAGACCAGCAGGCTGTCGCCCGGCAGGAAGACATCGCCGTCGCGGAAGCGTCCGCCGATCTCGAAGTGCGTCGCCCGCTCTGGGTCCAGATCGGGCGAGGAGATGAATTCGTTGCTGCCGCTGAAGAACGGCGTGCTGGGGTCGAACGGATTGCCGAGCGGCTCGCCCGCCGCTTCGCCGACGAAGAAGTGCTGCCCATCGACATAAAGCTCGGTCAGCGTCGGCGCGCGGAACGAGCGGGAGGCCGAGGCGAAGAACTGCATCGTCTCGTTCGGCTGCCAGTTCACCGCGAGCCTCGGCGACGGCTGGCCCTCCTCACGGTCGTCAAACGCGCCATCGGGGCGCAGCTGGAAATAGTCGTAACGGATGCCCGGCGTGATGGTGAGACCCGGCAGCACCTCGAAATCGGCCTGAATGAAGCCCGCAAAGAAGTTCCGCCGCGCATCCGGCGCCTGCAGCCGGGCATCGCCGTCGCGCTCGGCGTCCTGGCGATCGGTAAAGACCTCGACACCGTAGGACACCGCCACCGGCACGCTGCCAAGCTCGAAGCGCGAGATGTTGGTCGCCTCGAAGCCGAGCGTACGGAAATCGGTAGTGTCGAGCCGGTCGTCCGAGATCCGGTCCTCGGTCACCTCGATGTCGTTGATATAGGCCAACAGCGACAGATCGAGCAGATCATTGCCCGGCGGCGCGTAGTCCCAGGCGATGCGCCCGGTCTGGTAGAGCACGTCGCGCTCGACCACGTTGAAGAGGTCCGCATCGGCCGGTCCGTCGGCATCGGGCGGTGTCTGGCCGTCATCGTCGTAGATCTGGTAGCTGAGCTCGATCCGGTTGCCCTCGCCCGGCTCCCAGCCAAGCTTCACCAGCCCGTTCAGCGTGTCGATGTCGCTGCGCAGGATCGGGTCGCCATTGCCGTCGTCGATATCGTCAAAGCGCGGCCGGCCGGCAAAATGCGCCAGCGCGTCGAAATCGCCGGCCCTTGCGGCCACGGTGCCGGCCCCCAAAAGCTCGGTGCCCGCGCTGTTGAAGCCAAGCTTGACCTGACCGCCGAAGTCGCGCCCCGGCAGGATCACGTCATCCGGGTCCTTGGTCTCCAGGAAGATCACGCCGCCAAGCGCGCCCGAGCCAAACAGCGTGGAGGCGCCGCCGCGGAGCACTTCGACCCGCTTCAGGATTGAGGGATCGGTGAAGAAGCGGCCACGATGGGTCAGGGTAAAGTTCTGCCGCGCGCCATCGACGCGGATGACCACCTGATCATCGGTGAAGCCGCGGATATTGGGCTCTTGCGCGATGCCGCGGGGGCCGCCCTCGATGCTGACGCCCGGCAGGTCGCCGATCAGCTCCTCATAGGTCGAGGCCTGGCGGCGGATGAACTGCTCCTCCTCGATCACGCTGACCGCGTTCGGCGTCTCGAGCAGGGCGCGCTCGTCGCGGGCCCCGCCGAAGACCACGATCTCGGGCAGGGTCGTGGCGGGTGAAGCCGTGGCGGGTGAAGCCGTCTGGGCGTACAGAGCGCTCGGCGCGCCGAGCCCACCTGCCATCAGGCCGACAAGGCCGCTGGTGCCGAGACACCGCGCCAGAACCGTCCGGGCGCCACGCGCCATCTTCGCTGTTTCAGCCACGCCATACTCCAGTTCGCCGATGCCAAGTCGCATGCGTGGCTGGGGCGCCGGGGGTGCTCTGCGGCGCGCTGGATGGCTGGGGACACGACCCCTGCCGCTTGGCAATCCTTATCGTTTCAGTCAAGTACCTCCCCTGCAGGTCATCCGTTCACGATATCGTCGTCGTGTCATGGCGGCACCGTTTCGGCCCAACATCCGACCAGGGCGCCCCGCCAAGCCCGCCGTGATGCGCGATGCGCAGGTGTCGGGCCGGGTCAAGGTTCGCGGAGAGACGGGCACCGCCCGCTTGACGTTGACGCGGCACGAGACCTGGAGACACTCGGACAGAAGCCGCCCGCGGCTTCTCCCCAGCCCACCGATCCCTGCCGACACCGGCGCCGGGCCACAGGGATCGCGCCCGTACCGCCAAGGGCGCCCCCGCAAACCGCATCGCGGCGACCAGCCGCGATACCGCATGGCTCAGAGGCGCGGATCGACCGGCTCGCTCTCCAGCGCCAGCACCGCCAGCGCGCATTGGTGCACCCGGTGCAGCGGCGCCTTCTCGACAAAGCGGTGCAGCCCTTCGAGCCCCAGCCTGAACTCGCGATCCGCCAACGAGAACTTCCGGCCAAGCCCGCGTTTGCGGAGCCGCTCGATATTCTCGGGCAGGTCGTAGTCGGGCCCATAGATGATGCGGAGGTAATCGCGCCCCCGCACCTTCATCGCCGGTTGCACCAACCCCTTCTCGCCGCGGGCGAGGAACCCTGCCGGTTTCAGAACCATCCCTTCGCCGCCGGATGCGGTATGGCCCTCCCACCAGTCGATCAACGCCGCGCGATCCTCGCTGCTAGTCGCATCGAGCCGGCGCCAACCGGTGGCCTGCAGGATCGGATCATGCGCGGCCAGGCGCGCCAGCGTCTCCATGTGCCAGGCATGCTCGCGATCACTGAACACCTGCCCCTCGGCCGCGAGCAGGTGAAACGGCGCGATCTTCAGCGCATCGATGGTCTCGGCCGACCAGCAATAGCCGTCGATGGTCTCGCCCATGCGCCGCGCGTTGTCGCGCTGGCGCGCCGCCGCCTCGGCCAGCGGCGCCAGCGCTTCGGACGGGCCCGCCGCCGCCAGCCGCGCCAGCAGCGCCTCGGCCGAGGCGCGGGCCGCGGCGACGGTCGGCAGATACTGGCGACGCAGCAATTCCTGCGCCTTGGCCGACCAGGGCATCAACTCGGTATCGAGCAGCAGCCAGTCGGTGGCGAGGTCTTCCCACAGCCCCGAAGCCTCCGCCGCCGCGGCGACCCGGGCCACCACCGCCGCCTCCTCGGTATCGTCGCGAAAGAAGGGCCGGCCGGTGCGGGTGTAGACGACGCCCTGCTTGCCGTCCTCGGTGCCTAAACGCTTCTCCGCCGCCGCCACATCGCGGGCCACCACCATCAGCGCGCGCGAGCCCATGTGCTTCTCCTCGGCGACCAGATCGGTCACGCCGAGATTGGCGAAATAGTCGAGCGCGCCCTCGGGATGCTCCAGGTAGGGCCCGCTTTCGGCCGTCGGGCAGGCGGCCATGGTCGGCGGCAGGTGGATCAGCCAGCGCGGATCGACGGCAAAGCGGCTCATCACCTCCAGCGCCGCCAGGGCGTGTTCCTCCGAGATCAGCACCGTGCCGCCGAGACGCGTGGGGATCCGCTGCTTGGCGGCGAAATCGTCGAAGTAAAGCAGCCGGTCATGGTCCTGCTGCGCGGTGCGCCCGCTGCCGGCATCGAGCGGCTTGGCGGGCTCGGCGTATTGGCGGGCGGCGGGCACCGAGACGAGGTCGCGCTCGGGCCAGCGGAGCGCCGTCAGCTTGCCGCCGAAGACGCAGCCCGTGTCGATGTCGATGGTCGAGTTCAGCCACTCGGCCTCCAGCACCGGGGTGTGGCCGAACACGACATCGGCGCGCCCGCGATACGCCCGTGCCCATTCCAGACGCACGGGCAGGCCGAACTCGTCGATCTCGCCGGTCGTCTCGCCGAACATCGCGAAGTTGCGCACCGCGCCCGAGCCGCGGCCATGCATCTCTTCCTTCAGCCCGGCATGGGCCACGACCAGATCGCCGCCGGCGAGCCATTGGTGCGAGCGGAGGTTGAAGGTGAACTCCCGCACGTCTTTTCGGAACGCCTCGCTGCAGCCCTCCAGCTCGGCCGCGGTCAGATCCAGCCCATGGTTCAGCTGTACCTTCCGGCCCTTCAGCCATTTGTTCAGCTTGAAGTCGTGGTTGCCCATCACGCAGCGCCCCGAACCCTCGGCGCACATGCCCATCACGAGGCGCAGGCAATCGACATTGCGCGGCCCCCGGTCGGTCAGATCGCCCACGAAGAACGCGATGCGCTCCTCGGGGTGGCGCGCGCTCATCAAGCCCTCGCCCGCCTCGAACGGGTCGATCTGATAGCCAAGCTCGCCGAGCAGCGCGGTCAGTTCGTCAAAGCAGCCATGGACATCGCCGATGATGTCGAAGGGCCCATGGTCCCCGCGCCGGTCGGTCCAAAGCGGCTGGCGCTCGATCTCCAGCGCCGCGACCTGCTCGGGCGAGCGCATTATGTGGACCTGCCGGAAGCCCTCCTTCTCCAGCCCCCGCAGACCGCGCCTCAGCGCCTTGGCGTGGTTGCGGGCGACATGCGGGCCGAAATCGCGATTGCCGCGCCCTGCATTGCGCTCGTGGCACAGGTCGGGGTCGATATCGAGCACCAGCGCCACCGGCAGGGCGTGGTGGCGCCGGGCGAGGGCGACGAGATCGGACCGGTCCTCGCGCCTCACCGAGGTTGCGTCGATCACCGTCAGCTTCCGCCGCCTCAACCGCACGCCGGCGGTATAGCGGAGCAGCTCGAAGGCATCGCCCGTGGCCCCCTGATCGGTCTCGTCATCCGAGACCAGCGCCCGGCAATGGTCGGACGAGACGATCTCGGTCGGCAGGAAGTGTCGGGCCGCAAGGCTCGACTTGCCCGAGCCCGTGGCCCCGATCAGCACGACCAGCGAGAAATCCGGCAGTTCGATCTTCATGTACCCGGCTCACGCTGCATGGGTCGGTCGAGGATGGGCTGGCGCTTCACGAACTGCTCCGACGCTTCCGGTTCCCAGGGGAGCACATGCGCCGTCGTCGGCCAGATGCACTGCACCGCCTCGAACGGCTTCAAGCCGCGCGTCATGTAGGCGTCGATCGCTCGGCCGAACAGGAAGGGGAACCAGCTGAGATCGACGGCGCGCATCGGGCAGTCATACCCGTCAAGGATGTCGTCGCGCACCTCACCCGGACATGGTCTGCGCCCGCTCTCCCAGACGCGCCATATCATGGAAGTGCTTAGCGACGGTCGAGCAGCGCCGACGATCAGAAACTCAGGCCAGGTCCGCGTCATGCCCCAGCCGATGGAGTAGGCGAAGGGCGGGAAGTCGGCATCGCCATGAACGCTCTGACAGTGCCAGCCGTGCTCCGCGATGTTGCGCTCGATGGCGTCGCTCATCTTGTCTGTCATGCCGCCGCCTCGTCGGTGGCGTTGCCCGGGCCAGCGCCCGGGTTAGCGCTTGGGCCAGCGTCGGGGCCATCGTCCGATCCGGCCGCCGCGCCGCGGGTGAAGACGGCCATCTGCGAGGGGGCGCCGTGGGTTTCGTCGAGGGGGCCGAGGGGTTCGAGGCGCACCGTGTAGTCATGCGCGGCGGCGACGCGGCTGGCCCATGCATCGAACTCGGCGCGGGTCCATTCGAAGCGGTGGTCGGGGTGGCGCCGGGCGCCCTCCGCCATCCCCTCGAACAGGGCGTTGTATTCGCGGTTCGGCGTGGTCACGACCACCAGCCGGGGCCGGGCGTCGCCGAACAGCGACAGCTCCAGCGCCGAGAGGCGGGCGGGGTCGATATGCTCGATCACCTCGACCAGCGTCGCGGCGTCGAACCCCTGCCAGCGCCGGTCGCCATAGGTCAGGCTGCCCATCTGCAGGGCGACGCGCTCGCGCATCCGCTCCCCGGCGGTGTCGAGATGCAGCCGCCGCGCCGCGATCTCCAGCGTGCGGACCGAGGGGTCGACGCCCAGCACCCGCTCGACCCAGCGCTGCTTGACCAGCCGACGGATCAACTTGCCCTCGCCACAGCCGAGATCGAGGACGGTGGCAGCGCCCGCCTCGTGCAGCACGGCCGCCACGGTGTCGAGGCGCAGGTCATGCAGGCGGATCGGCTTCTCCAGCGCCTCCTCCGGGGCGGGCTTAGGGGTGTCGTCCTCGGCCGCGTCGTCGTCCTCGTCCTCAAGGCTCTCGGACAGCCGCTCCAGAGCATGGTTGACCAGCGCGCGGCGATGCTTAAGCGCGCGGCGCGTGATCAGCTCGCGCGCCGGATGCTCGGCCAGCCAACCCTCGCCCTTGGCGAGCAGCTTCTCGATCTCATCGCGGTCGATCCACCAGTGCTTCGCGTTGTCCAGCACCGGCACCAGCACGTAGAGGTGGTTGAGCAGCGCCGAGAGCGTGAGCGTGCCCTTCAGCGACAGATCGTGGATCTCGCGGGTGCCCCCGGCATCCAGCACGGTGCTTTCGACCGTGTAGCCGAGCGGGGCGAACACCTCGCGGATCACCGCGCTGCCGCCCGCTACGGCCACCGGCACGACCCGCGCTTCAAACGGCAGGGGACGCTCGGCCAGCGCCTGACGCTCCTTGGACCGGCCGGCCATCGATTGCCCGAAGGACCGGCCGAGGGCGACCGACAGGAACGAATTCGCCACATAGGGCCGGTCATTGACGTACTGATCCAGCAGCCCGTCGGCCTGCTTGCTCTTGCCGCGGACCAGCCCGACCGGATCGACGTCGAGATGGAGGAGCGCGGTCGTCCGCCCGGCACCGACCTCCGGGTAGAAGATCGTCGCCGTCCCGGCCGAGGTCTCGCGAGTATGGGCATGGTCGGGGTGCTTACGCAGAAAAAAGCCGAGATCGCGGGCGGTGTAGTCCGCCCCCTCCGGCGCCAATAGCGTGATCTCGATCTGCATGCCCGTGCCCCCGCTCAATGCGGGCTTCCTTAGCCAGCGCGCGTCAGGCCAGCAACAGCCGGGGCCGGTTCAGCCGCGTCGCCGACCCGTCAGGGCGGCGCGGGGGCGAAGAACCGCGCGCGATAGGCTGAGGGTGCTACGCCCTTGCAGCGCTGGAAGGCGCGGCGCATCTGCTCGGCGTTGGAAAAGCCCGCCTCCGCCTGTGCCGCGGCCAGCGACAGCCCCGCGCCATGCATCAGGTCCGAGGCATGCTCGACCCGCATGCGCTCGACAAAGCGGGCCGGGCTGACACCAAGCTCGGCGGCGAAGACCCGGGCGAAGTTGCGCTCGCTCATGCCGGCCGCGGCGGCCATCTCGGCCACGCTGAGGTTCTGGCGAAGATCGGAAGCCATGGCGGAGATGAGGGCGGCAAAGCGCGTCTCGGCCGTGTTGATCTGGGCATGGAGCGCGCTGCTGAACTGGCGTTGCCCGCCGCCTCGCCGCATGGGCAGAACCAGCGACTTGGCGAGCCTCAGCGCCTCGCCGCGGCCGAGATCCTGCTCGACCATGGCGAGCGCCATATCGATGCCCGCGGTCACGCCCGCCGATGTCCAGACGCCCCGATCCTGGATGAAGATGGCATCATCCTCGACGCGGAGCGCCGGATAATCGCGGGCCAGACGCGCCGAGCCGTCCCAGTGCGTAGTGACGCGCCGCCCGTCGAGATGACCCCCCGCCGCGAGGATGAAGGCACCGAGGCAGATCGAGCCAAGCCGCCGACACCCGGCCGAGGCCCCGGCGACGAAGGCCTGCAGCGACGCGGATCGGGCGGCATGCAGGGCGGCGTCTCCCCCTGAGATAAGGACGGTATCCCATCGCCGACCGGTCGCTGCACCAAAGCCCGTGCTCGCCAAACGACAGACCGTGTCGGTGGCGATCTCGCCGCCGTCCTCGGACAGGATATCGACGGCATAGGCGGGATGGCCACCGGGCGCGCGCGCATCGCTGAACACCTGCAGCGGCCCCGCGACATCGAGGAGCTTTGTGCCCTCGAACACCACCAGGGCGAGCGGGATCGGATATCGGGGCGTCTTGGCCGGATCTGCGGACATAGGCTGTTTCATGCCATGGAGGGCATCCGCCCGGCAATCGCCCTGGCCCGCTGAGAGGCGCAGCGGGGCGCGCCGAGCCAGTGGGCGACGCATGCAACGGTGCGACGCATGCTTTGGGGCGATGGGGCTCTGAGCAAAATCTGCACGGGATCACAGGCCCGGATGCACGGGCGGGCGCCAGACAGGCGCCATGACCAGCGCTCGCCTCGACATCCCCGCCCTCGCCTTCGCGCTCGCCTCCGCCCTGCTGGCGGCAGCCCCCCTCGCCTGGCTGGTGCGCAGCTGGCGCGACCCAGCCTATGCCTCGGAGGGATGGATCTTCGCCGCGGCCGTGGCCGGGCTCGCGGTCTGGAGCATCGCCAGCGGCCCGGCAGGCTCCGGTCGCCGCACCGGTGGCGTCATCGCGCTCCTGATCGGCGCGGCCGCTGCCCGGCTGGCGGGGCAGGTGCTGGCGATCAACATCCTGTCGGCGCTGGCGTTGGCGCTCGACGTGCTGGCACTGGCGCGCCTCGCCCGCCTCGACAGCCGGCCCTTTGCGCTGTCGCCGCTCTGGCTGGCGGCGCTGTTCCTGTTCGCGCTGCCGCTGGCGGCGGTGGTGGAGCGGGCCATCGGCTGGCCGCTGCAGCTGGTCTCGGCCAGCGGCGCCTGCGTGGTGCTGGGGCTCTTCTATGGCGATCTCGCCTGCGCGGGCACGCGGCTGACGCTCGACGGGCTCGATGTGCTGGTCGACCTGCCCTGCGCCGGGGCGAGCGGCCTCTTGACCATGCTGGCGCTGACCACTGGCGCCAATGCGGTGCTGCGGCCCCGCGTCGTGACCGGCATGCTGGCGCTCGTCGTCGCCGCATTCCTGGCGCTCGTCGGCAATGCCTTTCGGATCGCATTGCTCGCCATCGGGTTGGCCGAGCGCGACAGCCTCGGCATCGACGTGATGGCCGAGCCCTGGCACAGCGCCATCGGGCTCCTCGCCCTCGGCCTCGCCGCCCTGCCCATGGCGCTCTGGTATCGCCCACGCCCCATAGCGCGCCGGACTGTGCCGCAATCGGGCCCTGAGCGTCCGGCGGGCCGGCGCGCGAGCGAGCCCGCCCGGCTGGCGGCGGGGTTTGGGGTCGTCGCCGCCGCACTGATCATCATCACCGCCGAGGCGCGCCCGGTCGATGTCTCGACCCCAGTGACGCCGCAACCGCTGCCCCACCAGATCGCCGGCCATCCCGGCGTGCCGGTCGCCCTCGCGCCGATCGAGCGCGCCTATTTCACCCGCTACGGCGGCAGCGCGGCCAAGGCGCGTTACGGCGCGCTCGGCCTCAGCCGGGTCACGACGCGCTCGGCACTGCGCCACCTGCACGGGCCCGAGACCTGCCTCCGCGGGCTCGGCTACACCGTCCAGCCGCTAGCGACGCGCCGTGACGGCATCATCCCGAGCGCCGTGTTCAAGGCCGAGGGGCCGGACGGTCGGCTCTGGCAGGTGCGCGTCACGTACGTATCGGAAAGCGGGCGGCTCGCCAGCAGCGTGGCCGAGGCCGTCTGGCACTGGTTCGCCGAGCCCGGCGACGCCTGGACCGCCATCCAACGCATCACCCCCGCCGATCTGCCGGAGGCCGAGCGCCGCGCACTCGATCGCGCCGTGATCGCCGCCCTCGACCTGACCGATCCCACCGCCCCGGGCAGTCGCCCCGAGGCACCCACCGCCCTTGCCCACAGTATGGAGCCCGCAGGATGACAACCGCCGCATTGCCGCCTCAACCCGTTCGCCGCCTCGTTCCTGGGCCTATCCCGAGGTGCGTCACCAGCTGCGCGACGGCGGCTCTTGGCCTGATGCTCGCCTGCCTGACGGCGCTGCCCGCAAGCGCCCCGGCCCGCGCGCTGACCGATCCGGACGATATCGCCGGTCGCGTGGTCGGCCGGATCGGCGAGCGGGAGGTGACCCTGCCGCTCCTGACATCCGACTATGACATCTCCATCGCGGGCGACATGGCGACGGTCACGCTGACCCAGCGCTTTGCCAACCCCTCGGCCGAGCCGATGACGGCGACCTATCTCTTCCCGCTCGACACCCGCGCCGCGGTGCATGCGATGGAGATGCACGTCGGCGATGAGGTCGTGCGGGCCAAGATCCAGGAGAAGGCCGAGGCCGAGGCAACCTTCAAGCGGGCCGAGGCCGAGGGGAAGGCGGCCGCGCTCCTGACCCAGCACCGACCCAACATGTTCACCCAGGCCATCGCCAACCTGATGCCCGGCCTGCCGGTGGATGTGACGCTCAGCTTCGTGCAGCCGGTGCGCCGGGTCGATGGGGCGCTGGAGCTCGCGATCCCGATGATCGTGGGCCCGCGCTATCGCGGCGCGCCCGCCCAGCCGACCCTGGTCGCCGCCCGCGACGTCGCCAGCCCCGAGCACCACGATGCCCAGCAGCTTGGCCCGATCTCCGATCCCGCCAGGGCTACGCCGCCCCGCGCCGATGGCTGGCAGATCGCGCCGCTGCCCGATCATCCGCCGGTGGCCGGCGTCGATCTCGCGCCCGACAGTATAGACCCGGATCGCGTCTCGCTGCGGCTGAGGCTGGATGCCGGCGGTCTGCCCATCGCCGCCTTCTCCAGCGCCACCCATC
This sequence comes from Pseudomonadota bacterium, assembly GCA_039027855.1. Taxonomy (GTDB): domain Bacteria; phylum Pseudomonadota; class Alphaproteobacteria; order Rhodobacterales; family Rhodobacteraceae; genus Thermohalobaculum. Next base: position 85,473 of record JBCCJI010000003.1, on the reverse strand, counting down.
GGCTGAGCGTCGAAGGAGGCACCGACGGCCTTAGCGCAACGCTGGCCGAGGGGCGGGTGATCGGCAATCGCGACTTCATCCTGCGCTATCGCCTGGGCGGCGATGCCACGGCGCTGGGGGCCATGGCCCATGCCGAGCGTGATGGCGATGGGCAGCCGACGGGCCAGGGGACGGTCTCGCTGATGCTGACCCCGCCCGAGATCGGGGCCGAGGCTCAGGCCGCGCAGCGCGAGCTGGTCTTCGTGCTCGACACTTCCGGCTCGATGCATGGCGCGCCGATGGCAGCCTCGCAGCGCTTCATGGATACGGCGCTGGCGGCGCTCCGCCCGGATGACGCGTTCCGGATCGTGACCTTCGCCAACACCGCGCGCCATTTCAGCACGAGCCCGCTGCCCGCGACGCCCGCCAACATCGCGGCCGCGCGGGGCCATGTAGCGGGCCTCGCCGCCGGCGGGGGGACCGAGATCGACCGCGCGATCAACTCCGCCTTCGACGCGCCCGCGCTGCCCGGGCGTCTCCGCCTCGTCGTGTTCCTGAGCGACGGCTATATCGGCGACGAGGCGACGGTGCTGCGCTCCATCCGGCGGCGCATCGGCGATGCCCGGATCTATGCCTTCGGCATCGGGACGAGCGTCAATCGCCACCTGCTGGAGGGCATGGCCGAGGAAGGGCGCGGGCGCGTGCGCTATGTCGACCCGACCGAGACCGCATCGGAGGCCGCCGAGCGGCTGGCCCGCGATCTCGAAACCCCCGTGCTCACCGAAATCACGGTCGATTGGGGCAGTCTCGCCGTGGCCGATGCGACGCCCGCGCGCCTGCCGGATCTGTTCGCAGGCGACGGTCTGCGCGTGATGGCCCGGTATAACGGCGCGGGCACGCATCAGGTCACGGTCCGGGGCCGCGTGCGCGGGCGCCCCGCCAGCCTGCCGGTCACACTGACCCTCCCTGAGGGTCCGGAGGGCGAGGCCGACGCCACCACCGCCGCGCTGCCGCTCGTCTGGGCGCGCGAGCGGATCGCGGGGTTCGACCGCGACTATGCCCTCCGCCTCGGCACGCCGGAGACCGTGCAGGCCGAGATCACGCGGCTTGGCCTGACCCATGGATTGCAGACGCGCTTCACGTCCTTTGTCGCGGTGTCCGAGCGGGTGGTGAACGACACCGGCCTTGCACCGGCCCGGCGCGCGGCGGCCGATCCGATGGTCGCCGGCGTCGGCAAGGCCGCCTATCCCAATGCCACCGCCTTTGCCGGGGGCGCGACGCCCGAGCCCGAGACCTGGCTCAGCCTCGCCTTCCTGTCGGCCATCGGTGGGCTGCTCGGCCTGCTGAGACGGCGCGAGGCCGCCCGCCGGGCCCGCGCCGAGCTTGGCAAGCGCGGCCAGCGGCGCGACAACGGCGGGGATCACAGCGCCGCCGGCCTTACCGGTGCCGCCTGAGCGGGACGCGAGAGATGACGGCGCATATCCTGATCGTCGATGATGACCCCGCGATCCGCGAAGTGGTGCGTTTCGCGCTGGAAGATGCGGGCCTCAGGGTCAGCGAAAGCGCGGATGGCACCACCGCCCTCCGCGTCATCGCGCAGGAGAGCATCGATCTGGTGATCCTCGATATCGGCATGCCGGGGCTCGACGGGTTCCAGACCTGCCGGGCGATCCGCGAGAAGACGGCCCTGCCGGTGATCTTCCTGACCGCTCGCGATGACGAGATCGACCGCGTGCTGGCCTTCGAACTCGGCGGCGACGACCATGTCTCCAAACCCTTCAGCCCGCGCGAGCTGGTCCTGAGGGTGCGGGCGATCCTGCGCCGGCAAGCGGGCGGCGGCGACACCGCTGAAAGCGTCACCCATGGTGACCTCGTGATGGTGCCCGAGCGGCATCACTGCACGCTGGGCGGCGAGCCGGTGGCGCTGACCGGGGTGGAGTTCTCGCTGTTGCTGGCGCTGCTCAGGGCGCCCGGTCGGGTGCGCAGCCGCTCGGCGCTGGCCGATCTGGTCTGGGGCGCCGGCAGCCAGGTGGCCGGCCGCACCATCGACAGCCATCTGCGCAATATTCGGCAAAAGGCGCGGGGCGCGGGCTCCGAGACGGTGATCGAGACCGTCCATGGCGTCGGCGTGAAGCTCGGCCCATGCACCCGACAGGCGTAAGGCCCAAATGGCGCCCGTCGCTGGCCACGGTGATCGGGGCGCTTTGCGTGTCGCTGGTCACGCTGCCGGTGCTCGCGGTGCTGACCGTGCGGCTGGTCGACGGGCAGTTGGTGCGGGAGACCGAGGCGAGCCTGCAGACCCAGGCCTCGCTGCTGGCGGCGGTCTTTGCGGAGGCGATGGGCGATGCGCCGAACATCGGCCTGCCCTTGGATGCCGAGATTGCCGCGCGCCAAACAGACCGGTTCGATCCGGCCCAGCCGCTGTTGTCGGGGTCGGTCGATCTGCTGGCGCCCCTGCCGCTAGACGCGGTCGAGACGGCGGCGGGCCCGGTCGATCCGCCGCCGCCCTATGATCTCGTGGCCAAGCGGCTGAGCGCCCTCACCGGCAAAGCGAAACGCCGCACGCTGACGGGCTATGTCGCGACCGATACCACCGGCCGGATCATCGCGACCAGCGGCACGCTCAGCGGCGATCTCTCCCAGGTGCCCGAGATCGCCATGGCGCTGAGCGGTCGGGACGCCGCGTCACTCCGCAAACGCGGCGATGGGGCGGGGCGCCATCCGCTGACCGCGATAAGCCGCAACACCGCCTATCGCGTCTTCGTCGCGCAGCCTGTGATCGCGGGCGATCGGATCGTCGGCGCCGTGATGCTGTCACGCACGCCAACCGATCGCGGCCGGTTTCTGTATCGCGAGCGGGCGACGATCCTGCGGGTCGGGCTGTTGATGGGGCTCGGCGCACTGGCGGCGGGCTGGCTCCTTTGGCGGCTGATCACCCGGCCGATCCGCACCATCGCCCGGCACAGCCGCGCCGTCGCCGATCAGACGCGCCCCCTGCCCGAGCCGCCGCAGCATTACGGCGTGCGCGAGGTCGCGCAGCTTGGCGACAGCGTGCTGTCCATGGCCCGGACGCTGGATGACCGCGCCGGCCAGATCGAGGCCTATACCGCCCATGTCACCCATGAGCTGAAATCGCCCACGACCGCGATCCTTGGCGCCGCTGAACTGCTGGCCGACGAGGCGACGACGCCTGAGCGGCGGGACCGGCTGGTCGCCTCGATCCGCGCGCAGGGCCAGCGGATGAACACGCTGCTGGACCGGCTGCGCAGTCTGACGCGTGCGCGCCTGGCCGAGCGGGACCGGACGGTGACGCTGGCCGCCGCGGCCACGGCGCTCGGCAGCGATTATCCGCGCCTGGCCATCGAGACCGAGGCCGCGCCGGACGCCACGCTGCCGATCTCGGCCGAACAGGCGGCGATCGCGCTCGGGCACCTGGCCGCCAACGCGCGCCAGCACGGGGCTGGGCGGCTGCGGCTGATCCACGATGCGGCGACCGGCAGTCTGGATATCCAGGACGACGGGCGGGGGATCGACCCGGCCGATGCCGAGCGGGTGCTGGAGCCATTCTTCACCACCCGCCGTGACGCGGGCGGGACGGGCATGGGCCTGGCCATCGTGGCCGCCATCGCCGAGACATCGGGCGGTCAGCTCACTATGGTGCCGTCTGAGCGCGGCGCGCGGTTCCGGCTAGCCTGGCCCCCGTCTACGCCCCAAGGGTGAGGCGACGACCGAAGCAGCGGCTGAGACGACAGCGCCACAGCCGATCAGGCGGTGGCGCTGTAGTGGGGCAGTGCAGGGGCGGTACTGGGGCGGTACTGGGGCCTACGGGGGCCTACGGGGGCCAGCCAAGGTCAGACGAGACCGCCCCCGTTCTGCATTGCCCGCGCTACGCGCTTACTCCGCGGCGCGGGTCTCGGTTGGCCCCTCGATGGGCGCTTCGGCGCCCGAGGCGTGGCCCGCCCCACCATGACCCACCCCACCATGGCTCGCTCCACCGGCGGTGCCGTCCTGCAGCAGCCCCGAAAGGCCCCCATCGAGCGAAATGCCGACCTCCTCGCCCAGTTTCCTGAGCGCCGGGAGCTGCACCGCCATGGCGCCGATGGCATCGACCGCCTGGGTGATGGGGCTGCCGGCCTGGCCCGGCACACCGACGCCCGCGCCGGCCGCGCCCATGCCGCCCGCGGCACCGTTCAACCCGGTCACATGGTGGATCTTGATCGAGTCGATCTTCTCGGCGGGCTTCACCATCTGGGCCACGACCTCGGGCAGCATCTCCAGCCGGGCGAGCTGGATCTTCATCGCCGCGATCTCCGACGAAATGGCGTTCTCGGCATCGACGATGGCGCGCTTACCCTCGGCCTCGGCCAGCTTGTCGGCCTTCTTCGCCTCGGCGCGGATCGTCAGGGCTTCGGCCTCGGCGCGGGCTTCTTCACGCAGCGCCTCGGCCCGGTCCGATGCCGCGTCCTTCTCGGCCACGGCGGCAAGGCGGATGCGCGTCGCTTCCCGCTCGGCCTCGCGCTCGGCCTCGATCAGGGCGACGCGCTTCATGCGCTCGGCCTCGGCGGTCTGCTTGGCGGTCTCGATGGCCTCGGCCGCCTTCACCGCCTCAGCGCGTGCGGTATCGGCCGAGGCGCGGGCCCGGCTCTCTTCCTCCGACTTGGTGGCGATCACGATCTGGCGCTCCTGATCGGCGACCTCAAGCTGGCGCTCCTTGGCGATCTCGGCCGCGCGGATCGCTTCTTCCTGCTTGATCTCGGCGGAGCGGATGGTCTCCTCGCGGGCGATCTCGGCCGCGCGCACTTCGCGCTCGCGCTTGATCCGGGCTTCCTCGCGCACGCGGCTCGCGTCTTCCTCGCGCATGGCGATCTCGGCCTCCTGCGCGGCGCGCAACGTGGCGAGCTCCTGGGTCTGGGCGATCTGCGCCTCCTCTTCCTCGCGGTCGATGTCCAGCTTGCGCTTGGCCGCCTCCATCGCCGACTGGCGCACGGCGGTCTCGGCCTCGGCGTCGATCTCGGCGCGGCGCTTCTTGCTCTCGGCGATCACCTCGGCAAGCTTGCGCATACCGATGGCGTTGAAGGCGTTGTTCTCGTCCAGGCTGTCGAAGGGCGTCTGATCCAGCGCCGTCAGCGACACCGTCTCCAGCATCAGGCCGTTCTTCAGCAGATCCTCGCTGACCGCCCCTTGCACCTGCTGCACGAATTCCGAGCGGTTCTCGTGCAGCTCATCCATCGAGAGCTTGGCAGCCACGGCGCGGAGGCCATCGACCAGCTTACCCTCGATCATCTCGCGCAGCCCTTCGATATTGAAGGTCTTGTCGCCCAGCGTCTGGGCGGCCTTGGCGATGCCGTCCTCGTTGGCCTGCACGCTCACATAGAACTCCACGCCCACATCCACGCGCATGCGGTCGAGGGTGATGAGCGAGCTTTCGCCGGTTCGGCGGACCTCGAGACGCAGCGTCTTCATGTTGACCGGACTGATCTCGTGCAGCAGCGGGATCACGATGGTGCCACCGTCCATGATCACGCGCCGCCCGCCGGATCCGGTCTTCACCAGGCTGATCTCGCGGGTCGAGCGCCGATAGAGCCGCGCCATCACGAGGCCGATCAGAACGAATAGAACGACCGCGACGAATCCGACGAGGACAATCGTCTCAAGGCTGTCGATCATGGCAAACTCCTTTTGCTCAGCTCAGGTGAAGAAGGTGGCCGCCGACGTGCCGGTGCTGGTGGGTCGGCGGCGAGAAGGGCGCCGCGGCGCCCGCGGGGTGAGTTGGGCCCAGCAGCGGCCTAGCAGCCGCGCAAGGGCGGGTCAGCCCGCCCGGCCTTCCGGCGCGTCGTCGAGGCGGATGGCGCGGAGGGCGCCGGTCCTCAGCCTCATGATCGCGATCTCGGTGCCGGCGGGCAGCCGCTCGGCGTCGTGCATCGGTTCCACCATGGCATAATGCGTGTTGCCATGCCCGTCCTGAAATCGCGCCTCGGCCGGGGTGCCGCGCCGGGCGGTACCGGTGGTGATGACCCCGCGCCGGCCGCCGTAGCTCCGCCGCGAGATCGCGGTCGTCTCCAGCTTGGGCATAAGGCGACCGATCATCCGGGCCAGCGCACCGCCTGCGCCCAGACCCGGCACCACGGCGATGGCGGCGGCCAAGAGGGCGGGCATCGGCTGGCCGATGATCCCGGCGGTCGCGACCTGCAGCAGGAAACCGGCGAGACCGAAGGCGCTCAGCGTGCCGGCGATCCAGATCATCAGCGGCACCTGCCCGATGCCGAACCATGACAGCAGCCCCGCCGCCGCGATGGTGCCATCCGCGGCACTGCCATTGGCGGCTGCCGACAGGTCGGCATCGACGTCGGGAGCTGCATCTAAGCCGACATCAAGATCAACGTCGTCGGGGGCATTCAAGCCGACAGAAACGTCGGCGGGGGCATTCAAGCCGACAGAAACGTCGGCGGGGGCATCCAAGCCGACAGAAACGTCGGCGGGGGCATCCAAGCCGACAGAAACGTCGGCGGGGGCATCGAGGCCGATATCGACATCGACATCCGCGTCGAGATCCGCCTCCACACCCGCATCCCCCTGCCCGAGCAGCGAGAACCCGGTGAAGAGCATCGCGATCTCCAGCAGGCAGAGCCCGACGACGATGCCGAGCGCGCTGGCAAAGGGCATGAGTTCGGGCTGAAGCAGGAAAGCTAGGGTGGACACGGTCTCCTCACAGCAATATCTGGCGCATCGAAGCCGGAAGTGGCCAGATGATCCGTATGATGCACATATAGTGTAGATCACGGCCAGTTGAAGAGGGTCCCCAGATGCTTGTCAGGCAACAGATCGCCGCCGCCCGGGCGCTGATTGGCTGGACACGCCAAGACCTTGCCGAACGCTCGGGCGTGTCGCTGCGCACCGTCGCCCGGTTCGAGAGCGGTGAGGGCGATATCACCACGATGAAGCTCGCGCGCCTCGAAGAGACGCTGATCGCCGAGGGCATCGCCTTTGTGAACGGCGGCGTGACGGCCGAGCGTTTGAAGCGCCCGGCGGGCTAGGAGGTGACGCGGATGGGACGCTCACGGACGGAAGACCAGGGTTTCGCCGGCGCCGCTCAGGGTGAGCGTGCCCGCGATGGGATCGAAAGCGATCTCGGGCGCCGCTTCCAACACGGCGAGAAAGCGCGCCTCGGTCTGGCCGGCGGGCGGGGGGCAGGCCATGCGCGTTGTGGCCAGCGGGCCGGTTAGGCGTAGGCGTCCCTCGATCACCTCAGCCGTGCCGTTGAAGCGGTTGCAGCCGGTCGAGCCCGAGATCGCGCCGTCGCCGAAGATCTGCAGTTCGGCACCTGCCGGGGTCGCGCCCCCGCTGACCAGTCGCCAGCGCATGCGCACGGCACCCGCCGCCGGGGCGCTGCCCTCGGCCAGGAAGCGACCGGGCGCCCAGCCCTCGAAACCGCGCCAGGCGATGCGGCACCAGCGCGTCAAACGGGCTTCGGCGCGGTCGGCCTCGCTCGCCACCGTCCATTCGGCCAAGCTCAACCCGCCGATGCAGCCGAGATTGGCGAGGCCGTCCGTGTCCCCCGGAATGCCCAGGATCAGGGCCGCGTCGCTATCGGCCGCCTCGCGGAGTTCGAGCAGGCCATCGCCGCCGAGGCCATGGACGCGCCAGTGATCCGGGCCGTCCGCGGTGGCCCTCGCCCTGTCGGCAACACCGGCGACCAGAAGCAACGCGAGGGCAAGCGCGGCGATGCGGTTGGCAAAGATCATCGGGCTATCCGTGTTGCCGCGCTTCGCGCCTGCGGCGGAGTGTGGCGCGCCCGGTCGCCGGTGCCTAGCCCCTAGCGGCACGCCCGACAGGCACGGCTCACATCGCCCGCGCCGCAAGAACGACGGGGCGATCAAAAACACTGGATCGAACGACAGGGCTCTAGGCCGCCAGCGCCGCCTTCAAGGCACGGTACTTGTTCAGCATGTGCCGCTTCATCACCTGCCCAAGTGCCTCGCCATCGCGCGCGCTCAGGTGGGTCAGCATTTCCTCATGCTCGGCGATGGCCTCGGCCCAACGCGTGTCGGACATGTTGACCATGAAACGGGCACGCAGCACGCGGGTGGCGACCAGGCGATGATGGCTCTCCAGCACATCGTTCCCGGCGGCGGCGAGCAGGGCGCTGTGGATGTCCTGATTGGCCTGGAAATAGGTCGGGCGATCGCCCGCTCGGAAGGCCGCCAGCATGCTATCATGCAGCGCCGTGACCGCTGCGATGCCGTCGTCGTCGATGCTGCTGGCCGCAAGCTCCCCCACGAGCTGTTCGAGCAGGGCGAGCACGGGAAAGGTCTTGTCTAGCTCCTCGACCGTCACCTCGGCGACGCGGGCGCCGCGGTTGACCTCAAGCACGACAAGCCCTTCCGAAGCGAGCACCTTCAGCGCCTCGCGCAGCGGCGTGCGCGAGACCCCGAACAGCGCGCACAGATCCTTTTCGGGGATCTTCTCACCGGGGCTGAGCTGGTCCTCGATCACCATGTGGCGCAAGCGGTCGGTCAGCTCGGCATGGAGCGACGGCCGCTGGATCATCTGATTCACCGCCGTCTCCTCTCTCAATCGTCTGCAGCGCGTGTCGTCATCGGAAGGGCGCCGAAGATTTCAGATCCGGACTCGCTTGCCCATGGGAAATCACCGCCTGATCCTGTGCAACCATGCATAATGGGTGTTGACTGCATTTTGCATTCATAATTACGTTCGCTCAACAGTTATTTCGGCGCAGCGTCCCACCCGCAGCACCTGCGGGCCTCCGACAGGGCGCGCCAGTGGAGGACGTGGCGATGCGACAGGCAGGCCGGCACTTTCTGCAGATTCCTGGGCCGAGCGCGGTGCCCGACCGTATTCTGCGCGCGATTTCGGGCCAGACCATCGATCACCGCGGCCCGGATTTCGCAGCGGTGGGCAAGACCGCACTCGACGGCATGAAGACGATCTTCAAGACCGAGCAGCGCGTCTTCATCTTCCCCTCCTCGGGCACCGGGGCCTGGGAGGCCGCGCTGGTGAACGTGCTGTCACCGGGCGACAAGGTGCTGATGTTCGAGACCGGGCATTTCGCGACGCTCTGGAACAAGATGGCCAAGAAGATCGGGCTTGAGCCGGAGTTCATCGAGGGCGACTGGCGCGGCGGCGCCGAGCCCGACCGGATCGAGGCGCGGCTGCGCGCTGACACCAATCACGAGATCAAAGCGGTCTGCGTCGTCCACAACGAGACCTCCACCGGCTCGGTCTCGCCCATCGCCGAGGTGCGCAAGGCCATCGACGCAGCCGGGCACCCGGCGCTCTTCATGGTCGACAGCATCTCGGGGCTCGCCTCGGTCGATTTCCGCTTCGACGAATGGGACGTGGATGTCTGCGTCTCGGGCTCGCAAAAGGGGCTGATGCTGCCGCCGGGTCTCAGCTTTAACGCCGTCAGCGACCGGGCGCTTGAGGTCGCGAAGACCTCCACCATGCCGCGCAGCTATTGGGACTGGCTCGACATGGTCGGCCCCAACAAGACCGGCTATTTCCCCTACACGCCCGGCACCAACATGCTCTACGGCCTGAACGAGGCCATCGCGATGCTGCATGAGGAGGGGCTCGACAACGTCTTTGCCCGCCATCAGCGCCACGCAGCCGCGACGCGGGCCGCCGTGCGGGCCTGGGGGCTCGAGGTGCTGTGCGCGCGCCAGGGCGAGGAAAGCGGCGTGCTGACCGCAGTGGTCATGCCTGAGGGACATTCGGCCGATGCCTTCCGGGCCACGACGCTCAAGCACTACGACGTCTCGCTCGGCAATGGCCTGTCGAAGGTTGCCGATCGGGTGTTCCGCATCGGCCATCTCGGCGACTTCAACGATCTGATGCTGATGGCCACGCTCTCGGGCGTCGAGATGGGCCTGTCGAAGGCCGGCGTGCCGCATGCGCGCGGTGGCGCGCAGGCCGCCATGGACCACCTTATCGAAACCGCAGAGACCCGCGCGGCCGCCTGAGGGGGTGGGCGCGCTCTTCCGTTCATAACGAGACCTCCGTAAGGGGGCAGATCTCACAGCCAAGAACCAGCCCACGGCCACGATGTCGGGGCATAAAGGGAGTGACACCGATGACCTTCAAGACCCTGCTTCTGGGCGGCGTGGCCGCGCTCGCCCTGCCGGTGGCAGCCTCCGCCGCGGAGATGACGCTGCGCTTCGGCCATGTGGGCAACCCGGGCTCGCTGTTCGAAGCCTCGGTCGATGCCTTCGCCGAATGCGCCAACGGCAAGCTCGGCGAGCGCGCCGAGGTGCAGACCTTTGGCTCCAGCCAGCTCGGCAAGGACCGCGAGCTGTTGCAGAAGCTGAAGCTCGGCCAGGTCGACTTCGCCCTGCCGTCGTCGGTCATGTCGTCAGTCGCGCCCGAGTTCGGCATCTTCGAGATGCCCTACATCATCAAGGACCGCGAGCACATGAAGCGCGTCCAGGCCGAGATGGGCGACGTGTTCCAGAACGCCGCGATGGCCGAGGGCTACCGGATCATCGGCTATTTCGAGAACGGCTTCCGCCACATCACCAACAACACCCGCCCGATCGAGACGCCCGAGGATCTGGCCGGCGTTAAGCTGCGCACGCCCAACGGCGAATGGCGGGTGAAGATGTTCCAGCAGTATGGCGCCAACCCGACGCCGATGGCCTTCTCGGACGTGTTCACCGCGCTGCAGACCGGCGTGATCGACGGGCAGGAGAACCCCTACGCCCAGATCGCCTCGGCCAAGTTCCAGGAGGTGCAGAAGTACCTCTCGATCACCGGCCACGTGTACACGCCGGCCTATATCCTGGTCGCCGATGCGCAGTGGCAGCGCCTGCCCGAGGACGTGCGCGCCGATCTCGAAGCCTGCGGGACCGAGACCCAGGCCTTCGTCTACGAGCACGCGGCCAAGCTTGAGACCGAGCTGCTTGAGGTGATCAGAGCGGCTGGTGTCGCAGTGAACGATGCCGACAAGGACGCGTTCATCGAGGCCTCGGCCCCGATCTATGACGAGTTCGCCTCGACCGTCGATGGCGCGGCCGAGATGATCCAGACCGTGCAGGGTCTCGCCTCGGGCTCCTGATCCCGCGTCGACGAGGGGCGCGGCAGCCCGCGCCTCTCTCTCCCACCGCCGTCCCACCCACGCCGAACCGTTCGGCCCGGGCATGCGTTGTGTGTCCGCGAGGAAGGAGTGATCGTGCTCTCCGCAGTCAAATCGGTGCTCGAAGCGCTGCTCGAATGGTTCGTGATCGTCCTGATGGTCGTGCTGACGGTCGTGGTGATCGTAGCGGTGCTGTTCCGGATCGGCGGCTCCAGCCTCGCCTGGTACGATGAGGTCGCGGCGATCCTGCTGGCATGGATCACCTATTACGGCTCGGCGCTCGCGGCGCTCAGACGGCGGCATATCGGCTTTGACAGCGTGCTGCTCGCCATTCCCATGCCCACGCGGATGTGGGCCGTCGCCATCGCAGAAGTGCTGGTCGTCGCCTTCTTCGTGCTGCTCGCCTGGGCCGGCTTCAAGGTGCTCGCGATCCTCGGCGGCATGTCACTCGTCTCGCTGACCTGGATGCCGATCTCGGTCACGCAAAGCGTCATCCCCATCGGCGCCGTGCTGTTCATCATCTGCCAGCTCCTCAGCTTGCCGGAATACTGGGCCAAGACCGCGGCCGGGGTGTCGCTGGAGCACGCCGAGATCGAAGAAGAGGTCGAGGTCGAGATGCAGAAAGCGGGGAACGCCTGATGCTGATGCTGGGTATCTTCCTCGCCATGGTGGCGATGATCTGCCTCAACATGCCGATCGCGGTCGCGCTTGCGATCTCGGCCATCGGCGGGCTCTTGGTGCTCGAGGGGTCGAACAGCCTCGTGAACGTCGCGCTCGACATGTATGGCGGGTCGACCAAGTTCTCGCTGATCGCGATCCCGATGTTCATCCTGGCCGGCGCGATCATGAACGCGGGCGGGATCACCGATAAGCTGATCAACTTCGTCTCGGCCCTGGTCGGCTTCGTGCGGGGGGGCCTCGCCCATGTGAATATCGGCGTGTCGCTGTTCTTTGCCGAGATCTCGGGCTCGGCCGTGGCCGATGTGGCGGCCATGGGCTCGGTGCTGATCCCGCAGATGAAAAAGCGGGGGTATTCGGCTCCCTTTTCGGCGGCGGTGACCTCGTCCTCCGCCTCGCTCGCCATCATCATCCCGCCGTCGATCCCGATGATCCTGTACGCGACCTCGGCCAACACCTCGGTCGAGCAGCTGTTTGTGGCGGGGGTCGTGCCCGGCCTGATGGGCGCTGCAGGCCTGATGGGCGTCGCTTACTACTTCGCGCGCCGCTACGACCTGCCGCGCGAGGAGGCGTTCAACATGAAGCGCCTCGGCGAGACCTTCGTCGACGCGCTGCCGGCCTTCGTGCTGCCGGTGATCATCCTCGGCGGCATCTTCGGCGGCTATGTCACCGCGACCGAGGCGGCGGGGCTGGCGGTCTTGGCGGCGATCGGGGTCAGCGTCTGGTACCGCCAGGTCGATTTCAGCCATCTGCGCCGGACGATGCTGGACGGCGGCGTCCAGACCGCGGTCGTCATGCTGCTGGTCGCGGCTTCGGTCGTGATGGGCGGCTTCCTAACCCGCGCGCAGTACCCCCAGCAACTGGCCGAGGGGATCCTGGCGATCACCGAGAACAAGTGGATCATCCTGCTGATCCTAAACTTCTTCTTCCTGGTGATCGGCTTCTTCCTGCACTCGGCCGCGGCGATCATCCTGGTGGTGCCGATTGTCATCCCGCTCATTCAGGCGGCGGGCATCGACCCCGTCCATTTCGGGCTCGTGGTGACGCTGAACCTCGCCATCGGGCAGCAGACGCCGCCGGTCGCCAGCGTGCTGATCACCGCCTGTGCCGTCGCGCGTGCCAACATCTGGGACGTGACTAAGGTCAACATCTACTTCATCGCGGTGCTGCTGACCGTGCTGCTGATGTGCACCTACATCCCCTCGATCCCGCTGTTCCTTGTCGAGTATTTCTATCGCTGATCCCTGTCGGCTGCCCCGTCCCGGTCATCCCGGGCGGGGCCTTTTTTTCGCGAGGGACGATGGATCTGGACCGAGCCAACAGCCTGATCGCGGCCTGCCTGGCGCATCGCCGGGAGGCGGGGATGAAGCCGATCACCGTCGCCGTGATCGACGCGGGCGGTCACCTTGTGGCGCTGCAGCGCGAGAACGGCACCAGCAACCTCCGCGCCGAGATCGCACAGGGCAAGGCCAAGGGCGCGGTGGCGATGGGCCTCGGCTCGCGCGCGCTTTTTGACCGGGCAGCGCGCGAGCCGTTCTTCATCCAGGCGATGAACGCGCTGAATGGCGGGGCGCTGGTCCCGGTGCCGGGCGGCGTGCTGGTGCGCGAGGGCGGGGCGATCATCGGCGCCGTCGGCATCACCGGCGACAGTTCCGCCAATGACGAGGCCTGCGCGGTCGCGGCGATCCAGTCGTTGGGCCTCGAGGCTGATCCCGGATGACCGCCCGTTCCGCGTCAGTCGAGGTTGAAGCCGCGGCGGCGGATGAAGGCACCGAAATCGGCCCGCTCGGGCAGGGCGTATTGGCGGGTCTTCTCCTCGGACCAGGGGTAGTAGTCGGCGGTGCCGAAAACCTCGGTCGCGCGCTGTTGCCCGTAGGGCTGCGCGGCGTCGCGGGCGCGGTCATAGGCCTCGACCGCCTTGCGCAGGCCCGCCTCGCTGTGGCGGTTGCGGTGGATCGTCTGGCCAAGCGGCAGGCGCATGCTGATCCGGGGGCTTGGATGCAGCGGATACCCCACGGCCAGACCCGCCACCGGGAAGACATGATCGGGCAGCGCCAGCAGATCGCTCACCGCGGTTGCCTCGTTGCGGATCGTGCTGATCGGGCAAGTGCCGAGGCCCGCGCTTTCCGCCGCCGTGACGAAGGTGGCGAGCGCGATGCCGGCATCGACACTGGCATTGAAGAACGCATCCAGATGGTCGTTGGCGAAGTGGCGGCCCCGCCAGTCATGGATCAGCCGCTGGCGCTGGTTGTTGGCGCAGAAAACGACCAACGCTGGCGCAGCCGCGATCCAGGCCTGAGCGGCGAGCAGCGCCTTCAGCGCGGCCATCAGATCGGGATCGTCGACGATGAGGATGTCGCGCTGCTGCAGATCGCTTTTCGACGGCGCCGACAGCGCGACGGCGGCCAGCGTTTCCAGCACGGCGAGGGGCACGGGATCGGGCGTGAAATGCCGGCAGGAGCCGCGCGCCGCGATCCCGGCAAGCACCGGGTTGGACACCAATCCCGCCGGAACATCGCGCGCGCCGTCCTGAAAACGGCGTGCCAGCGCCGCTGCAAGGCCCGGGGTATCGCTGCTGCACATCGTCTGGTCTCCGCCCGTCGCATCCTCGTGAAACGGCTCGCATCGCCCTTTCCGTGCGTCAACGCCACGCTTTATTGCAGGGACTGAGGATGCGACTTTCCGGCCAAAATGGAGAGCGTGCGGGTCTGAGGACCGCGGGGAGGATCGACGTGGACGGCTCGACGGCGGGCGATATCGGCGGAGGCGAGGCAGGCACCGACGCACGGCTGACTGTCGATGTCTGGCGCGGCGACAGCGATGGCGGCGCCTACCAGACCTTCGAGGTGCCCGCCTATGAGAGCCAGACCGTCCTCGATCTCGTCAGCTGGATCCAGCAATACGCCGATCCGACGCTGACCTACCGCTTTGCCTGCCGGGTCGGCATGTGCGGCTCTTGTGCGATGATGGTGAACGGCGTGCCGCGCTGGACCTGCCGCACCCATGTGCGCCGGGTGCTGGGCGACGAGGCGACCGAGGGCCGGGTGAAGATCGCGCCGCTTCGCAACCTGCCGGTCATCCAGGATCTCGCCACCGACATGGACCCGTTCTTCGACAAATGGGTGAAGGCCGAGGCGGTGCATCACCCCTCGCGCGGGCGCGAGGACGCGATCGAGCGGATCGACCCCACCAGCGAAGAGCGCCAGGCCGCCGATGCCGGGATCGAATGCATCAACTGCTCGATCTGCTACGCCGCCTGCGACACCGTCACGATGAACGAGGACTATCTGGGCCCGGCGGCACTGCAGCGTGCCTGGACGCTGTTGAACGACGCGCGCGACGGGGATCGTGACGCCGTGCTGGATGCGGTGTCCGACAAGGGCGGCTGCCACAACTGCCACTCGATAGGCTCCTGCACCGCCTATTGCCCGAACGGTCTGAACCCGATGGCCGCCATCGCGGGGCTGAAGCGCGAGACGGCGCGGCGCTCAGTACCTTGGCTGCTTGGCCGGCGGAAGGCGCGCGACTGATGCTGGATTTCAACCTGTACATGGCGCAGCGGTTGAGCGCGCTGGTGATGATCCCACTGACGCTCGGCCATATCGCAGTGATGGTCTATGCCATCGACGGTGGGCTGACGGCGGGCGAGATCCTGGGCCGGACGCAGGGCAGCCTTGGCTGGTTCCTGTTCTACGGGTTGTTCGTCGTCTCGGTCTCGGTCCATGCGGCGATCGGGCTGCGGGTGATCGCCTACGAGGCTTTCGGCATGCCGCGCCGCCACCTGCCGATGCTGACCTTCTGTATCGCCACCGTCTTGCTCACCATGGGGCTGCGGGCGGTCTGGGCGGTCACCTACGGGGTCGCGGCATGAGCCTCGCGCGTTATCCCCGGGCCCATCCGCTGTGGCTCGCGCATATCCTGCACCGGGTCTCGGGCCTCGTGCTGGCGCTCTTCCTGCCGGCGCATTTCTGGATCCTGTCGCTCGCGCTGACCGATGCGGCGGCGATGGACGAGTTCCTGGTCTTCACTGATCTGGCCATCGTCAAACTGGCGGAGTTTGGGCTCGTCTTTCTGCTCGCCGTGCATGTCTTCGGCGGCATGCGGCTGATGGCGCTCGAATGGCTGCCCTGGTCGAACCGGCAGAAATCCATGGCAGCCGGCGCGGTGGGCGCGGCGTTCCTGGTCTCGGGGACATTCTTTATCCAGGCGGTATGATAGAGTGAGCGGATGACAGCTACTGACAAGCCAGCCATCGAACGTCACGACACCGATATCCTGATACTCGGCACCGGGGGCGCGGGGCTGTTCGCCGCGCTGCACGCCCAGCAGACGGTGCCCGCCGGGACCAAGATCACCATCGCGGTCAAGGGCCTGATCGGCAAATGCGGCTGCACGCGCATGGTGCAGGGCGGCTATAACGTGGCGCTCGGCGGCGGCGACAGTGTCGAGCGGCATTTCATGGACACCGTCGTCGGCGGCAAATGGCTGCCCGATCAGGACATGGCCTGGCGCCTGTGCGAGACCGCGCCGCAGCGCATCCGCGAACTTGAGAACGAGATCGGCTGCTTCTTCGACCGCAATGCCGACGGGACGCTGCACCAGAAGGCCTTTGCCGGGCAGACCGCCGACCGCACCGTGCACAAGGGCGACCTGACAGGCATCGAGATCATCTCGCGCCTGATGGAGCAGGTGCTGGCCCGGGGTGTCGAGAAGATGCAGGAGCATCGCGCCGTGGGGCTCATTCCCACCCGCGACGGCAAGGCGCTGTCGGGCGTGCTGATGATCGACATGCGCACCGGCCGCTTCCGTTTCGTGCGCGCCAAGGCCGTGCTGATGGCGACCGGCGGCGGGCCGACAATGTACAAATACCACACGCCCTCGGGCGACAAGTCGATGGACGGTCTGGCCATGGGGCTGCGGGCCGGCCTCGAACTCCGCGATATGGAGATGGTGCAGTTCCACCCCACCGGGCTGCTTGCGGGCGATCATACCCGCATGACCGGCACGGTGCTGGAGGAGGGCCTCCGCGGTGCCGGCGGGCATCTGCTGAACGGCGCCGATCACCGCTTCATGTTCGACTATGACGACCGGGGCGAGCGGGCGACCCGCGATGTGGTCAGCCGCGGCATCTATGCCGAGATGCGCAAATCCAACGCCTCGCCCCAGGGTGGCGTCTACATCACCATGGCGCATCTCGGGCCCGAGATGGTCGCCAAGAAGTTCAAGGGCATGGTCGACCGCTGCCGCGACTGCGGCTTCGACCTGGCCGGTGGCAAGGTCGAGGTGGTGCCGACAGCGCATTACCAGATGGGCGGCGTGGTGGTGGACGTCGACACGCGCACGGCGATGGAGGGGCTGTATGTCGCCGGTGAGGATGCGGGCGGCGCCCATGGCTCGAACCGGCTGGGCGGCAACGGGGTGGCGAACTCAACCGTCTATGGCGGCGTGGCCGGTGACACCATGGGCCGCGATATCCAGGGCATGTCGTCCCATCGCGACCCGGATGAGGCCGTGCTGGCGGCGGAGGTAGCGCGCGCGGCCTATCCCCTGACGCTCAAGACCGCGCTCGTGCAGCCGCTTCGCCAAGCGCTGCAAGAGGCGATGTGGGAAGATGTCGGCGTCATGCGGACCGAGATCGGCATGAGCCGCGGCATCGACCGGCTCTCGGACATCAGGGCCGAGCTGATGGCAACGGGCGTGGCGGCCGACCGATTGGCTTTCAACCTGACCTGGCACGACTGGCTCAACATGGCCTCGCTCACCGAGATCTCGGAGGTCATCGCCAAGGCCGGTCTCGCCCGCGAAAACTCCCGCGGCGCCCATTTCCGTGAGGATTTCCCCGAGACGGGGGCGCTGGAGACCTCGTACTTCACCGTCGCAAAGCGCGATGGCGAAACGCTGGAGGTCGGCCGCCGCAGCGTCGCCTTCACCCGCGTCCGCCCCGGCGAAACCGTGCTGCCCGAGGGCGAGCCGGAGACCTTGGTGGCTGCAGAATGATCCCCATCCAGCTCATCGAGAAGACGGCCGAGCGGCTGATGGACAAGGCCGCGATCGAGATCCCGGACGACTATCTGGAGGGGATCAAGAAGGCCGCGTCCACCGAGGACGGGGATCTCTCGTCCTTCGTGCTGCAGGCGATGCTGGAGAACTATCAGGCCGCCAAAGAGGACCGGCGGGCGATGTGCGGCGATACCGGCGTGCCGCGCTGGTTCGTGAAGATGGGCAACGAGGCGCGGATCGAGGGCGGGCCCGTGGCGCTGGAGGCGGCGCTGAGGCGCGCGACGGCAACCGCGACCAATGGCGTGCCGCTCCGGCCCAACCGCGTGCATCCGCTGTGGCGCACCGACCATGACAACAATGTCGGCATCAATGCGCCCGAGATCGAATATGGCTTCGAGCCCGATGGCGACTGGATCGACCTGATCACCGTGCACAAGGGCGGGCTGTTCGGCACGGATTACCGGATGCTCTTCCCCTCGGACGGGATCGAGGGGATCAAGCGCTTCTACCTCGACAGCCTGGTGGCTTTCGGCAAACGGGGCCTCGCTTGCCAACCGGCGATCATCGGCATCGGGCTCGGCGGGTCCAAGGACACCTGCATGGTGCTCGGCAAGCGTGCGGCCTGTCTGCGCATCGTCGGCGACCGGAATACCGACCCGCGGATCGCGACGATGGAGGAGGAGTTCAAGGAACTCGGCAATTCCATCGGCATGGGGGCGATGGGGTTTGTCGGCAAGAACATGGTCGTCGATTGCCATATCGAGGTCGGCTACTGCCACACCGGCGGCATGCAGATGTCGGTGCACGCCTTCTGCCTGTCCTCGCGCCGGGCGGTGGCGCGGATCTGGCCCGACGGCCGCGTCGAGGAACGCACCGACCCCGACTGGTTCACCGACTACCAGCGTCGCGACACGGTCGAATGGCAACCCGCGGCCAGGGCGGCGGAGTGAGCGGCACAGACCAACCTTTGGGCCAAGCGGTATCGCGGCTGGTCGCCGCGATGCAGTTCGCGGGGGTGCCCGGATCTCTGAGGACGGCGCCGGCCGCAGCCCTGCTTTTGGGGCTGGGGAGAAGGCCGAGGGGCCTTCTGTCCGAGCGTGGTCGAAGAGCGGACCGCGTCAAGGACAAGCGGGCTGGCGCCCGTCGCGTACCGCGATCCTTGACCCGGCCCGCTCTTCTTGGCGCAGCAGCAGCATGATCGGTGACGGGGCAACGGGCTGATGGCGCGGCGCGGGCATGACCAGAAGCCGCTTTGGCGCAAGGAGAACCGCCGAACGCATAGCCTGTCTGTCCAAGGCCGCGGTGGGCCCGAATACCGCTGGCAGTGGCATAGCAAGGCGGAAAAGCGTGCCGAAGCGCAGGGCGTCACACGGGGCGCCATGAAACGCGGCGCGCATCACGGCCTCGATCTCACGCCGTTGTTTCACTTCCTGCTCTCGAAAGTGGGAGAACCCTGGGAGCCGGTCCATCGCGAGGCCAGTGCGCGATTGCCGGACGAGGCGCCGATTTTCTGGATGGTCCGTGAAAATCCTGGCCGACTGCGTCAGCCTTACATCGCAGGTGGAGAGCATGCGTATCTCAGCAGGCTTTTCGTCGATGAAGGCGGCCTGTTGCAGCAGGTCGACCCAACCTTCGGGGTGGAGGATTTCTTTCCCTACTGCCCCTGCCACACGCATACGTTCACCGGGATCGTTGCGACGAACCCCTGCCGAGAGCGCGCTTTCGTGTCGACGTCCGATGGCTGAGAAGATGACACTCTGGGAGGCGGGATGCCGCGCGAAGTGAGACTATCGACGACGCCGACTGCGGAGGCCGTGGCCGATCTGAGGCTCGGCGATGTCGTCTATCTCGACGGGCTGATGTATACGGCGCGCGAGGGCGTCTACATGCGCGCGATCGATGAGCGGGCGAATATTCCGATGGAATTGCCGTCGGAGAGTGCCGCGAACTTCCACTGCTCGCCTGCGGCGACGATCCGGCCCGATGGCTCGTTCCATATGGGCGCGGTGACGGCGACGGCCTCGTTCCGCTTTGCCAAATGGCTGCCGGAATGGATGGCGAAATCCGGCGCGCGGCTAATCGTCGGCAAGGGGGGCATGTCGTCGAAGGACTACAAGAACTACTTCGTGCCGAACGGGGCGGTCTATCTCTCGACCGTCGGCTATGGCACCGGCGCGCTGCTGGGACGGGGCGTCGAGAATGTCGAGGCGGTGCATTGGCGCGAGGAACTGGGCCTCGCGCAGGCCATGTGGGTGATCCGATGCAACAAGATGGGGCCGTTCTTCGTGGCCTCGGACCCCAAGACCGGCGACTGCCTGTTCGAGCGGGAGAATGCGAAGATCGCGCAGAACCTCGAGCGGGTCTATGAGGGGACCAAGCCCCCGGTGCTGAAGCGCTTCGGCGAGACCGATGACCGCTCGGACGAGCTGATCGGCTGACCGGGCCCCGCCGGCGCGCTGGCCGCCGACCGCTCGCCGCTCAGCCGGGCCCCTCCATACCATGGGCCGCCAGCACGCGCTGGGTCGCGGGGCGGGCCATCAGCGCCTCGGTATGGGCCTTGATGGCGGGCGCCTCCTCCAGCGGGACGTTGTTGAGCAGCAGCCAGCGGCTGACCAGGATCAGGTAGGGATCGACGAAGCAGTAGTCTGCCCCCAGCGCCCAGGGGCCGTCGAGGTAGTGCGCCTCGATCAGCTTGGCGGCCTCCAGCAGGTTGGCCGGCACCTTGGCCTTCATGCTTTCATGCGCCGCCGGGTCGTCCGACCAGCGCGCCCCGCGCAGCAGGTGGGCGAAATGCACATGCACCGTGGCGCATAGGAACGAGGCGAGCGCCTGGGCGCGGGCGCGGTCATAGGCGGTGGCAGGCATCAGGCCGGCCTCGGGATAGGTCTCGGCGATCCAGAACAGCATGGCCGGGTTCTCGGTCAGCACCCCCTCGGGCGTGACCAGCGCCGGCACGCGGCCCTTGGGGTTCACGCCAAGGAAGTCGGGCGACTGTTGCCCCTTGTCGGGGAATGAGATCCAGCGGGTCTCGTAGTCGGCGCCGGCTTCCTCCAGCAGGATATGCGTGCCGAGACCCGAGGTCCCCTTGGCGATGTAGAGCTCCAGCATCGGCGTCTTCTCCCTTTGTTGCCGCAATGTGGTCCGCGCGTCGTGACCCGGCGCGTCAGCTGGCGCGCGGCGCGGTGATGTTGAGGTGAAGCGTGCGGAACCGCTCGATCCCCTCGGGCAGGCGGTCGATGCCGAGGCCGAGGGCGGGCGCGATCCTGAAGCTGCCGCCCTCCACCGGGTCGGCGTCGAAGAAGGCGTCGCGGAGCGGGTTTTCGTTGGCGTCGAGCTCCAGAATACCGTCGGCCGTGGGCGCGGCGCGGGCGGCGGCGAGCAGATGGGCCGAGGCGACAAGCCCTATCCCGCCGCCGAGGAAATGGGGACAGTAGCGCCGGCCCGCGGCGATGGCGCTGCGCGCGACGGCGATGTTGCCGGTGACGCCACCCCATTTGGCGACGTCGGGCTGGATGACGGCGAGATGGCCCGCGCCGATCGCAGCGTCAAAATCGTCCTCGCCCGCGATGTTCTCTCCGCCCGCCAGCGGGTGGGGCGAGGTGGCCGCGATGGCGGCCCAGTCGGCGGCGGGGGCATTCGCCGCGATCGGCTCCTCCAGCCAGCCGAGCGGCAGGGTGGCGGTGTCGGCGAGGAAGGCGAGCGTTGCCTCTCGGTCCCAGGCCTGGTTGGCATCGGCCATCAGCTGCTCGCCGGGGGCCAAATCGCCGGCGAGGGTGGTCAGGTGGCGCAGGTCGCTCACCCGGTCGAACCCGATCTTGACCTTGAAGGCCGCGATGCCCCAGCGGCGGGAGGCGGCGATCCCATCCGCGGCGGCCGAGACCTGCAGGCCGCTGGCATAGACCGTCACGCTGTCCGCGGCCCCGGCATCGAGCCAACGGGCGAGCGGCAGGCCAGCGCGCCGGGCGGCGAGATCGGAGAGCGCGGTGTCGATGCCGGCAAGGACCTGCGCGAAGGGGCCGGGCTCGCCGCATTGCAGCGCGCGGATCGCGACACGCGCCGATAGCCTCCGCCACAACTCCGTGGGGTCGCCGGCCGGCTGGCCGAGCACGAGGGGCGCGATATCCTCGGCGAGCAGGCGGGCACGGTGCTCGGCGCCCGAGGCGGGCCAGTTGGCGAAGATCTCGCCCCAGCCGAAAGCGCCTTCGCTATCCTCCACCCTGATGAAGACGGCCGGACGGTCGCGCATCACGCCGAAGGATGTCGCCACCGGGCGGGGCGTTGGCGCGCGGAACACATGCGCCTCGATCCGGGCGATGCCGGGCGTAGGATTGGGCGAGTGGCTCATAGCAGGGTCCTGAGCGTAAGGATCGTGCCTGAGACCAGCGTCAGCGCGATCAGCAGGCGTCGGAACAGCGCCTCGGGCAGGCGGGCGAAGGCATAGATGCCGATCTGGGCGGCCACCATCGCGGCGGGCACGGCGATGACCATGGCGACCAGTACCTCCTTGGTATAGGCGCCACGCAGGGCCAGCGCCGCAGCCGTCAGGCTGAGGATGACGACGTTATAGGGTTGCAGCACCGCGCGGATCTCGGCCTTGGGCCAGGGCCGCATCGAGCACCACATGGTCGGCAGCGCCCCCGAAAGCGAGGCCGCCCCCCCAAGGATGCCGCCCATCAGGCCCACGGCCATGTCGGCGACCGGCCGCTCGCCCTCGATCCGGGGCAGGGTGCTGCGCAGGCTGAAATAGCCGCCATAGAGGATCAGGAAGAAGGCCACGACCAGCGTCAGCATCCGCGCATCGAGAACTGAGAGGGCGGCCACGCCCACGGGAATGCCGATGAGCCCCGGCAGCAGGAACCTTATGAGGCGCGGGCGCTCTGCGGCGATGGTATGGCGCACGATCCACACGCCCTGCAGACCGCTTGCGACCGATAGAAAGACCACCAACGCGACCGCCTGCGGCGGGGCCAGCACGCTCAGGAAGAAACCGAGCGCGAACAGCGCCGTGCCGAAGCCGGCCAGCCCGTTGATGAAGCCGCCGGCCAGCGCACCCAGCAGAATGGGCAGCGCGCTCTCCCAGCTCATGGCATTCCCCTCCAGCAGGTGGAGCGAACGGCCGTTTCCCGACGCCATCCGCACAGCACCCTTGCGTCGCGACAGGATCGCTGAACCATATCGACGTCAAGACGCCGCAAGGACGGCGCGAAAACGACAATGGATCAAAGGGAGGTCCACCCATGAGTTTCCGTACACTCGGCGCCATCGCCGCGCTTACGCTTGGTCTGGGCGCAGGTAGCGCCGTCGCCGAGTATCCCGAGCGCCCGATCAACATGATCATCCCCTACGGCGCCGGCGGCGCGACCGACATCTCGGCGCGCACGATTGCCGAGCCGCTGGGCGAGGCGGTGGGCTCGCCGCTGGTGATGGCGAATGTCACCGGCGCCGGCGGTGCCACCGGCTCGGTCGCGGTGCAGAACGCCAAGTCCGACGGCTACACCATGCTGTTCGCGCGCGTCGGCTCGCACTCGGTCAATCCGGCGATGAAGGCGACGCTGCCCTACACGCTCGACGATTTCCGCTTCGTCACGGTCTACGAGATCAATCCTTTCGCCTGCGTGGTGAGCGCGAACTCGCCGCTGCAGTCGATGGAGGACGTGATCGCCAAGGCGAAATCGCCCGAGAAGCTGAGCTTTTCCTCCTCGGGCGTGGGGTCGGGACCGCATCTCGCCGCGGCCTTCGTGCTGAGCGCCTTTGGGCTGGAGGATGCGGCCAATGCGGCGACGCATATTCCGCAGCAGGGCGGCGGTGCGGCGGCGACGGCGGTGCTGAACGGCACGGCGGAATTCCTCTGCACCAACAGCTCGGCGCTGGCGGGCTTCGTCGCCAACGGCCAGATGCGGGCGCTTTTGGTGACGACACCCGACCCGGTCGAAGGCTTCGATGCGCCGACCGCGGCCTCGCTCGGCAAGCCCGAGCTTGAGCAGATGGTCGGCTGGACCGGGATCGCCGGGCCCAAGGACCTGCCGGACGAGGTCGCCGCGAAATGGGCCGAGTGGATGACCGCCGCGGCCGGCGATGCCGAGTTCGTCGAGCAGATGGAAGCGCGCGGCTCGATCATCGAGGTGATGTCGCCCGAGGATGCCAACGAGTTCATCCGGGGTCAGTTCGACACCTTCCGCGCGCTCGTCGATGAGCTCGGCATGCGGATCGAGGGCTGATCAGGCGACGGGTCTGCGGCTGATGCCAGCCGGAACCGGGGCGTGGGCGGGAGCGATCTCGTGCGCGCCCCTCGCGGTTTCTGCCAGTTGAGGGGTGGGCGATGACGCTCTCTGCCATGCAGCGGGGGCTCGGGATCGGGGCGGTGCTGGTCGCAGCGCTGCTGATCCTCTGGGCGATCCCGACATTCGTCTCTACCCCCTCGAATGTGGGTAACGTGATCCTGTCGCCGCTCTTCTGGCCCTACTCCATCGCGGGCCTGACCGGGCTGGTCGGGCTCGGCCTCGTCGCCTCGACCTTTCGCGCGGACGGGCCGGACGACAGCCTGCCGGCCAATGAGCCCATCGACGATCCGATCCCCGGCCTGATCCGACTGGCGGGCATCGCGGTGATCATGGTGCTGACCATGGTGCTGATCGACCGGATCGGCATGGTCTGGGCCTCGATGCTGGCTTTTGCCGCGACCGCCTTCCTGGTGCGCACCCGGCATCCGCGCCTGGCGCTGGTTTCTGCGGTGGCCGTGCCGCTGGTCCTCTACGTATTCTTTGCCCATGTCGCCGGTGTGGCCGTGCCGCAGGGCGAGCTGGTGCGCCTGCCATGAGCTTTATGGACAGTCTTGCCGCCGGTCTGTCGCTGGTCGGCAATGTCGAGGCGTTCCTGGCGCTGTTCGTGGGACTGATCATCGGCGTGATCGGCGGCGCGATCCCCGGCATGTCGGCCACCATGGCGGTGGCGCTGACGCTGCCCTTCACCTTTGCCATGCAACCGATCACCGGCATCCTGCTGCTGCTCGGCGTCTACAAGGGCGGCATCTTCGGCGGCTCGATCCCGGCGATCCTGATCAAAACGCCCGGCACGCCCGCCTCCTCGGCCACCATCCTCGACGGCTATCCCATGGCCGAGAAGGGCGAGGCGGGCCGCGCGCTCGGCATGGCGCTCTGGGCCTCATGCACCGCGGATCTGGTCTCGAACCTGTCGCTGATCCTGTTTGCCGGTTGGCTGGCGAGCTTCGCGCTCAAGTTCGGGCCGCCCGAGTTCTTCACGCTGATCCTGTTCTCGCTGACCATCATCGCGGGCGTGTCGGGCGAGAGCCTGCTCCGCGGTGCGCTCTCGGCGCTGCTGGGGCTGCTGCTGGCGACCGTGGGCCTCGACCTCGTCTACGGCACCAACCGCTTCACCTTCGGCGACCCCAGCCTGATGGGCGGGCTCAACTTCATCGCGGTGCTGATCGGTCTTTTCGCCATCCCCGAGGTGCTGGCCATGGCCTGGCACCCGACCGGGCACTTGGGAAAGGCCCGCTCGCTCGGCGCGCGACACGTCACCTTCGCCGATTACCGCCGGTCGTTTCGCTCGATCATCCGGGGCAGCCTGATCGGCGTGTTCCTGGGCTCCATCCCCGGTATCGGCGCCGCGCCCTCAGCGTTCCTGAGTTATTCCGAGGCGCGCCGCCGCTCGAAAAACAAAGAGAATTTCGGCAAGGGCGAGGTTGAGGGCGTCGCCGCGGCTGAGGCCGGCAACAACGGCGTGGCCGGCGCGACGCTGATCCCGCTGCTGGCCCTCGGTGTGCCGGGGGACGTGATCACGGCGATCATCATCGGGGCCTTCATGATCCACGGCCTGCAGCCCGGGCCGATGATGTTCATCCTGAACGTCGACATCATCTATGGCCTGTTCATCGGGCTGATCGTGTCCTCGGTCTTCCTGCTGGCCATCGGATCGGTGGCGATCCGCGGCTTTCGCTACGTCGCCGATATCCCCCGGCGGATCCTGATCCCGGCGGTGCTGGTGCTGTGCATTTTCGGTGTCTTCGCCGTGAACAACAACGTCTTCGATGTGGGCGTGATGTTCGCCATGGGTTGGGTCGGCTACATCATGATGCGCCTGCACATCCCGCCGGCGCCCTTTCTGATCGCCTTCATCCTCGGCCCGCTGCTGGAGGATAATTTCCGCCAGGCCATGCTGATGTCGGCGAGCGATCCCTCCATCCTGATCCGGGGGCCGATCACCTGGTTCTTCTGGGCGGCGACGGCGCTGTCGATCTTCGCCATCGTCCGACGCGAGATGAAGGGGCAGGGCGTCGCCCAGGCGGCGTGAGAAGAATCTAACGGAATCGCGGCTGGTCGCCGCGATGAGCCTTGCGTTGGTGCGCTTGACAGGCGGCGGTTGCGCCTTGAGGCTTTGCGAGCAGCGGCGAGCGAAGATGAAGCTTGGCTGGTGAGAAGCCGCAGGCGGCTTCTGATCGAGCGTTTTGCAGGTGTCGGGCCGGGTCAGTTGCTGGGGAACCAGCGGGACCAGCCGTCCTCATAATAGTCGACCAGGGCATGGGTCAGGATCGAGTTCACCTCGGCCTCGACCGGGCCGGTATCGGCGGGAAAGCGGGTGAGCGCAGGCCAGAGATCGGGGTGCCAGAAGGCGAGATCGGCGCCGGGGGCGAGGGGGCTCTCGCGGCGCGCGCCGGTATGGGTCAGCACGAAACCCCAGTTGCCGAAGCTCGGCACATAGGCGTGGTACGGGATCGTCGGCAGCGTCTCGCCCGGCGCCCAGGGGTTCTCGGTCGTCGCCATGGTGCGCTCGATCGACCAATAGGCCTGTCGCGCGAACAGCGGGGAGCCTGCCTGCGTGACCATCACGCCATGACGGCTGAGGCGCGCGGCCAGGCGGGCATAGAACTCACGGCTGTAGAGCTTGGAGACGGCGAAGTTCGACGGGTCGGGCAGGTCGAGCACGATCACGTCGAAGGGCTCGGCCGTATCCTCCAGGAACACCCAGGCATCGGCGTTGACGATGCTCACCCGCGGGTCCGACAGGCTGCCCGCGTTGAGCGCCGAGAGATCGGCGCGGTCGCGGAAAAGCTGCGTCATCCGGGGGTCGAGATCGACCAGCACCGCCGCCTCGACATCCGGCCAGCGTAACACCTCGCGCATCGCCATGCCATCGCCGCCGCCCATCACCAGCACACGGGCCCGGCGGCTGGCGAGGCCCATGGCGGGGTGGACGAGGCTTTCGTGGTAGCGGTGCTCATCGAGCGTATCGAACTGGATCGCACCGTCGAGGAACAGGCGCGTGCGCCCCGACGACCGGGTGATGACGATGCGCTGATAGGGCGTCGCCTCGGAAAGGATCACCTCGTCCTCGAACAGTGCGGCATCGGCGGCCGAGACCAGCCGGTCGGACCAGACGAACCCCGCCAGGCAGGCCGCCATCGCCCCGACCCAGACCAGCCTCAGCGGCAGGCGCACATGGGCGCGGAACAGCCAGAGCGAGAGCGCCGCGACGCCGAGATTGAGAAGGCCGAAGAAAAGGCTCGCCGCCATCAGGCCAAGCTGGGGCACGATCACCGCCGGGAACAGGATCGCCGCCGCCAGCGCCCCGGCATAATCGGCGGTCAGCACGCTGGAGAGCGTGGTGCGAAGTGCTCCCTCGCGCTGCAGGATCCGAGTGATCAGCGGGATCTCAAGCCCCGAGAGCGCGCCGATGGCGATGACCGTGGCGAACAGCACCGGGCCGAGCGCGTCGAGCCAGCCATAGGCGAGGAACATCGCCGGCGCCGAGAACCCGCCGATCAGCCCCAGCATCACCTGCGAGGCAACGAAGCCCTGCTCCAGATCGGTCACGAAGCGCGAGGCCCAGGCGCCAAGGCCCATGGCGCTCATGAAGATGCCAATGACCAGCGAGAACTGCGTGATGCTGTCGCCGAGCAGGTAGGAAGCAACGGCCCCCGCGATCAGCTCGTAGACCAGCCCCGCGACGGCGACAACGAACGTAGCGGCGAGGAGCCAGGGCCCCTCGGCCCCGCCGGCGGCCGGGCGTGTGCCCGCGCTCAACTCAGGATCACCGCCGCGATCAGGATGGCGATCGAGATGAACACCGCGCCGATCAGCACCGCGATGGCGAGGTTCTGCTCTTCTTCCACCTCGCTCCTCAGCGAGAACGGCGTCAGCGCCTCGATGATGAACCAGCTTGCCACGAACAGGCCGAGGCCGAGCGCGGTGTAGACGACCGTCGAGATGATCTCGGCGATATCGATCCTGCTGAAGAGTTCCATGGCCTTCTCCCCTATTTCACCCGTCCGCCGACGCCATAACCACCGCCAGGGCTGCCCGCCCGCGCCGAGACGACCGAGGTGCTCTCACCCCAGACGCCGAGAAACGCGAGCGAGGTGAAGCCCGCGATGGCGGTCGCGAAGATCAGCACGATGACGATCCGCGCGAGCATCAGTCGTCCTCGTCCGTCCAGTCGCTGCCCGACCAGCGCCGCGAATTGTGGAAAGCGCGCTGGATGAGGAACAGAGCCGTCAGGCCGGCGAAGAAAATGGTGGCGATCACCATCCACCAACCGGCGGCCACACCCTCGCTGATCGTGATGCCCATGAGCGTCGGCGGCCGGCCGCTCCGCCAGACGCCGCTCTCTTCCATCGCGACCTCGTAGTCGTAGCGGCCCGCTGGCAGCTTGAGCAGCACGCTGCCCGAGCGCGAGCCCTCGGTCCAGTTTCCGTCATCCCAGCCGTGATAGAAGCCGAGTTCCTGGGTGAAGGTCGCGACGACCTCGTCCTCGTCGTCGGTGATCTCGCCCTCGAAAAAGACCCAGGAGTTGTCGAGATTGGCGTTCAGCGTGATCTCCACCAGCTGATCGGGCAGGCTGACGCTGAAACTGCCGGTGGCAGGTGCCGTGACCGGGCGATCGCCGGCGCGGTGCACGAGATCGCCGGGCGATGCCGTGATCACCATCATGATGAGCGAGAGCACCGCCGAGACACCGGCGCAGTTCCGGGTGAACGCGGCAAGAGCGCTCCGCTGGAAGGTCTCCAGCGGATGAACACCGCGGGCGCGCGGCAAGGTGCTGCGGTCGATCCCGAAGCTTTCGATCAGCGCCCGTTGCTCGGGCATCGAGGAGAGCTCGTATTCCAACTCACCTCCGCTGCTGCCACCGGTGCCCTTGCGCACCGTCAGCATCTTGGAGCGGCCGAGCGCGCTGACATAGCGCGTCTTCTTGCCGATGCGGGGCGCAAAGTTGAACTCACCCTCGACAAAGGTCATGCGCACCTGGCCCGAGCCATAATAGCGGAACTTGCCTTCCTCGTGCCGAAAGCTCGGGCGTTGCTCTGCATTGTTGATCTGGCGGGCGGTGTAGTTCGACGGGCGCGGATGGCTGCGGGTCTTGCGGGTGAAGACCAGCCGGTTCTCCTCCCAGGTGAGCCAGGCATAGCCATGCGTCGGCGAGTAGACCTGGTGATTGACCCAGGTCCAGGTTTCGCCGCCGTATTTCTCCTCCATGCCGATGGTGCCGATCACCGTCACATCCACGCCGTCGATCCGGCCGCTCATGCCAAGCGAGAGCGGCGTCTCCGGGCGCTTCAGATCGCGGTATTTCCGGAGAACGGCATAGTTGTCCTGTGCGTCGAGTTCGGCCCCGCAATAGGGGCAGAAATGCCGGCGCACGCGCCCGCCGCCCAAGACGTCAAGACCGGCGCCACAGGAGGTGCAGTTGATCGTCATGGTGCGCGTTGCGGTCATCAGTGATGCCCCGCCTTCGCGCCGCCGGCCTTCACCCGCACCTTCCACGGGTCGATCCAGTGACCGCGGAACCAGGCCTCGCCGCCGGTCCAGCTTTCATAGGTCAGGATGCCGCCATGCTCGCCCGAGAGGTCGTAGTACTGGTGCTGCTCCTCCAGCGTGATCTCCTCGGGCACCTCGCCGCGCACCGCGATGCATTTCGCGGTCTCGGCCTCGGTCACCGTGAAGCGCTCGCCGTCGACCTCGATGGTGTAGCCAAGCACCGGGCGGAAGGCGCCGGGCCACTGCCTTTTGGGCAGGGGTTGCTCGACCGCGATGTCGCCCTCGTCCACGCTGACCCAGCCCTGGCCTTCAGGGCTTGTGCACCAGAACTCGTCCCACCAACCCAGGCCGTAGGAAAAGCGGAGATGACCGATGGGCGTCACCCGTCGCCCGGCGATCTGCGCGGGCCGCCCGAGCGTCAGCAGGCTGGGGCTGTCATGCATCACGCCGGCCTGCCCGGCGGTGCGGAAGGCCTCGTCGATATAGACCTGCGTGGTCTGGCAGAACTCGCAGGCGACCACGCGCGAGGTCTTGATCCGCCGCGTGATCGGTGCACCGCAATTGCCGCAGGTATCCGCCACGCCGTTGGCCCCCGGAACGAACTCGCCTCGCTATAGCAGGATCAGGTGGCGCCGCGCAGGGGTTGCGGGGGGCGCGGTTGTCAGGCGCGGGCGGGGCGTGACGGTGCTGCCGCAGTGATCGGCGGGGAGGGATCGCCGCTCAGCGGCCCTTCCAGACGGGATCGCGCTTCTCGGCGAAGGCGCGCGCACCCTCCAGCTGATCCTCCGAGCTGTAGAGCGTGCGGATCGTCGCGAATTCCCGGCGGTTGATGCGGTCGAGCGCGTCCTGAAAGCGCATCGCCTCGGCCTCGCGCATGACCTCCTTGATCGCGGCGAAAACCAGCGGCGGCCCGGCGGCGAGGCGGTCGGCCATGGCGCGTGCCTCATCCATCAGATCGGCGGCGGGCACGACGCGGTTGACGAAGCCCCAGCGCGCGCCTTCCTCGGCGCTCACGACGCGGCCGGTGAACAGCATTTCCATGGCAATATGGTATGGGATGCGTTTCGGCAGCTTGATCGAGGCCGCATCGGCGATGGTGCCCGAGCGGATTTCGGGCAGGGCGAAGGTGGCATGATCGGCGGCCAAGATGATGTCGGCCGACAGCGCGATCTCGAACCCGCCGCCAAAGGCCAGACCGTTGATCGCGGCGATGACGGGTTTGTTGAGGTTCGGCAGCTCCTGCAGGCCGCCAAAGCCGCCCTCTCCATAGTCGCTATCGGGTGCCTCGCCTTCGGCTGCGGCTTTCAGGTCCCAGCCGGGGCAGAAGAACTTCTCGCCCCGCGCGGTCAGGATCAACACGCGCAGGTTCGGGTCGTCGCGGAAGTGGGCGAAGGCCGCGCTCATGGTGCGGGAGGCGGCGGCGGAGATGGCGTTGGCCTTGCCGTGGGCGATGGTCGCCTCCAGCACGGCGCCGCGGCGCTCCAGGATCAGCGGGCTATCGGTCATCGGCGGGCTCTTCGGTCGGGGTGGTGCCGTGATCGGCGTCTTCCAGGCGGATCAGGGCATCGGCCGCCAGCGCCCAGTCTTGCCCCAACATCAGCGGATTGACGTCAAGCTCCAGCAGCCGGTCGGCATGGGCCAGCGCATAGCGCTGCACCGCGTCGATGGCGGCGAGGGTCGCGCCCATATCCACCCCCGGCCGGCCGCGATGCCCGGCCAGGACCGGCGCTAGGCGGAGCCTGCCGAGTGCTGTGGCGATCTCGGCCTCGCTCGCGGGCAGGAGAAGCGTGGCCGTGTCATCCAGCATCTCGGCCATCACACCGCCAGCGCCAAGGGTCAGCGTCAGTCCATAGGGCGCCGCCCGGGTGACGCCGACGATCAATTCGGCGATGGGCGGCGGGGCCATAGCCTCGACCAGCACGCGGCCGATGGCGAGGCGGCCCGCCATCTCCTGCGCCGCAGCACCGGCGGCCGCGGGGTCGAGGTTTAGTGCGACCGCCGCCATCTCGGTCTTGTGCGCGAGCCCGAGCGCCTTGACCGCGACCCGCGCGCCGTCGGCGGCGAGGCGCGCAGCGACGGCCTCGGCACCCTCTGGCGTGGTGGTCTGGCCCTTAGGCACGGGCACGCCGTGGGCGGCGAGCGCGGCCTTGGCCTCGGCCTCGTCCATCAGGGTGCTGTGGCCCCTGGGCGGAGAGACGGCGGTCAGCGGGGTCTGCGCCGTGCCTTGCCACGCGGCGCCGATGGCGGTTGCGGCCTCGACCGCGGCGATCATGTCCTCGATCCCGCAGAAGGGCACGAGACCGCCGTCGATCAGGCGCTCGGCCAGCGCTTCGGGCATGTTCTCTGGCAGTGTCGCGACGACACCCACGCGGCAGCCAGTGCGATTGGCCGCGTCCTCGATGGCGTCGATGGCGGGGCTCCAGTCGCCGGTGGCGCAGCGGTCCTCGCGTACCCAGTCGAGCACCAGCAGGCCCAGATCGAAGGGCGGTGTCGCACCCGTGCCACCCAACATGGCGGCGAACGTCTCGGTCATCCGCGCCCGATCGGCCCAGATGAAGGTGTGGTAGTCGATCGGGTTCGCGACGCGGACGATATCGTTCAGCGTGGCGCCGACGGCGGCGGCATGGGGGGCTGCGAGCGCCGGAAACCGCACGCCCCGCCCCGCCGCGGCATCGGCGATCAGTGCCACCTCCCCGCCCGAGGCCGCCAGCGCCCCCAGACGCGCATCGGGCAAGGGCCCGTGGACATGCAACAGCTTCAGGGTCTCGATCAGCGCCGTGATCGAGGCCACGCGCGCCATGCCGAGCCTGTCGAAGAACGCCTCGGCCGCCACGTCCGACCCCGCGAGCGAGGCGGTATGCGACAGCGTCGCCGCCTGCGCCGGGGCCGTCCGCCCGGCGCGCAGCACGACGACCGGCTTGCCCGCCGCCCGCGCCTCGGCCGCCAGGGCCTCGAACCCCGGCGCACTGTCGATGGCCTCGACATAAAGCCCCAGTGCCGTGACATGGGGCAGGGCCAGCGCCGCGCGGGCCAGCGTCGACAGGCCGATGCCCGCCTGATTGCCGACCGTACCGACAAAGCCGATTGGCAACCCGCGCCGCTGCATGGTCATCGACAGCGTGATGTTGGTGCTTTGCGAGATCAGCGCGATGCCGGTCTCGGCGCGCGCGAGCCCGTGCTCCGAGGGCCAGATCGCAGCACCGGTCGCGGCGTTCAGCAGGCCATAGCAGTTGGGACCGAGCAGCGGCATGGCGCCGGCGGCGGCGACCAGATCGGCCTGTAGCGCGCTCCCTGCCGCGGCGCCGTCATCGGTCTCGGCGTAGCCCGAGGCATAGGCGACGGCCCCGCCCGCGCCCATGGCGGCAAGGCGAGCCGCGACCCCAATGCTCGCAGCGCGATTGACGCCGATGAACGCTGCGTCAGGCGCCGCAGGCAGGGCGTCGAGGTCGGGGACGCAGGGGATGCCGTCCATCTCGGCGCGCGTGGGGCTGACCGGCCAGATCTCGCCGTCATAGCCGAAGCGGCAGCAGATCCTGACCGCCTCGGCCGCGTCGCGCCCGCCGATGAAGGCGATGGAGCGGGGCGCGATCAGTCGTGAGAGGTCCGGCACGGCCTCAGCCCCGATCTCGGCGCCCGCATCAGGCACCGAGGGGCCTCAAAAGCTCGCGGCCGATGATGTGGCGCTGGATTTCCGAGGTGCCGTCCCAGATCCGCTCGACCCGCGCATCGCGCCAGAAGCGTTCGATGGGTAGATCGTCCATCAGCCCCATGCCGCCATGGATCTGCAGCGCGGCATCGGTGACGCGGGCCAGCATCTCGGTGGCGTAGAGCTTGGCCGAGGCGATCTCGCGATTGGCCGGCAGGCCCTGGTCCAGCCGCCAGGCGGCGGCCAGCGTCAGCCAGTCGGCGGCGTCGATCTCGGTGATCATGTCGGCCAGCGGGAAGCTCACGCCCTGGAACCGGCCGATGGGCTGGCCGAACTGGCGCCGCCCGGCGGCGTAGTCCCGCGCCATATCAAAGGCGCGGCGCGCACGGCCGACCGACATGGCGGCGACGGTGATGCGGGTCGCATAGAGCCATTCGTTCATCACCGCGAACCCGCCATCGACCGGGCCCAGCACCTGCGCATCCGGCAGGCGGCAGTCGTCGAACTCCAGCACCATATTGGCATAGCCGCGGTGGCTGACCGAGCGATAGCCCTCGCGGATCGTGAAGCCCGGGGTGCCGCGGTCGACCAGAAAGGTCGTCAGCCGCTTCTTGGGGCCTTGCGGCGTCTCATCCTCGCCGGTGGCCATGAAGACGATGACGAAATCGGCGTGTTCCGCGCCCGAGATGAAGTGCTTGGTCCCGTTCAGGATCCAGTCGCTATTGCTGCCGTTCGCCCGCCTGGCCGTGGCCCGCATCGAGCGGATGTCGGAGCCGGCCTCGGGCTCGGTCATGGCCAGCGCGTCCATCCGCTCGCCGCGCACGGCCGGCATCAGATAGCGCTCGATCTGATCGCCCTCGCAAGCCATCAGGATGTTTTGCGGCCGGCCGAAGAAATGCGTCAGCGCCATCGAACCGCGACCGAGCTCGCGCTCGACCAGCGCGAAATCGAGATGGCTAAGACCCGCGCCACCGACGCTTTCAGGGAAACTGCAGGCGTAAAAGCCAAGCTCGATGGTCTTGGCCTTGATCGCTTCGGCGACCTCCGGGTCGACATGGCCGCTCCGCTCGACCTCAGCCTCATGCGGGTAGATCTCGGTCTCGACGAAGGCGCGGACGGTGTCGACGATCATCTGCTGCTCGTCGGAAAGGCCGAACTGCATCACTGGGTCTCCGTCTCGGTTGGGGCTGGCAGGGCGGCATGGGCCACGGCGAGGCGCGCCAGACGCTCGTCCACCGCCGGCAGCGGCGGGGCGGAGCGGCGGGTCTCGAGGCTCACATGGATCAGCAGTTGTTCGCCGGTGGCGATCTCGGCCCCGGCCCCATCGCGCATCCGGTGGAACAGGCGCAGCTTCTTGCCCGCGCCCTCGATCACCTGGCTGTCGACGGTGATGCGGGCGCCGGCATGGGCCTCGGCCAGATAGCGGATGTGGGTGTCGACCGTGAAATAGCTATGCCCGCCCGCGACATAGGCGGCATCGGCGCCGATGGCCCGCATCACGGCATCGGCCGCGTCCGAGAAGGCCTGGCCAAAGCGGCTTTCGTTCATGTGGCCGTTATAGTCGGTCCAATCGACGGGCACGGTCCGGTCGACGGTGCGGAGGGGGCCGGCCTTGGGCGCGATTTGCGGCAGGGTCGCTTCGTGCGCG
Source organism: Pseudomonadota bacterium (assembly GCA_039027855.1). Taxonomy (GTDB): domain Bacteria; phylum Pseudomonadota; class Alphaproteobacteria; order Rhodobacterales; family Rhodobacteraceae; genus Thermohalobaculum. The sequence goes on along the minus strand of JBCCJI010000003.1, from coordinate 50,662 downwards.
GCGATCAGGCGGCCGGCAGCGGCATTCTGCTGCTTCAGCGCGCGCAGCATCGCGACGAGGTTGTTGTCGCGCAGACGCTCCAGCGCCCGGATTGACAGATGACCCGACTGCGCGTCGGACTGACCGGCGATGGTCTCGATCAACTCGGGCGTCAGATCGGGTACGTCCATCAGCTTGGTCCAGGGCCACTTCAGCGCGGGGCCGAACTGGGCGATGAAATGCGCCATGCCGGCCTCGCCACCAGCGATGCGATAGGTCTCGAACAGCCCCATCTGCGCCCAGCGGAGGCCAAAGCCATATCGGATGGCGTCGTCGATCTCGGCCGTGGTGGCGATGCCGTCCTTCACCAGCCACAGCGCCTCGCGCCAGACCGCCTCCAGCAGACGGTCGGCGATATGGGCGTCGATCTCGCCTCGGACCGTTAGCGGATACATGCCGAGACCGGTGAGCGTATCAGCCGCGCCATCGGGGGCGCCGACAAGCTCGACCAGCGGGAGCAAATAGACCGGGTTGAAGGGGTGGGCGACGAAGATCCGCCCTGGGTGCCGGGCGCCCATGCGCAGCGCTGTCGGTGTGAAGCCCGAGGTCGACGAGGCGATGGGCGTCTCGGGGCGGGCCGCGGCCTCGATCTCGGCGAGAACGCGGTGCTTGAGGTCAAGACGCTCGGGCACGCTTTCCTGCACCCAAACGGCGCCCGCCACCGCCTCGGCCAGTGGCGCGAGGCTCAGGCGCCCCTCCGGCGGCAGCGCGCGGTCATAAAGCATTGGCAGCGCGTGGCGGGCGTTCGCCAGCACCGCCTCAACCTTGCGGAGCGCCTGCGGGTCGGGATCGGCCAGCGCCACGTCCCAACCGTTCAGCAGGAAGCGCGCCGCCCAGCCGCCACCGATCACGCCGCCGCCGACAATCGCCGCCTTGCGCGCTGCGCCGGTCATGCCGCGAGGCTTCCCGGCGCGCGTTTGGTGAGGCCAAGCTTCGCGCGCACCGCCTCGGGCCCGATGACGCGCGCACCCATGCGCTCAACGATGCCGACGGCGCGGTCCACCAGCGCCTCGTTGGTCGCAAGCTCGCCCTTACCAAGCCAAAGATTGTCCTCCAGCCCGACCCGCACATTGCCGCCGGCCAGGACCGAGGCCGCCACGTAGGGCATCTCGTTGCGCCCGATGGAGAACGCCGACCATGTCCACCCGGCCGGGATCGCATTCACCATCGCCATGAAGGTGTTGAGATCGTCCGGCGCGCCCCAGGGGATGCCCATGCACAGCTGAACCAGCGCCGGGTCCTCCAGCACGCCCTCCTCCACCAGCCGCTTGGCGAGCCAGAGATGGCCGGTATCGAAGGCCTCGATCTCCGGGCGCACGCCCATGGCCGTCATCGCCCCGCCCATCGCCCGCAGCATGCCGGGCGTGTTGGTCATCACGTAATCGGCCTCGGCGAAATTCATGGTGCCGCAGTCGAGCGTGCAGATCTCGGGCAGGCAATCGGCGATATGGGCAAGCCGTGCCTCCGCCCCGATCATGTCGGTCCCCTTGGCCAGTGGCAGGGGCGCGGAGGGCGGGCCGAACACCAAATCGCCGCCCATGCCCGCCGTCAGGTTGAGCACCACGTCGATATCGGCATCGCGCACCCGCTCGGTCACCTCCCGGTACAGCGCCCCGTCGCGGGCCGGGGCGCCGGTTTCGGGGTCGCGCACATGGCAATGCACGACGGCGGCGCCTGCGCGGGCGGCGGCGATGGCGCTGTCGGCGATCTGGCGCGGGCTGCGGGGCACATGGGGGCTGCGGTCCTGGGTGCCGCCCGAGCCGGTGACGGCGCAGGTGATGAAAACCTCGCGGTTCATGGCGAGCGGCATGGGCTGGCTCCTCGGCAGGGTGCGCGCGGTCCCCAGCATCGCGCGATTGACAGCCAGCACCATGCAGCATTCGTTGTAGATCATGCCGGATTGGACAAAACCTGCGATGGGCACGCGCCGCATCGACGTGCTGCTGTTCCCCAGCTTCTCGAACCACTGCCTCGCCAACGCCATCGAGCCCTTGCGCGCGGCCAATGGGTTCCTCGGGCGGCCGGCCTATGCCTGGCGGCTTTTCACGCTGGACGGGGCGCCGGTCGCGTCTTCCAGCGGCTTTCCGGTCCTGGTCGAAGGGCCGCTGGCGCGCGCGCCGGGCGGCGATGCCCTCCTGGTGATGCCAAGCTATGGGTTCCGGGCCTTCGCAACCCCCGCTTGCCGGCGCGGGTTGCGGGCGGCGGCGCGGCGCTACGGAGCGCTCGGCGGGCTCGACACCGGTGGCTGGCTGCTGGCCGAGGCGGGGCTGCTCGCCGGGCGGCGGGCGACGATCCACGCCGATGAGATCGACGCTTTTGCCGAGCGTTTCCCCGAGATCGAGGTGACTGCCGCGCGCTGGGTGATCGACGGCGACCGGATGAGTGCGGGCGGTGCCATGACCGCCTTCGACTTGATGCTGGCCCTGATCGAGCGCGAGCATGGCGCGGCACTGAGGCTGGCGGTCGCGGGGCTCTTCCTGCAGGATGAGACGCCTGGGCGGCGGCTGGGCCGTGTCCGCACGGCCGGGCCGGATCGCGTGCAGAGCGACACCAGTGACCGCCGCGTTGTCCGCGCGCTGGAAGCCATGCGCGCCAGCCTCGAGATACCCCGCACGATCGGCGCGATCGCCGAGGCCGCCGGATGCCGCCAGCGCGAGCTCGAAGACCGGTTCCGCGCGTCCCTCGGCGCCAGCCCGCGCACCGTCTATCGCCGCCTCCGCCTCGACCGCGCGCGCGCCCTGCTGGAGGCCGGAGAGATCGGCGTGGGCGAGGTCGCGCTCCGCTGCGGCTACGCCGATCCAAGCGCCTTCACCCGGGCTTTCCGACGCGAGTTCTCGGTCTGTCCGGGCGATGTCAGACGCCGGGCAGGCGGCTGAAGAGGCGCCGCCAACCGCCTCGGACCAAGGTCGAAAGCAAGCTCTTTTCGCCAAACACGACTCGCGACTTTCGACTGTAGTCAGTCACCCGCGAAACAGTTCCGAACTAAGACCGATCTCTTGGCGTGTGCTAAAGTATGAAAGGGCCGGATCTTGCGAGAATAATACGAAAAACAGGGTAATATTGCAGCGCAACAAAATTGCGCCGCAAGCGCGCAAGGCCCTGTCCTGAAATGGAAAATGCTTTTGTTTGTTGGAATTTACTATCTTGAGCCAAATCAAGTCGACTTATTGACTAAGAAACCAAGCAAATTCAGCAGCTTGGGAAATCGTTGACATCGCTCCCTGCACCCCGTCACAGCCAGACTGGAATGCAAAGACCAATGGCAGGGAGGTCGCCATGGACGGGGCTCAGGTCACCACTACCACCGCTATTCCCGAAGACGTCGCGAAACGAGCCAAAATCGGCCCGAAGCAGTACGACGAGATGTACGCGGCCTCCGTTGCCGACCCGGAAGCCTTCTGGGCCGAGCATGGCAAGCGCATCGACTGGATCAAGCCCTATACGCGCGCCAAGAACACTACGTTCGCGTACCCGGACATCTCGATCAAATGGTTCGAGGACGGCACGCTGAACGTCGCCGCCAACTGCCTTGACCGCCACTTGGCGACCCGGGGCGACAAGACCGCGATCATCTTCGAGCCCGACGACCCCGCGACCCCGGCCGAACACATCACCTATCGCGATCTGCATGCCCGCACTTGCCGCATGGCGAATGTGCTGAAGGGAATGGGCGTGAAGCGCGGCGACCGCGTCGTCCTCTATCTCCCCATGATCCCCGAGGCGGCGGTCGCGATGCTCGCCTGCGCGCGGATCGGCGCAATCCACTCCATCGTCTTCGCGGGTTTCAGCCCGGACGCGCTAGCCAACCGGATCAACGACAGCGACGCGCGCGTGGTGATCACCTCGGACGAGGCGCCCCGCGGCGGACGGCTCACCAAGCTTAAGGACAACGTCAACCAGGCGCTGCTGCACTGCCCCCACCCGGTGAAGTGCCTCGTGGTCCAGCATACCGGCAATCAGGTCGCCTGGATGGATGGCCGCGATTTCTGGCTGCATGACCTCGAAGCCGGTGTCGACGCCGACTGCCCGGCCGAGGAGATGAACGCGGAAGACCCGCTCTTCATCCTCTACACTTCGGGCTCCACCGGCAAACCCAAGGGCGTCGTGCACTCGTCGGGCGGCTACCTCGTCTATGCCTCGATGACGCATGAGCTCGTCTTCGATGTGCACGAGGACGACATCTACTGGTGCACGGCCGATGTCGGCTGGGTCACCGGGCACAGCTATATCGTGTACGGCCCGCTGGCCAACGGCGCGACCAGCCTGATGTTCGAGGGCACGCCGACCTTCCCGGATGCCTCGCGCTTCTGGCAGGTCTGCGAAAAGCACAAGGTCAACCAGTTCTACACCGCGCCCACCGCCATACGCGCGCTGATGGGCCAGGGCGACAGCTTCGTCGACGGGATCGACCTCTCGGATCTGCGCACGCTCGGCACGGTCGGTGAGCCGATCAATCCCGAGGCCTGGAACTGGTACAACGAGAAGATCGGCCAGGGCCGTTGCCCCATCGTCGACACCTGGTGGCAGACCGAGACCGGCGGTCACCTCATCACCTCGCTGCCGGGGGCCATCGCGGGCAAGCCGGGCTCGGCCACGCTGCCGTTCTTCGGCGTGCAGCCCGTGGTGCTGGACCCGACGGCGGGCACCCTGATCGAGGGCAACGGCGTCGAGGGCGTGCTCGCCATCGCCGATAGCTGGCCGGGTCAGATGCGCACCGTTTGGGGCGATCACGACCGCTTCGTCTCCACCTATTTCGAGCAGTACAAAGGCTACTACTTCTCGGGCGATGGCTGCCGGCGGGACGAGGACGGGTACTACTGGATCACCGGCCGGGTCGATGACGTGATCAACGTCTCGGGCCACCGCATGGGCACGGCCGAAGTCGAAAGCGCGCTGGTCGCCCATGGCGTGGTCGCCGAGGCGGCGGTCGTCGGCTACCCCCATCCGGTCAAGGGCCAGGGCATCTATTGCTACGTGACCCTGATGGCGGGCGAGCAGCCGTCTGACGAGCTGGTTCAGGTGCTCCGCAAATGGGTCCGCACCGAGATCGGCCCCATCGCGACGCCCGATGTCATCCAGTGGGCGCCGGGCCTGCCCAAGACCCGCTCGGGCAAGATCATGCGCCGGATCCTGCGCAAGATCGCCGAGAATGACTTCGCCGCGCTGGGCGATACCTCGACGCTGGCCGATCCCTCGGTCGTCGATGACCTCATCGCCAACCGGAAGGGCTGAGCGGTGATGGACGGGGCATCAGAGCCCATCGTCGCGGCGCCTGCCGTCGTCCTGCTGGGCCCTCCGGGGGCCGGCAAGGGCACGCAGGCGCGCAAGCTGGTCGATGAGTTCGGGCTGGTGCAGCTCTCCACCGGCGATCTGCTGCGCGCGGCGGTGGCGGGCGGCACACCGGCGGGCAAGGCCGCCAAGGCGGTGATGGAGGCGGGGGGTCTCGTCTCCGACGACATCGTCCTCGCGGTGCTGGCCGAGCGGCTGGACGCGCCCGACACCGCGGCCGGCATCATCCTCGACGGCGTGCCGCGCACGCTGGCCCAGGCCGAAGCACTGACCGGGATCCTGGCCAAGCGCGGCATGGCGGTCGATGCCGCCATCTCGCTGGAGGTACAGGACGACGCGATGGTCGAGCGGATCTCGGGCCGCTTCACCTGCGCCGATTGCGGCGAGGGCTTCCATGACCGCTTCAAGCCGACCGCCGTCGCGGGCGTCTGCGAGACCTGCGGCAGCGCGAACTTCAAGCGCCGCGCCGACGACAATGCCGAGACGGTGCGCGCCCGTCTCGTCGCCTACCACGCTGAAACTGCGCCGCTGGTGCGGTTCTACGCCGATCACGGCTGTCTCAACACGGTCGACGCCATGCGCTCGATCAAAGCGGTTGAGATCGCTCTTGCCACTATCGTTTCCGGTCTTGTCGCAGGGCGGCGCGGGACCGGTTCAATCGACGCCAACACAGGAGGAGACCCCCATGGCGGACAGTGAACAGAACAGCCCTGCAGATAACGCCTACTGGGCGACGAACATCAAGATCGTGACCAGCTTTCTGGTCATCTGGGCGTTCGTCTCGTTCGGTCTGGGTATTCTGCTGCGGCCGCTGCTTTCGGGTATCTCCGTTGGCGGTACAGACCTTGGCTTCTGGTTCGCGCAACAGGGCGCGATCTACGTCTTCCTCATCCTGATCTTCGTCTACGCGGCGGTCATGAACCTGGTCGACAAGAAATTCGACGTTCAGGAGGACTGAGTAGATGGATCTTCAAATCCTGACATACCTTGTAGTTGGCGCCTCGTTCGCCCTCTACATCGGTATCGCCTTCTGGGCCCGGGCGGGCTCAACGGGCGAATTCTACGCTGCAGGCCGCGGCATCCACCCGGTCGCCAATGGCATGGCAACGGCTGCCGACTGGATGTCGGCCGCCTCGTTCATCTCGATGGCCGGTCTCATCGCGTTCAAGGGCTATGACGCCTCGGTCTTCCTGATGGGCTGGACCGGCGGCTATGTGCTCCTCGCGATGCTGCTGGCGCCGTATCTGCGCAAGTTCGGCAAGTTCACGGTGCCCGAGTTCATCGGTGACCGGTTCTATAGCTCGACCGCGCGCATCGTGGCCGTCGTCTGCCTCATCGTGGCCTCCATCACTTACGTGATCGGCCAGATGAAGGGTGTCGGCGTCGCCTTCTCGCGCTTCCTCGAGGTGGATGCGACGGTCGGCCTGCTGATCGGCTCGGTCATCGTGTTCCTGTATGCGGTGCAAGGCGGCATGAAGGGCATCACCTACACGCAGATCGCTCAGTACTGCGTGCTGATCGTGGCCTACACGATCCCGGCGGTGTTCATCTCGCTCGAGCTGACGGGCACGGCCTTCCCGCAGATCGGCCTGTTCGCCAACCATGTCGAAAGCGGTGTGCCGCTGCTCACCAAGCTCGACACCGTGGTGCAGGAGCTCGGCTTCACCCAGTATACGGCCCAGGCGGGCGGTACGCTGAACATGACGCTCTACACCCTGTCGCTCATGATCGGCACCGCGGGTCTGCCGCATGTCATCATCCGCTTCTTCACCGTGCCGAAGGTCGCCGATGCCCGTTGGTCGGCCGGCTGGGCGCTGGTGTTCATCGCGCTCCTCTACACCGTCGCCCCCGGCGTGGGTGCCATGGCGCGCCTGAACATCACGGATACGATCTACCCGAACGGTATCCAGGGTGAAGCGCTGGCCTATGACGAGCGTCCGGACTGGTTCAAGAACTGGGAGACCACCGGTCTGCTCACGTTCGAGGACAAGAACGGCGACGGTCGTATCCAGTACTACAACGACAAGGCGACCGCCGGTGACGGCAACCTGATCGATCCGACCTGGGCCGGCAACGAGCTTAAGGTGGACCGGGACATCATGGTGCTGGCCAACCCGGAGATCGCGCAGCTGCCGAACTGGGTGATCGCGATCGTCGCGGCAGGTGGTCTTGCGGCCGCGTTGTCCACGGCGGCAGGTCTCTTGATGGCGATCTCGTCGGCGGTCAGTCATGACCTCCTGAAGGGGACGTTCATGCCAAACATGTCGGAGAAATCCGAGTTGTTGGCGGCCCGTATCTCGATGGGTGTGGCGATCGCGATCGCAGCGTGGCTGGGTCTCAATCCACCAGGCTTCGCGGCCCAGACGGTGGCCTTGGCCTTCGGTCTGGCGGCCTCGTCGATCTTCCCCGCGCTGATGATGGGTATCTTCTCGACCCGCATCAACAATGTGGGCGCCACCTGCGGCATGCTCGCCGGTCTGCTCTCGACGCTCGCCTACATCTTCGCGTTCAAGGGCTTCCTGTTCATCCCGGGCACCGAGCTGTTCGCGAACACCACCGCCAACCACTTCCTGGGCATCGCGCCCGAGGCATTCGGTGCGGTCGGTGCGGCGATCAACTTCGGTGTGGCCTATGCGGTGACCAGCGTGACCGCCGAGACGCCGAAGCACATCAAGGAGCTGGTCCACAGCGTGCGCGTCCCCCGTGGCGCCGGTGCTGCGGTCGACCACTAAGCCTTGATGACCGCCGGCGGCGCCTCCCCCGCGCCGCCGGCCCCAAGATCCGGCCGGCGGCGTGTTTGGACCATGCCGCCGGCCTTTCCGCCCCACGCAGCCAGCGATCCGGGGCGCGCGATTTCAGACGGTGCACGACCTGACGACATGATCACAGAGGGCCAGAGGATCCGCCGATGACCGCGCTCATGCCCGATGTCGAGATCGACCGTATCGACCGTTTCTTCGAGGCCCATCACCCCTTCGCCATGCTCGACCCCGCGACGCGTCAGCGTCTGGTCGGCGAGGCCGAGGTGATCCGCCTCGACGCCGACGCCCCCATCTATGCCCACGGCGACCCGGTGCCGGGCCTTTACATCGTGGCGGAGGGCCGCGTGCGGGTGATGACGCCCGAGGGCGTCGCCGTCTCCTCGCTGCAGATCGGCCAGTGTTTCGGCGAGCGCGGCCTGCTGCTCGACGGCATCGCGCCCTACGACACCTTCGCGGCCGAGCCCTGCCTGCTGTTCCGCATCCCCGCCGCGCGCTTCCACCAGGTGATGGAAAGCGTACCGGGCTTCGCGATGTTCTTCGGCAGGCGCGCGCGCGCATCCTCGGGCGCAGACGGTGCCGCCGTCACACCGGCCGTGCCGATTTCCAGCACCTTGGCCGAGCTGATGACCCGCAACCCCATCACGCTACCGCCCGAAGCGACGGCGGCGGATGCGGCAAGGGCGATCGCCGATCGCGGCATCTCCTGCGTGCTCGTGGCCGATCAGGAGCGGCTCTCTGGTCTCGTCACTGCCAGCGATCTTTGCGCGCGGGTGCTCGCCAAGGGGCTGGGCGGCGATCTGCCGATCACCAAGGTGATGACCGCAGCGCCCCGCAGCCTGCCGCCCGATGCCGTCACCTTCGATGCGATCTCGATCATGGTGGAGAAGCGCGTCGGTCATCTGCCCATCGTCGAGGCCGGCAAGCTCGTCGGCATCATCACCCGCACCGATCTGGTCATGAGCCAGGCGATGTCGGCACCCATGGTCGTGGGCGAGGTGATGCGCGCGAGCACGCTGGAGGCAATGGTGAACGCCACCCACCAGATCCCCGAGGCGCTGGCCCAACTGGTGGGCGCAGGGCTCGACCATCAGGACGTGACGCGCAACGTCACCGACATCACCGACGCGCTGACCCGCAAGCTGATCACCATGGCCGAGGCCGAGCTGGGCCCCGCGCCGGTGCCTTATCTCTGGGCGGTCTGCGGCAGTCAGGGGCGGCGCGAGCAGACCGGCGTCAGCGATCAGGACAATTGCCTGATCCTGGACGACCGCGCGACCGCCGATGACGAGGCCTATTTCGACGCGCTCGCCAAGCGGGTGTCGGACGGGCTGGACGCCTGCGGCTTCTTCTTCTGCCCCGGCGACATGATGGCGACCAACGTGCGCTGGCGGAAACCGATGTCGGTCTGGCGCGGCTATTTCCGCGGCTGGATCGACAAGCCCGATCCCATGGCACGGATGCTTGCCTCGGTCATGTTCGACCTCCGCGCCGTGGCGGGCGAGGCGTCGCTGCTGGAGGACCTGCAGGCCGAGACGCTGGAGCGCGCCAAGCGGAACAGCATCTTCATCGCCCATATGGTCGCCAATTCGCTGTCGCATCAGCCGCCGCTCGGCCTGTTCCGCGGCTTCGCGCTATCCCGCTCGGGCGAGCATCGCGGCACGCTCGACATGAAGATGAACGGCGTCGTGCCGATCACCGATCTCGCCCGGCTCTACGCGCTGATGGGCGGGCTTGCCCCGGTCAACACCCGCAGCCGGCTGGTCGCCGCGCGCGAGGCGGGGTTGATCAGCGAGGCCGGGGGGCACGACCTGCTGGATGCTTACGATCTGATCTCGGAGATGCGGCTGGAGGACCAGGCGGCCCAGATCCGCCGGGGCGAGAAGCCCGACAACTACCTAATCCCCGCCGCGCTGTCGGATCTGGAGCGGAGCCATCTCCGCTCGGCCTTCGTCGCGGTCAAGACGATGCAATCGGCCGCCACCCAGGGCCGGCATACGATGGTTTGAACCCGCATGATCCTGATCCTCGTCGCCTCCATCGCAATTGGCCTCGGTGCCGCCGGCATCGTCATCGGCGGGGCCAAGCTGATGCGCCTGAAACCGCCACGCTTTCTGGGCCCGGTCGCCGGCGGCATCGCCATGGCGGCCTTCATGCTGTGGAACGAATACACCTGGTTCGACCGCGCGCAGGCAAGCCTGCCCGAGGGCGCGCGCGTGGCCGAGACCTATGAGCATGCCACCTGGATCCAGCCCTGGACGCTGGCCGTGCCCCGCGTGACGCGCTTTGCCGCCGTGAGCCTTGAGGGCACCAGTAACGGGGCCGGCGGCGGGACGAGCGAGGTCGTCGAGGACAGTGCAGAACTCAGGCGCGGCTGGGTCGTTCTCGCCGCGCGCTTCGAGGGGACGCAGCGCATCCCCGTCCTGTTCGACTGCACCACGCGCCGCCGTGCGGCGCTGACCGAGACGGCGCAGGCCGGCATCGAAGCCGGGACCGCCCCCGACCCCGCCACCCTCGACTGGACCGAGGGCGGCGGATCAGACCCGCTTCTGGCAGCCGCCTGCGGCCCCGCCGGATCAAGCGCCGAGACGAGCGTGCAGACGGGATAACGATCAAGGAGAGGAAGCCATGCAGCCATCGATCCTGCTGGTCGACGACGAGCCGAACATCGCGCTGTCGCTGAAATACGTGATGACGCGCGACGGCTATGACGTGCGCTGCGCCGAGGACGGCGAGCGGGCGCTGGAATGCATCCGTGAGCGCAAGCCCGATCTCGTGCTGCTCGACCTGATGATGCCGAAACGCGACGGCTTCGACGTCTGCCAGACGCTGCGCGCCGACCCGTCTTTCTCGGACGTGAAGATCCTGATGATGACCGCGCGCGGCGGCGCGATGGACGGCGAGAAGGCCCTGGCGCTCGGCGCCGATGCGTTCTTCACCAAGCCGTTCGGGGTGCAGGAACTGTCGGTCAGGGTGCGCGAGCTGCTGGGAGAGCGGGATGTTCCGGCTTGATCGCTTAAGCCTGCGCCTGCGCATCGGGCTGTTCTTCGCGCTGATCGCCACCGTCGGTGTGGCGCTCGTGCTGGTGGGCGCGGGCTGGGTCGCGAGCGAGGTCGCGCCGGCGCGCGCCGCCGATGTCTGGGGCGTCGCCGCCGGGATCGCCGTGGCGCTGGCGCTGCTCACTGCCTGGGTCGCACTCCTGTTCGACGAGAACATCGCCCGCCCGATCACCCAGCTCTCCGGCGAATTGGGCGCCGTCGCCACCTCGCCCGCCGCCGCCCGCTCGGCCCTCGCCGAAGAGGCACGGTATCTCGGCGGCCTCGGCCCCGCGGCCGCGGCATTGTCGGGCGCCCTCGGCCAGGCCCATCGCGAGACCGATGCCGCCATCGCCGGGGCTGTGGGCGAAAGCGAGGGCGAGAAGGCGCATTTAGAGGCCGTGCTGCGCGATCTCCGCGAATGCCTGGTGATCTGTAACCTGAGCGAGGAGATTCTGCTCTATAACCGCGAAGCCCAGCGCCTGCTCGGCGCCGAGGGCTCCATCGGCCTCGGCCGGCGGCTCAATAGCCTGGTGACGCCCGAGCCCGTCCGCCATGCCATCGAACGCCTGAAGGTCAGGCTGTCTTCGGGCCGCTGGCGAAGCCATGCCGACCATCTGAGCCTGCCCGTGACCCTCGCCTCGCGGAGCGAAGCGCGCATCCTGCAGGGGCGCGTGGCGCTGATCATGCCCGATCCGCCCGCCGAGGATGCGAGCGGCGCGCCCGATGGGCCGGCGAACACCGATGGGGCGCCGAGCCACGTCACCGGCAAACTACCCGGCGAAGCACCCGGCGAACTACCCGGGCAGGGCGCGATCCACGGTTTCGTGCTGACGCTCCGCGATGCCACCACGGCGATGGCCGGACAGGCCGCGCGCGATGGCATCCTCGCCGAGATGATCGAGGGGCTGAAACGCCCCTCGGCCAATCTCTGCGCCGCCGCCGAGATCCTCGATGCCGACCGCGCCATGGCGCTCGACGCGCGCAGCGGTTTCCTCGACGTCCTTGCCGAAGAGGGGCGGCGGCTGTCCGAGCGGCTGGTGCATCTGACCGGCGCCTACAACGAACTCCGCACCGGTGGATGGTCGATGAACGACGTCTCGACCGAGGGGCTTGGCGCGTGCCTGCGCGACCGGCTGGGCCCCGGCAGCGGAATCGAGATCCGCGAGGGCGGTGGGCAGACCTGGCTCCATTGCGACAGTTTCGGCGTGGTCGAACTCATGGCCTCGCTCGTGACCCATCTGCATGACAGCGACGGCGTCGACTGTTTCACCCTGTCGGCCACGCGCAGCGGCTCGCACGAGATGCTCGATCTCACCTGGGTCGGGCCGGTGCTCGCCGAGGGGCGGCTGGAGGCCTGGCTCGCCGAACCGCTGGCCGGCGCGCCCGGTGCCGTGACCTGCCGCGACGTGCTCCGCCATCACCGCACCGAGCCCTGGTCGGAGGCGGCGGGCGAGGGCATGGCGCGGCTCCGCCTGCCGCTGCCACCGGCGGTCGACAACCATGGGCCCGTGCGCGCGACAGCCCTGCCGCCGCGGCCGGAGTTCTACGACTTCGCGCTGCTCGGCCGGCAGAACCACCGCAAGATCGCCGATGTGCCGCTTTCGACACTGCATGCCGTGGTCTTCGACACCGAAACGACGGGCCTGTTCCCCTCGGCCGGGGACGAGATCGTGCAGGTGGCGGGCCTCCGCGTCGTCAACGGCCGGGTGATCCGCGGCGAGAGCTTTGACCGGCTGGTCGACCCGGGCCGGCATATCCCGGCCGCCTCGACCCAGATCCACGGCATCACCGACGCGATGGTGGCGGGCCAGGGTAAGGCGGGCGAAGTGCTGCGCGATTTCCACGATTTCCTCGGCAACGATGTGTTGGTGGCGCATAACGCGCCGTTCGACATGGCCTTCCTGCGGTTGAAACAGGCGGCGGTGGGTCGTGCCTTCGATGGGCCGGTGCTCGATACCGTGCTGCTCTCTGCGCATCTGTTTGGCCAAGGGGCGGACCACACTTTGGACAGCCTGTCGGCGCGGTTCGACATCGGGTTCAAAGCGGGCACGCGCCACACCGCGCTGGCCGATGCCGAGGCGACGGCGGCGGTGTTCTGCGCCATGCTGCCACCGCTGGCGGCAGCGGGGATCGTGACGCTCGGCGATGCGCTGGCGGTCTCGGACGAGGCGGCGGCGATCCGGCGCAAACAGGCTCGTTACTAGGCGGGTCTTGCAGGCCCGGCCTGCAGCAACATCTCATGCGTGAGTTTTCGGTCACAGCGCTGGGATGGGGACATGGCCGCAGGACGACCGACGCGCAGGCGTCTCATGGCCGGTGCATCGGCCACGCTGATGCTGGGTGCTCTGCCGCTCAAGGCGCAGGCCCAAGCCCCCAATCCGGCTTTCGATCCGGCTTTTGGGGAGGTCGCGGCACGCGCCGATGCGCTGGATCAGCTGCGCGCGCTGGTGGTGATGCAAGGCGGCGAGCTGCGCTTTGCCCGCGCCTTCCGCGGCCCTGCCCTGCAGCGTACGGTGAACGTGAAATCGGTCTCCAAGACGATCCTCGCCCTGATGACTGGCATCGCCATCGGCCGTGGCATCCTGCCGGGTGCCGAGGCCCGGCTGGTCGACGTGGCCCCCGGCATCGTGCCGCGCGGGGCGAGCGAGACCGTCGGCGAGATCCGGCTGTCGCATCTTCTCTCCATGACGGCGGGGCTGGAGCGGACCTCGGGTCGCAATTACGGCCGCTGGGTCGAAAGCCGGAACTGGGTATCCCATGTGCTGACCCGACCGGTGGTGGCTGAGCCCGGCGCGCGTTTTCAATACTCCACCGGCACCTTCCATGTGCTCGGTGCGGCGCTGGCGACGGCGGCGGGGCGCGATCTGCATGCGCTGGCGCGCGACTGGCTGGGCCGGCCGCTCGGCATCGACATCCCGTCCTGGACCCGGGCGCCCGAGGGGTTCCTGATGGGCGGCAACAACATGGCCCTCTCACCGCTCGGCCTGGGGCGGCTGGGCGAGACGGTGCGCCGGGGGGGCGACTGGCAGGGCAGCCAGGTCATCCCGACCGACTGGATCGAGACGTCATGGCAGGCGCGCACCCGCTCGCCCTTCTCGGGCGATGAGTACGGGTTCGGCTGGTTCCTGACCCGTCTCGGGGATGTGGATGCCGCCTATGGGCGCGGCTACGGGGGGCAGATGCTGTATGTCCTGCCCGGCGCCGAGACGGTGGTGGCGATCACCTCCGATCCCAATCGCCCGGCGCGCACGCGCGGCCATGTGGGGGCGCTCAACCGGTTGGTAGCAAACGACATCCTGCCGGCGCTGGGCGCGATCGGCGGCTGAGGCGGCCTTTGCCTGCGGCCACGGCGGGCCCGGCGGCCGACGGTGGAGCCGGGCGATGACGCCGGGCCTCGCCGAACCCGAAGGGCGAGGCGAACGGGTAAAGCACGGAGCCCGCAGGGCGAGGCGTCAGGCCGCGTCGACCGGGGCCAGCAGACGATCGCGCACATGGCCGAGGTGGCGCCGCATCGCGATCCGCGCCGCGGCGCCGTCACGCTCGGCGATGGCGGCGACGATCTCGGCGTGATCGGCAAAGCTGTGGTGATCCGCCGGGGGGATGCCCGCCCCGCCGCGCCGCCTGCCCCAGGTCACCGCCCGGCGGATCGCGTTCAACTCGTCGAACAGCGCCAGCATCACCCGGTTGCCGGCCGAGGCGGCGACCGCGCGGTGCAGCCGGTTGTCCCAGGTCTCGTAGTGCCGCCAACTGGACGCACCCTCGGCACCGGCAAGGCAGGTACGAAGCTCCGCGAGATCCTCGGCGGTGGCGTGCAGCGCGGCCTCGGCAGCGAGCATCGGCTCCAGCATCAGGCGCGCGGCCATGACCTCGGCCGGGCTGGTGCGCTGGGCCACATCCTCGGTATCGGGCGGCGGCCTCTCGGGCGAGGCACCGAGGAAGGTACCCCGGCCCACATGTCGCCATAGCGCGCCCTCGGCCTCGAGCCGGGCCAGCGCTTTTCGCAGCGCCGCGCGCGTGACGCCCAGCATCTCGCACAGTTGGCGCTCGGGTGGCAGACGCGTGCCCTCGGCTCCGGGCTGATCCGAGAGCCATGCTCTCAGCTGGATAAGCGCGCCGTCACCGTCGTCCATCAATCGCCTCGATCGGGAGAAATTGGTGCGACCAATCTATATCGGTTGCACACATCTGTCGAGATCGACTGTGGCCTCAAGCTGAAAGCTCTTTGATGCAGTGCGATATCGCGCTTGGAACGTCGTTCTTCGCGAATGGTCGGTTGACACGGCGTCACAATGAAGCCGACAAGACAACCAATCGAAGACCAATCGCCGGAATGGTTGCGGGCGAGCATACCCTAAGGCCACCGTGCGACACGACCCGGAGGACGACCGATGGCCGCCTATGCGATCACCCCGCCCACCCAGCCGGCCCTGCCGATCAAGGGCGCGGAGGCGATGTTCCCGGTGCGCCGGATCTATTGCATCGGCCGCAACTACGCCGCCCATGCGGTCGAGATGGGCCACGACCCCGACCGCGAGCCTCCGTTCTTCTTCCAGAAAAACCCCGACAATATCGACCTGACCGGCGAGTTCCCCTACCCGCCCAAATCCTCCGACGTGCATTTCGAGATGGAGATGATCGTCGCCCTCGGCACCGGCGGCACCGACATTCCCGTCGAGCGCGCGCTGGAACATGTCTGGGGCTATGGCCTCGGGCTCGACATGACGCGGCGCGACCTGCAGGGCGTCGCGAAGAAGATGGGCCGCCCCTGGGAGATCGGAAAGGCCTTCGAACGCTCGGCCCCCTGCGGCCCGCTGATCCCCGCCAGCGAGATTGGCCACCCCGACCACGGGCTCGTGACGCTGCATGTGAACCGGGAGAAGCGCCAGGAAGGCGATCTCAACCAGATGATCTGGAAGACGCCGGAGATGATCTCCTATCTGTCCGAGCATTTCACCCTGGCGCCCGGCGACATCATCATGTCGGGCACCCCGGCCGGGGTCGGCGCGATCCAGAAGGGCGACGTGATGGAGGGCGCGGTCGAAGGGATCGGCACCCTCACGGTCACGGTGACCTGAGCGCCATGCAGCTCTCGCTCGCCACCTGGGACCATGACCGCGTGATGGCGCTGCACGATGGCAGCGTCAGCGTCCCGGGTGTCGCCTTCGAGAGCCATATCCTGCCGACGGGCACGCTGTTTCCCATCGCCGTGCAGGAAGCGCGCTTCGACGTGACCGAGCTGTCGGTCTCCTCATACATCCTGCAGCTGTCGCGCGGGATCACGACCTACACGGCGATCCCGGCCTTCGTCAGCCGGGCCTTCCGGCATAACGGCTTCTTCGCGCGTTGGGACAGTGGGATCGCCAGCCCCGCCGATTTCACCGGGCGCCGGATCGGCGTGCCGGAATACCAGATGACGGCAGCGCTCTGGATGCGGGGGATCCTGTCGGACGACTACGGCGTGCATCCTGAGGATATCCGCTGGCGCACCGGCGCGCTGGATGAGGGTGTGCGCCACGAACGGCTGGCGCTCACGCTCCCCGACGACATGACCGTCACGCCCATCGCCGATGGCGAGACGCTGGAGAGCCTGCTGCTCGCCGGCGAGATCGACGGGCTGCTCGCACCGAAACCACCGCGCGCCTTCATGGCGGGCGACCGGCGCATCACGCGGCTGTTCCCGGATTACGAGGCAGCGGAGCGCAGCTGGCACGCGCGCACCGGCTTCTTCCCCATCATGCACCTCATCGCCGTGCGTCGGAGCCTGGTCGAGGCCAATCCCTGGCTCCCCGCCACGCTCATGGCCGGGTTCACCGAGGCGCGCGACCGCGCCGTCGACCGGCTGCGCGATATGTGGCTTGGGTCCGCCAACCGCCTCAGCCTGCCCTGGATGGGCGCATCGCTGGAGCGGACGCTGGCCGAGATGGGCCCTGATTTCTGGTCGTATGGCGTCGAAGCCAACCGGGCCGAACTGGAGGCAATCTGCCGCTACTCGCTCGACCAGCATCTGAGCGCGCGTCCCGTCGCCGTGGACGAGATGTTCGACGCCAGCGTCATGGAGCAGGCGGCATGAGCGTCGAGGCGCTGCATGCAGGGCTCGGCTGGGCGGTGGCCTCCGGGCTTGTGGCGCTCAGCTTCGCGACGTCGTTCATGGCGGCGGCCTTCGGACTTGGCGGCGGCGCGGTGATGCTGGCGGTGCTGGCCACAGTGCTGCCGGCGGCTGCGATCATCCCGATCCATGGTCTGGTGCAGCTCGGCTCGAACGCCGGGCGGGCTGCGATCATGATCAGCCATACCCACCGCGCGATCCTGCCCACCTTCCTGATGGGCGCGGGCATCGGCGTGGCGCTTGGCGGTGTGCTGCTGGTGCAGCTGCCGGCAGCCGCCATTCGGATCGGCGTCGGGCTCTTCGTGCTCTGGTCGGTGTTCGGTACACCACCGGCCTTCATGAACCGCTCGGCTGGCGTCGCGGGCGGGATCTCCAGCTTTCTGACCATGTTCTTCGGCGCGACCGGGCCCTTCGTCGCCGCCTATCTGCGCACGCTCAGCCTGCCCAAAGACACCCATGTGGCGACCCATTCGGTGCTGATGACCGTGCAGCACCTGCTGAAATGCGTCGCCTTCGGGCTGGTCGGCTTCGCCTTCGCCCAGTGGCTGCCGCTGATCGCGGCGCTGATCGTCGCGGGCTTTATCGGCACGCTGGCCGGGCGCGCGGTGCTGCGCCGGCTCGACGATGACCGGTTTCGCCGGGTGCTCGACATCATCCTGATCGTCCTCGGCCTCAACCTGGTGACGCAGGGCGTGGCCGCCGCGACCGGGCTGGAGCTTTCGGGACTGCTGAGTGGAACGGGGGTTAGTGGAACGGGGGACTAAGCGCCCCACCTCGAAAGGATGTGACGCCGAGGCGCCGGCGATCGCAACAAATGAAAAGAAGCGCCGGGGAAACGACCAGCAAGGGAGGTCATCATGACGATCCGGAACGGATTTACCCGCCGCCAGGCCCTGTTGAGTGGCGCAGCGCTCGCCGGCGCGGGCATCGCCGCGCCCTGGGTAGCGCGCGCCGCCGCCTATCCCGACCAGAACATCGAGGTCATCATCCCGACGCGCGAGGGCGGCGGGGCCGACCGCAATTTCCGCGCCTTCACCAAGGTCTGGGGACCGAAGATCGGCACCGAGTTCGAGCCCGGCTTCTTCCCCGGCGCCTCGGGCCGGGTCGGCTATGAGGTCTACATGGGCAAGCGCGAGCCCGACGCCTACAGCCTGATCTTCGGCAATATGGGTCCCGAGGTGCTGAACTGGGCGGTGGCCGCGCCGACCTTCGACATCGACGACTATTTCTACTTCGGCCGCGTCGACACCGATCCCGGCTGCGCCTTCGTCGGCGCCGAGAGCAAGTTCCAATCGATCGACGAGATCGTGGCCGCCGCCAAGCAGCGCCCGCTGAACGTCGGCACCTCGCGCCTCGCGCACCCGGCCTCGATCGGGATCCTGTCGCTTGGGGAGAAGACCGGTGCGCAGTTCAACCTGATCCCGCTGTCGGGCGGCAAGAACACCATCGCCGGCGCCGTGACGGGCGAGGTCGATTTCTCGGTGCTGACCTCTGGCTCGGTCATCTCGGCCGGCGAGGCGGTACGCACCATGCTGGTGTTCGGCGAGAACCGGGTGGGCGAGCGGCTGAACAACGCGCCCTCGATCAACGATGCCTACGATATGGACCTGCCCGAGATGCTGTCCTCGCGCGCCTTCGGCATCCACAAGAAGGCCGTCGACGACCATCCCGACCGGATGCAGGTGCTGATGGACAGCTTCAAGGCGACCTTCGACGATCCGGCGCTGATGGAGAGCTATCTCGCCGCGCGCGGCACGCCAGAATACCTGAACTATGGCGGCGTCGAAGAATGCGCCGCGTTCAAATCCGCGATGCTGGAGCTTGGCGAGCGGTTCAAGCCGCTGCTGACCGGCGGCTGAAGGGCGCGGAACGGGGCCCAGCGGTGGGGTGAACCCCACCCTACCGCTTGTCCTTACTCCGCGCTGAGCAGGCGACTTCGGCCCGGGTAGGGTGGGGTTCCACCCCACCGCGAGCCCCCGCGCCATGCACAACGGCACCAACACCCGGGAGAACCCGATGGCCGAGCGCAATCAACGCGCGCCGCGCGCACATGCCGGGGGTGAGCTTGTCATCCCCGTCGCCGCCGTCGCCTTCACGCTCTACTACGTTTCGACCATTTGGAACTCGCCCTGGACAGCGCAGGTCGGTGCCTTCCTCGTCGGCGGCCTGCTGCTGACCTTCTGCGCGCTCTTCTTCGTGCGCGTCGCGCTGGAACTCCGCGGTGGCGAGGCGTCCTTCGGCTTTCAGAACCTGATGACCTGGGATGACTGGTATTGCGGGCGCGTCGGTTTGCTCGCGACCACCATCGGCTATGTCTGGTTCGTCGAGGATCTGGGCTTCACGCTCACCACCTTCCTGTTCCTGTTCCTCTCCATGGCGATCCTGAACCAACTCCGCCACCTCGTGACCTGTTTCGCGGTCTCGGCGGTCATGGCGCTCGGTGGCTGGGCGCTCTTCATCTGGGCCTTCGACACCCGCTTCCCGGCGGGCTGGTTCGAGGAGACGATGAAGGGGATCACCGGATGACCGATCTCTCCACGACCGAGCTGCTCTGGGCGGTGTTCGTCGATACCATCGGCTATTGGTGGGTGATCATCCCGACGATCTTCCTCGGCATGATTGTCGGCGGCATCCCGGGCTTCTCGGCGGCGAACACCATCATCATCCTGCTGCCGCTGACGCTCGCGATGGAGCTGCAGACGGGCATCGTGTTCATGGTCACGCTCTATTGCGCGGCGCGCATGGGGGCGGGCATCCCGGCGATCTTGGTCAACATCCCCGGCACTGCTGGGGCGGCGGCGACGCCGCTGGACGGCTATCCGATGACGCGTCAAGGGCGCGGGCAGCAGGCGCTGGCGATGAGCTTCGTCGCCTCCTCCATCGGTGGGCTGCTGACCACCGCCATCGCGCTCGCCACCATGCCGATCCTGGCGCGCGTCGGCTTCTACATGCACTCGGTCGAGATGATCGTGGTCATGCTGTTCGGCATCTCGCTGATCGCCTCCATCGCCGCGTCCGACATGCTGAAGGGGCTGATTGCAGGCTTTTTCGGCCTCATGATCGGCTCGATCGGCACCGACGTCGTCTATGCCACGCCGCGCGGCACCTTCGGTTTTCTCGAGCTCTATGATGGCGTGCCGCTGATCCCGGCGCTGGTCGGCCTGTTCGCGGTGTCCGAAGCCTTCCTGATGATCGAGCGGCGCACGATCCTGGACGAGAGCGATATCACCAAACCCAAACCGAGCTGGGAGGCGACCTTCGAGGGCGCCCGGATCGCGCTCAGCCGCTGGTGGCACATCGTCTGGACCTCGCTCATCGGGCTGATCATCGGGGTGATCCCCGGTGCGGGCGCGGCCATCTCCAGCTTTGTCGCCTATCAGCAGTCCAAGACCTTCTCGAAGACGCCCGAGAAGTACGGCACCGGCCATCCCGAGGGGCTGATCGCGCCGGAAAGCGCCAACAACGGCGTGACCTCCGGCACGCTGGTGCCGCTGCTGGTGCTCGGCATTCCCGGTGGTGCCACGGCGGCGATCATGCTGGTGGTGCTGCAGTTCAAGGGCGTGGGCTTCGGGCCCAGCCTGTTCGAACGCGCGCCCGAGGTCGGCTATGGCATGTTCATGGCGATGGCCATCGCCTACCTGATCATGACGGTGACGATCTTGCCGCTCAGCCGCTACATGAGCCGGATCACCACGATCCCCACGATCTATCTGGCGCCGATCATCCTCAGCTTCACGCTGGTCGGCGGCTTCGTACCGCGCGAATACATGTTCGACATGTGGCTGGCGCTCGGCTTCGGCGTGATCGGCTATGTCGCCCGGCGCACCGGATACCACGTGGCGGCGATCCTGATCGGCGTGATCCTCGGCCCGCTGCTCGAGCGGTACTTCCTGCTTGCGCTCCGCAAATCGGGCGGGGATGTGATGACGCTGTTTTCCTCGAATATCGGCAACGTGCTGTGGGTGCTGCTGGTGCTCACCATCATGGTGCCGATCTGGCAGAACTGGCGCCGCGCGCGCCGACAGGCGGAGGCGGTTTGATGGCGGACGACCAGGCACCGAAGACGATCAGCCGGACGCTGACCTGGGAGATGGCGCGCAACGCCCGGATGGTCGGGCGGCTGGATATCCCCGGCGGGGGACAGGTCTCGATCCAGGGCGACTATGCCTATGTCGGGCATATGAAGCCGCCGCACGGCACCTCGATCATCGACATCAGCGATCCGGCCAATCCGAGGGTAGTGTCCCATGTGCCGCCACCGACCGATGCCAGCCACACTCACAAGGTGCGCGTCGCCGGCGACATCATGATCACGAATGTCGAGATGGATCGCCGCCATTTCCTGCGGAAGGGCGACAAGCTGCCGGGTCTGCGGGCCGAGATGGGTGCCGCCGCGACGGACGAGGCGCTGGCCGCCGCCATCGGTGTCAAACCCGCCGATATCGCGGTGCTGGATGCAGCGCGCGAGCGTGGCTATCACGACGGCGGCTTTCGCGTCTGGGACATCAGCGACAAGACCGCCCCGCGTGAGCTGACCCATGTGCGCACCCACGGCTTTGGCACGCATCGTTTCCATATGGACGCCAACTACGCCTACATCTCGACCGAGATGGAGGGCTATGTCGGGAACATCCTCGTCAATTACGATCTTACGGACCCGGCCAATCCGCGCGAGGTCGGCCGCTTCCACATCCCCGGCCAGCATGTGGCGGCGGGCGAGGTGCCGACGTGGAAGGGCTACTCCCACCGACTGCACCACGCCATGCGCTGCGGCGACGAGCTGTGGGCGGCCTTCTGGCATGCGGGCCTGCGCGTCCTCGATGCGACCGATCTCAGCAATCCGCGGCTGATTGGTGAGTATCGCTGGCCAAAGGCGATCCCCGAGCCGACCCACACCGTCATGCCGTTCGAGCAGCTGATCAACGGCCGCCGCTACGCCATCGCTATCGACGAGGAGCACGACCACAAGCCCGGCCGCCTGCACGGCTTTGTCTGGGTGCTGGATGTCACCGATCTCTCGAACATCGAGGCGGTGACGGCCTGGGATCTGAGCGAACGGGCCAGCCCCTGGGTGGGCCAGCCCGGCGCCCGCTTCGGGGCGCATCAATTTGCCGAGCAGCTCGATACCACCCGGGTCTACTTCACCTGGTTCGCGGGGGGCCTGCGCGTCGTCGATTTCGCCGATCCGCTGAACCCGGTCGAGGTCGCGCACTACCTGCCCGACTATGGCGGCCGGCCCCCCCAATCCAACGACGTGGCGCTCGACCATCGCGGCCTCGTCTATGTCCTCGACCGCGTCAGCGGTCTCGATATCGTGGAGATCACGGCATGAACGACCAGTCCCCCGCGCAGGCGGCCGACGATGGCCTGCTCGCCCCTTCGGTAAATCCCGCGCGCCCGCTGATCGGCATCCGCCGCGTGTCGATGCGGAACGAAGCCTCCACCCGCTCGGTCATGATGGTGCGCGACCATGTGGTGATCACCGACGAAAAAGAGAGCAATACTGGCCCAACGCCGCTTGAGATGACGCTCTCCAGCCTGCTCGGCTGCGAGGGGGTCATCATCAACCGCTGCGCCGAGGGGATGAAGTTCAAATACTTCGCCGTGGATATCGAGGCCGACGGCACCGTCGACCAGCGCGGCAGCCGCGGCGTGCAGGGCGTGCGCCCCTATTTCCAGGGTGTGCGCATGCGCATCCGGGTCCATACCGAGGAGAGCGACGAGCGCTTTGCCCGCCTGCAAAAGAACGTCGAATACCGCTGCCCGGTCATGAACCTGTTCCGCGAGGCCGGGGTCGAGCTGGACGTCGCCTGGGAGAAGGTGACGCCTTGGGCGGCCTGAGCCTCAGCATCAATGGCAAGACGCGGGCGATAGCGTCCGATCCCGATACGCCGCTTTTGTTCGTGCTGCGCGACGAGCTTGGCCTGACTGGCGCGAAACTCGGCTGCGGGCTGCAGCAATGCGGCGCCTGCGCGGTGCTGGTGGATGGCCAAGCAGAGCTCAGCTGCATGACGCCTGCCCATGCCTTTGCGGGCCGCGAGATCCTGACGGTGGAGGCCATGGCAGAGCATCCGGTCGGGCGTCGCGTGCAGGCGGCCTTCGTCGATGAGGCGGCCGCGCAATGCGGCTACTGCACCCCCGGGCTGGTCGTCGCGGCGACGGCGCTTCTGTCGCGTACGCCCTCGCCCGACCGGGCCGCGACGGTCGAGGCGCTGACCCCGCATCTCTGCCGCTGCGGCTCCCACCCCCGCGTCCTCCGCGCCGTGGCGCGCGCTGCAGGGGCCGAGGGTGCCGCGCCATGAAGGACCTGCCCGAGCACGGGTCGCTGGTCGGCGACTGGCTGGCGATGGAGGGCAGCCGGCTGGTCGTCGCCACCGGCAAGGTCGATCTCGGTCAGCGCATCTCCACCGCGCTGAGGCGCATCGCCGCCGGCGAGCTCGGCCTGCCGCTTGAGGCCGTCGAAGTGCGCGCGCCGGTCACTGGCACGGCGCCCGACGAGGGCATCACCTCGGGCTCCAACTCCATCATCCAGAGCGGGGCCAGCCTGCGCGCGGCCGCCGCCACCGCCCGCGGCGCGCTGCTGGAGCTTGCGGCCGACGCGCTCGCCATCGCGCCGGGCTCGGTGCGTCTCCGCGACGGGCTGGCGGTCGATCCCCAGTCGAACCGCAGCGTGGCGCTCGCCGATCTCTGGCCAGACCTGCCCGGGGATTTAGTGCTCGATCCGTCGGCACCGCTGCATATCCCACCCGCCGGCATCACCGAGGCACCGCCCGCCCCGCCAAGCGGCATGGCCGACATGGTGCGCGGCGCACATCGCTACGTGCACGACCTGCGGCTGGAGGGCATGTTGCACGCCCGCGTCGTCCGCCCGCCCCACGACCGCGCCCGCCTGATCGCGCTCGACCCCGACAGCGTCACCCGGACCGAGGCCGAGGGGCTCAGGATCGTGCAAGACGGCAGCTTCATCGCCGTCGCCGGCACGCCGGAATGGCAGGTCATCCGCGCCACGCGGCGCCTGGCGAGCACCGCCGACTGGGACACCGGCGACGGTCTGCCCGAGGGCGATCCGGTGGCCATGCTCGACACCCTGACCCGCATCACGCTCAGCGTGCGCGATGGCCTGCCGGTGCGCGAGACGCCGGCCACGCCGCTCGATGCGCCGGATGTGACGGTCACGATGCACCGGCCCTACCAGATGCACGCAGCCCTCGGCCCCTCGGCCGCACTGGCGGTCTGGGACGGTGCGCTGCTCGACATCACCTGCCATAGCCAGGGGATCTACCCGCTCCGCAAGACCATGGCCGAGGCGCTGGGCATGGCCGAGACGGCGATCCGCATCGCCCATATGCCGGGCTCGGGCTGTTACGGCCATAACGGTGCCGACGATGCGGCCTTCGATGCGGCGCTGGTGGCGCTGGCGATCAAGGACAGGCCAGTGCTGCTGAAATGGACGCGCGAGGAGGAGCACGCCTTCGAGCCCTACTTCCCCGCGACGACGGTCACGGTGTCGGCACGGCTGGAGAAGGGCCGCATCGCCGCCTGGTCAGCCGAGGCGACGGGCGACACCCATCGCGGCCGCCCCCGGCCGGGCGCCCACAAAGCCGGGCCAAAGCGCCTGCTCGCCAGCCGCTTCCGCGAGGACGCGCTAGCGCCCTATATCGGCGAGCCGAACATGAACCGCGAGGGCGGCCTGCACCGCAACCTGGAGCCGCCCTATGCCGTCGGCCCCCGGCGGTTGGTCAAGAACCTGGTGCCGTCGATGCCGCTCCGCACCTCGGCGCTGCGCACGCTGGGCGCGACGCTGAACGTCGTGGCGGCCGAACAGGCGATGGATCTGCTTGCCGAGTCGGCGGGCGCCGACCCGCTGGCCTTCCGCCGCGCCCATCTCGACGATCCCGATCACGCGCGCGTGGTCGCGGCGCTCGGCGAGGCCTGGACTGCCCCGATGGTCGCTCCTGAAGCCGGGGCCGAAGCCGTCGTTGGCCGGGGCGTGGGCTATGCCCGCTACAAGAACGCCGCCGCCCGGGTCGGCGCGGTCGCCGATGTCAGCGTAAGCGCCGAGGGCGAGATCGCCGTCAGCCGCCTCTTCATGGCCGCCGATGCCGGACGCGTGGTCGACCCCGACGGCTTGCGCGCACAGCTTGAGGGCGGCGCGCTGCAGGCGCTCTCCTGGCTGCTGATCGAGGAAGTGCGCTGGGATCGCGACGGCATCCTGACCCGCGACTGGGACAGCTATCCGGTGCTGCGCTTCGACCAGGTGCCCGAGATCGCCATCAAGCTCATTGATCGCCCCGACACCCCCTCGCTTGGCGCGGGCGAGGCCGCCTGCGGCCCCGTCGCCGCCGCCATCGCCGGTGCCGTCCGCGCCGCCGTCGGGTTCCTGCCGTCGCGCATGCCCTTCACACCCGAGGTCATGCGCGACACCGCCATGGCGCTCTGAGCGACAGCCGGTCTGACGGCCCACTCAACCACGGCCGCGCCGAAATCCAACCGGTCGACGGGGCGCCGCCCGGGACACCGCCTGACCGTGACCAGGCCGGTCTGATCGCGGCGATCAGCCGCGATTCCATCTTCCCGGGTGGCCGGAGGTCCGGGTCGCGTGCGGACGGCGGGGCTCGAACCCGCACTCCCGAAGGAAACGGATTTTCGTACCAGCTTCGGCTTTCGCCGCCGCCGAGCGGCGCACTGGCCACCCGACGTTCGTGGTCTGGACTATCCCTTCGCCATGGCCGCCGACCCTTTGGCCGACCGGCTGTAGGCGCCGCCCGTCTAGTCTCTACACCTTCCCCGATGCAGTGGCGTCACCATCGGCGCCGGGGCTTGGCTCGGGATCGGCGGCGGCCCCGATGCGGCGGAAGAGGCCGCAGGCGCTACGCTTTCCCCGAGTTTGAGCGGTTCTGCACCCCGCGTTTCCCCAGGGGCACTCAAGGCCTTCCTCAAGTCCGTTGCGTCTACCAGTTTCGCCACGTCCGCACGCGACGGCGCGACACTGGCGCGGGCGGCGGCCGCGCGCAAGCCGACTCGTGACAACGAGGCGTGCCAGCCCGCAGAGGCACCCACCGGTGCGATAACGGGACGGTCTCGAAACCGTGCGGAGCGGCGCAAGGATTTGGCAACCATGCACCCCGATGGTGCCTCGCAGGCGGAACAGGCCGACGGGAGCCCCCGAATGACAGGGCAGAAGCCAGATCGTGGGGGCTCCCGCAGTTTGCCGGTGGAACAGGACCGACGACCCGCCGATCTCTTCGCGCTGGCCGAAGCCGGCGGCAGATCGGCACCCCCGTCACAGGCCCGGCAGGGCGCGATACCTGTCGATGTGGCGGGCGAGCACAGCCATGGCGTCGGATCGGGTGTTGCCCTGTCCGAAGCCCTGCCACCCCGCTCTGCCTCGCACGCCGGTGGCAGCGCCGGGGCATCGGCAGGGCCACCGGCGCAGGATATCCCAGCACCCGGCGGGTTCGACATGCTGGCGACGCTACTCCCCAACCTGTCGCCGCCCAGCCCTTCGCCCGACCCATCGCCGCCCAACCCGGCGCCACCCGAACTGCCGATCGCCGCGTCATCGCATGGGGACCAAGCGGCGGCTCCGCACAGGCTACACGGCAAGAGTCACCGCCCGAAGACCCCCAAACCGGGGGTGGAGCCGCATTACATGGCGCATCGCGCCCGTCTCAGGGCGCGGATGATGGGGGCCGGTCCAGCGTCGCTCGCCGATTACGAGATGCTGGAACTCGTGCTGTTCCGCGCGATCCCCAGGCGCGATGTCAAACCGCTCGCCAAACGGCTGATCGCGGCCTTTGGCGACCTCGCGGGTGTTTTCGCCGCCCCGCCCGCCCGGCTGGCCGAGGTGCAGGGCACCGGCGATGCGGTGATCGCGGAGCTCAAGATCGTGGAGGCGGCCGCCGCACGCCTGGCCCGCGCCCGCGTGTTGCAGCGCCCGGTGCTCGGGGGCTGGGACGCGCTGATCGACTACTGCACCACCGCCATGGCCCACCGCGAGACCGAACAATTCCGCGTGCTCTATCTCGACCGGAAAAACGTGCTGATCGCCGATGAGACACAGGGCGAGGGGACAGTGGACCATGTGCCCGTCTACCCCCGCGAGGTGGCGCGCCGGGCACTGGCGCTGAACGCATCGGCCGCGATCCTGGTGCATAACCACCCCTCCGGCGATGTGGAGCCGAGCCGCGCCGACATCCAAACCACCGCGCAGGTCGAGGCCGCGCTCAAGACGGTGGGCGTCGTGCTGCACGACCATGTCATCATCGGCCGCGCCGGCGCCACGAGCTTCCGCGCCTCGGGGTTGCTATGAGCAATCCGAAACGGGTTGACCGACCGACAGTGCTCCCCCTCCCAATCAAGGGTGGCGAGAAACGATGGGTCCCGGCTTGGCGAGCGCGCCGCCGAACCCAAGATAGCGCCTCCCCAAGGCATCGAGGCGACACTCTGCGCGCGCAGCACCGGCTCTGTCGCGATCCAATCAGCACTCTCTGGCCGGCCAGGCCCCGCAGGAGACGTCAAACAACCTCACTCAGTCGGAACGCGCAGGTCACGCCGCCGTCTTGTCGGGCGGCGGCCACGTGCGCCCCGCTGGCCGGATACACGCCCAGCGCCGGCACATCACGGCACCGACACTCGGTTAGGAGGCACCGGACGATGACGCCCGATATCATAGCGCCGGGTACATTGACCGCCTGCAGCCGTCCGGTCCTTGGGCGCCAAGGGCGCCCACAGCCGCCACATGATCGCGCGGCGGGCCAACCGCCGCGCGACCCGCGATCCATGCTCAAGCGACACCGAAGATGTCGGCGGTGATGCCCGCATACCAGCCCAGGCTTTCCTCATAGGTCTGCTTGCGCATGGCCGCGTTCTCGCCGTTCTGGCTGATAAAGCCCTCGGTCTTGGCGATCTTCTCGGGCGTGGCCTCGTAGCGCGCGCCCACCTTCACGCCGTTCTCCGTCGAAATCAGCGACCAGCAGGTGTTGGAGAACCGCGCCGGGAACGCCTTGCTACCGGTCAGCGCGGCGCGCACCGCCATCGCCGCCACCTTGGCCTGGCTATTGGCCGAGTATCCCGATTTGGGCATGTCGCCCGCGATCGTGGCATCGCCCAGCACATGGATGTTCTCGTCCATCTGGCTCTGCATCGTGGCAGGGACGATCGGGCAGAAACCGCTCTCATCGGTCAGCCCCGCCGTCTCGGCAATCCGGCCCGCCTTTTGCCCCGGGATGGCGTTGCAGACATCGGCCCTGGTGAGCTCGCCGCCCACCACGATCTCCATGCTGTCGGCGCGCACCTCCTCCACCGGCCCGGTGAAATCGGCATCCAGCCAGTCGATCATGCCCGGGTAATGCTCCTCCCAGCCCTCGGTGAAGAGACCCATCTTCGAGAACTTGGGCTTGGGATCGAAGATCAGGATCTTGGCGGTCGGATTGTTCTGCTTGAGGTAGTGGGCGACCATCGACACCCGCTCATAGGGGCCCGGCGGGCAGCGATAGGGGTTGGGCGGGGCCAGCATGACATAGGTGCCACCCTCCGGCATCGCCTCGATCTGCTTGCGGAGCAGCTCGGTCTGGCTGCCGCCCTTCCAGGCATGGGGCATCGCGTTCTGCGCGGCCATGCTCCAGCCGGGAAGGCTATCGTCGATAAAGTCGATACCCGGCGCGACGATCAGGCGGTCGTAGTCGAGCCGCCCGCCCCCGGCGAGCGCGACCTGTTTCGCATCGCGATCCACGCCCGTCGCCCAGTCGTGCACGACGTTCACACCCGTCTTCGCCATCGTGCCGTAGCTGTGCGCGATGCTCTCGAGCGAGCGGAAGCCGCCGATATAGAGGTTGGAGAAAAAGCAGGTGTAGTACGACCGCGAGGGTTCGATCAGCGTGACGTCGATGCCGCCCTTGCTGTCCTTGGCGAGATAGCGCGCCGCCGTGCCGCCGCCCGCGCCGCCACCGATGACAACCGCGCGTGGACGGGTCTTTCCGATCACCGCCGGTGCGGACAGCACCGCCGCCGAGGCGGCGCCGGCACCGAGGAAACTGCGTCTATTGAAGCTCATCTCTGTTCTCTCCCAGGATTATTGTCGGTGGGGCGCTCTTACTCGGCGCCTTCGAAAAACGCGGCGAGGGCTGCGATCTCCTCATCCGCCAGGTTGCTCGCGACCGACTGCATCACGGGATGCGGCCGGTGTTTGTCCTTGTAGGCATGCATGACCGTGACGAAGATCTCGGCCGGCCAGCCGGTGATCGAGGGGATGCCCCGGTCCTCACCCGTGAGCTGGTGGCAGGTCACGCATTCGCCCGACAGGTATTCGCCGTAAGCCGGGTCCCCCTCGATCGCGAGGATCGCGGCGGCCACGCGAAAACCGTCCTCACGCTCCGACACATCCGGATCACGGCGGTCCGCCGTGGGCTCGGCCTCGGGGATGTCGCGGGGCGAGGCGGAGAATTGGCGGAGATAGGCGATAACATCGGCCCGGTCTCCGGGTTCGGGCAGACCGCCGAACGACATGCGCGTCAGCGTCACCATGCTGTTTGGATCGGCGAGGAAATGGTCGAGCGTCTCGGCCGTCCAGACCAGGCCATCGGCGCCGAGACGCACCATCCCCTTGGAGAACCGCGCCCCGTCGAGCGTGCCCGCGGGCCGGCCGAACAGATCGTTCAAATGCGGCCCAACGCTGTTTCGGGCGCCCTCGCCCACCGCGTGACAGCCCGCGCACATCGCGAACACCCTCAGCCCGCGCACGGCATCGCCCTCGGCCACCGCGTCGGGCGGTGCCACGATGCCTGCGGCCAGGGCCGCGGCGGCGATCCTACTCCACCGCCAGGCCACTATCCGCTCCATCCTCGCTGTCCGGCGTCACGTCTAGGATCATGGCACGCATCGTCACCTCGACCGAGGGCTTGCAGTCCGACATGCAGGGGGCCACATCCGCCAGCGTCGGGGTGTCGGGGCGCGTATCCTCGATAAAGGCGGCTTCGTTCGGCAGCCGGATCTCGGTGAAGTTTTCGTTCGACAGAACGAACTCCTCGTCCAGCACGACGTCGTTGACGTAGAGCAGGTAGGCCGTGATCGCGTAGACGTCGTCGGGCGGCAGCGACTGGGCATAGCCGAACGGCATGGCGCGGTTCACATAGTCGTAGACGGTCGAGAGATAGGGCCAGTACGAGCCGATGGTCTTGACCGGGCGATCCATGATCAGGGTGTCGTGCCCCCCGGCGAGCACCGGCCAGCGGTCGACCCCCTCGCCGAAATCGCCGTGGCAGACGGCGCATTGCTCGACGAACAGCGCCTCGCCGGTCAGAACATCGCCCGATCCCACCGGGAGACCCTGACCGTCGGGCCGCACGTCGATGTCCCAGGCGGCGACCTCGTCCGGCGTGGCGAGCCGCCCGAGGCCGAAACCGTCGGCAAGCGCGGGCAGGGGCGCGGCGGTCAGTGCCGAGAGCGCCGCGACGCGCGCGATCTCAGGAAATCTCGACATTCTCGGTGTGTCCTTCGGCGTCCACGGCCCAGGTCTGGATGCCGTTGTTGTGGTAGATCGAATTGACCCCGCGCACCTGGCGGAGCGCATCCTTGGTGGGCTGCACGGCGCCGGTGCTGTCGATCGCGCGCGACTGCAGCAACAGCGGCCGGCCGTCCCAGTCGAACTCTACGTAAAAGCGGTGCATCGACTTGTCCCAGGACGGCCCGTCGAGGCGCGCGCGCTGCCAGTTCACCCCGCCATCGGTCGTCACATGCACCTCGGCGATGGTCCCGCGGCCCGACCAGGCGATCCCCGACAGCACGGTGTGACCGCGGCCATGGGTGATCGGCGCCTGGGGGCTGGGATTGGTGATGACGGACTTTACGTCCATCTCCCAGGTAAAGCGGCGCGCCGTCCCATCGGCCAGAAGATCGGTGTATTTCGAGGTTTCTTCGCGGTGGTGCCAGGGCTGGTCGCCGACCTCGATCCGGCGGATCCATTTGACCCACATATTGCCTTCCCAGCCGGGCACGACGAGGCGGGCGGGGTAGCCCTGTTCGGGGCGCAGCCGCTCGCCGTTCATGTGCGTGGCGATCAGGCAGTCGTCCATCGCCTTCTCCAGCGGCACCGAGCGGGTCATGCCGGCGGCATCGGCGCCCTCGGGCAACAGCCAGGCCGCGCTGCCCTTCACCCCGCACTCGGCCAGGATGTCCGACAGGCGCACGCCCGTGTAGACCACGTTGTGGATCATGCCGTGGGTGTACTGCACACCGTTCAGCTGGGCGCCGCGCCACTCCATCCCGCTATTGGCCGCGCATTCCAGGAAATACGCTTTGTTGACCCTGGGAAAGCGCGCGAGATCGGCCAGGGTGAAGACCATCTCACGCTCGACCAGGCCGTTGATCATCAGGCGCCAGGCGGCGGGATCGATCTCGGCGACACCGCCGTGATGGCGCTCGAAGCAGAGACCGTTGGGCGTGATGACGCCCTCCAGCTCATGCAGCGGCGTGAAATTGACCGAGGAGACCGGATCGGCCGTCAGCCAGGGGACGTTGCGCCGCACCACATGCGCCTCGAACGGCGAGGGGCTGCCATAGGGCGTCTCGTCAACGCCGACGCCGGGGAACTGGGTCCACGGCTGTTCGGCCAGATCGGTGATGATCGCCTCGCCCGTGCCCGTGCCCGCCCTTGTTCCCGCGCCCGCGCGGGCCACGGTGGCAAGCGCCGCGCCCGATGCCGCGAGCATGCCCCCTTGCAGAAAGCGGCGGCGGTTGTGGCTGTGATCGGACATCGTGTTCCTCACGCTCAGGATTTACCCGCGACGCGGACGGCGGTGTTGGGATCGACGCTGACGGTGCCGCGCGCACGGATATGCGCCTCGACGACCTCCCAGATCGGAGGGCCTTCCACCGCCTCGTTGACCGAGGCCCAGCCGGCGACGGTGTAGGCGCGGCCGGGGTCGATGGGGCTGCCATCGCGGAGCAGCGTCATCTCGGTGACGCGGCTGCCCATCGGCGCGCCGGGGTCGATGCGGTAGCCCATGCCACCCACGCGCACCATGTCGCCGCCCTGCTGGAAATAGGGATCGGGGTGGAACAGGTTGTCCGCCACGTCCTCCATGATCAGCTTCAGCATCTCACCCGTCATCTCGGTGCGATAGGCCTCGGGGTAGGTCATGGCGGTGGCGTTGAAGAGATCCTCGCGCGTGATCTCCTGACCCGGCTGCAGCGAGGCACCCCAGCGGAAGCCGGGACTGAGCGCGATCTCGGCATCGCGCTCCTCCAGAAGGGCCTGGCAGATCAGGTCGTCCCAGGTGCCGTTGAAGTTGCCACGCCGGAACAACAGGCTGTCGGTGGTGCCGAGGACTTCGGCAAGCTCATCGCCATAGGGCGCGCGATGACGCTCGATCAGCGCCGCCATCTCGGCATCGGGCGCGATCACGTCGGAGAAGACCGGGATCAGACGGTGCTTCAGGCCCTTCAGCGCGCCCTCTCGCACGTCGAGATCGACGCGGCTGACGAACTTCCCATGCGACCCGCTGGCAATCAGCGCGGTGTTGCCGACCATCCAGGGCTCGGGCAGTGCGTCGTGGGTATGGGCGCACAGGATCACGTCGATGCCCGGCACCCGTGCTGCCATCTTGCGGTCGACGTCAAAGCCGTTGTGGCTAAGCAGCACGACGACCTCGGCGCCGAGGCCGCGGACCTCCTCGACCACCGCGCGCATGCGCGCCTCGCGGATCCCGAAGGACAGGCCCGGGAACATCCAGGCGGGGTTGGCGATCGGCATGTAGGGAAAGGCCTGGCCGATCACCGCGACGCTGGTGCCATTGGTCTCGATGATCCGATAGGGCTCATAGGCCGGCTCGTCCCACTCGGCGTCGTAGATATTCGCGCCGAGGAAGGGGAAGGGCAGATCGTCGACGATCTCGGTGACCCGGTCGATGCCGAGGGTGAACTCCCAATGGCTCGTCATCGCCTCGGGGGCGAGCAGGTTCATCGCATCGACCACGTCCTGCCCGCGGGTCCGCAGTGCCGTCAGCGACCCCTGCCAGGTGTCACCGCCATCAAGCAGGATCGCGCCCGGCCGTTCGGCGCGAATGCGCTTGATCACCGTCGCCACCCGGTCGAGGCCCCCCATGCGGCCATATTCGCGAGCCAGCGCAACGTAATCGTCCGAGCTGAGCGCATAGGCGCCCGGACTGCCCGGCGCGATGTCGTAGAGGCTGAGGAAGTCGCGGCCGCTCACATGCGGCGGTTTCCCGGCGGCATCGCCGACGCCCAGATTGATCGAGGGTTCGCGGAACCAGATCGGCTTAAGCTGGGCATGCAGGTCGGTGATATGGATCAGCGTGACATTGCCAAGCGGCGCCATGTCGATCAGGCCGTCCTCGCTCAACCCCTGCGCCCGGGCGCGCCCGGCGAGGGTTCCGGCACTGGTCAGCGCCGAGGTTGCGAGCGCCACCTGCAGGAAGTCGCGGCGTGAGATCATCGGGCAATCCTCCGCTGGTGACCTGCGGGTGGCACAGGCGTCCTTTGGTGCCACGCCAGGTCGCGGGCGCCGGGGTTGGGTCGGTCGGTGGCCACCGGTCCAGTCGGCCGAGGCGATGGTGGATCGAGGGCCCGACGCGCAGACCCCATCAAGGTCAGTTGCGCACCGACGGCGTCTCGATCGACAATCCCGCGCCGCGGCTGGCGAGGTAGGCCTCCAGCGCCACGAACTCGTCCGAGCCGCGCTTGTAGGGCGTCGCGCGGATGTTCTTCATGCACCCCGACAAGCGGCGATGCAGCGAGCCGAGGCCCGACCATTTGAACCGGTAGGTCGGGAAGCCGTTGATGTTGCCCTGCGACAGGTGATCGGCGCGTATCATCTGGCCGTAATTGTCCTCGTGGCACTGGCTGCAGGCCATATCGAGCTGGCCGACCCGGGTGTAGTAGAGATCGCGGCCCTTCTCGATCCACGCGGCCATCGGCCCGTCGGTCTGCACCCCCATGGGCATGCCGCGCGACTGCAGGCCGATCAGCGCGGTCATTGCTAGCATCTCGGGGCTTTCCCACTTCCAGGGATCGGCCCCGGCATGGGTCTCGAGAGACCAGTTGATCCAGTGCTCCAGCGACCAGGGCTGAGCCTCGGCTTCGCTCCACTTCGGCATCATGGCCCGAAGGCCGGCGAGGCTGTCCGGGTCGCCATGGCAGCCCGCGCAGCTCTGGTTGGCCTCGCCCATCGGCGTCTCCCAGAGATCGAGGGCATAATCGACCTCGATCATCGCCGGGTTCTCGAAGTCGTCGGCCTCTAGCGCCTGCGTCTCGTCCGAGCGGAACCGCCAGCCCGAATACACCGTGTCGAGCGGATGGCCATCGGCGGTCTTCACCTCGGTCACCAGGACCTGGCCGTCGATCACCAGCTCATCGTCATCGGGTCCGGGGCCCGCGATGGCGATACCCGTCGCCATCGCAATGCCGGCCATCGCGCACGCGGCCTTTCTCATTGCAGTCCTCCCAGGTCTTGTTCTTGTTGCTGGCGTCAGTCGCTGGCAGATGCCTGGCGCGGCCTATTCGACGGTGATCGACTTCTCCTCGGTGTAGATCGAGCCGTCGTCATCGACCCATTTGAACGCGACGGTGCCGCTTTCGGGGACCACCATGGCGAAGCTGAAATAGGGGTTGGCGCTGACCGCCGGCTCGATCGCGGCGTCGAACACCACCTCGCCGTTAAACGACGCGGTGAAGTGGTTGATGATCTTTCTCGGGATCAGCTCACCGGTCTTGCGGTCCTTGCGCTGACCGCTCTCCATCGGGTGGCTGATCAGCGTCTTGATGGTGATCACGTCGCCGGCCGAGGCTTTCTTGGGGACGCGGACGCGGGGGCGCACTTTGGCCATGATCTCTTTCCTTGTCCTGTTGCCGTCAGCCGCCGCAGCCGCCGATGGTGACCTTCACGGTGTTGGCGACCATGATGAAGCGGCCGTCCTCCATCTCGGCGACGGCGATGACGTCCTGCGTTGCGGCGAGACGGATTCGCGTCGCGGCCGAGCGCGAAGGGCAGAGCCGGCCGAACTCGAAGGTGGCAACGCCCGGGTTCGGGTTGCCATCGGCCACCAGCATGATCCGCCGGGCGCCATCGCAGGTGACATCGACGGGCACGGTCGAGCCGTTCTCGGCGATCTCGGGCGTGTTGAGCATGATGTCCCCCGCGCCGGGCTCCACACCGCCGGTGAAGTCCATGATCGCAGCCCGGGTCTCATCGGTCATCGCCGCGGCGGGCGTCGCGCCGAGGGCTGCCATGGCGGCCGCGCCGATGCCGAGACGACCGATATCGCGTCGTGTGAAATGCATGGGTCTCTCCCCTAAAGCCGGTGTCGGTGTCACTCGGTCAGCGTCGTGAGATAGGCGACCAGATCCTCGACCTGCTGCGCGCTCAGAATCGTCTGCCCCTCGAAGGTGTCGAGTGGACGGTTAAAGCCCGTGATGCGGTAGAAGGCCGGCATGATCGTGTGATCGCCAAACACGGCCTTGGAGTTCACGACGATGGCGCGCAGCTCACCCGGGCTCCAGCGGCTGCCCACACCGTCGAGCACCGGGCCGACCTCGCCATGGAACAGCTCTTCGCCAAGAAGGTCGGTGTTGCCGTGGCAGGCAAGGCAATTGCCAAGCTTGCGGTTGGCAAAGGTCGAGCGACCGCGCAGCGCATCGCCGGGCTCGCCGGTCAGCGGATCGGCGACCGCAAAATCGACGATAGCGACGTCGCCCGGGGCCATGTCAGTCGGGGCCATGTCACGCGCCGGGTCAGCCGCTGGGTCAGCCGCCGTGGCGAGGCTTGCCGGCAGGCAAAGCGCGACGAGGGCGAGCATTCGCAGCCGCATCATGGCATCCTCCCGTTTTGTTATCGTTCTATGAAACACCGTGTCATCGCATGGAAACTAAAGCAACAATAAATTCGTATTTTGGAATATGTTGCACTGCAACCTCAGGATGCCTGACCTGTTTCACCCCAGCACACTCCAAGCCAGATCCTGAGAAAATGAACGAAATCACAGTGGCTTAGAGGCGCCCCTCGGCTCTGAGCTTGGCGATCTGGCGGGCGTGGAACTTCTGAAAATGCTCCTCGCCCTCATAACCCTTTATCCGGACCCAGCGGAACATGTCGAGCGTCGTCCATTTCCCAAAGGCACCCGGCATGACCTGCACCGCCGCCTCGGCGACAGTCGTGTCATCCTCCGCGACATCCTCGGGCAGAAAGATCATCGTCGGCGTAAAGGCGATGCCCCAACGGCGCAGCGCCTCGCGCTCGCTCAGCGTCTCGCCGTCGAGATCGGTCACCTCCTCATCGCCGAACAGGTTGAGCTGGACGACCATGTAATTCTCGGAAACGAACGCCTCGACGTCCGGGTCCGACAACACCTCGTCATGCAGCTTGGCGCAGTAGATGCAGCCATATTGCTCCACCAACAGGACGAGCCGCTTTCCCTCGGCCCCGGCGTCGGCCAGATCTTCGCGCACATCCTTGAAGGTGAGCGAGAACCAGTCCTTCGCATGGAGCGCACCGGGCTCCTGTGCGGCGGCGGGCGTTGCGACGACCGTCGGCAGCGCCAGTGACGCCGCCGTCAGGGCGGCGATGACGAGCGATGAAAGACGCATCTTGACCTCTCTTGTTGTTGGCCTCAGCCGAACACGGGGACGTAGGGGATCATCCAGGCGGCGATGTCGTTGACGGCATTGGTGATGAACAGGATGCCCGTCACCACCAGCGCGGCGCCCATGCCCCGCTCCACCAGCGCCATGTAGCGGCGCGCACGGCGCATCAGCGCCATGAACGGGCCGGCGAAGAAGGCGGCGGCGATGAACGGCACGGCGATGCCCGACGCATAGGCCGCGAGCAGAAGCGCGCCCTCGACCGCCGTCTCCTGCCCACCGGCGGTGATCAGGATCGTCGCAAGCACCGGACCGACGCAGGGTGTCCAGCCAAAGGCGAAGGCCAGCCCGACGAGATAGGCACCGACGAGACCCGCGGGCCTGCGCTCGACCTCGGCACGCGCCTGTCGATAGAGCAGCGAGATCCGCAACACGCCCAGGAAATGCAAGCCGAACAACAGGATCACGCCGCCGGCGATCCAGCGTAGCACGTCGAAATGCACCGCGATGGCCTGACCCACCATGCTGGCCGAGGCGCCGAGCGCGACGAAAACCGTCCCGAAGCCGAGCGCGAAACAGACGGCCGTCAGCACGATCCAGCCGCGCCGGCTGTTGGCCGCGCCCTCATCCGTCAGTTGGTCTAGGCTGACACCGGCCAGGAAGCACAGATAGGGTGGCACGATCGGCAGGATGCAGGGCGATGCGAACGAGGCGACACCCGCCAGCGCCGCGCCGAGATACCCGATCGCGAACGGATCGCCCATCGACCGTTGTCCTCCCTGTATTCTTATATTAGATTTTTGATATGTGTTTTCGATGGGCAGGTCAATGTTCCAGCAGGCGGCGATGACAGTTCGGCGCGCGCTCGCAGTCCTTGCGGTGCTCGTCTCGGCGGGCAGCCTTCCCGCGACGGCCTCGCCCGACGGACTGCGGCTGTTGATGGTCGACCAGACCTGGTGCGAATGGTGCGAGCGCTGGGATGCCGAGATCGCCGGCGTCTATCCCATCACCGATGAGGGGCGCGCCGCCCCACTTATTCGCCACGACATCCACGACCCCCTGCCCGATGGCGTCGTCCTCGACCGGCCGGCACGCTTCACGCCCACCTTCATCCTCCTCTGCGCCGGGCGCGAGGCCGGTCGGATCGAGGGCTATCCCGGCGAGGATTTCTTCTGGGCCCTGCTGGCAAGACTGTTGGACGACCTGGACAGCACCGCCGACAAGACCGACACAGCCAACGCAGGGGCGGATGCCACGCCGACGCGAAATTGCGATGCGCAATCATGACATTCGCGCCGACGGGCCGTATCTCCTGCAGGTGACGCCGGAACCGCTCCGGTCGATCAGTGGGCCGGCGCAACCGGCGGTTGGGCAAGGGAAGCCGCGCATGGGCCTGCCACAGCTTGATGGAGGGCTGAGCGACGAGGAAGTCGACCGCATGATGGCGAATGCCACGCGGGCGACCGAGTTCCTGAAGGCGCTCGCCCATGAGGGCAGGTTGATGATCCTCTGCCATCTCGCCACCGGAGAGCGGTCGGTGACCGAGCTTGAGCAGTTGTTGGCCCAGCGCCAGGCCGCCATCTCTCAGCAACTCGCCCGCCTGAGACTGGAGGGGCTGGTGCAGGGCCGGCGCGAGGGCAAGACGATCTATTACCGCCTGGCCGATACGCGGACGCGGAAGATGCTCGAGGTCGTCTACGATCTGTTCTGCGCCGACCCGCCGGAAGGCTGAGCCGCAAACACGTCATAGTTGCACAAATGAGATGCACCTGCGTAGCCTGCGGGCAGCTCAAGCCGCGCGAGGTCCGTAGCCATGGAGATCGAGGGTCTGCATATCCTGTGCCTGGCCGGTCTCTTTGGCGGTATCGCCCTTGGACTGGCGGCGCGGCTCGGCCGCTTCTGCATGATGGCCTCGATCGAAGACGCGGTTTACGGCGCGGATAGCGCGGGCATCCGCGTGCTGACCCTTGGCGCAGCGACCGCGATCGCCGCCACGTCCATCCTGATCGCAAGTGGTGGCCTGGACCCCGACGCGACACTGTATCTGCGCCGCGACTGGTCGCCGATGGCCACGGTGCTGGGCGGCCTGATGTTCGGCTATGGCATGGCGCAGGTCGGCACCTGCGGGTTTGGCACCCTCGTGCGGCTCGGCGGGGGCGATCTTCGCGCGCTGGTCCTGGCCGCGGTCATCGGCGTCGCGGCCTTCGCCGCCTCGCTCGGACCGCTCGCGCCGGTGACCGCGCTGATGTTCAGACCCGAGATCTCGGTCGGGCCGCTGCCCGCCCTGCCCGAGATGATCGCGACACCGCTCGGCCTGCCCGCGACCCTGATCAGCCTCGCCATCGCGGGGTTGCTCGCCTCGTCGACCCTCTCCGGTGGCATGGTGTCGGCGCGCCGCATCGCCGGTGCCGTGGTCGTCGGTGCGGTCATCGCGGGCGCCTGGGGCGCCACAAGCCTCGCCGCGTCTGTCGGGATGGATGCCGTCAGCGTCACGAGCTTCAGCTTCGTGATGCCCCTCGGCAGCGGCATCATGGCGGCGATGACGGGCGATCTGCTCGTGCTGCCGGGCTTCGGTGTGGCCTCGGTGGTGGGCGTGGTCATAGGCGCCGCCATCGGCGCAAAGATCCGCGCCGAGATCCGCTGGGAGGCCTGCGACGATGCCCGGGAACTGCGCCGGCAAATCGCGGGCGCGGTAATGATGGGGATCGGCGGTGTGCTGGCCGTCGGCTGCACCGTGGGACAGGGACTGTCCGCCCTTTCGGTGCTGAGCGTCAGCGCACCCGTCGCCATCGCGAGCATGGCCGCCGGCGCGCGCCTCGGCCTCTTCACCCTGGTCGAGCGCACCGCCTAAGCGCCGCCGGTATCGCCGCATCCGCTGAAAACCGGCCGGGCTGCCCTGCGCAGCGTAAGACCAACCCCTTTCGTCCTCATATCGAGGACGTCATCCCCTAGACATCCAGCGCCGCGATGATCGCATCCAGCCCGTCGGTCAGGGCGGCAGGGCCCGGCTGCAGGATCAGCGGCGACTTGATCTCGGTGATGCGCCCTGCAGCGACCGCCGGGATTTGATCCCAGCCCGGCCGCGCCGCGATCTTCTCGGGCCGCACCTTCTTGCCGCACCACGAGGCGAGGATGATGTCGGGCGCCGCCCCGATCACCGCCTCGGGCGTCACGATGCGGTCGCGCGCGGCGGCCTCGCGGGCCTCGGCCGGAAAGGCATCGCGCCCGCCGGCAATGCCCACCAGCTCCGACACCCAGGCGATGCCCGAGATCATCGGCTCGTCCCATTCCTCGAAATAGACCACAGGGCGCGACGTATCGCTCGCCCGCGCCGCCACGTCATCGAGCCGGCGCGCATAGCCATCGGCCAGCCGCGCTGCAGCCTCGCCCCGGCCAACACTCGCCCCCAGATGGCGGATCATCGCCAGGATCCCCTCGACACTGCGCTGGTTATAGGCGGTGACCATGACGCCCGCCTTGATCAGCGCGGCCGCGATCTCGGCCTGCAGGTCCGAAAAGGTGAGGACCAGATCGGGCTTAAGCGCGAGGATCTTTGGGATATCGGCCGAGGTGAAGGCGGAGACGCGGGGTTTCTCGCGCCGCACCCTGGCCGGGCGCACGGCATAGCCCGAGACGCCGACGATCCGGGCTTCCTCGCCCAGCAGATACAGCGTCTCCACCGTCTCCTCGGTCAGGCAGACGATACGCTCGGGCGGAAACCGCTTCATCCCGCCCGCTTAACGCCGTGCATCAAGCCCGGAACCCAGTCGACTGCGCCGTGCCCGGGCGCCGCCGCGACGGCGGCGATGCGCGATGCCCACGGCCAAAGGTTCAATGCGCGCAGTCGTCGTGGCCAGAAGCAGGTCGCAAAACACCGCCACGTCGGGCGAGCGCCGCGCCGCCGGCAGCGCCATGGTGTAAGCGGCCATCGCCTCACCCCGGTAATTCGAGATCGCAGGCAGCGCGCCCAGCCATTGCAGATAGCCAAGCTCACCTCTCTCCTGCGCCCGATCCAACGGCTCAGCGCCACGGTCCAATTGGGCGAGCGTCAATTCCAAAAGCATTCGATGATCCCTCCGACCATGTCACGACAACGCCCGGTCAGCCCTTGTGGGCGTCAACGGCGCCGTTCTCCGCGTTTCGCCGTGCCGCGATCAAAGCAGGGCAGCAGCGGGGCCTCCGCCGCCGTTGCGCGGGGATGGGTAAGCGGTGGTAAAGGCCATGGGCCGTCGTGAACATCATCGCCTCCGCCCGGGACACCCCGCCCGGCCTTGATCCTCGGTGCGATGGCAGGTCTCCTGACTTGCGGGTCACTGCTTACCCGACCCTTCCCAGACCCGGCCGAAACACGGGTCCAGTGGTCATCCTCGGGCTCGCTCGCCGCTCACAGTTGCGGGGGCAGTCACGGATTTGGCGCCTCGAAGACAGTGCCGCACCGTGTTCCCTTTTAAGTCGCGCCCCATACCGGGACACGACACCATCGCGCACAGAGTCGCAGAAGGCGGCAGCCCTGTCCATCCTGCGGTATTGGGAAAAGCAACCGACCGCGGGGCCAGCGCGTGGCGAGGCCACCGCACTCACGCCGCGGCCAGGTTCTCCGTGGCCCGCTCGAACAGGCCCACATCCTGCGCCGAACGGGCGAGCAGCATGGCGCCCTGCAGCTGCGAGAGCACGCGCGCACCGTCGCCTGGCGACACCTCGTCGATCTGGTCGATGCCGAACCGCAGGAAAGCATGCGCCTCGCGCGCGACATCGCGCGGCAGGCTGTCACCCTCCACCGCGAGAATGCCGCAGAGACACATCAACCCGTCACGCTGCAGCGCCTTCAGAAACAGTGCGCGCCAGGCGACGATCCGCGCCGTACCGCTCCGCTCGGCATCCTGCACCGCCTGGGCAAAGCGCTCGCGATACCGCCGGGCGACCGCTGCCGCGAGGTCGGGCTTGGCGGGGAAATGGTAGTGAACGCTGGCCGATTTGATGCCGACCGCACTCGCCACCTCGCGGAACGAGAAGCCGCTGTACCCATGCGTGCGGATCAAGCGCTCGGCCACATTGAGAATGTCGTCACGCCGGCTCGCCATGACGCTCCTCCTTATCACGCAGATATTATCTATCGCTAGATAGGATTGAAAAGCCCGTCAATGCCCATTAATAAATCTATCTATCATTAGGTAGGAGAACTTCATGTTCACTGACAAGACCGCCATCGTCACCGGCGGAAGCTCCGGTATCGGCAAAGAAGTCGCGCACCGTTTCGTGCAAGCAGGCGGCACCGTGGTCATCGGCGGCAGGAACGCCGCCAAGCTGGCCGCCGCGGCAGAGGAGATCGATGCAACCGGCAAGCGCGTCGCAACGCTCGCCGGCGACATCGCCGATCCCGCGACCGGGCAGGCGCTTGCCGACAAGGCAACCCAAGCGTTTGGCGGCGTCGATGTCCTGTTCAACAATGCGGGCGTGTTCCGGCCGAAGCCGTTCCTCGACCTAACGGTGGCAGAATACGACTGGTTCCTCGACACCATCCTCAAGGGCAAGTTCTTCGCCGCACAGGCCGCGGCCAAGGCGATGGCTGCGCGCGGCGGCGGGGCGATCGTGCATACCGGCTCGTTCTGGGCGCTGCAGGCGGTGGGCGCCACGCCCTCGGCCGCCTACTCCGCCGCCAATGCGGGGGTTCACGCGCTGGTCCGCAACCTGGCGCTGGAGCTTGCGCCGCAGAACATCCGCGTCAACGCCGTGGCGCCGGCGGTCGTCGAGACACCGGTCTACAACACCTTCATGACCGATGATCAGGTGGCCGAGACCTTGCCGGGCTTCAACAGCTTCCATCCGCTAGGGCGCAACGGTCAGCCGGGCGACGTGGCCGAGGCGCTGATGTTCCTGGCATCCGACAAGGCCGGCTGGATCACGGGACAGGTGCTCTCGGTGGACGGCGGCGTGAGCGCCGGCCACCAGTAACCCAAGCCATCACGCCACCGTCAAAGCCACAGCCCAAACCACCGCCGAAACCACGACCTAACCCACGGCCCAAACCACGGCCCAAACCACGGCCCAAACCACGGCCCAAACCACGGCCCAAACCACGGCCAGGCGGCTGTATCGCCGCCCGGCCGTCTCCCCTGCCGGCGCCGTCCAAGCTCGACACCGCGCCTGATCAGGCTCTGCGATAACCGTGCCCGTACCGCTCGCCGCCCAGAGCGTGTTGCCCTCGTCATCCTGCTAAAGCCTCGCCGGGCCCGCTACGGCGTGACTAAAACTGTGGCATCCCGGCACGGCACAGCCACCAGCAGAGGATCCCTGCAATGCCTGAAGCTCCAGAAGAAACGCTTCGCGACATCATCATGCAGATCGCCACGAGCAAGGGCGGCGACTTCAACAAAGTCATGTCCGCTGCGGTCAAAAAGGCCCTCGCCAGCCATCCTCAGGGCCCTTTCGATGCGCCTGCTCCGGTGGAGATCTCGAAACTGAAACGCGCCCTGGCGGCTGAGTATGGGCCGGTCGACTATGCGACGCTGCAGCGTCTCAATCCCCGCGATCTCTGGTCGTGCCTCGCCATGCCCGACGGCAAGCTGCCGGCGGTCGCGGATTTCGACGTCTATTGGTGGTTTCAGTACTTCTACACCGAGGCCTGGACCGGGCAGCAGCGCGATCCCGTCGACAAGATGAACTACGCGCTCGACCGGCAGACCCGCGATCGCAAGGCGCTGGTCGCCCTGATGGCCGAGATGTTCGAGCGCAACCACGGCAGCCCGCCGATCCTGAAGCTCAAGCTGCAATACGCCTCACCCATCGGCGGCGCCTCGGGCCCCGCGGCGCGCGCGCCCTACGAGGTCTGGCGCGACGCGCTGCAACGCCTGCTGAAGATGGGCTTTCTCTCGGTCCCGGTCTCGGACATGGCGCCCGACACGCGCGCAACCGGGGTGGCCAGCCTGATGCTGAACCCCTCCACCGCCGAATTCGTGCTGCAGAAACAATATGTCGGCTACCTCAACCAGACCGACGTCAAGAAGGGCAAATCCGAGATCTTCGTCGGCTGGCGCTGCGAGACCCGGCCGCTGCACATGGTCCGTGCCCATGGTGGCAACAAGCGCCAGATCGATGTCGATGCCATCGCCAGCGGCATGAACATGGATGCGGCCTGGCACCCGTTCTCCGACCCGGCGATCAAGAAGTTCATGTGGTTCCGGCTCGCGAACACCGACAACGACTACTACACCGTGATCAGCGTGGCGGAGAACTTCCGCACCGCCGCCTCGTTCCCCC
This sequence comes from Pseudomonadota bacterium, assembly GCA_039027855.1. Classification (GTDB taxonomy): domain Bacteria; phylum Pseudomonadota; class Alphaproteobacteria; order Rhodobacterales; family Rhodobacteraceae; genus Thermohalobaculum. The sequence continues at coordinate 6,581 of JBCCJI010000003.1, read as the reverse complement.
TGATCGATGAGCGGCGGGTCTATACCTTCCCCAACAAGGACGTCTCGCGCTGGACCCAGCAGGAGGCCGAGCGCCACCGCCGCAACCTCGCGCTGGTCGAGATCACCGGCGGCGAGAAACGCATGATGCTGGCGAGCGAGACCTATGCCTATCTCTACGGCATCACGGGCCTGTTCCTGCGCACCAACGCGGCCGGCAAGAACTATTCCGGCGGGGTCAGCGAGGCCTTCCCCGAGATCGGCGTGAAGGAGATCCCGCTTGATGCGATCGTCGGCTGCCTGCCGCTGCTCCGTATCCACCACGGGCCAAGCGACAAGACCGCCGGCACGCAGAGCCGTAATGACGGTTTCACCGTCTTCGTGCAGAAGGCCACGGCCGCGCTGACGACCAGCGATATGCAGATGCTGCACCGCTTCGGTAAGACCGCCTACGCCAAGCTGATTTCCGAGTACAACACGACCCTCGCCGCCAAGCCGCTGGCCAGTTGCTGGGCCGGCAGCGGGTTCAAGGACCCCGGCACGCCGGTCTCCGTCGCCCGGGTGATCGAGCATCCGATCCGCAAGCAGACGCTGGACGACTTCAAGAAGACCCTCGCGACCGTCTGATCAGCGCGCCCAGCTACTCGCCCGATAGGCCGCGCGCGCCAGCCATTCCGGCGCGATCTCGACCCCCCAGCCCGGCGCATCGGTGACGGTGGCCTGCCCATCCTCGATGGTGAACGGATCCTCGACGAACAGGCCGTACTGCCAGGGATAGTAATCCGCCCCCTCGATCGAGAACTCCAGGTAGCGCCCGGCATTCGGGATCGCGCGCAGCAGATGCATGGTAAACAGCGTGACCATCGACAGGTTGGCGCAATGCGGCGTGACCGGCAGGCCCGCAGCCTCGGCCATGCGGCAGACGCGCAGCGTACGGCAGAGCCCGCCGAGATACATCACATCCGGCTGCACGATATCGACGGCGCGCATGTCGATCATCCGCCGCCAGGTGAGCAGGTCGCAGTCTTGCTCACCGCCGGTCACGTTTATCTCCAGCGCCTCGGTCACCTGCCGGGTCTGCTCAAGTTCCCAATAGGGACAGGGTTCCTCATAATGGCAGAAGCCCTCGCCCTCCAGCATGCGGCCGACCTGGATGGCGCGGGGCGGGGCGTAACAGGAATTGGCATCGATCAGCAGATCAGCCTCGGGCAGGGCGCGGCGCATGGTGGGGATGATCTCCTCGGTCCGGCCCGGCCATTCGTCCCGACCGCGCCCGACCTCCGCACCCGCACGCACCTTGAAGGCGGTAAAGCCCCGTTCCGCCCCCTCGCGTACCAGCCGTTCCGCCTCCGCCGCCGGCGTGATGTCGCGCTTCATCGAGGAGGCATAGGCGCGCACCCGTCCCGGGCTGCCGCCGATCAGCGCCGCCACCGGCTGGCCCGCGCGCTTGCCCCGCATGTCCCAGATCGCGGTATCGACGCCGCCCATGGCGCGGCAGAGATAGCTGCCTGGGAACTTATGCTCCCGCTCGGTCACCAGATCGAGCAGATCGTCGAGATCCGTGCTGTCCTGCCCAAGCACCCAGGGCGCCACCTGGCGATGCAGCACCTGGCAGGTGATATCAGAATGGTAGGTCGAGACCTGGCCACAGCCGGTCGCCCCATCCTCCATCGTCACGCGGACAAAGCCCACATCCTCGGTGGTGAAGGTCTCGAGCCTTGCGATCCGGTCCATCGCCCCCTCCGTCTCGCGCCCGTTGCGGCTTCAGCTGGCCAGGATCATCTCGGCAGCCTTGGCCGCGACCATGATCGTCGGCGCATTCGTATTGGCCGAGGTGATGTTGGGAAAGATCGAGGCGTCCACCACCCTCAGCCCTTCGACCCCATGCACCCGCAGCGCCGGATCGACCACGCCGCCATCGGCCTCCGGCGCCATCCGGCAGGTCCCGCAGGCGTGGAAGACCGTCGTCGCGCGCGCCCTGAAATCCGCCAGGATCGCCGCGTCGGGCACGCCCTCTGGTGTGAAGCTGGTCGCGGCGGCAATCACATCGCGGAGGGGCTCTGTGCCGAGCAGCCGCTCGATAAGCCGCCCGCCCGCGACCGCCGCCTCCAGATCGGCATTGGTGGACAGGTAGTTCGGCGCGATCCGCGGCGCGCTATCGGCGTCGGCGCTCGTGATATCGACGCGGCCCCGGCTGGTCGGCCGACAGGGATTGAACCCCAGCGCGAAACCGGGCCAGGCATCGGGCTTCAGCAGCGGGCGCTTGTTGCGCCAGGTGGTCGAGTAGCTAAGCGGCGTGAAGTAAAGCTGGATATCAGGCCGCGCTGTCTCAGGCCCACTCCGCACCATGCCGCCCAGTTGATTGACGCTCAGCGTCAGCGGCCCGCGCCGCCGGAGCGCAAACTGCAGTGCCGCGCCCATCCGCCCGAGATGGCCGCCCAGCACCTGGTTCAGCGTCGGCTGGGTGGCGCGGAACAGGTAGTCGACGCCAATATGATCCTGCAGACCACCACCGACCGCCGAGTTGTGATGAACCGCCGCGATGCCCAGCCCCTGCAGCAGATCCCCCGGCCCGATGCCGGAGCGTTGCAGGATCGCAGGCGAGCCGATGGCCCCGGCCGCGAGCAGGATGCCGCCACGGGCCTGCACCTCGGCCCCTCCGCGCGAATCGCTGTAGCGAACGCTGACGGCCCGACGTCCCTCGAAGCCGATCCGGGCAACCGTGGTTCCTGTCCTGATGGAAAGGTTCCGCCGGCGCCGCGCGGGCGCCAGGAACACCGTCGCCGCCGAGTCGCGAAACCCTCGGCGCGTGGTCAGCCGATAGGGCGCAGTCCCCTCGCTCCAATGGCTCTCTGCCCGTGCCGCCGCAGGCAGGCCGGCGGCGCTGGTCGAGGCGAAATACGCGCCGCCGATCGGGTGATAATCGCGGCTGCGATCCGCGACGCTGACCCGCCCGCTGGGCGGCGTGCTCCCCTCTCCCAGCTCCTCGATGGCGTCGAAGACCGGGCGCACGGCCTCCCAGCCCCAGCCCGGATTGCCGGCTTCCGCCCAGTCGTCGAAATCGCCGGGCAGCCCGCGCATCCAGATCAGCCCGTTGATCGAGGACGACCCGCCCAGCACCTTGCCCCGCGGCCAGTAGATCTCGCGCCCGTCGAGCCCGGGATCGGCCTCGGCCCGGAAGCGCCAGTTCACCCGGTCGTCATGGAAGGTCTTGCCATAGCCGATGGGCAGGCGCGTCCAGGGATGATGGCGGTCGCTGCCCCCGGCCTCCAGCAGCAGCACGCGGTGGCACCCGCAGCGGGTCAGCCGCTCGGCCAGCACGCAGCCGGCCGAGCCCGCGCCCACCACGATGAAATCAAATTGCTCCAAGACCGCCTGTCATCCCATCGTCATCGGGACGTCATGTCCCCCAGATGATGAGCAGTGACAGCGAAGCGCGCCCAAGACAAACCCCATCGCCGATACCGGTGCGCCTTCGGAGCATGCCGGGCCGCAACCCGCCCGGTCCGGTGGCGCCGGGCATGAGCCCGCAGCCGCGACATACCAGACCGCACCGACCCTCAGCGGCACCACGACACTTAGGCGATCAAAACCCTATCTGACGCTGCGACAGCTTGGGGCCAAGACCTGCTTGCCGCCCGGCCCGGCACACCCGTATCCTTGCGTCATCAACCCGTCGCTGCGGGAAAGGCGCCGAAGAGCGCCGCGCCACCGCTTCAGAACGGGCGTAAGGGAAGGCAAACGCCATGTGTCAGATCTTCGCCGGGCAGGATCCGGCCGACTACGACAGCGAAACCCGCTCGATGAGGATCAACGGGCTCAGCACTTCGATCCGGCTGGAAACCTCGTTCTGGCGCGTCCTCGACGACATCGCCACGCGCGAGGGGCTGACGGTCGCACAGTTCGTCTGCAAGCTGCATGACGAGGTGATCGAGCACTATGGCGAGGCGCGCAATTTCACCTCGCTCTTGCGCTGCGCCTGCCTGATCCATGTCCGCCGCGACCGGAGCGAGAGCCGCCCCGACAACCAACCCGAGAGCCGCCCCGCAGCCTGACCGGATCTGCCGGCGGGTGGAGCGGGCGCGCGTGTAGTATCCCGCTACCACCCTGCGGAACGGCGTCTTGTTACCCTTCTGCTTGTCCTGATGACCAGAAGGGAGGCACCGTGTGGCCAAGGCCATCCATTCCATGATCCGCGTGCTGGACGAGGCACGCTCGGTCGCGTTCTACGACAAGGCCTTCGGGCTGACGGTCGCCGACCGGCTGGATTTCCCCAGCTTCACGCTGCTCTACCTCCGCAACGCCGAGAACGATTTCGAGCTCGAGCTGACGGTCAACAAGGGCCAGTCCGAGGCCTATGACCTCGGCAACGGCTACGGCCATCTCGCCTTCGCGGTCGATGATCTCGACGCCGAACATGCCCGCTTCGAAGCCGAGGGCCTCGCGCCCCGCAAGCTCGTCGCCTTCGCGCCGGGTGGCGAGGGCACGCCGGTCATCGCCCGCTTCTTCTTCGTCGCCGATCCCGATGGTTACCAGATCGAGGTGCTGCAACGGGCCGGGCGCTACCAGTAACGATCCGAACGACAAGAAACGACAACGACAAAACCACTTAAGGGAGGGAAACCATGACCTTATCCAGACGCTTCGTCCTGTTGGGAAGCGCCTGCGGCTTCGCCGTCGGCGCCCTTGCAGCGACCTCTCGCATGGCGATCGCCGGGCTGTCGGCCGGCGCGGATGCCGACAGCAAGGCGCTGCTGCAGCGCATGATCCGCGTGATGTATCCGCATGACAGCTTCCCCGACGCGCCCTATGCCCGCACTGCCGAGGCGGTGATCGGCGCGGCCAACAAATCTGTCGCCCAGACGCTGATGTTCAACCGCGGCATGGCCGAGTTGAAAGGCGCGGGCTTTGCAAAGATGGACGGCGCCGCCGCCCTCGCCCACCTGACCATGATCCAGGGCAGCGACTTCTTCCAGCTCGTCCGCGGCACCACGATCCTCACCCTCTACAACGATCCCGAGGTCTGGGACCTGCTCGGCTACGAGGGCGCGAGCTACGACAAGGGCGGCTATATCGACCGCGGTTTCAACGATCTCGACTGGCTCCCCGAGCCGCGCGTGACCGAGCTTTGAGGGGGCGATCATGAGCACGATACCGAACGACGAAGCAGTCGCCGTCATCATCGGCTCGGGCGCCGGTGGCGGCACCATGGCCTTTGAGCTGACCAAGGCCGGCATCCCCTGCGTGGTGCTGGAGGCCGGACCGTTCCTGAAGCCTGCCGATTACGAGAACGACGAATGGGCGGCCTTCGGCCAGATGGCCTGGCTCGACACCCGCACCACCAGCGGCTCCTGGCGCGTGGCCAGGGATTTCTCGGGCCTGCCCACCTGGCTGGTGAAGGCGGTCGGCGGCACCACGACCCACTGGGCCGGCGCGACGCCGCGCTTCCTCGACTACGAGTTCAAGGCACGCTCGACCTATGGCGAGATCGAGGGCGCGACGCTGCTCGACTGGCCGATCGACCTGGCCGAGATGGAGCCCTATTACGCCCGGGCCGAGGACGCGATCGGCTCGACCCACACCAATGGCCGCCCACCGCTGCCGGCTAACAACAACTACAAGGTGTTCGCCAACGGGGCCGAGCGGGTCGGCTATTCCCGCTATGCCACCGGCCCCTACGGCACCAATGCCGAGCCCTATGACGGCCGGCCCGGTTCGATCCAGGACGGCTTCAACTTCCAGGGCGACAAGCACACCTCGAAATGGTCGACGGCGGTGCGCGAGATCCCGCGGGCGCTGGCCACCGGCAAATGCGACCTCCGCGCCGAGTGCCAGGCCGTGAAGATCACGCATGACGCCTCGGGCAAGGTCGACGCGGTTATCTATGTCGACAAGGACGGCAACCTGCACCGCCAGGCCGCCCGCATCGTCTGCGTCGCCGGCAACTCGATCGAGACGCCGCGTCTGCTGCTGATGAGCGATTCCGGCATGTTCCCGAACGGCCTGGCCAATAGCTCAGATCAGGTCGGCCGGAACTATATGCGCCACCTCACCGGCTCGATGTATGCGTGGTTCCACAAGCCGGTGAACATGTATCGCGGCGAGACCATGGCCGGGATCATCAAGGACGAGGTGCAAAACGACCCCTCGCGCGGCTTTGTCGGCGGCTACTACATGGAGACGCTGGCGCTCGGCCCCGCCTTCCTGGCAGCGTTTATCGAGCCAGGGATGTGGGGGCCCGACTTCACCAAGATGATGGACGCCTACGCCAACATGGCGGGCATGTGGATCGTCGGCGAAGACATGCCCCAGGCGACCAACCGCGTGACCCTGTCGGATGCCAAGGACCAATGGGGCCTGCCGGCGCCCAACGTCCATTTCGACGACCATCCGAACGACATCGCCATGCGCACCTACGCCTATGAGAAGGCCGAGGCGCTGTATGCCGCGGTCGGCGCCGTCGGCACCCATCGCACGCCGCCCTACCCCTCGACGCATAACCTCGGCACCTGCCGGATGAGCGCGAATGCCGAGGATGGCGTGGTCAACCGCTTCGGTCAGGCGCATGACGTGCCCAACCTGTTCGTCTCCGACGGCTCGGTG
>JBCCJI010000002.1:0-217894 GCA_039027855.1 Pseudomonadota bacterium | reverse complement strand
GTGGATGGCGGCGAAGTCACGCGCGAGACCGCACCCGATGACGGTGTCCGGCATGGTGAGGGCTCCTGTCCCTGTCATGCGGGGCCACGCGTCCCAAGCACCTGTTCAGGCCGAGAGCGATGCGGCAGGCGCCCTTGCTCCAGCACGGGCCGCCACCCAAAGGGGCGACGCGCTCCCTGCCGCAACCTCGACACTACAACTTCGCCAACAGACAAGGGGGGGGGCGGTTCGAGAGCGTCGGTTCTGGCGTTGCGATGGCAAACTGAGTTGGACAGAAGGCCGAGGGGCCTTCTGTCCGAGCGTGACCGAAGAGCAGGCCCCGTCGAGGACGGGCCGGCTCCGCCGATCGCGTTCCGCGATCCCGGACCTGGCTCGCTCTTCGGGTGCGGTGTTCTGGTCTCAGGCGATCAGGCGGGCTTCGAGGGAATTGGGGCCTGCGCCGGTGATCACGACGCGGGCCATGGTGCCGAGGCTCTCGGCCGGGGCCTCCAGGTGCACCGATTGCAGCCAGGGCGAGCGGCCGACCATCTGGCCCGCGCGGCGGCCAGGCTTCTCGATCAGGACCTCCATCTCGGTGCCGAGCTTCGAGCGATTGAAGGCGATCTGCTGCGCATTGAGCAGGCTTTGCAGCCGGGTCAGGCGGGCGGTCTTCTCGACCTCGGGCACCTGATCGAGGCTGTCGGCCGCGGGTGTGCCGGGGCGGGGCGAATACTTGAAGCTATAGGCCTGCGCGTAGCCCAAATCCTCGACGAGGCCGAGCGTCTCCTCGAAATCCTCGGCGCTTTCGCCCGGGAAGCCGACGATGAAATCGCCCGACAGCGCGAGATCGGGTTTGGTGGCGCGGATGCGCCCGATCAGTGCCCGGTAGCTAGCGGCCGTGTGCTTGCGGTTCATCGCCTTCAGGATGCGATCCGAGCCGGCCTGAACGGGCAGGTGGAGATAGGGCATCAACTCTGCGACCTCGGCATGGGCGGCGATCAGACCAGCGTCCATGTCGTTGGGATGCGAGGTGGTATAGCGGATGCGCGCCAGCCCCTCGATGCGGGCGAGTTCACGGATCAGCCCACCGAGGCCCGCACCCATGCCCTCGACCGGCCTGCCATGCCAGGCGTTGACGTTCTGCCCGAGCAGGGTGATCTCGCGCACGCCGCGGGCGACGAGGGCGCGGGCCTCGGAGAGGATGCGGGCGGCCGGTCGGCTGACCTCGGCGCCGCGGGTGTATGGGACGACGCAGAAGGCGCAGAACTTGTCGCAACCCTCCTGCACCGTCAGGAAGGCGGCCGGGGCGCGGCGGGCCTGCGTGTCGGGCGCGAGGTGGTCGAACTTGTCCTCTTCGGGAAAGTCGGTGTCGACCTCTGCGGTGCCGTTCGTGCGCCGCCCGGTGCCGCGCTTCTGCGCGGCGCGGGCGACCATGGCGGGCAGGCGGTGATAGGCCTGTGGGCCGACGACCACATCGACGGCGGGCTGGCGGCGCACGATTTCTGCGCCCTCGGCCTGTGCGACGCAGCCGGCGACGGCGAGGATCAGGTCCTTGCCCCCGGCGCGCTTTTCCGTGCGCAGGTTCTTGAGGCGCCCAAGCTCGGAATAGACCTTTTCGGCGGCCTTCTCGCGGATATGGCAGGTGTTGAGGACGACAAGATCGGCCTCCTCGGCCGTCTCGGCGGGGGCATAGCCGTCGGCGGCGAGCTGTGCGGCCATCCGCTCGGCGTCGTAGACGTTCATCTGGCAGCCATAGGACTTGATGAACGCCTTTTTCGTCGGCTGATCTGTCATCTCTCGCATCCCCGGCTGGCCGTGCCGCGTTTTCCTGAGCCAGTTTCCTGGACCCTTAGTTGGCCCTGTATTGTGGCCCTGTATTCTGGCCCCTTACCTCGGCGATGTCTCGTCGCTGGCGGGCGTAGGCGCGCGACCTGAAAAGACTCCGCCGGATGCGTGCCATACGCGAGCGGGGCCCACCGTTCAATCCGGCAGGCCCCGCTGATCGTCATCGTCTTGACCGCGACGCGCCCGGCCTGACCCGGACGCGCTGCCGCTTTCAGGAGGCCTTCTTGCGGCCGAGCCCGATCTTCTTGGCGAGCTCCTGCCGCTTGGCGGCATAGCTTGGGGCGACCATCGGGTATTCGGGCGGCAAGCCCCACTTGGCCCGGTATTCCTCGGGCGTCATATCATAGGCTGTCTTCAGATGGCGCTTCAGCATCTTGAGCTTCTTGCCGTCCTCAAGACAGATGATGTGGTCGTCGGTCACCGACTTCTTGATCGAAACGGCCGGCTTCAGCTCCACTTCCGGTTCCGATTGTGGTGCACCCAACTTGGAGAGCGTCGCAAATACGCTTTCAATCAGGCCCGGGAGCTCGGCACTCGGCAGCGGGTTATGCGAAACATGTGCCGCCACGATCTCGGATGTCAGCGACAAGAGCTCGGTATGATCAATCTGTTCCTCGGCCATTCTCTGCCTCTTGCTACGGAACCGGGTGCTTTCTGTCGATGTAGCCCTTCGGTTCGCTGGAGTCCTTATAGCGATTTTTAACGCCACTTGCTGAATATAGGATCGGGACTTGAGGTCAAGATCAACGAGAATAAAATTTGATCGAACTGAAATGAAACACCTGCACCTTGGCAGTCGTATGGGCGACTACCGGGGCTCAGCGGCGATGTCGTCTGGCCATTTGACCACTGTACCTGCAACATCGCGCATCGCGTTGGGGGAAAGTTCGGTCGCAAGCACACGCTCTGGGTTGACTGGGCGGGGGAAGTCGAGCGCCGCGGCAAGGGCCCGCCGGAAGCCGAAGCGCGCATAATAGGGCGCATCGCCAACGAGGAGCACGCGGCTCCAGCCGGCAGCGCGGGCACGGTCCAGCGTCTCTGCAATGAGCAGCGCACCGAGGCCCTCGCCCTGGCGCGTCGTATGCACCGCAATCGGCCCAAGCAACAGCGCCGGCCATGTCGGTGCAGGGCGGTCGTCCGCGGCTTCTCCCTGGATCGCAATCGGCCAGTAGCGGATGGCGCCCGACACGCTGTCATACTCATCGCGCGCGATCAGGCAGAGATCTGCAAACGGCGCCACGCCGTCGCGCAGCTGGTAGGACGAGAGGGCCTGACGACCGGGCGCGAAAGCCAGATCGAAGAGCATCTCGACCTCATAGAGATCGCGCGGTTTCTCGGGCAGCAGGCGGAACATGTGTCTGTCGTGCTGAGATCGTCGGTAGCGGCAGCCGCGGGCGCTGGCGCCGCCGTTGGATGGCGATGCGACATTCAAGGCGTCGCGGGGCGCACGGGACAGGCGACAGCCGCCCGCGTCAAGCGTCGGTATTACAGTGCTAGGCTATCTCGAGGCTCGCAGGCCAGGCTTGAAGGGCTGACATGCCTGCTTGTTCTACGGCGCTGCATCCAGGCCTATCGAGAGCGTCGCCAGAGCGGGATTGCTGCGGGATTGTTATCGGATCCCCGTGCCGCTACCCCGCCCGTGGGTCTGCGCGCGACGCGGGCCCTCTGCCGAGCCCCGAGGAGTTCCCGATGTTCTATCGCACCGCCGATGGCCACCCGCTGCCGCATGACCCGTTCAAGGCACTGGTGACGCCGCGACCCATCGGCTGGATCTCGAGCATCAGTGCTGACGGCCAGGTGAACCTCGCGCCCTATTCGTTTTTCAACGGCTGCGGTGACAGTCCGCCGATGGTGATGTTCGCCCAGACCGGGCGCAAGACGCGCGAGACCGAGGAGAAGGACTCGATCGCCAATATCCGCGAGACCAGCGAGTTTGCCTGCAACATCGTAGGCCGCGATTTGGCCAATGCGATGAACCTGTCATCGGGCCAGTACGACCGCGGAGAGGACGAGTTCGAGATCGCGGGTCTGACCAAGGCGCCCTGCGAAGTGATCGCCCCGCCCCGCGTGGCCGAGGCGCCGGCGGTGCTGGAGTGCAAGCTGGTCAGGATCGTCGAGGACCTGCCCACCTGGAAGGACCACGCGCGCAACATCATGGTCATCGGCGAGGTCGTGGGCGTGCATATCGACGACGCGGTGCTGGTCGACGGCAAGGTCGACGTGCTCGCCTTCAACCCGCTCGCCCGCATGGGCTACATGGACTACACCGCCGTGACGGACAAATTCGAACTGCGCCGGCCGGGACAGTAGAGCTAAGGTTAGATTAAATTAGCATGGTGAGTAATTTTCAATAGAATGCCATGACACATGATCTTAATGATGTTTCTACTGCGGATTTTCGGGAAATGATTGTTGATAGAGAAGCGCAAATGGTCGCAATTGTTTCTCTTTTCAAGGGGAGAGTCAGCGACGGGGACGTTGAAAGCTGCATGTCCTTTGCCACCCATAGTGAATGGGGATTGGCTTTAGAGGAAATCTGCACGGCCCTGGACGAGGCGGAGTCTATTGTCACGGCGGAAGAGCTGTCACTGATCAAAGAAGCTGGAGCGGCTATGGGCATTGATAGTTCTTACTGGGAAGATCTGACAGTCGCGTAACGCCCAGGCCCTTGCTTGCCGGAGTTGCGATGTCTCCCTCACATTTACCCGGGCGTCTTGCTGGACGGATTGAGCGTATGAACCACCGCCAAATCGACCACGCGAACACCGCCGCAGCGTTAGACAGTATGCTCGGCGCTCGCTAGTCCACGACCAAGCGAATGGCGGGAGAGCGGCTTATGAAGATCGGCATTATCGGGGGCTCGGGCCTTTATGAGATCGAGGGGCTGGAGGGCGCCGACTGGGTCACGGCCGAAGGGCCCTGGGGCGCACCCTCCGATCAGGTGCTGACGGGCAGCCTCGGCGGTGTGGATCTCGCCTTCCTGCCGCGGCATGGGCGGGGGCACGCGATCAGCCCGACCGACATCAACTACCGCGCCAATATCGACGCGCTGAAACGGCTGGGTGTCACCGATGTGCTGTCGTTTTCGGCTTGCGGGTCGTTCCACGAAGCGATGGCGCCGGGCGATTTCGTCATCGTCGATCAATTCATCGACCGCACCTTCGCGCGGGAGAAATCCTTCTTCGGGAAAGGCTGCGTCGCCCATGTCTCGGTGGCCGAGCCGGTCTGCCCGCGCCTTGGCGATGCGCTGGCGGCGACGGCGGGGGCCGAGGGTGTGCCCAAGGTCCATCGCGGCGGGACCTATCTCGCGATGGAGGGACCTCAGTTCTCCACCCTCGCCGAGAGCCGGCTCTATCGCGAGGTCTGGGGCTGCGATGTGATCGGCATGACCAATATGCCCGAGGCCAAGCTCGCCCGCGAGGCGGAGCTTTGCTATGCGACCGTGGCCATGGTGACCGACTATGACAGCTGGCACCCCGAGCATGGCGAGGTGGATATCCAGTCGATCATCGCCACGATGACCGCCAATGTCGCGGGCGCCAAGGCGATGCTGGGCGCCGTGCTGCCGACGCTCGCCGACCGGCCGGAGGTCTGCCCCTACGGCTGCGACCGGGTGCTGGATGTCGCGATCATCACCGCGCCGGAGAAGCGCGATCCCGCGCTGCTGGCCAAGCTCGATGCTGTGGCAGGGCGCGTGCTCGCGGCCTGAACCCTTGCGAATGTGTGGCCCTGCGGCGCTCACTCAAAAGCCGCGGCAACGTGCGCTGGTCGGTGCTCAGCGCAACGCCGCCGTGGCTCTGCCGACGCTCCCGATCCGATTGGCGGAGGGGAGGGCGCGTCATGCAGAGGCGGCGCATCCGGGAGCTTCAGCATCACCTAAGGGCGCTCGGTCTTTATCCCGGTCGGCTGGATGGGGCGCCGGGGCCGAGCACACTGCACGCGCTGGATAGGCTGAGGGCCAGTTTGCCGGCCCCGCCTGCCGCGCTTGGCTCCCCCGATCCCGGTCGGCGGCTCGGCGCCGCGATGGCATTGCTGCAGCGCCATGCGGCGTTGCACACCTCGGGCCGCAGCGGCTAAGTCGGTACAACAATCGGTCGTTGTCCGCCCGAGCCAGCCCGATCCACTCCAGTCCCGCGAAAAAGCCCCGCACCCCGCAAGACACCGCCCGAGGAGCTGCCGATGTCCGCCCGCCAGGATCTCGCTCGCCATATCCGCACCGTGCCCGACTTCCCCGTGCCGGGCGTGCAGTTCCGCGATGTGACGACGTTGTTCGCTCAGCCCGCAGCCTTTGCCGAGGCGGTCGATTCGATGATCGCCCCTTTTGCCGACCGGCCGCCGGAGGCGATTGCCGCGATGGATGCCCGCGGCTTCATCCTGGGCGGTGCGATGTCCTACCGGATGGGCGTGCCCTTCGTGCCGGTGCGCAAGAAAGGCAAGCTGCCCTACACGACCCTCGCCGAGGCCTATAGCCTGGAATACGGAGAGGCGATCGTGGAGATCCACGAGGATGCGGTCGCGCCTGGGGCGCGGGTGCTGCTGGTGGACGACCTGCTGGCAACCGGCGGCACGGCGACCGCCGGTGTGACGCTGCTCCGCCGGTTGGAGGCGGAGGTGATCGCGGCAGTATTCCTCGTCAACCTGCCCGATCTCGGTGGCGATAAGCGGCTGCAGGCGATGGGCGTCGAGGTGCATGCGCTCTGCAGCTTCGACGGCGACTGAGGGGCGACTGAGGGGCCGCGGGCGCGCGGCTGCCCCCCGATCACATCGGCGCCATCGGTCGAGGACCCGTGCCTTGCGGTGATCGGCGCGCGGCCCGATAGAGTGACTGACCAGCCGCCGAGAGTGCCATGTCCGCCGATCCCCATCCCGATCCCGCGCCCATTGCTATCCTCACTGGGGCAGATGTGCTGGCGCGGCGGCTCCACATGGCAGGGGCGCGCCACGCCTTCGGTATCCCCGGCGGGGAGGTGCTGGCGCTGATCGAGGCCCTGGAGCGGGTGGGCATCGCCTTTCACCTCGCGCGGCACGAGAACGCGGCCGGTTTCATGGCGGAGGGATGCTGGCACGCGACCGGCAGCCTGCCGGTGCTGGTGGCAACGGTCGGGCCGGGCATCGCCAATGCGTTCAACGTGATCGCCAATTGCGAGCAGGACCGCGTGCCGCTGATCGCGATCTCGGGCATGATCGATCCGGTCGAGGCCGCGCGCTACACCCACCAGGTCTTCGACCACGGTGCGGCGATGGCGAGCGTCACCAAATTCTCGATCCGGTTGGCGGCGGGGGCGGTGGATGTGCAGGCGGCCAAGGCCATCCGCCTCGCGCTGGCGCCGCGGCAGGGCCCGGTGCACCTGGATCTGCCCATCGCCGTCGCGACGGGTGCCGAGCCTGCTGCCGAGCCGGGCCCTTATCATGCCCCGCTGGCGCCCGGTCTGCCTGCCCCTGCCGAGGGCCCGGTGCTTGAGGCGGCGCGGACGCTCTGGCGATCAAGCAGGCGGCGCGTGGCGATGGCGGGTCTTGACGTCTTGGCCGAGCCGGGCGGGGCCGAGGCGGTCGCCGGTTTCTGTCGGCGTCATAACGTGCCGCTGGTGACCACCTATAAAGGTAAAGGCATCCTGCCCGAGGACGATCCGCTGGCGCTTGGCGGTCATGGGCTGAGCCCCAAGGCCGACCGCGCGATCCTGCCGGTGTTCGACAAGGCCGACTGTATCCTGTCGCTCGGCTACGATCCGATCGAGATGCGCACCGGCTGGCAGGACCCGTGGGACCCGGCGCGCGTGATCGAGATCGCGCCCGTCGCCAACGACCACGACATGCATGCCGCCGATATGCCGCTGATCTCGGGCGTCTCCGCGGGGCTGACGGCGCTGGAAGCGGCGGGGCGTGATGCGTCGTCGGACGAGGCCGGCTGGCACCGTCGGTATCGAAAGGCGTTCGACGAAGCCTTCGCACCGGGCGAGGCGGGTCCCGACGCCGCGATGGCCGCTATGCTGGCGGCGCTGCCCGAGGATGCGGTGGCCACGGTCGATAGCGGGGCGCACCGCATCCTGCTGAGCGAGATGCCCTTCGCCCGGGTGCCCCGGCAGCTGATGCAGTCGACCGGCCTTTGCACCATGGGCTGCGCGCTGCCGCTGGCGCTCGGTCATGCCATCGGCGACCGGGCCGAGGCGCGCGGGCGCGTGGCCGTGGCCTTCATGGGTGATGGCTGCGCGGAGATGGTGCTGGGCGAGCTTGCCACCCTCCGCGATGCCATGGCCGATGGGATCGCAGCGCCGGTCGTGATGGTGGTCTTCGTCGACGCCTCGCTGGCGCTGATCGAGATGAAGCAGCGGCGCGACCAGCGGCCGAATGCCGGGGTCGACTATGCCCGCGCGACGGATTTCGCGGCGCTCGGCCGTCTCTTCGGCGGCCATGCCGAAACCGTGGAGGCCACCGCGGAGGCCGGGCCGGCGCTGGAGCGGGCCATCGAGGCCGCGCGCGCCGGGCCGGGGTTCTCGGTGCTGGCGGTCAGGCTGCCGCGCCGGGCCTATGACGGGCTGATCTGAGACGGGCTGATCTGAGCAGCGGGGCTCACCCGGTCCGGTCGGCATCGACATGCTTGCCGATCAACCAAACCGAGGCTATAGCCCCCGCCAGCCGCGCGGGCGGCGGCACCGTCGGGTGCCATGAGGGCCAGCGCTCCTCGCCAGGGGAGTGCCGCAGGCCCTTGATGGCTATGATGCGCCTCATCCGCAGGACCAATGAGCCCAAGACCGTCGGAGCCAACCGACCGGCCAGCAAAAGCACGTGTTAGGAGAACCGCCCATGGCCCAGATGGCCTCGATGGACGAATTCGAAGCCCTGCTCAACGAAAGCCTGGAGCAGGCAACGCCCGAGGAAGGCTCGGTCGTCAAAGGCACCGTGATCGCGATCGAGAACGGCCAGGCCGTCATCGATGTCGGCTTCAAGGTGGAAGGCCGGGTCGAACTCAAGGAGTTCGCCGCCCCGGGCAAGCCGGCGGAAATCAGCGTCGGCGACGAGGTCGAGGTGTTCCTCGACCGGGTCGAAAACGCGCGCGGCGAGGCCGCGATCAGCCGCGAGAAGGCCCGCCGCGAGGAAGCCTGGGACCGTCTGGAAAAGGCCAACGACCAGGGCGAGCGCGTCAACGGCGCCATCTTCGGCCGCGTGAAGGGCGGCTTCACCGTCGATCTCGGCGGTGCCGTGGCCTTCCTGCCCGGCAGCCAGATCGACGTGCGCCCGGTGCGCGATGTGACCCCGCTCATGGGCATGCCGCAGCCCTTCCAGATCCTGAAGATGGATCGCCGTCGCGGCAACATTGTCGTCAGCCGCCGCGCCGTTCTGGAAGAGAGCCGCGCCGAGCAGCGGGCCGAGATCGTCGCGCGCCTCAAGGAAGGCGACATCGTCGACGGTGTGGTCAAGAACGTCACCGATTACGGAGCCTTCGTGGATCTCGGCGGCGTGGATGGTCTGCTCCACGTGACCGACATGGCCTGGCGCCGTGTGAATCACCCCTCCGAAATCCTGAACATCGGCGAGACCATCAAGGTTCAGGTCATCAAGGTGAACAAGGACACGCAGCGCATCAGCCTCGGCATGAAGCAGCTGATGGCCGATCCTTGGGAGAGCGTGGCCGCCAAGTACCCGAGCGGGTCGAAATGGACCGGTCGCGTCACCAACATCACCGACTACGGCGCCTTCGTGGAGCTGGAGCCGGGGGTCGAGGGCCTCGTCCACGTCTCCGAGATGAGCTGGACCAAGAAGAACGTGCACCCGGGCAAGATCGTTTCCACCTCGCAAGAGGTCGAGGTGATGGTGCTCGACGTCGATCAGATCAAGCGGCGCGTGTCGCTCGGCCTGAAGCAGTGCATGGGCAACCCCTGGGACAACTTCCACGCCAACTTCCCCTCGGGCACCGAGGTCGAGGGCGAGGTCAAGAACATCACCGAGTTCGGTCTGTTCATCGGTCTCGAGGGCGATATCGACGGCATGGTCCATCTCAGCGACATGTCGTGGGACCGCTCGGGCGAGGAAGTCATCCAGGAGTTCAAGAAGGGCGACATGGTTCGCGCCGTGGTGCTGGATGTGGATACCGAGAAGGAGCGCATCTCGCTCGGCATCAAGCAGCTCGAGGGCGACCCGTTTGCCGAGGCGACCAAGGGCATCAAGCGCGGCGCCATCGTGACCTGCGCCGTCACCGCGATCGAGGATGGCGGCGTCGAGGTCGAGGTGGACGGCATGAAGTCCTTCATCCGCCGTTCCGATCTCGCCCGCGACCGCCAGGACCAGCGGCCCGAGAAGTTCTCGGTCGGCGACCGGATCGACGCCAAGGTGACAGCGGTCGACAAGGCCGCGCGCCGGGTGAACCTGTCGATCAAGGCCCGCGAGATCTCGGAAGAGAAGGAAGCTGTCGAGCAGTACGGCTCCTCCGATTCGGGTGCCTCGCTCGGCGACATCCTAGGCGCAGCGCTCAAGAGCCAGGGCAAGGACTGACACCGGGCCTGCATCGGAACGCGCCGCCCCGGCGCGAGCGCTGCTTGAAACCAGAGCAAAACCAACGCCACCGCGCCCGACGCGGTGGCGTTTTTTCTTAAGGAAAGCCTGCGCAGTTGTGCCCTTCCTGCCCGCTCTCGGCCGATGCGCGACGACCTAGGCCCTCGACGCGGACCCGTGCCGCGGGCTAGGCGGTAGGCGAGGGACGATCCACCATCCGCGATCCGGGGGCACAGCATGACCGCGACGGCTGATCTCATCATCGAACGGCGTCAGATGCGCCGGCGACTCGCGCTCTGGCGCATCCTTGCCATCGTGGCCGTGATCGGGGCGATGATCCTGGCGATCGCGACGCTGACCGGGGTGCGCGGGCTCGCCGGTGGCGGCGGGGGCGGTGGCGGCGACCATGTCGCCGTGGTCGAGATCGGCGGCGTGATCACCTCGGATGCCGAGCGCTCGGAGCTTCTGGAAAAGCTGGCGGAGGAAGACGCGGTGAAGGCTGTGATCGTCCGCCTGTCGTCGCCCGGCGGCACCGTGACAGGGTCGGAAGAGCTTTATAATGACCTGCGCGCCATCGCCGCCGAGAAACCGGTCGCGGCGGAAATGATCGATGTGGCGGCTTCGGGTGGCTACATCGCAGCCATCGGCACCGATTACATCGTCGCGCGGTCCAACACGATCACGGGCTCAATCGGCGTGGTGGCCGAGGGGCCCAACATCTCGGAGTTCTTGGCCGATAACGGTGTCAGCGTCATCAAGATCAAATCCTCGCCCCTAAAGGCGGAGCCGGGCTTTCTCACCGCGCCCCCGCCCGAGGCGATCGAGGAACAGCGCCGCCTGATCGAGGACAGCTACCAGTGGTTCCGCGGGCTGGTGGGCGAGCGCCGCGATCTTGAGGGCGCGGCCCTCGATGCCGTCGCCGACGGGCGGGTGCATACTGGTCGCCTCGCGCTTGATCTTGGTCTGATCGATGCCGTTGGCGAGCGTGATGCGGTGGACGCCTGGCTCGAAGAGACCCATGAGATCGACCCCGATCTTGATCGCCGCGCGCGGAAATGGGGTGAGGAGGAACTGCCCTGGTTCCTGCGCGCCATGACCCGGGCAACCGGCCTCGACAGCGTGATCGAAAGCAGCGTCGCTCCGGCTGCCGCGCGGCTGACGCCCGGCTTCCGCCTCATGGCGATCATGTATTGATGGGCGGCCGGATGCGCTTGGTCATCATACTGTTGTGCGCAGCGATCATGCCCGGGCTTGCTCAGGCGCAGCTGGCGGGTAATGGCACGTCAGATGCTGCTGCTGCCACAGGGTCCATCGAAGGGCGCTGGGGTGGTCTGTTCCTGTGTCCCACCGGGCGCGGCGGCGCGGCCTTCATCGATGTCGCGAGCGTCGGTGGACGGCAGTTCGGCGAACTCCGCGTCTATGTCGAGGACCTGTTCAAGAAGGCGTTCGATGTGGTCGACGAGGGCGAGGGCAGTTTTCTGATCGACGAAAGGGACGGCTGGGATTGGCGCGTCACATTGCAGGATGATGGCGACCTGATCGGCACGAATATCGGCGGCCCATCCGACTGCAGACTGACGCTCAGCCGAGAGCTTGGGGGCTTTGACGACTGAGCGGGCACTCCCCGGCGCGATGGCGCTGTGGCGGCCGAGCGCTAAGCGACGCCACGGCGCCCGAGGCCCGACGCGGCTGCCGACTGGCTCTAAGCAGGTCCTGCCATTGGCGTAACCATTTACGAAACAATCTGTCTCTGGCGGCCGCGCGTGGTTGACGCTGCTGTCGGCGAAGGACAAAACTGCCGGTCCAGATCAGTCGGGAGGCGTGGGCAGCGGAGGTCTTCTGCGGCACCGCGCTCCATGGCGCACAGCACGCGGCGCCAAAGCCGCTCCACGGGCGGCGGGGAGGTTTCATGATCAAGTCAGAGCTCGTCCAAAAGATCGCCGAGGACCACCAGCACCTCTATCAGCGCGACGTGGAACGCATCGTCTCGACCGTGTTCGAGGAGATCACCTCGGCGCTTGAGAGGGG
Source organism: Pseudomonadota bacterium (assembly GCA_039027855.1). Taxonomy (GTDB): domain Bacteria; phylum Pseudomonadota; class Alphaproteobacteria; order Rhodobacterales; family Rhodobacteraceae; genus Thermohalobaculum. Next base: position 205,555 of record JBCCJI010000002.1, on the reverse strand, counting down.
CGACCGGGTAGAACTGCGCGGTTTCGGGGCCTTCTCGGTCAAGACGCGCGATGCCCGGATGGGGCGCAATCCGCGTACCGGCGAAAGCGTGCCCGTGCCCGAAAAGCGCGTGCCCTTCTTCAAGGCCGGCAAGGATATGCGCGAGCGGATGAATAACGGGCACGACAACGACGACGACTGAGGGTATGAAAGTGGAAGCGCCCTCCGCTGGGTGGGCGCGCCATCTGGGCCCATGGTACGACGGAGAGCCAGCCAATGATGATCATCCGCCTCTTCCGCATCGGTGTTCTCGTTCTGATCGGGGCGGCGTTGGTGCTGCTTGGCGTCGCCAACATGGAACCTGTGACGCTGCGCCTGCTGCCTGCGAGTGTGACCAACGGGGCGCCGTCGCTGCCGGATATGCCGCTTTCGGTGGTGATCCTTGCCGCGATGCTGCTGGGCTTTGTGATCGGCGAGGTGTTCGAATGGGTGCGCGAGAGCAAGCACCGGGTCGAGGCCGCCACTCGGGGGCGCGAGGTTTCGCAGTTGCGCGCCGAAAATGCCCGTCTGAAGACCAAGCTTGACGACCCTAAGGAAGACCTGCCCCGTATTGCCGCGCAGTAATCGGCCGGTAGTCGGCGGCAGCGCTCGGTCTTCAACCTCGCTAGATCGGCGCGCGGTCCGCGGGGCGAGCCCAAGCCGCAGGCGACGGCGCCGGCTTGACCATCAGCCGTTGCCACCGTAGCGCCACGCCATGACGACACCCCTGCTATCGCCAAGACCGGCCAGCGCCGCGCGCGGGGCGATCCGCGTCAAGATCTGCGGCCTGCGGGATGCCGCCGGTGTCGAGGCGGCCTGCGACGCGGGAGCGGCCTATGTCGGGTTCGTGTTCTTCCCGCCGTCGCCCCGCGCGCTCCAACCGGCCGAGGCACGTGACGCAGCGCTTGCCGCCGCCCCCGGCGTCGCCAAGGTCGGGCTGTTTGTCGACCCCGACGACGCGCTGCTGGACCGCGTGCTGGCCGAGGTGCCGCTCGACATCCTGCAACTCCACGGTGCCGAGACGCCCCAGCGCGTGGCCGAGATCCGTGGCCGCCACGGGCTGCCGGTGATGAAAGCCATCGGCATCCGCGAGGCCGAGGATCTGGCCGCCATCGACGCCTATGCGGGCGTAGCCGATCAACTGCTGATCGATGCCAAGCCCCACAAGGATGCGCGCCTGCCGGGCGGCAACGGCCTCGCCTTCGACTGGTCGCTGCTGGCCGGGCGCCAGATGCCGCTGCCTTGGCTGCTGGCCGGTGGCCTGACGCCCGACAACGCGGCCGAGGCCGTGCGGCGCACCGGCGCCGAGCAGCTCGACGTGTCCTCGGGCGTCGAAAGCGCACCGGGGATCAAGGACCCGGCGCTGATGCGCGCCTTCCTCGACGCCCTCGCCTGATGGCAGTGCGCCAGGCTTGGGCGAGGCATGCCGGCGGCTGATCGCCCATGCCTTCCACCGCGCCCGTGGGGTGGGGCAGGGCTGCTCCGAATGACCAGCCCGTCAGACCCGGCAGGACGCGCTGTGCTTCGACGCGGCCCTCGGCTTCACCGCGTCACATCAGGACCTGGAACGGGTGCTCGACCCCTGATCACCGCCCGATAAGGGCGCGATGCGGCGCGAGCACGCAGTCAACGCCATCGACAGCCCCGGCAGCTCCGGCGTATCACCCGCCTTGGCACAGGAGAGCGACGCGATGAACGAGACCGTCCCCAATAGCTTCCGCACCGGACCGGACGAGAAGGGCCGATTTGGCCTGTTCGGCGGGCGCTTCGTTTCCGAGACGCTGATGCCGCTGATCCTCGATCTGGAGGCCGAATACGCCAGGGCGAAGGATGATACGCAGTTCTGGGCGGAGATGAATGATCTCTGGACCCATTATGTCGGCCGGCCAAGCCCGCTGTACTTCGCGCCGCGCCTGACTGAGAGGTTGGGGGGGGCCAAGATCTACCTGAAGCGCGACGAGCTGAACCACACCGGCGCGCATAAGATCAACAACGTGCTGGGCCAGATCCTGCTGGCGCGGCGCATGGGCAAAAAGCGGATCATCGCCGAGACCGGCGCCGGGCAGCACGGCGTTGCCACCGCGACCGTCTGCGCCAAGTTCGGGCTGGAATGCATCGTCTTCATGGGCGCTACGGATGTGGAGCGGCAAAAGCCCAACGTCTTCCGCATGAAGCTGCTGGGCGCCAAGGTGGTGCCCGTCACCTCGGGGCGCGCGACGCTGAAAGACGCCATGAACGAGGCGCTGCGCGACTGGGTCACCAATGTCGACAACACCTTCTACTGCATCGGCACCGTCGCGGGCCCGCATCCCTACCCGGCGATGGTGCGCGATTTCCAGTCGATCATCGGGCGCGAGACGCGCGAGCAGATGATGGCGGCCGAAGGGCGCCTGCCCGACAGCCTGGTGGCCTGCATCGGCGGTGGCTCGAACGCCATGGGCCTGTTCCACCCGTTCCTCGACGACCGCGATGTGCGCATCATCGGGGTCGAGGCCGGGGGCCACGGCGTCGACGACCGGATGGAGCATGCCGCCTCGCTGACCGGCGGACGCCCCGGCGTGCTGCACGGCAACCGCACCTACCTGTTGCAGGACGATGACGGTCAGATCCTCGAGGGGCACTCGATCTCGGCCGGTCTCGACTATCCCGGCATCGGGCCGGAGCACGCCTGGCTGCACGATATGGGCCGTGTCGAATACGTCAGCGTGACCGATGAGGAGGCGCTGGAGGCCTTCCAGCTCTGCTGCCGGACCGAGGGGATCATCCCGGCGCTGGAGCCGTCCCACGCCCTCGCCCATGTGACCAAGCTGGCGCCGACCCTGCCGGCCGACCATCTGCTGGTGATGAACATGTGCGGGCGCGGCGACAAGGACATCTTCACCGTAGCCGAGGCGCTGGGCGCCGAGATGTAAGAAAGGCCGATGTTATGCTGCGTCATTGGAGGAGACTTCGAAAGAGATCCTCATCTCGAGCAGCTGTGTTGCTTCCTCGTGAGTAAAGCGATCAATGGGTAGGGTGACCCGCTCCCCTGAAACGACACGCTCCATTTCTGTCTTGGCATCTTTAAGTCCAATGCCGCATCGCGCTTGCATGAATTTGACAAGTGAGATCCGTTGGCAAGCGACGTCGGTCATGAAGAATGTGATGCGGAGCATGGTCCACCCCAGTATCGCATTTTGGGGCGGGTAAGGGCGATAATCCGTCAGCACAAGGGGGCTTGCCAGCGGTGCCGCCGGCCCTCTATGTCCCCGTCTCCCCGCGTGGCGGGGTTGCCGCAACATGCGGATGGCCGGGTCTGTGACCGGCGCGACCGACCGGCAGGTAGCCGGACAGTGGGATGCCCAGGGTTGCAGGCCCGGGCGAGGAAAGGATCGCCGCTATGGCGACGTATGAGATCGGGGACCTCGTGGTCCTCAAATCGGGCTCGATGCGCATGACGGTCGAGGCCACTGGCGAAGAGAGCGTCGAGGTCGTCTGGTGCCACGAGGGCACGATCGGCCGCGCGAGCTTCGACACCCGCCTCCTGAACAAATGGGAAGTGCGCGAGGACCATGGCAACCGCCACGGTGGCGGCGGCCGGCATAACAACGACCGCGGCGGCGACCGGGGCGGCTATGGAGGCCGTGGGGGCGACAGGGGCGGCGACAGGGGCGGTGACCGGGACGGCGACCGTGGCCATGGCGGCGGGCGCTCCTATGGCGGGCGCTACTCGAATGACCGCGGTGGCGACCGTGGGGGCGACCGTGGGGGCCGCGACGACCGGCGTGAGGACTATCGCGACGGCGGACGCAGCTATCGCGATGACCGCGGCGGTGACCGTGGTGGCCCGCGCAAGACCGGTTGGGACGGCAAGCCTCGCGACAAGAAGTACTACCGCAAGGACGACTGATCAGCCCGCTGTTCAGCCTTATCGGCCGGCCCTCGGGCCGGCCGTTCGCTTCATCTCTTTGCCGATACGGCTGGCGATGGCAGCCCTTCACCCTGCGGTGCAGCTTTCGCATCAACCGCGCTGGAACCAAGCCTGCCGGAGAGCCAGATGTCGCGCATCGACGCCACCTTTCAGCGCCTGAAGGGCGAGGGTAAATCAGCCTTCGTCAGCTATATGATGGCGGGCGACCCCGATGAGGCGACGGCGCTTGAGATCATGAAGGGCCTGCCCGGCGCAGGCGTCGACATCATCGAGCTTGGGCTGCCCTTCACCGACCCGATGGCCGACGGGCCCACGATCCAGGCGGCAGGCCAGCGCGCCTTGGCCGGCGGCATGACGCTGGACCGGACGCTCAACACCGTGCGCGCCTTTCGCGAGGGTGACGACACCACCCCCATCGTCATCATGGGCTACTACAACCCGATCTACAGCCATGGCGTGGAGCGCTTTCTCGACGATGCCAAGGCCGCCGGGGTCGATGCGCTGATCGTTGTCGACCTGCCGCCCGAGGAGGATGACGAGCTCTGCCTGCCTGCGCGGGCCAAGGGGATCGAGTTCATCCGCCTCGCCACCCCCACCACCGATGACCGGCGTCTGCCGGCTGTCGTCCGCAATACTGGCGGCTTCGTCTATTACGTGTCGATCACCGGGATCACGGGTGCGGCCGAGGCCAACGCCGCCCGCGTCGCGCCGGACGTGGCGCGCATTCGCGCGGCCTCCAGCCTGCCGGTCTGCGTCGGCTTCGGCATCAAGACGCCCGAGGGTGCGAGCCAGATGGCCGGTGTCGCCGATGGCGTTGTCGTGGGCTCGGCCATCGTCGAGAAGATCGGCGCCGGGGCCGATGCGTCCAGCGTACTGAGCTTTGTCGCCGATCTTGCGCGTGGGGCCCATACCGGCGCGCGATAGCAGCAACGTCCTAAAAAGCCACGAAAAATGCCCGTTTGGCCGGCGATTGCGGCGACATCGCGCCGCATCGGCCATCACCACGACACAGCGCTCTGCGATCCCGCTCCTACCGTTTTGGGGGTGAGGTATGCGTTTCAGTCCAGCGATCATGGCCGCGACCCTGTGCCTGGCGCCGTTCACTCCGGCGGCTGGGCTCACGCTCGATTTCGACCGTGCCTTCATCGGCGCGCCGGCGACCGATGGGGGCGGCAACACCGTGCTGACGGGTCGCGATACCGTCAGCGGTGAGATCGTCGCGGACGACAATGGCGACCGGGGCCTGTTCGTCGATGCCTTCGGCGTGGAGTTCTCGGTCAATCTCGGCAACAACGCGCTCGGCGCGGTCTTGTTCGAATCGAACTGTGGCGACAACGGCCAGCCGGGCGGCCTCGCAGCGTGTCAGGGCGGCGATCCCGACCTCGCGACCGGGCCAAATCTCGGCTCGACCCCGCGCAACCGCCTGCTGATCTTCCAAGAGCAGCAGGGCAATGCCGGCAACAGCAACAACACCATCGTGGCGCTGACCCCGCCGGCAGGCACGCCGACCTTCGGTCCCGGCGCGCCTGCTGCTGCGAACAACCCGCAGGGCTATGCCCGTCCCGATGACGCGGCCGGCGGAAACAACGCCAACTCCGTGACCTACAACTTCCTCGCCTCGCGCTATCAGTTGGGCGTCGATCTTGAGGAACTGGTGCTGATCGATTTCGAGGAACCCGATGCCCAGGACGCCGGCAACCTGGCCGAGGTGATCCTGGAGTTCAGCTATGCCGACGGGCGACAGAATGCCTCGATCGATCTGGCCGATCCCTCCGTCGTGTTCACCGCGACCAACGCGACGGGCGACAATTCCGAGAAGATCTTCGACCTCCAGGCGCTGGGCGCCCTGACGCTGGCCGTGCGCAGTTTCTCGATCACGCTGGATGGCGTCTCGGGCGGGATAGAGCAGCTGGCCTTCCAGCCGACCGCGGTACCGCTGCCGCCCTCGGCCCTTCTGCTGGCCGGTGCTGCCGGCGCGCTGTTCCTGCGTCGCCGCCGGCCTGCCGCGGCGCCCACCGACTAGGGCAGCGGGGCAGGGCGCCGATTGCGCCGGCCCGATATCGGCTCTAGATCACGCCCAGCCGCGCCGCACCTGTCGTGCGGGCCGAGCCGAGGGCTGGCCGATGAACTGGATCACCGAATACGTCCCGCCGAAGATCAAGTCGTTCTTCCAGCGGCGCGAGATGCCGGAGAACCTCTGGCTGAAATGCGACGGCTGCGGGCAGATGCTGTTCCATCGCGACTATACGACGGCGCAATGCGTCTGCACGAGCTGTGGGCATCACCATGCCATCGCGCCGCGCGACCGGTTTGACGCGTTCTTCGACCACGGCGCCTGGACCGAGGTTGAGGTGCCTGAGCCGCTGCCCGACCCGCTGCAGTTCCGCGATGAGAAGCGCTATGCCGACCGCCTGCGCGATGCGAGGCGCAAGACCGGCGAGCAGGACGCGATGCTGGTCGGCAAGGGCGCGCTCTACGGCCTCGATGTCGTGGCGGCTGCGCAGGACTTCCGCTTCATGGGCGGCTCGATGGGCATGGGTGTCGGCAATGCCCTGATCGCGGCCGCCGAGACGGCCGTGGGTCTGCGTGCGCCCGTCGTCGTGTTCGCGGCGGCAGGTGGCGCGCGCATGCAGGAGGGGATCCTGAGCCTTATGCAGATGCCGCGCACCACGCTCGCGGTGCAGCAACTGCGCGAGGCGGGGCTGCCCTATGTGGTCGTGTTGACCAATCCCACCACCGGCGGCGTCACGGCCAGTTATGCCATGCTGGGTGATATCCAGATCGCCGAGCCCGGGGCGCTGATCTGCTTTGCCGGGCCGCGCGTCATCGAGGACACCATCGGTGAAAAGCTGCCCGAGGGGTTCCAGCGTGCCGAGTACCTGCTGGATCACGGCATGATCGACGCCGTTCTGCCGCGCGCCAAGCACCGCGAAGAACTGGGGGCGATGCTGCGGCTGCTGTTGTCGCTGCCCTCGCCGGTGCGCGGCAGCCTGGCCAGCGAGAGCGCGGGCCTGCCGTGACCCGCACGACCGCGGGGCCGGGCGACCTGCCTCAGGACGTGCCCCAGGATACGTCCCAGGACACATCCCACGAACCCCCACAGCACCCGGCCTCCGACCCACTCCAGGCCGACCTGCCGCCTGGCGCTGCGTCGCCGCTCTCCGGCGGTCTCGGCAGCGATGCCGTGTTGGCGCGGTTGATGGGTCTGCATCCCAAGATCATCGACCTGACGCTGGACCGCGTCTGGCGGCTGCTGGGGCGCATGGGCGACCCGCAGGATCGCCTGCCGCCGGTGATCCACGTCGCCGGTACCAATGGCAAGGGCTCGACCGTGGCCATGTTGCGCGCTGGTCTGGAAGGAGCCGGGCAGCGCGTCCATGCCTACACCTCGCCGCATCTGGTTCGCTTTCACGAGCGGATCCGGCTGGCGGGCACGCTGATCGACGAAGCGTCCCTGATGGCGTTGTTGGAGCGCTGCGAGGCTGCCAACGGGCCGGAACAGATCACCTATTTCGAGATCACGACCGTCGCAGCCCTGGTGGCCATGGCCGAGACGGCGGCGGATTGGACGCTGCTCGAAGTCGGTCTCGGCGGTCGGCTCGATGCCACCAATGTCGTTACCCCGCGCCTGTCGGTCATCACGATGATCGGCATGGATCACGAGGCGTTCCTCGGCGACACGATCGAGGCCATCGCGACCGAGAAGGCCGGCATCATGAAACCCGGCGTGCCCGTCGTGATCGGCCACCAACCCAGGGCCGAGGCGCTGGATGTGCTGATCGCGCGGGCCGAGGCCGTCGGCGCGCCCTCCCATGTTGCCGGGCGCGACTGGCATGTGGCGGTCTCGGGCAAGGCGCTGACCTTCGAGATGGGGACGACGCGACTTACCCTGCCGCGCCCAGCGCTGCCCGGTGACCACCAGGTTCTGAATGCCGGCGCCGCGCTGGCCGCCCTGACCCTGCTTGGCGAGGGCGATCCGGCCGCGGCGATGACCGGGGTCACCTGGCCCGCACGCCTGCAGCAGCTCGACACCGGGCCGCTTGCCGAGGCGATGCCCCAGGGGGTGACCCTATGGCTCGATGGCGGGCATAATCCCGCTGCGGCCGATGCGCTGGTCAGCCATTTCGAGCCGCGCAAGGGGGGTGACCGGCGCCGACTGCACCTTGTCGCGGGCATGCTCGATACCAAGGATGCCACCCGATTTGCCGCGCCGCTTGCCCCGCTGGTCCGTTCTGCCGCCACCGTGACGATCCCCGACGCCCCGGCAAGTCTGAGTGCGAGTGCCCTGTCAGCGGTCTTCGATGGCGCCGGCATCGCGGCACGTCCGGCACCCTCGGTCGAGGCCGCGCTGGCGGCCGTGTTGGCCGATGCCCGGCCTGGCGATGACGTGCTGATCTGCGGCTCGCTCTATCTTGCCGGCCACGTGCTCGGCCTCTGACACCAGCCGTCGATCGCCTAAAGAAAAGGGCCCGGAGGCATCGCTACCCCGGGCCCTAGCGAATCGCTCATCGATGATTCGTCACATCTGATCTTCGATCCAGCCGGCGATGCCGCGCTTCGAATCGGCACCGATCTTCTTGTCGACCAGCTCGCCGCCTTTGAACATCATCAGGGTCGGGATGCCGCGGATGGCGTATTTCGACGGCGTGATCGGGTTCTCGTCGATATTCAGCTTCGCCACCTGGATCTTGCCATCATACTCGGCCGCAAGCTCTTCCAGCGCCGGGGCGATCTGCTTGCAGGGGCCGCACCACTCGGCCCAGAAGTCCACCACCACGGGGACATCGGAGCCGAGGACGTCACTGTCGAAATTCGCGTCAGTCACGCTGATCGTGGTCATTGTCTCATCCCTTCATCTCGTTGGGCCGCCGGCCTCTCACTGGCTGGCCTGCCCGAGCAGGCGCCTGACGTAGGAGACGGCCGTTGGCCTATCAAGGCAGTGCCCGCGCCCCCCTGTCCAGCCCTGATGCCAACCCTGATGGGGGTCAGTCGCACCACGGTCAGGCTCCTGCGGCGGCGGCCAGCGCGGCGCGGACGGCTTGCTCGCACTGCGTGGCATCGAGCGTCAACAGCTGCGGCGCGGCCGTGTAGAGCAGCATGGGCACCACCGGCAGACCGTGCAGCGCGGTCAGCGCCGAGGCATAGACGCCGAGCTGCGCGGCATAGGCCATGGGTACGTCATCGGCGCTGCCGGGCACGGGGCGATCGGATTTGATGTCCGCCAAAAGCACCCGGTCGGAGAGGATCACGACACGGTCGGCGCGCCCGATCATCGGTGGGGCGCCCAGGATGCCCGGAATGGCCAGCGACACCTCGGCCAGCGCGGTGCTGGCGAACAGTGCTGCTGCCTCGGGCAGCGCGCGGGCACGCGCCGCCTCCTCCCGCGCCGCGGCGACGGCGGCGCTATCGAGGCCCGCAGCAGTGCGCATCACCAGCGTCTCGGCCGCCCGGTCGTTGTCGGCTGGGCTTTCCATCAGCGCATGCACTGCAAGTCCGAAGAGCCGGGGATCGGCGCCGGCGCGCCCGTCTGGCATCGCCGGGCCGGTGACGCCGCCAAGGTCCTCCGGCGATCCGAGCGATGAGGGCGAGAGCCGCAGCGGCCGCGCCTCCACCGGTGCCGGCACTGCCCAACTGGGCAGGGGATCGGGCGCGGCGGGCCCGACCGCGCCGTCGGCCGTGGGCATGATCGCCGGGGCCGGCGCCGGGGCCGTCGCTGGGGCTGGATCGTCGCCAAGCCGCCGCATCCGCGGCCGATCGCCCGGCCCCGCGATCTCGCGCATCCCGGGCGAGCGCTCCATCGCGCCCTCCACCAGACGGTACCAGATCGCCTCGCGCCGCTCGGTTTTCAGCGCGTCCTCGCCCTCCTTACCATCCGACGGCGGTGTTCCCGCGCCACAGATCAGCAAGCGCCGCTCGGCCCGGGTCAGTGCCACGTAGAGCAGGCGCTTGTGTTCCGCGATCTCGCGCCGTGCCGCGGCCTCGCGGGCGGCGCGGGTTGCCGCGTCGTCCTCGGCCGTCCTGGCGCCGAGCGTGATCAGCGGCGGCACGTTATCCCCACCCTTGAGCGTGAAAAGCGGCGCCTTACCGCCACCGCCGCTGCGCCCGGGCTGGTCCATGGTGTCGGGCAGGATGACGAAGGGCGCCTCTAGCCCCTTGGCGCCGTGCACTGTCATGACCCGCACCGCGCCACCGTCTTCGCCCGTCTCGGCGGGGAACTCGCGCTTGACCGCGGTCTCCGCGCTCTCCAGCCAGGCGACAAAGCCCGCGAGGGTCGGGGCCTCGGCCGCCTCGTAGACCAGCGCCTGCACCAGAAGCTCGTCGATCGCGTCCTCGCATTCCGGCCCCAGGCGGGCCAGCAATCGCCGCCGACCGTCGTGGTGGGTCAGCACCCTTTCCAGCATCTCGTAGGGTCGCAGGAAATCGGCGCGCGCCATCAGGTCCGCGACAAGACCGGCCGAGCGTGGATGGCGCGCCGCCTCCTCGGCCAGCCGTGCGCTCAGGCGCTTGCCCGCGCGACCGGCCGCCAGCGCCATCAATGCGTCCTCGTCCAGACAACCGAGCGGTGAGCGGAGCAGGGCTGCGAGCGACAGGTCGTCATCGGGCATCGCGGCGACGCGGAGTGCCGCGAGCAGATCCTTGACCGCGATCTCCTCCATCAGTTTCAGCCGGTCGGCCCCCGCGACGGCGACCCCTGCGGCCTTGAGCGCGCGGACAAGCTCGCGGGCCAGTGCATCGCGCCGCCGCACCAGCACGATGATGTCACCCGGGCGCACCGGTCGGGACGTCTCGCCCGCGCGCCCGGGGAGGCATTCCTCGGCACAGATGCGACGGATCTCGGTGGCGAGAAGGCGGGCGAGGCGGATCTTTGGGGCCCCGGCAGGGATCTCGTCGACCGGCGCGTGCCAGGGCTGTTCGCCGCTGCCAGGTTCGCGCTCCAGCATGTCCCAGAGATCTATGGTGGCGCCATCGCCCTCGCGACTGGTCTCGTGCAGGGGCGGCGCGCCGTCGAGCGTCAGGCCCTCGGCTGCCGTGCCGTCGAACACCCGGTCCACGAAATCGAGGATGCCGGGTGCTGAGCGGAACGAACGGGCCAGCGCGGGCTCGACCAGCATGCCGCCCGCCGACAGTCGCGCCCGCGTCGCCTCGCGCACGGTGCCAAAGACCTGCGGATCTGCGCCCTGGAACGAGTAGATCGACTGCTTCTCGTCGCCCACGACAAACAGCGTGCGGGCCATGGCGCGGCCATCCGGCGCCCGGCGCACCGCGCCCTCGCCCGCCATGAACTCCGCGGCGATGGCCTCGATGATCCGCCATTGCGCGGGCGAGGTGTCCTGCGCCTCGTCGACCAGCACATGGTCGATGCCCCCGTCCAATCGGTAGAGCACCCAGGCCGCGTCCGGGCCCTGCTGCAGCATCGCGGCCGCGCGCTCGATCAGGTCGTCGAAATCCATCAAACCCGAGCGGGCCTTGGCGGCGGCGAAGCCCGTCATCCAGGCCAGGGCAAAGCGATTGAGATCATCGGCACGGCGCGCCGCCTCACTGTCGATCAGCCGTCTCCGGGCTGCGAGAAGGCTCGCTTGCAGCGCATCGAACCGGGCGACGGCGGGAGCGCCACGCTCCACCAGTTTTTTCGTGAACAGCCAGCCCGGATCGACCGGCTCGCGACGGCCCGCTTTCATGACAGCGCTGCTCAAGGCCTCGACCGCGCCGAGCATCTCGCCGGCCAGCCCCGCACGGCCCGCTTCGGCGAAAAGCGGGGCCTTGTCCTGCATGCGCTTGCCGCCCGCCAACAGGACCGGCGCCAGATCGGCGGCGGCGCGCCAATCGATCGTTGCGGCGGCCTCGTTCAGCACCGTCTCGGGCGCGGCGAGGAGCGCCGGGTCGTAATGCGCGTCGATGGCGACCTGAAGCGCCGTCTCATCCTCGGGCAGGTCGGCATGGGCGCGGGCGATATCGTCGAGCAGCGGGCCGAGCTGGGTCTCTCCAAGCCGGCTGGCGAGACGGTCGAAGGCATCATCCTCGCCGGTCGCCGCTGCCGCACCAAGTGCCGCGGAGACCCCGGCCTTGAGCCTGCCCATGCGCCGCTCATCGCCGACGATAAAGGCGGGGTCCGCCCCTGCTTCCAGTGGGAAGCGGCGGATCAGATGCTCGGCAAAGGCGTGGATCGTCTGGATGCGCAGGCCCCCCGGCGTCTCGAGTGCGAGGGCGAACAGCCGCCGCGCCTCGGCCAGCCTGTCGGGTGGAAACGCGCTTTCGCCTGTCAGCGCGCCCAACGTCTCGGCCAGCGCCGCCTCGTCCAGCATGGCCCAGCGACCAAGCTCGGCGAAAAGACGCGTCTGCATCTCGGCGGCGGCTGCGCGCGTATAGGTGAGGCACAGGATGCGCTCCGGCCGGCTGCCCGCGAGCAAAAGGCGGGCCACCCGGTGGATCAGCACCCGCGTCTTGCCCGAGCCGGCATTGGCCCCGACCCAGGCCGAGGCGCGCGGATCGGCGGCCTGCCGCTGGGCCAGCGTGGGCTGCGGCGCTTTCACCGGCCGTCCTCGGGTGTCGGGTCGACGACGCCGTCGCCCGCCCATTCCGCCACCCGCGCCACGTGATCATAGGGCCCGGTATCTTCGCGCTTTTCGACCACGCGGCGCGAGATGTAGGGCGTGGCGGGATCGTCGAAGCGGGTGAGAAAGGCGATCAGATCCGCGCGATAGGCATCAAGCAAGGTGGCAAGCGGCGGATCGGGTGCCGCTTCTTTCGCGGCGGCAAGGCCGATATAGGCGCCGTTGCCGGGGGGCAGCGGGGGCACGCCCTCGAACCCGCCTTCGGCGGCGATCAGCGCCTGGGCATGAAGCTGATGGGCAAAGCGGCCGATCTGCTTTTTCGACGGCGGTGCGCCGCTTTTGTAGTCGTAGACCAGACCTCTGCCATCGCTGGCCCGGTCGATGCGGTCAGCGCGCGCGGTGATCGCGAGATCGCCGCCAGGGACGGGCAGGGCGATGGCGCCTTTGACCTCGAGGCCCAGTGTCTCGCCCGCGGCGCGTATCCGCCGGGTAAGTGCGGCGAGGCGCCCCGCCACGCGGCCCATGCGCCCGCGCCAGAGGCGCGCGAGGTCGGGCGGCAGGTCGCCCTCGCTCAGGGTCGCATCCAGCGCCTCGACCAGGGCGGCGGCCACCGCAACGTCGTCATCGGCGCGGTCTCGACCCTCGCGCACCAGCCGCTCCATCACCTGATGCAGCGCGGTGCCCCGGTCGCGCGCATCGATCGCTGCGCCTAGCGGGTCCAGCTCCTTCAGGCCCAGAACGCTTTCGGCATAGACGGCATAGGGGTCGCGGATCAGGCGCTCCAGCCGGGTGACCGAGAGTGTACGGGGTCTGAGCGCGCGCGCTGGGCGCGGAGCCGGCCGCGGCGCGGGCGCCAGGTGCGGATCGGCGCTTTCGGCCTTGCCCGGGGCATCCAGCAGCGGCACCAGGTCGAGCCAGCGGCGCCCCCTGGCGCGCATCGCTTCGAGAGCCTTGGGATGCGTCCCGCTCAGCAGCGTCTCAAGCCGCGTCAGCCAGCGCGAGGCGATCATGGGCGTGCCTTCGATGGCGCGCGACTGGGTCAGGATGACCGTGCCCCTGCAGGCGCCCTGCAGGAAATCATGCGCGGCGAGGCCGATCTCCCGCTCGGGCGCTGGGATGGCCAGCGCCGCCCGCAGTGGCCGGTTGAGCCATGGGCCGGGGTCGGCGGTGCCTGGCCAGCGTCCTTCGACCAGGCCCGCGAGCACGGTCAGATCGGCGGTCTCGTGGCGGGCCTCCATCGTACCGCGGAGCGTGACGCGTGGATGGGGGCGCGCGGCCTCCGGCGGCAGGGCCTCGGCCGAGAGCAATGTCTCCAGCACGCCCGACAGCATGGCAGGCGCCATGGTGCCGCCATAGGCCGGCGCCGCCTCGGCGAGAGCGTCGAGCACGCGCCGCGCGGCGATGCCGTCTGGTCCCTGCCACGACCCCTCACTGGGATCGCGGCTGGGCGCCTCGGCTTCGGTTCGCGCGCCCTCGTCGCTTTCAGGATCGGCCGGTGCCGAGAGTGCCTGGCAGGCGTCCCGCATGGCGCCGATCACCTCGCCAAGCGGCGCGGGCCCCTGCAGCGTGCTCACCAGGGGCGCGAGCGCGGCATCGATGCCCGCCTGCCATGTCCTCTCGTCCTCACCCGCCCCGTGCCATTCGGGCAGCGCTCCGCCGCGCCCGGGGCGCACGGGCCCCCGGGCGCGCAGAACAGCGATCTCAAAGCGGCGGGCGTTGCGGCGGTGATCCGCGCGCGCTGACCCTGTGTGCGTGAGCGGATGGCCCATCAGACCGGCCAGCGCGACGGTGTCGACACGGCTTTCCGCCGCCGCCATCGCCACGCGGAGGACGAGACGCAGGAAAACCGCCGCCGGCGCCTGCGCCAAAGGGCGGCCAAGGCTGTCATCGGGCAGGATGTCGAAGCGTGCGAGCGCCGCGGTGATCCGCCGGGCCAGCGTCGCGTCGGGCGTTACGATGGCGATGTGTTGGCCCGGGTTTTCCAGCGCCTCGCGCACCGCCAGCGCGATGGCGCCCGCCTCGACGCGCTGCTCGGGCGCCTCGATCAGCGACAGGCCATTGGTCGCCGCCTCGGCCTCGGCCGCGATGGTCTCACGCGCGGCGACCCAGGCGTCGGTGACCGGGGCAGGGCGCAGGGCCTCGGCCAGCAGACGCCGGCGCGGGACTTGTGTGTCGTCCGGTCGGACGTCCCAGGCGCGCACGGCGCCGGGATCGGTGCCCAGCATGGCGAACAGCCGACGGAACGGCCCCGAGGGATGATCGCCAGCGCCGGCTTGAACCGCTGGCCAGACAGCGCCTGCCGCGTCGGGATCGAGCCCGGGCAGGACCACCGCCCCTGACGGCAGCTTGGCAACGGCCGCCATCAGCATCGCCGCTATCGCTCGCGATCCGGTCGACCCGGCGACGATGACGGGCCCTGCCGGCGGGCATGCCTGCCACCCTTCGAGCAGCGCCGCGATCGCCACGCGCTGTGCAGCCCTTGGATCGGCTTGAGGCGGGGCTTCGCCCTCACCAAGTGCAGCGCGGAGCTCGGGCCAGGCCTCGCGGGCAATGGACAGAAAGTCGAGCGCGCGCTGCCAGTGCCCGGCCATGCTTTCGGGATCGGGAAGATCGGCGGCACCGGCCTCGGCCAGTCGTGCGAGGTCGACACCCTCCTCGTCCATCAGATCGAGCAGGTCGGCGAGGCTGCGGGCAAGCCCGGGCGCGGCAGCCGGCGCCATGCCGGTCCGGTGGCAATAGGCCTCTACCAGCCGCGTCAGCGCCATGAGCCGCACCGTCGGCGATACCGGGCGAGCGCGTGGCGGCAGGGGAGCGGTGACAAGGGTGGGCGGGGGCGCATCGGCCAGTGTCTCGAGGCTCGTCACCTGCGGCAGATAGCAGGGTCCACCGTCTGCCCGGGCGGCGAAGGCCGCTTCGATCGCCGTGCGGGCGCGGGCGCTGTTCACGATGATGCTGACCGACGCCATGGCCTCGGGCGGTGCATGGGCGAGGCGGGCGGTAAGGCCCGAGACCAGCACTGCGGCGTAGTCAGCGCCGGGCGGCACCGCGAAAAGCCGCGGCGAAGGGCCATCGCCCGCGAAGGGGTCAGCCGGCACGGCGACGGGATCACCCATGATGAGCGGCCAACACAGCCTCGGCCACGGCGATCCCGGCCAGCATGCCGACATCGACCCAGTCGCCGCCCCAGACCGTCGCCGCCAGCGCGCCGCGCGCCGCAAGCGCATCCCAGACCGGGTTGAGCGAGAAGGCCGGGCGCTGGGCTCCAGTCGCTTCGGCCTCCGCAATGCCCGCAAAGGCCGTGGGCCGCATGACCTGCAGCCCCGTGTAGACGAAGGGTGCCGTCTCGGCGCTGCCCCGCCGCGTCGGGACGCCCACCGGGGCCGTCGACGCATCGAGAAAGAAATCGCCCGGCCGGCTATAGCCGTGCGCCCGCTCGCGGGGCACCAGCATGAGAAGCGCCTCGGCCGATGGGGGCGCTTTGGCCCAGGTGGCCAGGAGAGAGGCCACCGGTTCCGGCCCGGCCCAGATGGCATCGCCGTTCAGCGTCACGAAGGGCGCTGGGCCGAGGAGCGGCAGCGCCGCGAGCACCCCGCCCCCGGTGTCGAGCAGGGCGGCGCGTTCGTCCGAGAACACGAGCTCGGGAGCGGCCCTGCGGGTCTTGAGATGCGCCTCCAAGCCGTCGGCATGGGCATGCAGGTTGACCACGGCCCGCGCGATACCTGCCGCTGCCACGCGGTCGAGGGCATGGTCGATCAGCGGCCGCCCGGCGACCGGTACCATGGCTTTGGCCATCCGGTCGGTCAGCGGGCGCATGCGCGTCCCCCGACCCGCGGCGAGGACCATGGCGACATCGACCGTCATCGGCCCGCGGCGCGGCGATCCCCGCCCCCCGGATGCCCGCTCCCCGGATGCTCGTTACCCGGTCGCTCGACACCCGCCGCGGTTGACAGCCGGGCCAGAACCTCGGGTGTTGGCGGCGGTATGTGGCGGGTCACGAAACCCGCCAGCGCGCGGCAGGATGGGCTTTGCAGGTCTCGCTCAAGATAGCGCCAGACGCGCGGGATCAGATCGAGATAGCGTGGCTTGCCATCGCGAAGCGCCAGTCGGGCGAAGATGCCCAGAATCTTGAGGTTGCGCTGCGCGCCAAGCAGGTCGTAGGCGGCCTGCAGCGCCTGTCGCCCCGCGGCATCAAGGCCACACCGCTCGCCAAAGCGGTCGAAGAGCTGCGTGGCGAGGGCCGGATCGACATCGCGCCGCGCATCCTCGAGCAACGAGACGAGATCGTAGGCGCGGTGACCGACCAGCGCATCCTGGTAATCGAGCAGCCCGACACGGGCATGGCCCACACGACCGGGCAGCCAGATCAGGTTCTCCGCGTGGTAGTCGCGCAGCACCAGCACCGGGGCGTCGTTGGGAAGGGTGGTCATGGCGGCGTCGATGAGTGCGCCGAACTCGGCGGCTGCGTCTTCGGCCAAGGGGCTCGCTGCACCGGCGACATACCAGTCGATCACCAGCCGCGCCTCGCGTCGGTAGGTGGGCAGGTCGTATGGACGGACGCCCGCTGGTGGGTTAGCTGGCTCGGCGTCCGGGAGTGCGGCGAGCAGGTCGACCGCGGCGTCGTATAACTCGGCCTCGTCGCTCGGTTGGGCCGCCATGATGCGGGCAAAGAGATCGTCGCCCAGATCCTCCAGCAACAGGAAACCGGCATCGAGATCCGCGGCGATCACCTCGGGCGCCGACAGGCCAAGGCTCCTCAGCGTCGCGGTCACGGCGACAAAGCTGTCCATCCGTTCGTTCGCGCCGGGCGGTGCATCCATCAGCACCGAGACAGCGCCGCCGTGCGCCACGCGCAGATAGCGCCGCATCGACGCATCGCCGGCGAGCGGCGAGACATCGCCTGCCCCCAATCCGATGCGCGTCAGAAAGGCGACCATGGCCGCTTCTCGC
This sequence comes from Pseudomonadota bacterium, assembly GCA_039027855.1. Lineage (GTDB taxonomy): Bacteria > Pseudomonadota > Alphaproteobacteria > Rhodobacterales > Rhodobacteraceae > Thermohalobaculum. Next base: position 188,128 of record JBCCJI010000002.1, on the reverse strand, counting down.
TGCTGGTCGAACAAGGTCGTCATGCCGTGCTGCCTACGGTGAGAGACGATACGGCGGCCATCACCGCTGCCCAGCCCGACCCATGCGCGGTGATCTCGGCGCGCCGTCCGCTGCCCGCGATGGAAAGCGCGATGTCGAGCCGCCGCGCCGGGCAGCCGCGGGCGAGCCTGCCAGCCCATTCGATGAGGCAGACGGCATGGCCGAACGCCTCGTCAAGGCCAAGCTCCGCCAACTCCTCGACATCGCCGAGCCGGTAGAGATCGGCGTGCCAGATCGCATCAGGGGCGTCGGTGCGCGGCTCGTAGACATTGATCAGCGTATAGGTCGGCGACGGTACCTCGGCCGTCGGATCGCGGAGCCGGGCGCGGATTGCGGCCCGTGCCAGCGCCGACTTACCGGCACCCAGACCACCATAAAGGCAGACGACATCACCCGCCACGAGCGCCGGACCGAGAGCCGCGCCAAGAGCGGCGGTCGCGGCCTCGTCGACGAGGCTGAGCGCGTGAGAGGCAAGCGCTGTGCCCACCGCTCCGGCCGCCTTGCTGCTCTGCGTCGGGATGCCCGTTACCATGACGCTGCCTAGCCTGCGCCGAGGCAGGTTTCCAGCATCCGCTTCGCCGGGATTGGCCCCGCCGTTTTGCTGACCGCGAACACACGGCACCGAGCCTTGGCGCCGTCGCTGGGCGGGCCGAAGTTACGAGGGCAATGCGCGGGACAAGGGCATGGCCTCTGCGTCGTCGATGGCCGCTGTCGCGAGAGGCAAATGGGCGCTCGCAGACATCTGCCGCGATGCGCCGCCTGGCCTCGATGCCCCGGATCCGGCGGTGCCCGACGGTGTCGAAGGGTCGTAGGAGAAACGCCCGCCCTGCGCCTCGACCATGCGCGCGGTGACTTCCAGCGAGGCAGCGGTATCGCGCCCCTGCTGGGCGGCGGCCGGTGGCAGACTGCGAGACTGCTCCGCGTCCAGTGTCAACTCGACACCGTCGCGCAGCTGCTCGATCACGCTGATCGTCACACCGTCGCCCGAAGGCGGGGTCGTGACGATCCGCACGGTCGATCCGACCGCGGCGCGCTGCACCGCGCCGGCGGCCATGTTGAAAGCGATTTGCCGCAGGGTCCCGGTATCGCAGGCCACCCTCACATCGCCCCCGGCAAGTTCGGTTCTGAGCGTCACGCCGGCCTCGCCCGCCCGCTTCTCGATCAGCGTGCGCGCGAGCTCCACGGTTTCGTCCAGCGTCGGCTCGCGCATGGTCTCGGCCGCCTCACCCGGCTGCAGAGAGGCGAGATCGGTCACCTCATCGATGGTGTCGAGCAGCTGGCCCGACGCCTCCAGGATACCGGCCGCATACTCGCGCTGACGCTCGGTCAGGCTGCCGAAACGCGGATCGTTCAGCAACTGGCCGAAGCCGAAGATCGTGTTCAGCGGCGTGCGCAACCGGTGCGAAATCTGGTCGAGCACGGCGGTGCGCATTTCCTCGGCGCTCTCCAGCGCGCTGTTGCGCTCGGACAAGGCGACGGCAAAGCGCTCGCTGTCGGTGATATCGGCGATCACCAGCATGGTATCGCCGCCGGGCAGCGGGGCGAGGCGCAGGCGCAGGATGCGGCTCGATCCCAGCGTCAGTCTCTCGGCCCAGGGGCTGCGCGTCTCATCGGCGGTGACCGCGGTCGTCACCTTGTCCCAGAGATCGGTCTCCACCGTCATGTCACCGATCAGGCGGACGATCTCGCGCACATGCATGCCCGGCTGCAGCAGCGCCGTGTCGATGCCGAAGATCTGGGTGAAGGACGCGTTGAGGATGCGCAGGCGGCCATCGGCGCCAAACACCGCGAGCCCCTCTTGCAGGCGGTTGAGCGTCGCCTCCTGCAGGTCGATCGACTGGCGGTAGCGCTGTTCCAGCCGAATGCGATCCGAGATGTCGTCGAACACGAAGGCGAGGCTGCGATGCGGGTGGGGCCGGGCGAGCACCTTGATGTTGGTGCCGTCGGCCAGATGCCAGATCTCATCCAGATCGGCCCGTTCGGTATTGTCGAACAGGCTGAGCAGGCGTTTGCGCCAGCCATGGTAATCGCCGGTCTCGGGGATGCGCTGGTTGGCTCTCAGCGCGTCGATGATGTCACGCAGGCTTGGCCGGTTGGCGAGCCAGGCCGGATCGAGCTGCAGCAGCTGCGCAAAGGCCGGGTTGAAAAGCACCAGCTTCTGGTTTCGGTCGAAAATCGCGAGCCCCGCCGTGAGATGGGCAAAGGTCTCGGTCATGGTCTGGACGAAACGTCCCAGCGTGCGCTCCGCCTGAGCGGCCACGGTCGCATCGGTGGCGAGCCCCACGATGTCGCCATCGCCGGTGGGGATCTCCATGATCTGCAGCGGCAGGGGCTCCACCTCGCCGGTGGGCAGGATCTCAAGGCGCGAGCGGATGATCCCGGTGTCGTCGGGCACCTGCTCGGCGGTCCTTGCGCCGATCAGAGCGGTGGTTTGCGTGGCGAGAACCTGGCCGAGGCGCGAGGCGACGGTGCCGGCCGACCACTGGATCGCGCCCTCGCCGTTGCGCTGCCAGGCGATCGCCGCGCCCGAGCCGAGCAGCGCCGACATGACCTGACGCTCGGACATCCCCTCTTCCAGCGCCTGTTCGCGCGCCGAGATCCGGCGCTGCGATTTCCGCAGTTCGGTCAGCATCAGCGAGGCATCATGCATCGTGATGACAAGCTCGCCACCGCGCGGCTGCCCGACGAGTTCCCACGGCGCGCCCGATTGGTCCGAGACCAACAGGCGCATCGGCAGGCCGCGATCGACCAGGATGTCGAGTGCGACCAGCGCCTCCTCCCGGCCGTCTACGAGCGTGGCGCTGAAGACGTCGAACAGTGAGGCATTGGCCTCGATCCCGGGCAGGGTGGCGGCGCCAGGGGAAAAATCGCGGATCTGCTCGCCATCGGCGCGGATGGTGATGCCTTGGACAAGGTCTTCGCGGCGGCGGCGCTCCTCGGCGGCGCGGCGCGACAGGCCAAGACATGCATAGCCAGCACCCACCGCCAGCAGGCCGAAGACCACGGCCAAAACCATCAACCAGTCAACCAAGACGTACCCCGTCCCCTCGGGTTCGACCTTTTGCAACGCTAGCAAAGCCACTCGCCCTCAGACAGGCGAATTAGCACGAACGAAGTGTAAACTCGACGTCAATGACGATCATTGATCCGTGTCGGCCCAGTATGAGACCGTTCAAGTGCGCTTTGCCTGTTCCACCGCGGCACGCAGGGCGTCTTGGCTGACGGCGCCAGCACCGACCGGGCCCACCCCGCGCCCGGTCCTTGGCGGGCGTGACAGGCTGATGCGCTCAAGCGGCCAGTGGACGCGAACCAATGCGCCGTCCGGTCCGTTGGCAAAGCGCAGCCTCGCACCCGTGCGTTCAAGCAGCGTGCGCGCGATAAAGACGCCAAGCCCCATGCCTTCATAGGTGTCGTCGATGGTCGCCGAGAGGCGCTTGTCGGCGCCGCGCGAGGTGACATAGGGCTCGCCCAGGATCGGCAGGACCTCGGCCGCGAAGCCTGGCCCGTCATCGCCGATGACGACTTCCAGCGCACCCGCCTCGCTCCGCAGATCGACGCGGACGGTGTTCTCGGCGAAATCCACGGCGTTCTGGATCAGGTTGCGCAGGCCGTGGATCAGCTCGGGCCGGCGCGCGACCACCGGGACGTCGCTGCCGCCGGGCACATGGCCGCCCTCCTCGACCTCGACACCGTTGATCGAGACCGTGATGTCGATGCCGCGCCCGGCATGGGGCGCAGCCGCCTCGTCGATCACCGCCGTGATCGGCGCCGTGGCGACATGGGTGTCTTCCTTCCGGCTCTGCGACAGCTCCGTCATGATCCGGCCGCAGCGCTCCGCCTCGGAGTGGATCAGGCCCGCGTCCTCCGCCAGTTCCGGCCGGTCGGAGAGCTCGCGGCTGAGCTCGCGGGCGACCAGCTTGATCGTGGCGAGCGGCGTTCCAAGCTCGTGCGCCGTCGCCGCCGCGATGGCCCCGATCGAGGACAGCCGCTGTTCGCGCGACAGGGCGACCTGGGTGGCCGACAGGGCCTGGCTCATCGCGTAACTCTCGACCGTCACGCGCCGGCCATAGAGCGTGAGAAACCCCACCGCGACCGCCAGCGCCGCGGCCATGCCGGCACGGTAGGGCAGGGGCAGCGTCATCGCATCGCCGTCCGGTCCGATCAGCGGCAGGTAGATACTGGACGTAATCGCGATCATCGCGATCGCGGTGGTGCCAAGCCAAAGCGTCGGCTGCAGCCTGAGGGTCGAGGCAGAGATCGTCACCGGCGCCAGAACCAAAAGCGCAAAGGGGTTGTTGAGCCCCCCGGTGATCATCAGCAGCGCCACGATCTGCACCAGATCGAACATCAGCGAGGCGAGGGTTGCGTTCTCGCTGAGCCGCGTATCCGGCGGAAACACGGCGGCCGCGACGATGTTGGCCACCACCGCCGCCGAGATCAGCATGGCACAAAGCGCCAGCGGCAGCTCGAAACCCATGGCCACCGCCGCGACCAGCACGGCCGCCGACTGCCCGATCACCGCCACCCAGCGCAGTAGGATGAGCGTCCGCAGCCGCACCCAGTCGCCCCGGGCGCGCATGTCGAACAGATACTGTGCGCCCCCTTCATGCATGAGGGTGAAGATGCAGAGGGTGGCGCGAAAGGCAATCTCCTGCCCTCTGCTGATCCGTGGCTGGCGCCCCTGCGATGGGCGACATCGCGGCGCAGGTCTGGCGAACAGCGATCACCTTCGCGCGCGCGGCGGTCGCGGCGGGTTGCATTCGGATGACTTTCCGCCTTTCTCAGGTCGTACGTTCGACGCGACCAGGGATTGGAGAGCGAGCATGGCCGAGGGTATGACGCGCATCATGATCATGGCGGGAGCGGCACTGGCCATCGGTGCCACAGCGGGCGCTGCCTGGCTGTCGATGTCGGGCGGAGACAGCGATCTTGCCCTGTCGCCCGGCACCATCGACGCCCGGCAAAGCGACATTGGCGGCGGCGCCTTCACCATGACTGCACATACCGGCGAGGCCATGGGCTCGGACGAGCTGATCGACGGGCCCACGCTGGTCTATTTCGGCTATACGTTCTGCCCCGACGTCTGCCCCTTCGATGTGCAGGACATGGCCTCGGCGGTGGATATGCTGGCCGAGAAAGGTGTGGACGTGGATCCGGTATTCGTCACCGTGGATCCGCTGCGCGACACGCCGGAGCAGATGGCGTATTTCGTCGGTGCGATGCACCCCGAGATGATCGGACTAACCCCCGACGACGCGACCCTCGACTCCGTCAAGCGCGAGTGGAAGCTGTATTTTCAGAAGGGTGAGACCGGCGAGGACCCCGAAGACTATCTCATGAGCCATTCGAGCTTCACGTATTTCGTGACGCCTGAAAACGGCGTGATCATGCTTTTCCGCAGCGACCAGTCCCCCGAAACCATGGCGGAGGACGTGAAGCGCTGGATGGAAGCCGTGGATCATCCGGCCTTGTCGGCGGCGAGCTGAGGCACCCAAGACGGCCGCGCCGAGGACGGGGCAGAGCGCCCCGGGGTCATTGAGACCGGGCTGGGACGATCTGTCCGGGTCCGCGCGGTTGACGGTCGGCCAAGCAAGATCATGTCGCTTTCGCAGACAATAGCTTGGAGCGCGCAAATGCCCGAGGGCACGATCGGACACGACAACTCGTTGCTCATCCTCGACGACGACACCGCGTTTCGGACGCGGCTGGCGCGGGCGATGGAGAAACGGGGCTTCACGCCGCATGACGCGGGCAGCGTGGAGGACGGGCTTGCCATCGCGCGGGCCCGCCCGCCCGCTTACGCCGTGATCGATCTCCGGCTGGAGGACGGCAACGGTCTTGACGTGGTAGAGGCACTGCAGGATTCGCGGCCCGACTGCCGGGCGGTCGTGCTGACCGGATATGGCGCCATTGCAACCGCGGTTGCCGCTGTTAAGCTGGGTGCGGTCGACTATCTCGCCAAACCAGCCGACGCGGACGATGTGGAAAAGGCACTTTTGTCGGCGCCCTCGGACAAGCCGGCACCGCCCGATAACCCGATGTCGGCGGACCGCGTGCGCTGGGAACATATCCAGCGCGTGTTCGAGCTGTGCGACCGCAATGTCAGTGAGACGGCACGCCGCCTCAACATGCACCGGCGCACGCTGCAGCGTATCCTGGCCAAACGCAGCCCGCGTTGAAGGGGCGGCGCGCCCAGGCCTGTGCGGCTGTCACGCCGTCGAGACCTTGGCGCCGACCCGATCGGCACCTAATCGACCCATAGCGCCTGCGCTCGCCACCTCGGCAGTGTCCCGGCGCGCGTCTTTGAGCGCCAGGGCGACAGTCGCCACGAGCTCTGCGGGCCTGAAGGGCTTCGACAGGAAAGCCCCGGTACCGAGGGCCAACAGCCGAAGGCTGTCCTCGGGGCGCGCATGGGCCGAGACGATCACGATCGGCACATCAGGCGGGCCATACCCGCCATGGCGGATCAGTGCGGCGACATCGGCACCGTCGAGATCGGGCAGCGAAAGATCGAGCAGGATGACATCGGCCTGCGTCTCGGCCAGCGACGACAGCGCGGCCTGACCGCAGGCGGCTTCGTGGACGATCGCGCCAGCGCCTGTCAGCGCATGGCGGGCGATCAGGCGGTTGGTGTCGTTGTCATCCACCACCAGCATGCGCAGACCAGCAAGCTGGCGCTGCACGGTGGCGCCGGTCAGGCTGGCGCCCACGCCATCCTCGACCAGCGGCGCACCGGGCAGCGTGAGGGTCACCGTGGTGCCCGCGCCTTCGCGGCTTTCGACATCGATGGTGCCGCCGAGACGTTCGACCATCTCCTGGCAGAGCGCGAGACCGAGACCTGTCCCGCGCTCCTGGCGCGCGGCCTCGCCGCCGCCACGGGCGTAACGTTCGAAAAGGCGCGCCCGATCCGCCGCCGGGATGCCGCAGCCGGTATCCGAGATCACGATCAGATGCTCGGCCCCGGCCGCGCTGCAGTTGAGCGACAGCGTAATCCCGATATGCCCTTCGACGGTGAACTTGACCGCGTTACTCACGATGTTCGACAGGATCTGGCGCACTTTCACCGCATCGCCGAGCGCGCGTCCCTCGGCGTCGGGCGCGATATCGACGCCTAAGGTCAGCCCCTTGCTTTCGGCCATGGCGCTGAACAGGCCGGCCACCTGTTCGACGATCTCGGCCGGCCGGTAAGGCGTCATGCCAGCGGCCTTATCGCTCGCCTCGGCGCGGGCGTAGTCGAGCGTGTCGTTCAGCAGGTTCAACAGCCCGTCCGCGCCCTCCGACGCGCGGTGGACGAGGGCAAGCGTTTCGGGGTCCGCCACACGCTCGCGCAGCATGGTCAGCATGCCGATGATGCCGTGAAGCGGCGTGCGGACCTCGTGGCTCATCATCGCGAGATGATCGGCCCGACGCTCGGCCGATGCGCGCGCTTCCTGCGCGGTGGACTGGATATCGGCGCACATTTGCTCAAGGAAGTGGTGCCCTTCCTCCAGCGTGGCATTGGCCTCGGACAGTCGGGCTTCGGCCGCGCGCCGGTTCTCGATCTCTGCGCTCAGCCCCGCATGCACCGCCTCCATCCGCCGCTGGCTCGGCAGGGCCAGGATCAGCGGCATAAAGGTCCAGATCGCCACGGCCGTCGCTATCGCCGAGAGCGCTGCCACCATCTTGACGATCGCCGCGGTGTGATAACTCGGCACCCACATGGTCCAGACGGCCAGGAAATGGGTGACCCCGCAGGCGAGGATGAAGCCGACGAACAGGAACAGCAGCCAGCGAAACTGCGCGTCCGGTCGGCGTTGCGCCACGATCCAGATTGCCGCTGGGATCGAGATAAAGGAGAGCGCCAGCAGCCCGTCGGCGGCCACATGGCTCCAGAAAAGCGGCTGGTTCCAGACCAGGTCGGTCTCGACCCGTCCGTTCTCACCGTCCGGTACCGCGTCCCAGATGACTGTCATGGCAATCCACCCAACGCCTTACGTGCTGTAAGAGCGCTAGGCAGGAGGACCTTGCCATCGGGTTATCGCACCGCGCGAGATTCCGTCAGGCGTTACACGCCTGCGATGTCCGGAATAGAACCGAAGGCATCACGCAGCGCCGTCGACCATCGCTCGGAGATATCGGTGAACTCAATGTCACCTTCCTCGATCCGCCGGCGAAGCGCAAAGCGGCACTCTCCCGCGCGGATCACGGCAAGATCGAGGGGCATGCCGACCGACAGGTTGGAGCGCAGCGTGGAGTCCATCGAGACATAGACGGCCTTGAGCGCCCGCGCGATCGGCGTCTCGGGCGCGATCACCCGGTCGAGGATAGGCTTGCCGTATTTATGCTCGCCGATCTGCACAAAGGGGGTATCGGCGGTTGCCTCGATGAAGTTGCCGGGGCTGTAGACCATGAAGACCCGGTGCGCGCCGCCCCGGCGCTGCCCGGCGACGATGATCGAGGCATCGGCGGCCTGGCCCTGCGCCGAGAGCTGATCGCGGTAGCGATCCTGCATGGTTGCCATGTGGCCGCCGACGATCTCGGCCACGCGGTACAGGCTGTCGGCGGTGAGGACGGTCTCGGTTTCTTCGCCGGGCTCTTCGCGGCCCGCGGCACCGCGTCGCCTGAGCGCCGTGTCGATGCTGGCAATGACGCCTTGGGTGATCGACAGATTGCCCGCGCACATCAGGCAGACCACCCGCTCACCCGGCACCTCCCAGGTGAACATCTTGCCGTAGCGCGACACGTTATCGATGCCGGCGTTGGTGCGTGTGTCCGACAGCATCACCAGCCCCGCATCGAGCCTGAGGGCAACGCAGTATGTCATGGTGGTCCTCCCGGCTGTCGCGGCGCTCCGGTAGCATGGGCAGCCGGCGGTGCCGAGGGTCTATCCGATGGAAAGGCCCGAGGGATCGGGGGTGGGGGATCAGAGGGTGACGGATCGGGTCCCGTCACTGCCGTCTCCGCCCTTCGTCATTCGCTGGCAGCACGGGCCCGGCGGCGCATGGCCCCGATCGTTCCGCGGCCAACGCCGTAGATCCAGACCAAAAGACCGCCGAGCGCCGTCAACCCGGCGAGATCCGCCGTCTCCAGCAGTGGGCCGGTACGCAGTTGCACCGCGTAGACGATCGAGGCCGCGACGGGCAGCAATGGCAGCGCCAGCAGGTTGGACCAGCGCACGCCGTAGCCCGGCTCGAACCCTGCGCCCTGCAACCGCAGCAACCCAAAGACGGCTGCGACGATGACGAACAGGCCGAGCGCCGCGATCGGCACGGCCAGACCCTGCGCGACGAGGAGGACGAGCGTCGGCAGGCAAAGTGTCACGCATACCCAGCGGGGCAGCGGCAGATCCGGCCATCGCGACGCCAGCAGCAGTCCGTAGCCCGCAGTGGCGAGGGCGATGGTCACGATTGAGAAGGTCAGGAAGCCGGTCGCGGAAAGCCGGATGCTCTCATCTCCCTCCCATACCCATGGTGCCCATAGACCCCAAGAGCCGCCCAGAAGCAGAGAGGCGACCGCCATGCGGGAGAGCGCGGCGTGACCCAGCAGACGTGGCAGCAGAAAGACCCCGACGCCGACCGTGACGGGCCCATGCCAGGCGATGGCGGTCCAGAGGTAAGAGACTGGCACCGCCTCGTAGGCCGCGGGCACGACCGCCGCTTCGATGGCATAGCCGGTGAGAGCGCCGATCAGCATGATGCGCGCGGCGCCCTCGCTGCCGAAGCCTGCCAGCAGGCCCAACAGGAAGCTGCCGGGGATCGCGTAGAAGAGAATCATCTCGCCGACGAAGATCAGCGTGGGCATCAGCCCTTGTTTGAGAGTTCGCACCAGCAGGGCCGCCGGCTCCTCGTTGAAGAACACGAACTCCGACCAGGCAAGCATCGCGATGGCGAGCCCGAGGACCGCGCTCAGACAACGGGCCGATTGCAGAAACCACGACATGGGGCAGTGCCCGCCTCAGGCTGTGGGGGGGTAGGCGAGGGTGCAGCCGTTGATCGGTGCGCAGGCAGCTACGCCGACGGCGTCAGCGCGGGAAGTTCGGGCGGTCGGTATTGTAGTGCTCCGCCAGGTAGTCGAGGATCACCGTGCGGTCATCGGGCTCAAGCTCCCACATGCCCTGCTCCTCGATCATCCAATCGAGCATCTTGTCCCACCGCGCGCGCGTCATGCCCTGCTGCGCCACCAGGCGCTCGGAATGGCAGGCGGCGCAGTTGTTGTAGGTTGTCTCGACCCCGTCGGCCTCGAACAGCACGCCGAATTCGGCCGCGGCGGCGAGGGGTGAGACCGACAGCGACAGCGTGAGGGCTGCGGCGGCGAGGGCGGTGCGTGTCATCATGCCTCCGGCGTTGGGGTGGCCGGGGCCGACAAGCAGCCCCGCTCCCGGCAATGGGGCGTCGTGAAGAGGGATACCATGGTCTTGGCGGGGCGCCCATCCGCCCCGCCGCGCCTGTTTGTGCTCAGCTCACCGTGACCGCGACGCGGTGCATGGTGTTGTTGAGGTAGCCCTTGGGGTTCCAGTCGATGGCAAAGGGCTGCATGTCGCCCGCGCTGTCGGTGGCGCGCGCCCAGACCTCGTAATAGCCCGCCTGCGGGAAGCTGACGGTCGTGCGCCAGTTCTGCCAGGCGCCGTCATTGACGGGGGCATCCAGCGTCGCGCGCTGCCAGGTCACGCCGAAATCGGTGGAGATATCGAGCGCCGTGATCCAGCGGTCGCCCGACCAGGCATGGCCGCGCACCTCGACCTCGTTGCCGGCGGTTGCGTTGTTCTCGGGAAAGGTGATCAACGCCTTCACCGGCATGCGCTCGATGATCTCGAAATCCTCGTTCTCGACCTCCTCGCCGGGCGCGACCGGGCGGTTCGGCACGCGGTAGGATTGGCCGGTCATCTTGGGCCCGTCATGTACCACGTCGCGGAGCGTGATCTGGGTCAGCCACTTGTGCGAGCACGATCCCGGCCAGCCCGGCACGACCAGGCGCAGGGGCGCGCCGTTCAGCGGGTGCAATGCCTCACCGTTCATGGCGAAGGCGATCAGGATATTGTCGGTCATCGCCTTGTCGATGGGCAGCCCGCGCGAGATCGGCAGTTTGTCGGGATCGCCCGACAGGTGCAGATCGGCCCCGACATGGGCGGTATAGACCACGCCGTCCTGCACGCCCGCCTTCTTCAGCACGTCACTGAGCCGCACGCCCGTCCATTCCGAGCAGGCGACCGCGCCATAGGTCCATTGGTTGCCCGAGGCGGGCGGATCGAAGAACGCGCGCCCGTTGCCACCGCATTCGATGGTCAGCGCCATGGTGACGACCTCGAACTGATCCTGCAGATCGGCGATCGAGAGGGTCGTCGGTGTGTCGACCAGGCCATCGACGGTCAGTGTCCAGCCCTCGGCCGACATGTCGTCTGGCAACATACCGTTGTTGCGCACGAAATGCCGGGCGGTGGGCGTGATCGCGTCGTCCAGCAGATGGGGCGGCGTCTCGGCGTTCACCGGCCGATCGTTCAGCAGCGTCAGCCCGTCCTTGCCGAGCAGCACGTTCTCCTGCGCCATCGCGGCGGGGATCAAGCCCTGGGGCATGTTGCGATGAAACGGGATGGTGGCGCCGACCATGGCCGTCATGGTGGCGAGGCCTGCGCCGCGCAGGAAGCCGCGCCGGTCACTGTGCGCAACGCGGCCGAAGAAGCGGCGATCCGCCTCCGCCGGGTCGGCGGCGAAGAACGTCTCGGCGCGCTGCGGAAACTTATCGTCGTCCAAAGCCATGGTTTCTCCTCCCTGATGTTGTATCGTTGACGGTTTGGTGCCGCTCTTTGCCCCAAGGGCAGTGAGACGCTAACACAGGTCACGGAGGCGTGAACCTTTTTTCCCGCGGCCTCGTGCCGCCGCTTGCCATGAGCGCCGTCTGGCCGGCCGACACTGGGCGAGCACCGCATGCTGCAGCGCCGAAAGCGTCGCAACTTCCGCGACTTGACGTCATCGAAAAGGGTTGCCCTCTGCGACGTCACATCGCAGATAGGCGCCACCGCCGCGTCCGCACCGCATCGCCGGGCCGCGCGCGTGACCAGGCGCCCGCACGGCGCCCATGCCGCTGGCCGGGAGGGAGGCCCACCGCGATGACCGAATTGCACAGGGGATCCGAGAAGGGCGGCTCGCGCGCACTCCTTCGCACCCTGCGCGCGGTCATGGCCCGTGCTGGCGATGGGCAGCAGCGCCTCGACAAGGTCGTGCAGCTCGTCGCCTCGAACATGGTGGCCGAGGTCTGCTCGATCTATCTCAAGCGCGACGAGCGGACGCTTGAGCTCTGTGCCACCGAGGGTCTCAAGGCCGATGCCGTGCATGCCGCCCGGCTGAGGGTTGGCCAGGGCCTCGTCGGCCGGATCGCCGCCTCGGCTGAGCCCTATGCGACCGACGATGCGCAGAATGCGCCGGGTTTTCGCTACCTGCCCGAGACCGGTGAGGAGATCTACCGCTCCTTCGTCGGTGTGCCGATCCAGCGCCTCGGCGAGGTGATGGGCGTGCTCGTCGTGCAGAACCAGACGGCGCGGCGCTATACCGACGATGAGATCGAGGCGCTGGAAGTCGTCGCCATGGTCATCGCCGAGATGGCCGAGGCGGGGACGTTCCTCGGTTCCGACGGTATCCAGGCCGGTGCCGGGCGCCGACAGGGCAGCCTGATGATCGAAGGGGGCGTCGCCTGCGACGGCATCGTGGAAGGCGTGGTGCATCTCCACGAACCCCGCCTGGTCGTATTCGACCCCATCGCCGAGGACCCGGAGATCGAGCGCGCGCGTCTCGACAACGCGGTCGAGGCGATGCGCGACGACATCGACGCGATGATGGATGCGGGGCGCCTCGGCGCTGCCGAGCCCCATCGCGAGATTTTCGAGGCCTATCGCATGTTCGCTCGCGACAAGGGCTGGATGCGGCGCCTGACCGAGGCGATCGACGGCGGGCTTGCCGCCGAGGTCGCGGTCGAGAAGGTGCAGTCGGCGGTGCGCGCGCGGATGGAACGGGTCAGCGATCCCTATCTGCGCGAGCGGCTGCACGATCTGGACGATCTGGCCAACCGGCTGCTGCGCTATCTGGTGGGCGGCGACGCGTCCGACGAATTGCCGGAGGACGCCATTCTGGTCGCCCGGAACATCGGCCCGGCCGATCTGCTCGACCATGCCGGGCGCATCCGAGCGGTCGTGCTTGAGGAAGGCTCGGTCTCGTCGCACGCCGCCATCGTCGCGCGGGCCATCGACATTCCCATGGTGATCGGCTGCGAGCGTGTCACCCGCGACGCCAATCCGGCCGACCGTCTGGTGGTGGATGGCGATCAGGGCCGCGTGCATATGCGTCCCGAAGCGAGCGTGCTTACGGCGTTTCGCGAGAAGATCGCGCTCGAGAAGCAGAACCGGGCGCGTTACCGGATACTCGCCGACAAGCCTGCGACCTCGACCGACGGCAAGACCATCGCTCTCAAGATGAATGCGGGCATCCTCGCGGATCTGCCCTCGCTGCAGCAGTCGGGCGCCGAGGGGGTGGGCCTGTTCCGGACCGAGCTGCAATTCATGATCCGTGGCAGCCTGCCGGGGCGCGAGATCCAGGCGGCGCTTTATGACCGCGTGCTCTCGGCGGCGCAGGGCAAGGAGGTCGTCTTCCGCACTCTTGATATCGGCTCGGACAAGATCCTGCCCTATGCCAAACGCCTGGATGAGCCCAACCCCGCGCTTGGCTGGCGGGCGCTCCGCGTGGCGCTGGACCGGCCGCTGCTGTTTCGCATGCAGATCCAGGCGTTGCTGCGTGGCGCACGGGGCAGGGCGCTCAGCGTGATGTTCCCTATGGTGACCGAACCCTGGGAGTTCCACGAGGCGGCGCGCCTGTTCCGCGATGAGGTCGCGCGGGAAAAGGCGGCGGGCCGGCCCGCGCCGCGGCGCCTGCGCCTTGGGCTGATGCTGGAGACCCCGAGCCTGATCTTCGCGCCCGACAGCCTGTTCTCGGCGGCCGATTTCGTCTCGGTGGGTGGCAACGACCTGATGCAGTTCTTCTTCGCCGCCGACCGCGAGAACGAGCGGGTGCGCAGTCGTTATGACCTGCTGAACCACACCGCGCTTTCGATGCTGTCGCAGGTCGTCGCCCGCTGCGACGTGGTGGGCACGCCGGTCTGCTACTGTGGCGAGGCGGCCGGGCGACCGCTGGAGGCCCTGGCGTTGGCGGCCAGCGGCTTCCGCGAGCTCTCGATGCGCCCGGCCTCGATCGGGCCGGTGAAACAGCTCCTGCGCATGGCCGATCTTTCGGAGGCAGCGGCGGTTGTCAGGGCTTCGGCCGAGGCCGGCGACCGCTCGGCGCGTGCGGCGCTCCGCGCCTGGCGAAGCGGGCTCACCGGCTGAGAGGGGCCTGAGAGGGGCCTGAGAGGGGCCTGAGAGGGGCCTGAGAGGGCCTGCCGGGGCCATACCCGTACCGCGATGGCCATTGGATCGACCCCCTTCCGCCCTGCGGTATGAACATTCCGCGATGTGGAATGGGCGTGCTGGTCGCAGCGCGAGCCCCAGCTTAGGTCTGTAGAAACTACGAACAACAACCGCGGGAGGCCTGTTCCATGCAGATGCCCGAGCCAAGCGAAGCGGTCATCGGCCGTAAGCCAGCCCTCGTCGCCGCTTTGCTCGAAGCGCTCGGCGAAGATGGCGTCATCTTCGCGGCCGAGGAACTGGTCGCCTATGAATGCGACGGGCTGACAGCCTATAAATGCCCACCGCTCGCGGTGGTGCTGCCACGAACGACCGAAGAGGTCGCCGAGGCGGTGAAGATCTGCGCCGGTTTTGACACGCCCATCGTGCCCCGCGGCGCCGGCACCTCGCTGGCCGGCGGGTCGCTGCCGACGGCCGACAGCGTGATCCTCGGCGTCGCCCGCATGAACCAGGTGCTGGAGACGGACTACGAGAACCGCACGATCCGCGTGCAGACCGGCATCACCAACCTGAGGGTGACCGGCGCGGTGAAGGATGTCGGGTTCTTCTATGCGCCCGATCCGTCCTCGCAACTGGCCTGCGCCATTGCGGGTAACATCGCGATGAATTCCGGCGGGGCGCACTGCCTGAAATACGGGGTGACGACCAACAACCTGATGGGCGTGCGCTTCGTCACGACCGAGGGCGAGATCGTCGAGATCGGCGGCGGGCATTTGGATGCCGCGGGCTATGACCTGCTGGGACTGATCTGCGGCAGCGAGGGGCAGCTCGGCATCGTGACCGAGGCGACGCTGCGCATCCTGCCAGCGCCCGAGGGCGCGCGCCCGGTGCTGATGGGCTTCGACAGCTCCGAGACGGCGGGCGCTTGCGTGGCCGATATCATCAAATCGGGCGTTATCCCGGTGGCGATCGAGTTCATGGATCGTCCCTGCATCCACGCGACCGAGGATTTCGCGGGCGCGGGCTACCCGCTGGATGTCGACGCCCTGCTGATTGTCGAGGTTGAGGGATCGGATGACGAGATCGCCGCGCAGCTGGCGCTGATCAAGGCGGTGGCCGACCGGCACGATCCCAAGGTCTGGCGTGAGGCAGAGGACGACGACGAGGCCAAGGCGATCTGGCTCGGCCGCAAATCGGCTTTCGGTGCCATGGGTCAGCTTGGCGATTACATCTGCCTTGACGGAACGGTGCCGGTGGCCACGCTGCCGGAAGTGCTGCGTCGCACGGCGGAGCTGTCCGAGAAGCACGGTCTGCAGGTCGCCAATGTGTTCCATGCGGGCGACGGCAACCTGCATCCGCTCATCATCTTCAACGCCAACGAACCTGGTCAGCTCGAGACGGCCGAGCGCCTCGGCGAGGATCTGCTGCGCCTTTGTGTCGATGTGGGCGGCTGCCTGACCGGCGAGCACGGCGTCGGCGTGGAGAAGCGGGATCTGATGACCCACCAGTTCCGTCCCGCCGATCTCAGCGCGCAGATGGACGTCAAGGACGTGTTCGACCCGGCCTGGCTCATGAACCCGGCCAAGGTCTTCCCGCTCCATGTCTCCGCCCCGCGCCGTGCGGCGGCGTCGGGGCGCCGGACCGCCGGTAGGGTCGCGGCGGAGTAGGCGGCATGGGGATCCACCGACCGGGGGACGAAGCCGCCCTCTCCGAGGCCGTGGCCGATGCGGCGGCGCAGGGCGATCCGATCGAAATCGTGGGCGGTGGCACCCGGTCGGGTCTCGGCCGGCCGGTCCAGGCCGCGCGCACGCTCGAGACAGGTGGCATCGCGGGTATCACGCTCTACGAGCCGGGCGCGCTGACGCTGGTGGTCAAGGCCGGCACGCCGGTGGCCGAGGTGGAAGCAGCGCTTTCTGCCGAGGGTCAGCGCCTGCCCTTCGAACCGATGGACCACAGGCCGCTCCTCGGGACGACGGGTGAGCCGACGATTGGCGGTGTCGTCGCCTGCGCCGTCTCCGGCCCGCGCCGGATCGCGGCGGGCGCCTGCCGTGACGCGATGCTCGGCGTTCGTTTCGTCGATGGACGCGGCAATATTGTCTCGAACGGCGGGCGGGTGATGAAGAACGTCACCGGCTATGACCTCGTCAAGCTGATGGCCGGGCAGTACGGCACGTTGGGCGTGATCTCCGAGATCAGCTTCAAGGTCCAGCCCAGACCACAGGCGGCCCGTAGTCTGGTCATCGAGGGGCTGTCCGACACCGCGGCACAGGCGGCGCTCACCACTGCACTTGCGACGCCATTCGACGTCAATGGCGCCGCCCATCTGCCGGCGACAGCGGATGCCCCTGCGCGCACCGTGCTGCGGGTGGAGGGGATCGAGGCGCAGGCTGAGTATCGCACGCTCGGCCTGGCCAACGCGCTTGTGCCCCATGGCGATGCGCACACGCTGGAAGGCGCGCCGCATGAGAGCCTTTGGGCGCATATCCGGGACGTCGGCCCCTTCGCTGGGCGCGAGGGTGCCGTCTGGCGTGTCTCGTGCCGGCCCTCGGACGGCCCGGCCATCGTTGCGTCGCTGGCTGCGACCCGCCCGGTCGAGGCATTCTATGATTGGGGTGGCGGTCTCGTCTGGCTGCTGATGCCCGAGGACGACGATGCCGGTGGCGCGGCGATCCGCGCCGAGACAGCGGCCAATGGCGGCCATGCCACGCTGATCCGCGCCCAGGCGGCGCTGCGCGCCGCCGTCGAGGTCTTCGAACCGGCCCCCGCGCCCCTTGCCCGGATCTCGCAGGGCTTGCGCGACCGCTTCGATCCCCATGGCATCCTGAATCCCGGGCGGATGGCGGCATGAGCCCGGCTGCTATCGCCCCCGCCGCCCTGGCGCCCGCCGGCCCTGCCGATGTCTATGCCTTTTGGGCGGCGCGCCTCGAGCCCGCCGAACAGGCCGCCATCGCGCCCATGTGGCAACGCTTCATGGCCGAGGCCGACGCTTTGGCCGATCTCTTCGACGGGACAGTCGACGGCGATGTCGGTCTCGACGTGCCCGACGCGATGGCCCGCATCCTCGGCCCGTTCGACGAGACGGTGATGTGGGAGTTCGGCCCCGGTGCCATGGTGGGCGCCGATACGCCCCATGCCCTCGTCCTCAGCAGCGAGTTGAACCACGAGGCCCGGCCCCTGATGCACGCCATTATGGCGGCCGCGCCCAGCCACCCGCGCCTGGCGCTGGCCGAGCCGCGGCCGCCCGCACGCACCATCGAGGCGGCGATCGACCAGATCGCGGGGCGTACGGGCGGTCTCACAATCACCGGGGCGCGCGTCGAGCGCTCGCAAACGGGCACGATCGATGTGACCGGTATCGGCCCGGGCATGGAGTTCCAGCTCGCGGGCGAGGCGCTCACGGCGTTTTCGGTCCTGATGGGAGAGCAGGTCGAGCGTGATTGGTTCGGTGAGGGCCATGGTAACGTGATCGACGCACCGAAGGGCGGTGGCATCCTCGGTCGCCTGTTGGGCAAGGCGCCCCGGCCCGATCCGCACCCCGATTGGCTGGGAGGTTTCCGCGATCAGGTCACGGACCTGTTGCGCATGCTGCACGACGCCGTTCCAACGGAACGCTTCGCCGATCAGCCGGGTGCAGGCGAGGTGGCGCTTTACCAGCTCGATCCGACGGCAAATGACTGGGAGGGGGATCCGCGGCGCGACACCATCACCTATACCACGACGCAGAGCGGCTATTTCGACGCGCGTCAGCAAGGCTGTCGCATGGCCGCCCGCCGGTATACGCGCCACGTTGAGGCGTTCCTCGGCCTCCGCCTCGCCCGTACGCCCGACCACCCGTTCGACGCCGTCGATGCGCGGAGCACGCTAAGCGACGCGCTGAACGCCGCCCTGCGCGAGCGCAATCTCGGCGGGGTCTGGGGCGAAGGGCACGGGCAGGGCCATGTCTATCTCGACTTCACGACATCCGATATCGAGGCCGCGCTGACCACGGCTGCCGAGGTGCTTGCCACCGCTGGCGTCACCGCGCCGGCCGACATCCTGTTCGATGCCGCCGGGTTGGAGGAGCGTCTCCTGCCGCTTCGGCCCGACAGCATGCACTGACGCCCAGGACGACGACCGCAGCGGGTGCGACCAAGCTGGCGCGCCGCCACGTAGACCGCCACTGACGGGAGGGCAGAGATGCAGACCACCTTCACCGAGCAGCAGCTACAGGACCCCGGCACCGCCCGGGCCGAGCAGGTGATCCGCAAATGCGTGCATTGCGGGTTTTGCACCGCGACCTGCCCCACCTATGCCGTGCTGGGCGACGAACTCGACAGCCCCCGCGGGCGCATCTACCTGATGAAGCAGATGCTGGAGGAAGGCCGCCCGGCCGATGCCAAGACGGTCAAGCATATCGACCGCTGTCTCTCGTGCCTCGCCTGCATGACCACTTGCCCTTCGGGCGTGCATTACATGCATCTGGTCGACCATGCGCGCGAATACATCGAGAAGACCTATACGCGGCCTTGGCACGACCGGGCGCTGCGCTGGATGCTGCGCCAGATCCTGCCTTATCCCAACCGCTTTCGCCTGGCGATGCTCGGCGCGAAGATCGCGCGACCGGTGGGGCAGTACCTGCCCGGCCGGCTTGGCGCGATGATGCGCATGGCCCGCGCGCCGATCGAGCCGCCAGCCCGCCACGACCGGCCGCAGGTGCACGCTGCCGAGGGCGCACGCCGGGGTCGGGTGGCGCTGATGACCGGCTGTGCCCAGATGGCGCTCGATGCCGAGATCAATGGCTCCACGATCCGCCTGCTGACACGCCATGGGTTTGACGTGGTGATCGCTAAGGGCATCGGCTGCTGCGGCGCGCTGGAGCATCACATGGGCAAGTCCGAGATCGCCCACCGCCGCGCCGAGGCCAATATCGCCGCCTGGATGGGCGAAGTGCGCGGCGAGGGGCTTGATGCGGTGATCATCAACACCTCGGGCTGCGGCACCACGGTCAAGGATTACGGCCACATGCTCCGCAGCGACCCCGCCTGGGCCGAGGATGCGGCGGCGGTCTCGGCGCTGGCGATGGATGTTAGCGAGTTCATGGCCAAGGCGGGGCTGATCGACCCCACCCATGCCGCGCCGATGCGGGTGGCCTATCACGCCGCATGCTCGTTGCAGCACGGGCAGAAGGTGACGGGTGCGCCCAAGTCGCTGCTCCGCCAGTCCGGCTTCAAGGTGGTCGAGCCCGCCGATCCGCATCTCTGCTGCGGCTCGGCCGGCACCTACAACCTGCTGCAGCCCGAGATCGCCGAGGAACTTAAGAAGCGGAAGGTTGCGACGCTGGAGGCGAAGGCGCCCGAGGTGATCGCCGCCGGTAACATCGGCTGCATGCAGCAGATCGGCAGCGGTACAGGCATCCCCATCGTGCATACCGCGGCGCTGCTCGATTGGGCGACCGGCGGGCCTGTGCCCCGCGCGCTCAGGGGCCGGGTGCCCGAACCGGCCCCGGCCATCGCCGGCGACGCCGCGCGGCCTGCCGATCCGCCGGCGATGGCGGCCGAGTGATCGCGGGACCGCCAGCCCGGCCAGCCCGCGCTCTGCCAGGGGCGCTTGGCCTGAGCCTGGCGGTGGCGGCAGCCCTCACCGGCATTGTGGTTGCCGCCTTCCCTGCCGCGGCGCTCGATCTCGACCGGCGGCGCATGCTGACGACCGAAGAGCATCAGCCCTGGAAAGGTGTCGGCCGGGTCAACATCGCCGCGCGCTCTGAGCAGTCGATGTGCACCGGCACGCTGATCGACACCGATCTCGTTGTTACGGCTGCGCATTGCGTGTTCTCGAACCGCACCGGGTTGATGCATGCGCCCGGCAACATCCACTTCGTTGCTGGCTGGCGGCGGGGCACGAAAGTGGCCCACCGGCTGGCGGGTGAGGTCATCGTGCACCCCGGCTACCTGCACGGATCCGGTGTCACCTACGACCAGATCGGCGCTGATCTCGCGCTGATCCGGCTCGAGGCCGAGATACCCGGCGATCTCGTACCGGCCTTTCCGATCAGTGGCGATCTCGAGCGCGACGACGCCTTGACGCTGATCAGCTACCGCCAGGATCGGGCCCATGCGCTGACACGACAGGACGGCTGCGACCTGCAGGGACGCGAGGCGCGCGTTTTCGTGCTGGGCTGCGATGTCACTTTCGGTGCCTCAGGCTCGCCGATCTTCGCCGAGATCGACGGGCGCCCCCGGGTCGTGGCCGTGATCTCGGCCAAGGGGCAGGACCGTTCCAGCCGGCGCGCCTTGGCCTTTGCGGTCAATGTCGCAGCAGCGCTCCCGGCGCTGCTGTCGCGTTTGAGCAGGTAAGCCTCGGCGCGGCGGGCAGCCCCCTTGTGGGCCTGAAGACCAGTTCCCACATCGTTGGCGTGGTCGCCAGACGGGGCCACAGAATGACAGGGCGCCCGGTCATCGGGGCCCGAGATCCATATCGCTTGTGAAAGGGTATGCAGACAATGCGCACCATCGATCTGACTCCGCTTTACCGCCAGACCATCGGCTTCGACCGCATGGGCCAGCTCCTCGACCAGGTGATGACCGGCGAGAACGCGTCACCTGGCTATCCGCCCTACAACATCGAGAAGACCGGTGAAGATTCCTACCGCATCAGCCTTGCGGTGGCCGGTTTCGGCGAGGGCGATCTGACCATCGAAGTTCGCGACCAGGTCCTGACCGTGACGGCGCGGAAGACCGCGAGCGAGGCCGACAAGGTCCGTACCTACCTGCATCGCGGCATTGCCGAGCGCGGTTTCGAGCGGCGCTTCCAGCTGGCCGACCATGTCAGGGTCGAGGCAGCCGATCTGGAGAACGGCCTTCTCCATATCGACCTGAAGCGCGAGGTGCCCGAGGCGCTGAGACCGCGCACGATCTCGATTGGCGGGACGCCCAAGGCTGAGCCCCGAACGATCGAAGCCTGATCTGACGAACAGCCGGCCTTGCGAGCGCGCGCGGCCGGCATTTCCCGGCAACATGCCTCAATGCGTCGGCGCTTTTCCCTGTCACCACCCAGCACAGGTCTTCGGCCGCGCGCGAGGCGTGGGTGTCGGGCCGGGTCAAGGTTCGCCGCAGGCGACCGGCCCCGCCGGCTCGACCTTGACGCGGCTCGACACCCACAGATGCTTGTAGAGAAGCCGCCTGAGGCTTCTCCCCAGCCAACGTTCCCTTTTGCTGCCACCACACTCGCGCGCCCTGCACCATAGCGGCGCTGCCCCAGTACACCCCGGAAAATGCATCGCGGCGACCAGCCGCGATCCCGCTGAGTTCGGTCCTTGCGCCTCTGGGCTCGTCCACCACCATGCGGCATCGCGGGGCATCCCGCCGGTTAAACCGGGCCGGCGCGCCCTTTGCCTGCCGCTTGCGGCGCTGTCCCGCTTGACCCTGTCACCTGTCATGCGGATTAGTCATGGGCGCAGGGTGCAGCCGCGCCCGCAACGGACAGCAGCGGCAGCCAAAGACCGCGCGCCCGGGAGGATACCACCGTGTTCGATGCCGCAGCCGCTGCGCATGCCGATACCTTTCCAAAGCTCCTCGCGCGCAATGCCGCCGAGCGGGGCGCCCTGCCGGCCAGCCGCGAGAAGGAATACGGCATCTGGCAGTCCTGGACCTGGGCGCAGGTGGCCGAGCAGACCCGGGCCATCGCGCTCGGCCTCACGGGCCTGGGCCTCGAGCCCGGCGAGCGGGTGGCGGTGATCGGATCGAACCGGCCGCATCTCTACTGGACCATGACCGCCGCGCAGATGGCCGGTGCCATCCCGGTGCCGATGTACCAGGACGCGGTGGCCGAGGAGATGGTCTACGTCCTCGACCATGCCGATGCGGTGATGGTGGTGGCCGAGGATCAGGAGCAGGTCGACAAAGCCCTCTCGATCGCCGACCGGCTGCCGAAGCTTCGCCATATCGTCTATCTGAACCCCCGCGGGCTCAGGAACTACGATCACACGACCCTGCATCCGATGAGCGATCTGCAGGCTACCGGCCGCGCGGCGGACGCCGCCGCCACGACCCGGCTGGACGAGCTGATCGCAAGCGGCGACGGCGAGGATACCGCCGTGATGCTCTACACCTCGGGCACCACCGGGCGGCCGAAGGGCGTGGTGCTCTCCCACGACAACATCCTCAAGACCGCGCGCGCCGCGGCCGAGTTCGACGGGCTGACCGATGCGGATTCGATGCTCGCCTATCTGCCCATGGCCTGGGTCGGCGATTTCATCTTCTCGATGGGTCAGGCCTATACCACGGGTCTCTGCGTCGCCTGCCCCGAAAGCGCCGAGACCATGATGCACGACCTGCGCGAGCTCGGCCCCACCTATTACTTCGCGCCGCCCAGGGTGTTCGAGAACCTGCTGACCACCGTGATGATCCGGATCGAGGATGCAGGCTGGATCAAGCGCCGGCTATTCCACCACTTCATCGACCACGCCAAGCGTCTGGCCGAGAAGATCAAGGCCGGCGAGGCGCCGGGCGCGGGCGACCGGTTGCAGTCATGGCTCGGCGAATTGCTGGTCTACGGCCCGCTCAAGAACGTGCTCGGCATGTCCCGCGTGCGCGTCGGCTATACCGCGGGCGAGGCGATCGGGCCGGATCTCTTCAACTTCTACCGCTCGATCGGGATCAACCTCAAACAGCTCTATGGCCAGACCGAGGCCAGCGTCTTCATCACTCAGCATCCCGACGATGCCGTGGTGCTGGAGACCGTGGGCGTGCCGACGCCGGGGGTCGAGATCCGCATCGGCGACAATGGTGAGGTGTTCTACCGCTCGCCGGGCGTCTTCCGCGAATACTTCAAGAACCCCGAGGCGACGGCCGATACCAAGGATGCCGAGGGCTGGGTGGCGACCGGCGATGCGGGCTTCATGGACGAGGCGACGGGCCAGCTGCGCATCCTCGACCGGGCCAAGGATGTGGGTAAGCTGGCCGGCGGCGGGTTGTTCGCACCCAAATACATCGAGAACAAGCTGAAGTTCTTCCCAAATATCCTGGAGGCCGTGGTCTTCGGGCATGAGCGGGAAAGCTGCATGTCCTTTATCAATATCGACCTCAATGCCGTCGGCAATTGGGCCGAGCGCAACAACATCGCCTATGCGAGCTATCAGGAGCTCTCCCAGCACCCCAAGGTGATCGCCATGGTCGGCGAGCATATCCGCGAGACCAATCGCGACCTCGCCGCCGATCCGATGCTAAGCCATTGCCAGATCACCCGCTTCCTGGTGCTGCACAAGGAGCTTGACGCCGATGACGGCGAACTGACCCGCACCCGCAAGGTCCGCCGCAAGACCATCGGCGAGAAATTCGAAGATCTCGTCAGCGCGCTCTACGGCGGCGCGACCGAGATCTACACCGAGACCGAGGTCACCTACGAAGACGGCCGCAAAGGCAGCCTGAAAGCCACGCTCAAGATCAACGACGTAGAGACGTTTCCAACCGCACCAGCCCAGAAGGTCGCCGCGGAATGAGAGCGGGCACCGTCGTCCACGCGATGGCGTCGCTGGCGGTTGCAGTCTTGCTTGCGGCGTCACCGTCGACGGCCAGTGGCACCGCAGCGAATGGGACTACTGCTGCCGACGGCGCCGACCCCGACACCACCGCCGCGGAGATGGTCGAGTTGGTGATCGAGCGTTGCGCCGTGCAGATGATGAACGGTCGCCACCCCGATACCAATGGTCTGGCCGAGGGCGAGGACACCCATCCCCATGCCACGGCCAGTGGGGCGGTCGGGCTTGCGGTGCTCACTCGCGACGACGCCCGGTTCTGCGATGTGGTGCAGCGGCCCGACACCGTGTCGGCCATCGCCACCGCGCGGGTGTTCTCCGCCGTCGGCCGCTGGGCCAGCGTCGCCATCGCGGAGGAGAGCGCCTTTCTCGTGGACGACTGCCCCGAGGGCGCGATCACGGCCAAGCTCGTCGTCGCCTCGGAAGAGCCCGTCCGCCGCGGCCGCCACCTGATGCTGCTGCTGATCGCCGAGGGCACCCCGGGCGCGCTCAAGGCCCTGATCGGCGAAGTCGACACCCGCCCCGAGCCCGCCTGCTTCGAGGAGGCGACATGATGGCCCGCAGCGCGACCAGTGAGCCTCTGACCCTTCGCCCGATCTCGCAGACCACGAGGAACACTCCATGAGCCACGGACCCCTCGCCGGCAATGTCGCGGAAGGTGCGGCGACCGATGCCGACTATGCCGCGGCCGAGCAGGCGCATGGCCTGCGCGCGCGCAAGATCGGGCGCACGGTCATGGATATCCGCAACGTCACCCTCCGCTTCGGGGGCGTGATTGCGATCAACGGCATCTCCTTCGATATCCACGAGGGGGAGATCCGGGCCATCATCGGGCCGAACGGCGCGGGCAAATCCTCGATGCTGAACGTCATCAACGGTTTTTATCACCCGCAGGAGGGTGAGATCTGGTTCCGCGGCAGCCGTCGCGGCCCGATGAAGCCGCATCAGATCGCCAAGCAGGGGATCGCGCGCACCTTCCAGAACATTGCGCTGTTCAAGGGGATGTCGACGCTCGACAACATCATGACGGGCCGGTTGACCAAGATGCGGCGCAACATGGTGTGGCAGGCGCTCTGGAAGGGCCCGGCCGAGCGTGAGGAGGTCGAGCACCGCGAAAAGGTCGAGCGGATCATCGACTTCCTCGAGATCCAGGCGATCCGCAAGACCCCGGTCGGCGCGCTACCCTATGGCCTGCAAAAGCGCGTGGAGCTTGGCCGCGCGCTGGCCGCTGAGCCGTCGCTGCTGCTGCTGGACGAGCCGATGGCGGGCATGAATGTCGAGGAGAAGGAGGACATGTGCCGCTTCATCCTCGACGTGAACGACGAGTTCGGCACAACCATCGCGCTGATCGAGCATGACATGGGCGTGGTGATGGACATCGCCGACCGCGTCGTGGTGCTGGATTACGGCCGCAAGATCGGCGATGGCACGCCCGACGAGGTGCGCGCCAATCAGGCCGTGATCGACGCCTATCTGGGTGTCAGCCATGACTGAGGGCGGGCCTCGCGCCAGCTGGGCGGCAGGCAATTGGGCGCCCGCGTGGATGTCGTGGATCTTAGCGCGCCGTGTCGGCGGGCCTCGATCCGCCGCCGTCGGGGGCAGCATATGGCTTCGATGCCCTCGGCGTTCCCTGGCCATCGCGGTCCTGGCGGGGGCGCTTGCACCATCAGGGGCGATGACGGAAGCGGTCGGCCCCGACGACGGCACTGCGCTTTCACCTCGCGGACAGGCGGTCTCGGCGCTGCTGCACGAGTATTGCCTGCCCTATGCCGAGACACATACCCCTCTCGACACTGGCGCGCTGAGCCCCGTCGCGCCCGACCGCGCCGCTGGACTGTTTGGTGAGGCTGTGCGGGTGGACACGAAGAAGGTGTCGGTCTTCGCGGCGGGCGCGCCGGGTCTCTATCTCCAGCCGCGCGGTTTCGGAAGCTGCAGGGCCATCGTGCTCGACCCGGTTCCCGAGGACATGGAGGCGGTTTTCGCAAGCCTCACTTCTGGCAGACGCGTCGGGCGCGTCGACGGTGAGCCGGTCAGGTTGCTGAGCTTCGCGCCCCATAAACGGGCGCGCCACGCGGTCGATGCGAGAGCGACGGTCTTTCCCCATCTTGCCACCATCACTCTGCGGTCAGTCCCACCGCGGGTGCCTGATCTCGCGCGCCAGCCCCGCCCGAGATCCGCCGCGGTGTCCGCGCGATGACGCAAAGGTCGTTGGCAGGGAAGGCGCGAACGCGCCGATCCAGATGGCATCTGGGCCGAGGGCGCGGAGAGGTCCCAGCGATGGCGGGCGGCGATCGTGGCCACACCACGGGCTTTGCAGCGCGACCCGGCTTGGCACGACCCCATGCAGACGGAGGATCCCATGGCTGAGACGACAGGCGACCGCGATCCCGGGCTTTGGCAGCGGATGAGCAAGGTCGGCGTGCAGGCCGGCCCGATTTTCCTGTCGCCGGGGGCGCTGCTCGGCATCGGGGTGGCGGTGTTCGTGCTCATCGTGCTCGCCGTGCAGGGCATGCTGCTCGACATCTTCTTTTGGGAGGTCGTCGTCTCGGGCCTGCTGGCGGGTGTGATGTACGGGCTGGTGGCGCTTGGCTTCGTGCTGATCTTCAAATCCTCGGGCATCTTCAACTTCGCCCAAGGCATCCTGGCGCTGTTCGCGGCGCTGACGCTGGTGGGCTTTCAGACCGGGCAGATCCCGTTCGCGCATATCTGGTCCTGGCTCTTCGGCATCGATGCGCTGTTCTGGGGCGATGGGCTCTCGACCGCGATCTCGCTGGTGCTCTCGCTACTGACCATGGTCGGGCTCGCCTGGATCGTCGTCAGCGTCGTGCTGCGCCAATTGGTCAACCAGGACCCGATCATCCTGTTCATGGCGACCATCGGCCTTGCCTTCGTGCTGGAGGGGACGGGTGAGCTGATGTGGGGCGCCAATGTCAAACCGCTCGATATCGGTCTGCCCGACGGCCCGTCCGACATGATCATCGACGCGACCGGCATGTTCGTGAACAAGCTCGAGATCGCGGCCGCCGTCATCGCCGTCCTGCTGGTGACTGCGCTGACGCTCTTCAGCCAGTACACCAAGATGGGCCGCGCGCTGAGGGCGGTGGCCGATGACCACCAGGCGGCGCTGTCGGTCGGCATCTCGCTCGAGACGATCTGGTGGCTGGTCTGGTCCATCGCGGGGCTGGTGGCGCTGGTTGCCGGCGTGATGTGGGGCGCCAAGCTCGGCGTGCAGTTCTCGCTCAGCCTGATCGCGCTGAAGGCCCTGCCGGTGCTGATGCTGGGCGGCTTCACCTCGATCCCCGGCGCGATCATCGGCGGTCTGATCATCGGTGTCGGCGAGAAGGTGTTCGAGGTCTATATCGGCCCGATGATCGGCGGCGCGACCGAGAACTGGTTCGCCTACATGCTCGCGCTCTTCTTCCTGCTGTTCCGCCCACAGGGTCTGTTCGGCGAAAAGATCATCGAGCGGGTTTGATGCGAGTGGAGCACGATCAGCCGAAGAGGTCGCCGAACCAAGTGATGGCGGCGCCGATGGCCGCGATCACCAGGAACACGATCATCAGCGGCAGGGCGATCATCGCCAGCACGCCGCCGATGCCGAGCACGGCGGCGCTTCCCAGCATCAGGCTCGGCGTCGCGAAATCCATACCGTCGAACTGCGAGGCGGCGGCGCTCAGCACGCCGATGCAGAAGATGGGGCCCAGCACCAGCAGCGATGTCATGAAATCCATGTCGTCGCCGAAGAAATGCAGCGCACCGAGAGACCCAAAGAAGATGACGGCCAAAATGACCCAAAAGACCAGGCTGAAGGCCGCGTCGAGGGCAAGGAACGTCCACACGCCGCTGCTCGCAGAAGGCGCCGGGGCAAGTACCTTAGCCTTGGCAGCCTCATACTCTTCTTCGGAAAGTGTGCCAGCCTGGCGCATCTCGCCAAGTTTTGCGAGCTCATCAGCGACCGCCATTACCAGCCCTTTCCTGCATCCCAGCGTTCTTCAGAACACATGTGACGTTGGGGACGCGTCCACAAGGAGTGCTGTCTGATGTTTTACCGTGAGGCCGGTGAGTTCAAGACATCCTATGCGCAGGACATGGCGACCTTTCCCATCGCCTTTGATTTCTGGCGGTTTTGGGTGGTGATCGGCGTGGCTTTCCTGGTCGTGCCGCTCTTCGTCAACGACTATTGGGAGCAGTCGATCTTCCTGCCGTTCATGGTCTTCGCGCTCGCGGCCATCGGGCTGAACATCCTGACCGGGTATTGCGGGCTGGTCTCGCTGGGCACCGGGGCCTTCATGGCCTGCGGGGCCTATGCCGCCTACAAGCTGATGACCGGACTGCCGATGATCCCGATGCCGATCGTGGTGATCCTGTCGGGGCTGGTGACGGCTTTAGTCGGCATCCTTTTCGGCCTGCCGTCGCTTCGCATCAAGGGCTTCTATCTCGCGGTCGCGACGCTTGCGGCGCAGTTCTTCCTGATCTGGCTCTTCAACAAGGTGGGCTGGTTCTACAATTACTCCGCCACCGGCCAGATCACCGCGCCGGAGCGTGAATTCCTGGGTGTGGTGATCACCGGGCCTAATACCGACCCCTGGGCGACATACCTGTTCTGCCTGGCCTTCCTGTTCGTCTTTGGCTGGATCGCGCGCAATCTGGTGCGCGGGCGGATTGGTCGGGCCTGGATGGCGATCCGCGACATGGATATCGCGGCCGAGATCATCGGGGTGAACCCGCTTCTCACCAAGCTCTCAGCCTTTGCCGTGTCGTCCTTCTACATCGGCATGGCGGGCGCGCTCTACTTCACCATCTGGAAGGGCGCGGCGGAGGGGACCGAGGCCTTCGCCATCGAGATCAGCTTCCTCGTGCTCTTCATGATCATCATCGGGGGGCTCGGCTCGATCTTCGGCAGTCTGGTGGGCGCGGCTTTCCTGGTGCTGCTGCCAGTGTTTCTGAAGAACGTGCTGGCCGACGGCTTCGGCTGGCCGACCGATATCGTGAACAGCCTCGAGCCGGTGCTCGTCGGAAGCCTGATCATCTTCTTTCTGATCCGAGAGCCCCATGGCATCGCGGCGCTCTGGCGCACGGCGAAGGAGAGACTACGAACATGGCCATTCCCGTATTGACGGTTAGGTGGAAGACCATCCTAGGCTGTGACGCGAGTTGGGTGGGAACCGGCCCGGGTTTGGGGCTTGAGGTGGGGTGGAACCCCACCCTACGATGATGGCACGATCGCATAAGGTATTGATTGAGCCCACCAGACCACGACCGCGGTAATGAGTAGGGTGGGGTTCCACTCCAGATCGGACGGTACCAACACCGCGTAAGGTGGGGTTCGACCCCACCACCGAAAAACCAAGGGGTTCGACCCCACCACCGCACCGGCGGTAATTACAACAACAAGAACGCACGACACCAACAGGGAGAAACAGACCCATGAAGAAGCTTCTCGCCACCGCGGCGGCCCTTGCCATGCTGACCGGTCCGGCCGCGGCCGACCTCGTCTTCCCCTCGCTCGACTATCGCACGGGGCCCTACGCGCCGAACGGCATCCCGCTCGCCGATGGCTATGCCGACTACTTCACGCTCCTGAATGAGCGTGACGGCGGCATCGGCGGCGTCGAGGCGCGCGTCCTGCCCTGCGAGACCGAGTACAACACGACCAAGGGCGTGGAGTGCTACGAGAGCACCAAGGGCGAAGGCGGCCTCGTCTACCAGCCCTATTCCACCGGCATCACCTACCAGCTGATCCCGCGCGCCTCGGCTGACAACATCCCGATCCACTCGATGGGCTATGGCCGCACCTCGGCCGCCAATGGCAAGGTGTTCGAGTGGGTGTTCAACTACCCTGGCACCTATTGGGATGCCGCCTCGATCATCACCAAGCACATCATGGATCAGGAAGGCGGCGACATCTCGGGCAAGAAGATCGCGCTCGTCTACCACAACTCCGCCTACGGCAAGGAGCCGATCCGCACGCTCGAGATCCTGGCCGAGAAGCACGGTTTCGAGCTGTTGCTGCTGGCCGTCGACCATCCGGGGCAGGAGCAGAAGGCCACCTGGCTGCAAGTTCGCCGCGAGCAGCCGGATTACGTGATGATGTGGGGCTGGGGGGTGATGAACCAGGTCGCCATCAAGGAGGCCGCCTCGATCCGCTATCCGATGGACAAGTTCATCGGCGTCTGGTGGTCGGCCTCGGAAAACGACGTGCTGCCCGCCGGCGATGCCGCCGATGGCTACAAGGCCATCACGATGCATGGCGTCGGCGATGACTATCCGATCTATGCCGACCTCAAGACCCACGTGTATGACAAGGGTCTGGCCGCGGGTGCGGGCGACCAGCACGGCACGGTGCTGTATAATCGGGGCATCGTGGCGGGCATGCTGGCCCATCAGGCCGCGCTCAAGGCGCAGGAGATCCACGGCGTCGCCGAGATCACCCCGGCCATGATGCGCGACGGGATGGAGGCGTTGGAGATCACCGAGGCGGTGCTCGCCGCCAACGGCCTGCCGGACTTCATGCCGACCTTCACGGTGAGCTGCGGCAACCACGGCGCGCCGGGTCTGGGGGCGATCCAGCAATGGGATGTCGATACCGGCACCTGGTCGCTGATCACCGATTTCATCGAGGCCGACCGCGAGGTGGTTGACCCTCTGATCGCCGAGGACAGCGCCGCCTATGCCGCGGAAAACAACATCACGCCGCGCGATTGCTGAGCCTGTGCTGACAGGGCGCGTGGTGCCGCCGGCTGCTAAGCCCTGAAACCTTCAGGGAATAGCAAGTCGGATACGCAGGATTGCCATTCCGCCGCACCTGCGTTGTGGTAGAACGGTGCGTCTCCAACAGGAGGCGCACAGCCCTGGGTCGTCGGATGACCGGCGACCCTCAGCAATCGAGAGAGGGGTTTCTCATGAGTGGTGGCATCCTCGCCGTAATGGCGATGTTCCTCGGCCCTGCGGCGGTCGCCCTGTCGGGCATGTTTGGTGACAAGGTCTCCGATGTGCTTTGGGGGCGCGGCGAAGACCGCGTGAAATACGTGAAGGTCGAAGACTGACGCCTTTCGCCGGGCGAGGGAGGGACGATCTGCGCCCTTCCGCGCCCGGCGCAAGCACTCTACCGACGAGACTGCCCAACGCTGCCAGCGAGGCGGCGGACGAAGAAGAGAATGATGGAGGACCGGCCATGGATGCCGCAGCTTTGATGGCGATCGCCAAGCTCGCCGCCTTTGGGTTTCTCGTGCGCATGTGGTGGGTTTCGAAGAAAGTGGCCGAGGACGCCCGGGCCGAGCGCGCCGCGCGCGACGCGGCCGAGCGTGAGGCCGCTTCCGCGACCGCCGCGGACCAGGGCGCAGAGCCAATGCGCGAAGCGGCCTGAGACCGATGCTCGACACCGCGCCAGAGAGCAGCGCCACGACTGGCACGCCCCTCATCCAGGTCAGCAATATCGAGGTCATCTACAACCACGTGATCCTCGTGCTGAAGGGGGTCTCGCTGAGCGTGCCTGAGGGCGGGATCACGGCGCTGCTTGGCGGTAATGGCGCGGGCAAGACGACGACGCTGAAGGCGATCTCGAACCTCCTCCGCTCGGAGCGAGGCGAGGTCACCAAGGGCCGCATTCAGTTCAAGGGTGAGGATGTCGCCGATCTCAGCCCGGCCGATCTGGTCCGCCGCGGTGTGATCCAGGTGATGGAGGGCCGGCACTGCTTCGAGCATCTGACGGTCGAGGAAAACCTGATGACCGGGGCCTATACTCGGCGCGACGGGCGCGGCGCGGTCAACGCCGATCTCGAGATGGTCTACAGCTATTTCCCACGCCTCAAGGAACGACGGCGCAGCCAGTCGGGCTACACCTCGGGTGGCGAGCAGCAGATGACCGCCATCGGTCGCGCGTTGATGAGCCGGCCGACCACGATCCTGCTGGACGAGCCGTCGATGGGTCTTGCGCCGCAGCTGGTGGAGCAGATCTTCGAGATCGTGAAATCGGTGAACGAGAACGAGGGCGTGTCGTTCCTGCTGGCCGAGCAGAACACCAACGTGGCGCTCAGGTTTGCCCATTACGGCTATATTCTCGAGTCGGGCCGTGTGGTGATGGATGGCCCGGCTGCCGAACTGCGCGAGAACCCCGACGTGAAGGAATTCTACCTCGGCATGGCGGAGGGCGAACGCAAGTCTTTCCGCGATGTCCGGAGTTATCGCCGCCGCAAGCGCTGGCTCGGCTGAGCCAGACGGCATCGCGGCTGGTCGCCGCAACGAGTCTCGCATTAGCGCCCTGCTGCTAAGCGCAGTCCCGAGTGTAGCATCGATTTGGTTGGCTGGGGAGAAGCCCGAGGGCTTCTTGCCGAGCGTTTTGCGGGTGTCGGGGCGCGTCAAGGACAAGCGGGCTCCACCCGTCGCGTTCCGCGATCCTTGACCCGCCCCGACACCCGACCCCTCATGCTGCGACCACGACAGGGAGACGGCCACATGACCACCGGCGCACCGCTGAGCAGCCTTGAGACACGCGATCCGGAGACGCGCATCGCGGCTCAGTTTGAGGCGTTGCGGGCGCAGCTTGCCGCGTCGGTCCAACTGGCGCCGGCCCTCGGCGCGCAGCTGGGGGACACCGACCCGGCCGCCGTGACGGATCCGGCGGCGCTCGCCCGGCTCCCGGTCCTGCGTAAATCCGACCTCTTGGCGCGGCAGACGGCGGCGCCGCCCTTCGGTGGGCTCGCCACCCGCCGGCCTGAGGAGTTCGATCACCTGTTCCAGTCGCCGGGGCCGATCTACGAGCCAGGCATGTCGTCGGTTTCGGACTGGTGGCGCTTTGCCCGGGCATTGAACGCCGCGGGCATCGGCGCGGGCGACCGGGTGCTGAACTGTTTTGGCTATCACCTCACACCCGCCGGGACCATGCTGGAGAGCGGCGCCCGCGCCTTGGGGGCGTCGGTGATCCCGGGCGGTGTCGGCAATGCCGAGGCGCAGCTGCGCGCGGCCAGCGATCTTGGTGCCACCGCCTATATCGGCACGCCCGATTTCCTGAAGATCCTGCTCGACCGGGCCGAGGAGGCGGGCACGCGCCTGGCCCTCAGCCGTGCGTGGGTCTCGGGCGGGGCGTTGTTCCCGGCGCTCCGCGAGGCCTATCGCGCGGCCGGGATCACCTGCCTGCAAGGCTATGCCACCGCCGATCTCGGCAGTATCGCCTATGAGACCATGGCCGAGGGCGTGCCCTGCGATGGGCTGGTCGTGGACGAGGGCGTGATCCTGGAGATTTTGCGCCCGGGCACCGGCGACCCGGTGGCGCCGGGCGAAGTGGGCGAGGTGGTGGTGACGCTGCTGAATGAGGACTACCCGCTCCTGCGCTTTGCGACCGGCGATCTGTCGGCGATGCTCGACGGTGCCTCGCCCTGCGGACGTACCGGGCCGCGGATCAGGGGCTGGATGGGCCGCGCCGATCAGACCACCAAGGTGCGCGGCATGTTCGTGCGGCCCGAGCAGATCGCCGCCATCCTTGCGCGCCATGCCGAGGCCGAGAAGGCCCGCGCCACGGTCGGCCGCAGCGGGGAGCAGGATACGCTGAGCCTTGCCGTTGAGACCACCGATGCCGCGAGCGCGGCGGCGCTGGCGGAGACGGCGCGCGATGTGCTCAAGCTGCGCGCCGAGGTGACCTGCGTGGCACCGGGCAACCTGCCGAACGACGGCAAGGTGATCGACGACACCCGGCAGTACGACTGATCCGTGGCGGCCGATCACCGGCGCGGGGTCGGCGGTGGCGACGCAGCCGCGAGGCGGCGCTCGCGGCCCGCGCCTGAAGACGTGAACATTATGTCGCAGCAATCGGCGAGGGTGCTGCTTACCTGCGCATCATCGCCCGATGCCTCGGGCCGATCCACGCAAAGGAAGCCATGAGATGTCCTACCTCCCCGCGATGCTCCCCGCGATGCTCGCCGCTGTCGGCCTGATGGCCCTCTCCGCCGCGCCCGTCCCCGCGCATGTCATCGAAGCGCCGGCCGAGCCTGCGACCTCGGGCGATGTCGGGCTTCGCACGCTCGACGGCCCGCGCGGGGGCAAGGGCGTGCGTCTCGTCCCGGCCGGTGAGTTCGGTCTCGAGGAAGGACCCGCGGCGCTGCCCGGCTATGCCATGCGGGTCCGTTTCTTCGAGATCGCGCCGGGTGGGATCATCCCGCAGCACAGCCATGCCGGCCGGCCCGCCATCGCCGTCGTAGTCGAGGGTGAGGTGACCGAGCATCGCTCGGACCAGGCCGAGCCCCATATCCTTGGCCCCGGGGATGTGAGCCTGGAACCCCACGGTCTGGTGCACTGGTGGGAGAACACCGGCGATCAGCCGGCCAAGATCATCGGCTACGACGTTTACAAAAAGAACTGAGACGGCCGGACAGAGGGGCGGGCCAGCGATACCGACCCGCCGATCACGACCCGCCGATCGCCGCGCAGGCGCCATCAGCAGACCTGCCCGGCGGCCCAGCCCGACGACCATGCCCATTGGAAGTTGTAGCCGCCCAGCCAGCCGGTCACGTCCACCACTTCGCCGATGAAGAAGAGACCCGGAACGCGCCGCGCCATCATGGTTTTCGCATCGAGGGATCGGGTGTCGACACCGCCAAGCGTCACTTCCGCTGTCCGGTAACCCTCGGACCCGGCGGGTGTGATCTCCCAGTGATGGACGGCATCGGCAAGGCGCCCGATCCGGGCATCCGATTGGTCGCCAAGCCGCCCCGATACGCCAGCCCGCGCGCTGATCTGCTGGGCAAGCCTCTCGGGAACGACCTCGCTCAGCGCCTTCTTCACTGAGATACGCCCGGCGCTTTGGCGTCGAGCACGCAGCGCGCCGGCTGCGTCCTCGCCCGCCGCAAGATCGACGGTGATCGCGCCGCCCTCGCGCCAGTAGGACGAGATCTGCAGGATCGACGGGCCCGACAGACCGCGATGGGTGAACAACAGACCCTCGTCGAAGACCGCTCGCCCACAGGCAACCCGCGCATCGACAGACAACCCCGAGAGCGCGGCCATCTCCTCGCGCGCGCTGTCGGTAAAGGTGAGCGGGACGAGCGCTGGACGGGTCTCGATCAGCGGCAGGTCGAACTGCTCCGCCACCCGGTAGCCAAAACCCGTGGCGCCGATCTTGGGCACCGACTTGCCGCCCGTCGCGATCACCAGCGTCTCGCTCCTCAGCGGTGCCCCTACGCCGTCGCGCAGGGTCTCGACGACGAAACCGTCGTCATGGCGTATTGCCCCGACCGTGGTGGAGAGGCGCAGATCTACCCCCGCCGCGGCCATGTCACCCAGCAACATGTCGATGATAGCCTGGCTGCGCCCGTCGCAGAACAGCTGGCCCAGTGTCTTCTCGTGCCAACCGATCCCGGCGTCATCGACGCGAGCGGTGAAATCGTGCTGCGAGTAGCGCGCCAGCGCCGAACGGGCGAAATGCGGGTTGTCCGACAGGAACTTTTCCGGCGCGATGTGCAGATTGGTGAAGTTGCACCGGCCACCGCCGGAGATCCTGATCTTCTCGCCCGGTTTCTTGGCGTGGTCGATCAGCACCACGCGACGGCCGCGCC
Organism: Pseudomonadota bacterium; assembly: GCA_039027855.1. Classification (GTDB taxonomy): domain Bacteria; phylum Pseudomonadota; class Alphaproteobacteria; order Rhodobacterales; family Rhodobacteraceae; genus Thermohalobaculum. The sequence goes on along the minus strand of JBCCJI010000002.1, from coordinate 152,670 downwards.
GCCCGGCCTCGATCGCGGCGAACATGCCGGCCGCGCCCGCTCCCAGGATGATGACGTCTACCCGCTCCATGGCCGGCCGCCTATCGTGGCCATCGACGGCGTTCAAGCCATCGCGCGGGCGCGGGCCGTGACGGCTATCAGGGCTCACCCCCGCGCTTGCATGCAAATCGGCTATCTGCTGCGACGCATCTCTGGACAAGCGGGCCCCCGAGCCCCCAACTGCGCCGGGAGGAAACGTTGTCTCGCCAGCAGGCGGGCGGCGGATGAGCCCCGAATGAGCCCCGAATGAGCCCCGGCTGAGGCACGGTGAAATGACGGCCGAGCCCACCACAATCCACGGAGACCGGCATGCGCGACGCACGCAAGTTCTACATCGACGGCGCCTGGACCGACCCGCGCGAGGGCCGCGATTTTCCGGTGCTGAACCCCTCGAATGAGGAGGCTTTCGCCACCATCAGCCTCGGTGGGCAGGCCGATACCGATGCGGCTGTCGCGGCCGCCAAAGCCGCCTTCCCGGCCTGGTCGCAGACACCGCGTGAGGCGCGCGCCGCGGCACTGGACCGGCTGCTTGCCGCCTATCAGGCCCGGATCGAGGAGATGGCCGCGGCGATCAGCGAGGAGATGGGCGCGCCCATCGCGCTTGCCCGAGCGGCCCAGGCGGCGGCAGGCCTTGGCCACCTGCAGACGGCGATCAAGACGCTGCGTGACTTTACCTTCGAGTATCCGCTGGGCGAACACGCCCCGGGCGCGATGATCCTGAAGGAGCCTATCGGCGTCTGCGCGCTGATCACGCCCTGGAACTGGCCGATGAACCAGGTGGTGCTGAAGGTTGCACCGGCGCTCGCGGCGGGCTGCACGGTCGTGCTGAAACCGTCCGAGATCGCGCCGCTGTCATCCTATCTCTTCGCCGAGATGGTGCACGAGGCGGGCCTGCCGGCGGGCGTCTTCAACCTGGTGAACGGCGACGGGTCTGGCGTCGGCAGCCAGCTGTCGGTGCACCCGGATGTCGACATGGTGAGCTTTACCGGATCGACCCGCGCGGGCCGCGCGATCACCAAGGCGGCGGCCGAGACCATCAAGCGCGTGACGCTGGAGCTTGGCGGGAAGGGCGCCAATGTGATCTACGCCGATGCCGACGACAAGGCGGTCATCCGCGGTGCGCGCCACTGTTTCAACAATTCCGGTCAGTCCTGCAACGCGCCGACGCGCATGCTGGTCGAGCGTTCGGCATATGACGAGGCGGTCGCCACCGCCGCGCGCGTCGCCGAAGAAACCGAGGTTGCGGCCGCCGGGAAGGAGGGGCGCCAGATCGGCCCCGTCGTGTCCGAAGCGCAGTGGGAGAAGATCCAGGGTCTCATCCAGACCGGCATCGACGAGGGCGCGCGCCTCGTCGCCGGCGGCACCGGTCGGCCCGACGGGCTGAACCGCGGCTACTACGTGCGCCCGACGGTCTTTGCCGATGTGACGCCCGACATGACCATCTGGCGCGAGGAGATCTTCGGCCCGGTGCTCTCGATCTCGGCTTTTGACGCGGAGGACGAGGCGCTGGAACTGGCCAACGACACGGCCTACGGGCTCACCAACTACGTGCAGACGCAGGACCTGGAGAAAGCCCGCCGCGCGGCCCGCGCCTTCCGTTCGGGCATGGTCGAGATCAACGGCAAATCGCGCGGCCCCGGCGCTCCATTCGGCGGCTACCGCCAGTCGGGCAACGGGCGCGAGGGCGGCACCTGGGGTCTGGAGGACTTTCTTGAGGTTAAATCGGTAGGCGGCTGGGCGTAACTCGCTCGGCACTCTCGCGGGCGCCCTGCAAGCCTCCTGCCTACCCGTCCCGCTCTGAACCGACGCCCCCTTCGCCTGCCGAGGGGGCAAGTCATCCGGCCTCGTTCCGCGGTGTGAAACAGTCCGCGACGCTTGAGGCAGCCGAACAAGTCCCCCCTTGCGACTTTCGCGCTGCGGCGCGAGATCTCCGGCGAGAAGGCAAGAGCCCCGACTGGCCGGCTTGCGTGCGCATCTCCATGCTCCCCAATCCCGGGCAACATGACCTCGGCCTTGGTGGCGTTAGCTGCGCACGTCATCTCCGGGCATTATGGCGCGTCGGCGATGCTGATGGCGCTGCCCCTCGGCATGGCGCTGCATCCCCTGGGTAAGGAAAGGGCCTGTGTGGCGGGCATCGATTTCACCGCCAAGATGGTACTCCGGCTCGATGTTGCACTTCTAGGCGCGCGGCTGCTCGGTGGCGGCTGACGGCTGGCGCTGCTCACCGGCGGTTCGGTCGCGATCCGCAGCGCCCCGGCGGCGATGGCCCTGGCGTCGGTTTTGCCGAAGAACAAGCATTCCGAGCGTAACCGTGCTGTCGGCTGTAGCGACGATCGCCTATCCGATCCTCGCGCAGGTCGTCGATCTGGAGGACTGGGCCATCGGCGTGTTCCTGGGCGGCCCGGCCTTCGCCCCGATCATCGGCGAGACGATCTTGCTCGGCGCCGTGATCATCGGTGGCCTGTTGCTGCTGCCCTGGGGGCGGGGATCTCCGAGCAGGTGCGCAGGATCACCGAGCGCCGCCACACGCTGGCGACGCCCGCCAACCATGGATGCGGTCTCAAAGGCTAATTCTTGATTGATTTTCGATCACCCATCGGGTTCGCATCTTGTGCTGAAGTGGAGCGGTGGGGGATGTGATGAGCCTGAAGCGGACGATTCTCGGAGCGTTCTGCGCGCTGGCGATCGGTCAAGCTGCGCCGGCTGATGCGGCGACATTCACCTTTCAGTTCGAGGCGGATCCCGCGTTTCCCGATGGCAACACCCTCGGCACGATCGCCGGGCGCATCGTCGGCGTCAGTGAAGGCGACAGCGTCGCTGATGCGGTCTTCATCGACAGCTTTCCGGATGCGTTCTTGCCGTTTTTCACGCCTGGGTTCGACGCTTTGACGCTCCTATCCACGGCGCAGGTAAACGAGTTCATCGTGACTGCCGGCCAGATCACTGATGCGAGCTTCATCATTTCGGGTGTCGGTGGCGAGTTCTGTCTGGACGCCATCGGGATCTCTGCCGGCAACGATTGTAACGCCGGTGAGAGCGTTCTGAGGACGTTTTCACCGAGCAACCTCATCGCGGGCAACGCGAACGGTTTTGCCGGGGTGACCTTCTCACCGGCGCCGGTACCGCTGCCCGGCGCGGCACCGCTTCTGATCGGTGGGATTGCTCTGTTGGGGCTGATGCGCCGCCGCCCGTTTGCAGCCTGATGCGACATTTGCCCTGAGCCTGATAAAAAGCCCCGGCAGCGGCGCTGCCGGGGCTTTCTCAATGGTGTCCTATGGGGGCGTCCCTCGGGTCGCCGTTAGGTCGGCTCTCAGCCCTGGCGGGCCTTGAACTTTTTCTGGGTTTTGTTGATCACGTAGACACGGCCCTTGCGGCGGACGACGCGGCAATCGCGGTGCCGGTTCTTCAGCGAACGCAGTGAGTTCTTGATCTTCATCGGTGTTCCCCTCCTCAGACCGGCTGGGCGTCGAGTGCGGCCTTGGCCTGCGCGACGATCGCCCCGAAAGCCTCGGGCTCGCGCACGGCCAGATCGGCCAGCACCTTGCGATCCACCTCGATCCCGGCCTCGTCCAGGCCATGGATGAAGCGGCTATAGCTGAGTGTCGCGTCCTCGGCCCGGACGGCCGCATTGATCCGCTGGATCCAGAGCGCGCGGAAAGTGCGCTTCTTCACCTTGCGGTCGCGGGTCTGGTACTGCAGCGCCCGGTCGGCAGACTGCTTGGCGGTGCGGAAGCTGCGCGAGCGGGCGCCGTAATGGCCCTTGGTCGCTTCGAGCACCTTCTTGTGGCGGCGGGCGCGGACGGGTCCAACTTTTACGCGGGGCATCTCTCGTCCTCCTCAGGCGTAGGGCAGGAACTGCTTCACGATCTTCTCGTCCTGGGGCGAGAGAACCGTGGTGCCGCGCGCGTTGCGGATGAACTTGGGCGTGCGCTTGATCATCCCGTGCCGTTTGCCGGCCTGGGCGACCTTCACGCGACCGGAGGCGGTGACCTTGAACCGCTTCTTGGCGCCCGATTTGGTCTTCATCTTGGGCATTTCACTCTCCATTAGGCGTGTTGTAGGAGCCCACGGCAGCCCTTTTCGCCGGCGCTCCCCGAATAGCCAACCGTCGGAGTGACAAAGCCACCCCGTCGGCGAGCGCGGCACTACCCGATCCCACCTCCCATGACAAGGTCACACGGCGCATTCGAGCACCCACTTGGTCGGTATTCCGGGACCGGGATCGCGTTGCCATAAAGTATCAGTGACAACCGGGGAACGAGCTCATGCACGCCATGCGCGAGGGGTACGTTAGCCGGAAAACTGCAAAGGTTTCAGGGCGGTACCTTGGCACCGTCCATTTTGGCGATGGCACTGCCGCAAAGTCGTACCATTTTGCAACGTCATTGTGAGAATCGGATTCACAATTTACTCACATTCTCACTGGGTGGTTTTAAAGTGAGCGTGTCATGAGTTCTCTTAAGTCTCGCCGCGAGGAGCGTGCGATGAAACTTTCCGTTCGGGATGGCGGGCAGTGCATCCTGGCGTACAGCTTCAATTCGTCTGACGATGCAGCCGATGTCTATCGCATTCTCAAAGACTATTTCCCGAAGGCGCAGTTCGTTTTCGAGCAAGCCTGAGGTTGCTGCTGAAAGAGATCACGCCGTTGATTTCACGGCGTTGATCGACCAGTCATACTCGTAGTCATCGATACCGCCTTTCTTCTTCAGTTCGTTGGCTTTGTCGGCAGGCGCATACTGGGCGATATGGGCTAGGATCGAGGCTTCGGTGCCGCCGAAGTCCTCGTTAAACCAGTCGTAAATGGTCGAAACGATCACATCGCCCCCCTCAAGGCGCGCGCCGCGGGGGTGCGCCGTGTAGGCGCGGGCGCCAGCGTCCAGCATCGTATCGAGATCGGCTGAAGTGAACGGTTTCGTGGCCAGATCTGGGCAGCCGATCGAGGCGCAGTTCACCCCGTAGTGGATCCGCGGGTCGTTCCAGACCGGGCGCATGATTCCGTGCTCGATATCGTCGAGGCTGAGATCCTGCCCCTCGACCCGCACGACATCGTCACCCCAGGGACCGGTATTGAAGAGGCCGCCGCGCACCTTCTTGATGCTGTCCACCGGCCAGGCGTCCAGGACGAGGTCGATCGTCACGGCGTTGTACATGTTGAACCAGTAGGCCATCGCCGCATCGCGGCTCAGAGTGGTGGGCTGCACCGCCTGCAGGGCGTCGATGTATCCCTTCAGCGCATCGCGGCTGGCGGTCGCGCCGCTGTAGTCCACGAGCATCACACCGCTCGGCCCGCGCTTGAGGTAGCGGCCGAGAAAGCTGCCCCAGCCCGATTGGTCCGGATCGCCGGCATCGCCAAAGCGCGTCCAGCGGTCGTCGATCAACTTTGAGGCGGGGCCAGCGCTTGCCGCGCGCGGTGCGCCGGTCGCGGCGCCCGCCACCATCATCCCCGCGCCAAGGGCAAGAAAGCTTCGCCGATCCAGGGCGGTTGCGGGCAGGGTGGCGGTCGCACGGTCGGACATCGCTAGGCCTCATCGATGACAGTCTGCAATCATGTGAGGCGGTGATATGGGGCTCGGCGTCAGGCTGTCGCCTGGCGCTGACGCCGACGTGAGCCGGCTTGAGCGGCGTTCGGCCCGCTTTACCCGCGCCCCGCTCCCCGCTATGACGCGGCTCATGTGCTGGATGTGGGCGATGCACCTCGCGGCCGCTGGCTCGATATGGGCAGGGCAGACGCGAATTACCGGCCCGGCCCGCTGAGCGGCGCCGGGACCAGGGCCGTGCCCGACAGACCCACCGCGATCTCTCTCGCGGACCAAGACAGCCATGACATGCCCGCCGGATCGATGGCGGAGACTTCCGGAGCATACCGATGAGCGCCGATACTCAGGCAGCCAATCCCCCGGCCGAAAAGACCGGTCCCGACTATCGCGACACGCTTTTCCTGCCGAGCCCCGATTTCCCGATGCGGGCGGGCCTGCCGAAGCGCGAGCCCGGCTGGCTGGCGCGCTGGGCAGAGATCGATGTCTACCACCGCCTCCGCGCGAGCGCCGCCGCAACGCCTGGCACCCGGCCGCCCTTTGCCCTGCATGACGGCCCGCCCTATGCGAACGGGCACCTGCATATCGGCCACGCGCTGAACAAGATCCTGAAGGACTTCGTTGTCCGCTCGCACCAGATGCTGGGCTATGACAGCCGCTACGTGCCCGGCTGGGACTGCCACGGCCTGCCGATCGAGTGGAAAATCGAGGAGAAATACCGCGCCAAGGGCAAGTCTAAGGACGACGTGCCGGTGAACGAGCTGCGCGGCGAATGCCGCGATTTCGCCGCCGAATGGGTCAAGGTCCAGACCGCGGAGTTCAAGCGCCTCGGCGTGACGGGCAACTGGGAAGCCCCGTATCTGACCATGAGCTATGAGGCCGAGGCGACGATTGCGGCCGAGTTCCACCGGTTCGTGATGAACGGCAGCCTCTATCAGGGCTCGAAACCGGTGATGTGGTCGCCGATGGAGCAGACGGCGTTGGCCGAGGCCGAGGTCGAGTACCACGACCGCGAGGTCGACACGATCTGGGTGAAGTTCCCGGTGCTTGGCCGGACCGAGGCGCCGCGCGTCGCGGCCGAGGATGCGACCGGCCATCTCGGCGCACTCGGCGATCTGGATGGCGCCGCGGTGGTGATCTGGACGACCACGCCCTGGACGATCCCGTCCAACCGCGCGATCAGCTTTGGCGCCGACATCGCCTATGGGCTCTACGATGTCACCGACGCGCCCGAGGGCAACTGGATCGGAGAGGGCGAGCGGCTGGTGATGGCCGACGCCTTGGCCGAGGGCATCTTCCAGCGCGCCAGGTTGGAGCCCGCGCAGTATAAGCGCTTGCGTGATGTGACGGCGAACGACCTCTCGGGGCTCGTCTGCGCCCATCCCCTGCGCGGGATCGAGGGCGGCGAAGGCTTCTGGGACTACGACGTGCCGCTGCTCGAGGGCGATTTTGTCACCGACGATACCGGTTCGGGCTTTGTCCACTGCGCGCCCTCCCACGGTGAGGACGACTACGACCTGTTCCGAAGCCACGGGATGCTGGACCGGATCACGCACAATGTGGGGCCCGATGGCGGCTTCGTGGAGACCGTGCCGCTGTTCGGCGGCAAGTACATCCTGAACCGCAAGGGCAAGGAGGGCGACGCAAACAAGGCGGTGATCGCCGCGCTGAAGGACGTCGGCAAACTGGCCGCCACGCGGCGCCAGACGATCTCGGACGCGCATTCCTGGCGCTCCAAGGCGCCGGTGATCCGGCTCAATCGCCCGCAATGGCTGGCCTCCATCGACCACAAGCTTGACGACGGCATGGGCGAGCATGGGGCGACGATCCGCGAGCGGGCGCTGGCCTCGATCGACAAGCTGGTCGAGTGGACGCCCCGCGCCGGGCGCAACCGGCTCTATTCGATGGTCGAGGCACGGCCCGACTGGGTGCTGAGCCGCCAGCGCGCCTGGGGCGTGCCGCTGGCCTGTTTCATGCGCCGCGACGCGGAGGGCAATGTCGAGCTGCTCCGCGACGAGAGCGTCAACGCGCGCATTGTCGAGGCATTCCGGGCCGAGGGCGCCGATGCCTGGTATGCCGAGGGCGCGCGCGAGCGGTTCCTCGACGGCGTGGCCGATGCCAAGACCTGGGAGAAGGTGGACGACATCCTCGATGTCTGGTTCGATTCAGGCTCGACCCATGCCTTTGTCATGCGCGACCGCGACGACGGGGTGTGGCCGGCGGATGTCTACCTGGAGGGGACCGACCAGCATCGCGGCTGGTTCCATTCCTCGCTGCTCCAGGCCTGCGGGACGCGCGGGCGGGCGCCCTACAAATCGGTCGTGACGCATGGCTTCACGCTCGACGAGAAGGGCAACAAGATGTCCAAGTCTCTGGGCAACATCACCGCCCCCGAGGAGGTCATCCGCCAATATGGCGCCGATATCCTGCGGCTCTGGGTGGCGCAGACCGATTTCACCGCCGATCAGCGCATCGGGCCCGAGATCCTGAAGGGCACGGCCGACAGCTATCGCCGGCTGCGCAACGGGTTCCGCTATATGCTGGGCGCGCTGGAGGGCTGGGACCCGGCGACGGCGGTCGAGCCCGCCGAGATGCCCGAGCTGGAGCGCTGGGTGCTGCATCGCCTGGCCGAGCTGGATGGCGAGGTGCGAAAAGGATACCGCGCCTTCGACTACCAGGCGGTGTTCTCGACGCTGTTCAACTTCGTCACCGGCGATCTCTCGGCCTTCTACTTCGATGTGCGGAAGGACGCGCTGTACTGCGATGCGCCCGACAGCATGCGCAGGCGGGCCTGCCTGACGGTGATGGATGCGCTGTTCGCTCGGCTCACGACCTGGCTCGCGCCGATCCTGGTCTTCACGATGGAGGAGGTCTGGCTCTCGCGCCACGGCGAGACGACGGCGGCGGGCGACCCCGTGTCGGTCCATCTCGTCGATTTCGTCGAGACGCCGGCCGAGTGGCGCGACGATGCGCTGGCGGCGAAGTGGCGGCTGGTCCGCCGCGCGCGCCGCGTGGTGACCGGGGCGCTGGAGCGTGCCCGCGCCGACAAGATCATCGGCGCCTCGCTGGAGGCGGCGCCCATCCTTCATGTCGGCCAGGGCGACACGGCCGAAGCGCTGATCGGTCTCGACATGGCCGAGCTTTGCATCACCAGCGACATCGAGGTGCGGGCGGAGACCCCGCCCGAAGGCGCTTTCACGCTGGAGGACAGCATCGCCGCGGGCCTCGGCGTCACCTTCGCGCATGCCAAGGGCCGCAAATGCGCCCGCTGCTGGCGCATCCTGCCCGATGTCGGCACGACGGCCTATCCCGAGACCTGCGGTCGCTGTGCCGAGGCGCTCGACGCGCTTGGCGTGCCCGTGCCGGTAGCGAGCTGAGCCATGGCCGGGGAGGTCCCGAGCTCCAAACCGGGCCAGAAGCCGGCGGCCAAGACCGGCGAGACGGCGGCGGTGACACCCCAGGCGCCAATGACGCCCGGCGCGGCGCTGTCGCTCGTGCTCCGGACGGGCGCGATCATCCTGATCGTGGATCGCGCGACCAAATGGTGGGTGGTCGATGTCATGGACCTCGGCAACCGCCTCGTGATCGAGGTGATGCCGCCCTATCTCACCTTTGTGATGGCCTGGAACCGGGGCATCAATTTCGGTCTGTTCGCGGGCGACGAGCCGGCGCTGCGCTGGGGTCTCGTGGCGCTTGCGGTCATTGTCTCGGCGGCGATCACGCGCTGGGTCACGCGGCGGGGAGAGCGTTCAATGGTGCTGGCGGCCGGTATCGTCGCCGGTGGCGCGCTGGGAAACGCCTGGGACCGCGTGCAATACGGTGCCGTCGCGGACTTTCTCAACATGTCCTGTTGCGGTATCGACAACCCTTATGCGTTTAACGTGGCCGATGTGGCGATCTTTGCGGGGGCAATGTTCCTTGCCTGGCGCGCCTGACAGCCGGCCGCGCCTGCCATGACGGCCCCTGATGTGACGGAGACTGCCAGCATGAGCCGTATCGACACCCGCCCCATCGCCCTTCGCCGCCTGGCCCTTGTCGGCGTCGCGACCCTGGCCCTCGCCGGATGCGACCAGATCGGCAACCCGCTCGACGCCTTTACCACGCCACCCGCGCCTGACGAGTTCATGGTGATCTCGCGCGCACCGCTTGAGGTGCCCGAGAGCGTGCGGAGTGGGCAGCCGGCGGCGCTGCCGACGCCTCAGCCGGGTGCGCCCTCGCCGCTGAACCCCGATCCGCTGGCCAAGGCGGAGGAGGCGTTGCTCGGCAATGCCGGGCAGCAGCGCAATGCCGCCGCCGATCCCAGCCAAGGCGAAGCCGCGCTGCTGGCCGCCGCCGCGCGTGAGCGGGATCCGGATCTCGACGTGCGCGCGGCGCTGCAGGCGGATGCGGCGGCCGATGCCGAGGCTGAGGCGAATGCGCCCTTCCAGCCGCCGACGGTGCTGGAGCTCTTGAGCGGCGAGGAACCCGCGGAGGATACCGAGAACCTGGTCGATCCGGTTGCCGAAAGCCGCCGCTTGCAGCGCGAGGGCGTTCGCGCCCCGAGTGATCCAGACGCCGTCGCGCCGCAGCCTGAAGCAGAGGCCACGCAATAGTTGTCTGATCGGTCGTCGGACCGTTCTTCGGGCCACCGCAGCGGTTGTGGCACGGCCCGCCTGGCCTAGGGGTCGCGGAGGAACCAGCGCAATCGTGATCGGGCAGCGGGGCCTTGCTGCGTCACGCCGCGCCCCAGCGCCGTGGTGACCAGGCTGAGCGCGCCCTATGTTCCAGCGGGCCGGCAGCACCGTCGGCCGCCACGGAGAGACCCATGCGCCCGATCCCGCTGCCCCGGACATCGCCGGGCCGCGCGCCGCTGTTGCCCGCCAAGCTGATTGCCGCCGCCCCGATGACTGTTGCACTGGCGACCGCCGCCCTCGTGACCACCGTGGCGCTCCTCCTCGCGCCACTGGCGCCCGCTGTGGCGGCGGAGCGGATCGAGGCGAGCATCGATCAGCCCGTCTATGTCTTCACGCTGGATAACGGCATGCGCGCCGTCGTGATCGAGGACCGGCGCGCGCCCATCGTCACCCATATGGTCTGGTACCCGGTCGGCGCGGCGGACGAGCCCTGGGGCAAATCGGGCATCGCGCATTTCCTGGAACACCTGCTGTTCAAGGGCACCGACACCATACCCGATGGCGCCTTCTCGAAGATCATCGCTGAGAATGGCGGGCAGGATAACGCCTTCACCTCGTGGGATTACACGGGCTACTTCCAGCGCATCGCGGCCGATCGTCTTGGCCTCGTGATGTCGATGGAGGCGGATCGCATGGTCAACCTCCGGCTGACTGAGGAGCACATCCGCACCGAGCGCGACGTGATCCTGGAGGAGCGCTCGAGCCGGACCGACAATGATCCGGGCGCCCTGTTCGGTGAGCAGATGCGCACCGCGCTCTACCAAAACCATCCCTACGGCGTGCCGATCATCGGCTGGCGTCACGAGATGGAGACGCTGGGTATGGAAGACGCGCTGGCGTTCTACGAGCGGTTCTACGCGCCCGACAATGCCATCCTCGTCGTCGCCGGCAGCGTTGATGCCGACGAGGTCGAGCGCCTTGCCAGCGAGCACTACGGCCCGCTCGAACCCGCGGGCCGCCCGCCCGAGCCGCGCCCGGCCGAGCCGCCGCAGCGGGCCGCCCGCCGGATCGAGATGGACGATCCGCGCGTGCGTCAGGAATATGTGCTGCGCTACTATGCCGTGCCGTCCTATGGCACCGATCCGCGGACCTCGGCAGCACTTTCCTTCGCCTCGGCCGCGCTGTCGGAGGGGCGTAACAGCCGCCTCGATCAAGCGCTGGTCTTTGGCCAGGGGCGCGCCCTCGGAGCGGCTGCCTGGTACGTCCCCACCGCACGCGATCTCTCGACCTTCGGGCTTTATGCGGCGCCGAAACCCGGCATCAGCCTCGACGAGATCGAGGCGGATCTTGATGCCGAGCTTGCCCGTCTCGCCGCTGAAGGACCGAGCGAGGAGGAGATGGCGCGCATCAGGCGCAATGCCCGCGCCGACCTGATCTATGCCCAGGACAGCCAGGCCACGCTCGCCAGGCTCTATGGCGCTGCCCTTGCCGTCGGTCTCTCGGTCGAGGATGTGGCGAATTATCCGGATCTGTTCGCGTCGATCACGGCCGAGGAGGTGCAGGCGGCCGTGCAGACCTGGCTGATCCCCGAGCGCTCGGTGACCGGTCACCTCACCCGCACACCCCCGCCCGCAGCGCCAGCCGGGCCTGCGCCCGAGACACCGACCGATACGACCGAGCAGGAGAACGCCGGATGACCGTGATGACCCGCCTGCCGGCACTCGCCGTGACGCTCAGCCTGTCGTTCGCCATCGCCCTGCCACTCGCCACGACCGAGGCTGAGGCCGGGATCACTATCAACGAGCGGACAAGTCCCGGCGGCATCGCCTTCTGGCATGTCGAGGAACCGACGATCCCCATGGTCGCCTTCGAGGCCCGCTTCGACGGCGGCGCCCTGCTCGACAGCCTGGACAAGCCCGGCGTCGCCCGGATGCTTGGCTCGATGTTGGACGAAGGGGCAGGGGAGCGCGACGCTCTCGCCTTTGCCGCCGAGGCCGAGCGTCTGGCCGCGCGCTTTGGCTTTTCGGTCGGTCGCGACAGCTTTGGCGTCTCGGCGCGCATGCTGCTGGAGAACGCCGAGCCTTCTGCCGCGCTGATCGCCGAGGCGCTGACCGACCCGCGTTTCGATGCCGATGCGCTGGAGCGTGAGCGGCGCGGCCGGCTGTCCTCGATCCGCCAGTCATCGACCGACCCGGACAGTGTCGCCCGTGATGCCTGGTATGCCCGCTCGTTCCCCGATCATCCCTACGGTGTGCCGGTCGCCGGCACCGAGCAGAGTGTGAGCGCCATCACCATTGCCGATCTGGAAGCGATGCACGCGAGACTGATGCCTCTCGACCGGGCGCATGTGGCGGTGGTTGGCGCCCTCGATGCCGAGGAAGCGGGGCGTCTGGTCGATCAGATCCTGGGCGACCTGCCCGAAAGCCTGGCCGAGGATGCCGGGCCGGCGATGCCCGATGCCGTGGACCCGCCAGCCGGCATCGATGTGGTGGATCTCGCCGTGCCGCAGTCCGTCGCGATCCTCGGCCACAGTGGCCTGCAGCGCGATGATCCCGATTACATCCCGGCCTTTGTGATGAACCACATCCTTGGCGGGGGCGGCTTCTCCTCGCGCCTGATGACCGAGGTGCGGGAGAAGCGGGGACTCGCTTACGGGACCTACAGCTATCTCGCCGATCTGACCGGTGCGCCCTTGATGCTGGCCAGCGTCTCGACCGCCAATGAGCGCATGTCCGAGAGCTTGGAGGTGATCCAGGCGGAATGGGCGCGGATGGCCGCGGGCGAGGTGACCGAGGCGGAGTTGGAGAAGGCCAAGCGCTACCTGACCGGCGCCTTCCCGCTGCGTTTCGACACCAATGCCAAGATCGCGCGCTTTCTTGTGGGGGCACAATCGGTGGGCCTGCCGCTCGACTATGTCGACATCCGCAATGGTCTGATCGAGGCCGTGACGCTGGAGGACATCCGCCGTGTCGCGGCCCGCCTGATGCGCCCCGATGCACTGTCGATTACTGTTGTCGGACAGCCGGCCGGGTTGTGATGCCAAAGGCGATGGCCGTCATCTGAGACTTGGCTGGCAACCGCGATGGTGCTAGTTGTAGTGCCATGACTGATGCGGGCCACAATATCCTGGAGGAGACTGGGGCGGCGCGGGTGGTCCTGGCTACCCCAGGGCGCCGCGCCATCCGCTTGCTGGATCCCTCGGCACAGAACCGGATCGCTGCGGGCGAGGTGATCGAACGCCCGGCCTCGGCGGTCAAGGAACTGGTGGAGAATGCCATCGACGCCGGCGCGGGCCGCGTTGCCGTGACCATCGCCGATGGCGGTCGCGCGCTGATCCGGGTCGAGGATGACGGTATCGGCATCCCCGCCGATGAACTACCGCTCGCCGTCGAGCGCCATGCGACATCGAAGATCGACGGCGGCGATCTGGTCAACATCGCCACCCTCGGGTTTCGCGGCGAGGCGCTGCCCTCGATCGGCGCCGTGGCGCGCCTGTCGATCCTCACCCGGCCACCGGGCAGCGATGCGGCGGCGGCGATCGAGGTCGTGGCGGGCCGCGTCTCGCCCCCGCGCCCCGGCGCCCGCGCGCCAGGAACCACGGTGGAGATCCGCGACCTGTTCTGCGCGACGCCTGCGAGGCTCAAGTTCCTCAAGACCGCTCGGGCCGAGACGCAGGCGATCGTCGATACGCTCCGCCGCCTCGCCCTCGCCGTGCCCGGTGTCTCGCTGACACTGCATGAGACCGGCGAGGGGGCGCCCGCCCGGCAGCTGCTCGATTTGCCCGCGCTCCCGGCCCCGCTGGCATCCTCGCAAGGTGCCGCGCAAGGGGCGCAGACTGCCCTGCGCCACCGGGCCGAGGCCGTGATCGGCGATGATGCGCGGTTCGCGACATGGCTTACGGAGGCGCGCGGTCCTCTCGCGCTTGATGGGCTGGCGGGGCCGCCCGCGCTCGCCCGGGGTTCCGCCATGCACCAGTATATCAGCGTCAACGGCCGGCCCGTGCGCGACCGGATGCTGTTGGGCGCGGTGCGCGCAGGCTATGGCGACTTTCTGGCCCGGGGGCGCCATCCGGTCTTTGCTCTCCGCGTCGGCTGCCCGGCCGAGGGCGTCGACGTCAACGTGCACCCTGGCAAGGCCGAGGTGCGCTTCCGCGATGCCGCCGGGGTGCGCGCGCTGATCGTCGGCAGCCTGCGCCGGGCGCTCGCCACCGGGGCGCCGGTGGAGGGGCAGGCACTTTCCACGGCAGCGCTTGGCGCGTTTCGTCCCGCGATGGCCGCCGACCCGGATGCCCTGCCACCGTCTTCGGCCGGTCCGCGCTATCTGTCGGACGCACGCCGAAAGACCGCGGCCCATGGCGAATGGCGACCGCCGCCGCGCCCCTCCGAGGCCGCGCGTCTGGCCCTGCGTGAGGCGCAGGCGCCCTTTGAGCCGGCAGCAACGGGCCCGGTATCTGCCGAGACGCAACAGGGGCTTCAGCCGGGTGCCCGGGCGGCGCCAACCGGGGAAGCCACCGCCGCCGCGCGCCCGCTGGGCACCGCGCGCGCGCAGATCCACGACACCTACATCCTTGCCGAGACCGCCGACGGTCTCGTCATCGTCGATCAACACGCCGCGCATGAGCGTCTGGTGCTTGAACGCCTTAAGGCCGAACGCGACGCCCAGGGCATCGCCCGGCAGGCGCTGCTGATCCCCGAGATCGCTACGCTGGGCCCCGAGGCGGAGACCCTGCTGGACCATGCCGAGGCGCTGAAGGCCCTTGGTGTCGTGGTGGAGGGTTTCGGCCCCGGCACGGCCTGCCTGCGCGAGGTCCCGGCGATCCTCGGCACCGCCGATCCGGCCGCACTGATCCGAGATATCGCCGATGAACTGGCAGAGGCCGGCACGACCACGGCGCTCGAAGCCCGTCTGGATGCCGTGCTGTCGCGCATCGCGTGCCACGGCTCGGTGCGCGCCGGGCGGCGGCTCGGCCTGGCCGAGATGGATGCGCTTCTCCGCCAGATCGAGGCGACGCCGGGGGCGCAATGGTGCAATCACGGCCGGCCCACCGCCGTGACGCTGGACCGCGCGCGGATCGAGAGCCTGTTCCAGCGCCGGTGATCGGAGGCGCGCCGGCATGCCTTTTGCGCGATAAACCGCACCTGTTCACCGCGTGCTTACCCGGCTTTGTGACCATGCGCCCTGGCACGGCGGGCAGCGCGCGGACCCGGTGCCCGCGATGTTATCCCGCGCCGGAGCCGGCGGCATGCAGCACCAGAAATCGACGTTCGCCGAGGCGCGGGTGATTGCGAGCCGCGCCCTCGATCTCGCGCAACGCCATCGCACACCGCCTTTTCCTCGCGCCTACGAGGTCTGGTTCACCTATGCCAGCGGCACGAACGAGGGGCTCTGCGCGCGGCTCGACCTGGCGATCGCCGATGGGCAGGAAATCGGTGCGGCCCTGATCGAGGAGCTGTATGCCAGCTACCTCTCGCCCGACGCGCTGAATGCAGGGGTGGAGCGGATCGGCGACCGCGTGCAATCCGAGCTCGGCGAAGTCATCGACATGATCGAGACCGGTGTCGATGGGGGTGAGGCCCTGGCGGCTGCCATCAAGAGCGCCGAGGAAACGCTGGCAAGATCCAAGGACCCGATGGAGCAGGCCCGCGCGCTGGAGAGGCTGCGGGGCGAGCATCGGCGCCACCACCGGGCAACGGCCAAGCTGGGTGAGAACCTGGGCACCATGCGCGCGCAGTTTCTCGCCATGCAGCAGGAGCTGCGCGACCTGCGGCAGTCGGTTCTGCTCGACGCCGTGACGCAACTGCCGAATGTGGGCTTCTTCCCCGACGCAGCCGCACGGCTGTTGAGTGACGGGATCCCCTACGGTCAGGGGGAGTTCTGCAGCTGCCTCATGCTGATCGACATCGACACCCTGTCGGACATCCGGCGCGCCTGCGGTCGCGCTGTCGCCGATGGCGTGCTTGCCCAGGTGGCGGAGCTCCTGCGCCGGGTCCTCGGTGACGAGGGCGATGTGGCGATCCGGCTTGAGAGTGATCGCTTTGCCCTTCTGCTCCGGGCGCGTCGACCGGATGGGATCGCACCGTTGGTCGACGGGCTCGAGCGCGCTTTTGCCGCGATCCGGCTGCACCGCAGCGGCGGCCGGGCGGATGAACTGAGGGTGATGAGCGTCGTTGGCGCTGCCCGGCTGGAAAGCCGCGACACGGCCGAAAGACTGGTCGAGCGGGCCGAGCAGTCGCAGGTCCAACGCCGAGCATCCCGCGCCGCTGCCTGACAGCCAACACCGCCGACCAGGCGCCGAGCGCGCTTCGGGTCAGTGACCGGCACAGCGCTGTTTCGTTGTGTCAGATCACCTGATCATAAAGCGCGCGGGCGGCCTCTTCGGTGAGGGTAATCGGATTGCCGCCAGCTGTCGGGTCGACGACGGCCATGGCGGCCATCTCGGCCACGCGGTTGTTGCCGACGCCCAGCGTGGCGAGACGCTCGGGGATCGAAAAGCGGGCATTCAGACCGCCAACCCAGTCGATCACACCATCCAGCCCCCCGCCGATGCCGAGATAGGCGGCAGCATAGCCCATCTTCTCCTCGATCGCCGGACGGTTGAAGCGGAGCACCGCCGGCATCACCACCGCGTTGGTCGTGCCATGATGCGTATCGTAGAGCGCGCCGACCGGGTGCGAGATCGCATGCACCGCGCCGAGGCCCTTCTGGAAGGCGGTCGCTCCCATGGCCGCCGCGCTCATCATCTGGGCGCGCGCCTCGATATCGGTGCCGTCGGCATGGGCGCGGGGCAGGTATTCCTTGACGAGGCGCATGCCCTCCAGCGCGATCCCGGCGCTCATCGGGTGGTAAGCAGGCGCGCAATAGGCTTCGATGCAATGCGCCAGCGCATCCATACCGGTGCCCGCCGTCACCTTGGGCGGCATCGAGACGGTGAGCTCGGGATCGCAGATCACCTGCACGGGCAGCATCTTCGGGTGGAAGACCACTTTCTTGGTATGGCTCTTGGACTGGGTGATGACACTGGCGCGCCCGACCTCCGAGCCTGTGCCCGCGGTCGTCGGCACGGCCACCACCGGCGCGATGGCAGCGGCATCGGCGCGCTTCCAGTAGTCGCCGATATCCTCGAAATCCCAGACCGGGCGGCTCTGGCCGGCCTGAAAGGCGATGGCCTTGCCGAGATCGAGCGCCGAGCCGCCGCCAAAGGCGATCACCCCGTCATGTCCGCCCGCGCGGTAGACCTCGATCCCGGCGGCGAGGTTCAGATCGCTCGGGTTGGGGTCGACCTCGGCGAACAGCGCCTCGCCAAGCCCCGCCTCGGCCATCACGCCAAGCGCTGTGGCGGTGACCGGCAGGGGCGCGAGCCCGCGGTCGGTGACCAGCAGCGGGCGCGTCATGCCTGCGGTCTTGCAAGCGCGGCCAAGCTCGGCGATGCGGCCCGCGCCGAAACGGATAGTGGTCGGATAGGACCAGGTGGCAGTCAGGCTCATGCTTTCCTCAGGTGATAGGATTTCGGCCGGGTCAGCGCCTGGTAGCCGAGCGTCGAGAGCGCGGCGCCGCGTCCCGTGTCCTTACAGCCCGTCCAGCAGAGCGCCGGGTCGAGGTAATCGCAGCGGTTCATGAACACGGTGCCGGTCTCGATCTCGGCGCCGATGGCGGCAACGGCCTGCGGGTCGCGGGTGTAGACCGCCGCGGTCAGGCCGTAGGGGCTGTCGTTCATCAGGGCGATCGCCTCGGCATCATCGGCGACCGGCATGATGCCGACGACGGGGCCAAAGCTCTCCTCGCGCATCACGGCCATGTCGTGGGACACGCCGGTCAGGACCTGAGGCGCGAGATAGGCGCTGCCGTCATCGGCCGGGAACTCGGCCGGGTCCAGACGCGCCGTCGCGCCCGCCGCCAGCGCCTCGGCGATCTGATCACGCACGACGGCCGCGAAGCGCGGATGCGCCATGGGGCCAAGCGTCGTCTCCGGGTCGAGCGGGTCACCCAGCTTCAGCGCCCGGGCGAAGGCCACGGCCTTCTCGACGAAAGCGTCGAACAGCGGCGCTGCCACATAAATCCGCTCGATCCCACAGCAGCACTGCCCGGCATTGAACAGGGCACCGTCCATCAGCCCTTCGACTGCCGCATCCAGATCGGCATCGGCGCGCACATAGCCGGGGTCCTTGCCGCCAAGCTCCAGCCCCAGCGGCAGGAAGGTGCCGGCCGCCGCCCGCTCGATCCGCCGGCCCGCCGCGACCGAGCCGGTGAAGGAGACGAAATCGACCGCGCGCCCGGCGATCAGCGCCTCGGTCGTCTGGTGATCGGCGAAAAGCGGCACGAACAGCGCCTCGGGCACACCGGCCGCACGGAAGGCCGCGACCATGCGCTCGGCGCTCATCAGCGTCTGCGTGGCGGGTTTCAGCACCACGGCATTACCCGCCATCAGGGCCGGTGCGACCGCGTTGATCGCCGTCAGATAGGGGTAGTTCCAGGGCGCGATCACCAGGCAGACACCGTGCGGCTCGCGCAGGATGCGCCGCTCGAAGGCGGCGCTCGCCTCGATGATCGTGGGCGCCAGCGCCGCCTCGGCAATATCGGCCATATGGCTCGCGCGCTCGACCACGCCCCCGAACTCGCCACCATAGCGGACCGGCCGGCCCATCATGCGGGCAAGCTCGGGCACGGCATCGTTCTGTGCGGCCAGCCGCGCCACCCCGTCGCGGATGATGGCAACCCGCTCGACCAGCGGGTGGCGGGCCCAATCGCGCTGTGCGGCGCGCGCCTCAGCGATCATCGCCAGCGCATCGAGCTCAGCCATGGCGGGTCGCTCGGCGACAACGGCGCCGTCGATGGGGGAGACGCAAGTGATCATCGTCATCGCCTCAGCCCCGCTCGAACCCGCGCGCGATCTCCCAATCGGTCACGCGGCGGTCGTACTCCGCCTGCTCCCAGCGCGCGGCGTGCACGTAATGGTCGACGACATCGTCACCCAGCGCTGCACGCAGCATCGCCGAGCCATCGGCCGCATCGGCGGCATCGCGGAGCGTCTTCGGGATCTCTCGCCCCGCGCCACCATAGGCGTCGCCCTGGAATTCGGGCTCAAGCGCATAGCCTCCCTCGATCCCCGCCTGACCGGCGGCGAGCAGGGCCGCGAAGGCCAGATAGGGGTTGAGGTCCGAGCCGCCGACCCGGCATTCGACCCTGACGCCCGGGGTGTCGGCGCCGCAGATGCGGTAGCCCGCGGTGCGATTGTCCTGGCTCCACACGGCCTTGGTCGGCGCGAAGGTGCCGGCCTGAAAGCGCTTGTAGCTGTTGATGTTAGGCGCGAGGAACAGCGTGATCTCGCTCGCATGGGCCAGACAGCCCGCCAGGTAGGCGCGCATCACCGCCGACATGCCGTATTGGGCCCCGGCATCCAGGAACACCGGGCCATCGACCGTCGCCAGTGACTGGTGGACATGGCAGGAGGAGCCTGCGGCGGCGTAGTCCCATTTCGCCATGAAGGTCGCGGCGTGGCCGGCGGCCCAGGCAATCTCCTTCACCGCGTTCTTGGTGATCACGTGGGTGTCGGCCGCGTCCAGCGCGCCGGAGTAGCGGACATTGATCTCTTCCTGCCCGGCCCAGGCCTCGCCCTTCGAGTTCTCGACCGGGATCCCCGCGCCATAAAGGCCATTGCGGATGGCCCGCATCACGCCCTCTTCCTTGGTGGTCTGGAAGACGTGGTAGTCCTCGTTATAGGGGCTGATCAGGATCAGGTCGCGATAGCCCTTGGCATGCGCTTCCTCATAGCTTTCGCGGAACAGGTAGAACTCCAGCTCGCTCGCCATGTTGGCGGAGAACCCCTTGGCCGCCAGCCGCGCCACCTGCGCGCGCAGGATCGCCCTGGGGCTGATCGGCACCTCGGCATGGCCGTGGTGGTCGTAGAGATCGCAGAGCACCAGCGCCGTGCCCTCGAGCCAGGGGACGCGGCGCAAGGTCGAGAGATCGGGCTTCATGACATAATCGCCATAGCCCTTCTCCCAACTCGCCGATTTGAAGCCAGGCACCGGCTCCATGTCGTAATCGACGGTGAGCAGGTAGTTGCAGGAATGGGTCTCCTCGACCGCGCTGTCTAGGAAATGGCGGGCATGGAAGCGCTTGCCCATCAGCCGGCCCTGCATGTCGATCTGCGCCATGACGACGGTGTCGATCTGCTCGGTCTGCACCGCTTCTTCCAGCGCTTCGAGGGTCAGGTTTCCGGGCATCGGGCGCACTCCGGCGGAGGGAGAAGGGGAAGAAGGGACGAGGGTCGGGCAGGGTGCCCGTAGGGTGGGGTTTAACCCCACCACCGGAGCGCAAGGTGGGGTATAACCCCACCTTACGCCATGTCGTTACGAGTACCGGTACGGGCGCCCGGCGGCCTCCATCACGGCGTTGTAGTCCTTGATGATCTTAACCACCTCGGCGGCCGTGTCGCCTTCCGACGCGATCTCGTCCCAGAACTCCTTGGCCGCCGCCTCGACCTGGGCCCAGTCGCTGTCGGGGATCGCGGTGAGGCTCATCTTGTCGCCACGCACGCGCAGCTCCGCCTCGCCGCCCCAGTACCACCACTGGCGATAGTAGTGGCTGGCATCGAAGCAGACGCGGAGCAGCTCTTGCAGGTTCTCGGGCAGCTCGTTCCAGCGGTCCTGGTTGGCGAAGAAATGCCCGATCCAGGCGCCTGAGATGTTGTTGGTCAGGAAGTAGTCCGTCACATCCGCCCAGCCGACGGTGTAATCCTCGGTGATGCCCGACCAGGCGATGCCGTCTAGTTCACCGGTCTGCACCGCGACCTCGATATCCTCCCAAGGCAGCGTCACCGGCACCACGCCGAATTTCGACATGAAGCGCCCGGCGGTCGGGAAGGTGAAGACGCGCTTGCCCTGAAGATCGGCCAGCGAGTTGATCGGGTCCTTGGTCGCGAAGTGGCACGGGTCCCACGAGCCCGCGCTGATCCACTGCACGCCCACATCGGCGTATTCCTTCTCCCAGATCGCGCCGAGCCCGTACTGGTTGAACAGCACCGGCACATCCAGCGAGTAGCGGAGCGCGAAGGGGAAATACCCGCCGAAGACGCGCACGGCGGTCGGCGAGGCCATCGAGTCGTCATCCGACTGCACCGCGTCGATCGTGCCGTTCTGCATGGCGCGGAACAGCTCGCCCGTCGGCACCAGCTGATCGGCGAAGAACAGCTCGATCTGCATCTGGTCGCCCGCGATCTTGTTGAAGCTGTCGACCGCGGGCTTGATCACATGCTCGGCCAGCGCGGGGCCGGCATAGGTCTGCAACCGCCAGCGGATGGTCGACTGCGCATGAACGGCGGGGGCGGCCAGCGTCGCGGCCCCGGCAGCGGCGCCGGTCGTCAGGAATTTCCGTCTCGAGGTCATGGTGGTTCTCCCAGGCTTGGTCTCAGGTTGGGGGGGCGGGCTTCTCTATCCCTCAGCGGCCGTAGACGACGTCAGGCAGCCAGAGCGCGAGCCCGGGGAACGCCATGACGATGGCCAGCGCCACGACCATGACGCCGACGAAGGGGATGATCGAGGCATAGATGTCGCGGATGCCGATCTCGGGCGGGGCCATCGCGCGCATCAGGAACAGGTTATAGCCAAACGGCGGCGTCATATACGCGATCTGGCAGGTGATGGTGTAGAGCACGCCGTACCAGATGAGATCGAAGCCGAGCACGCGAACCAAGGGCACGTAGAGCGGCGCCACGATCACCAGCATCGCCGTGTCGTCCAGGAACGTGCCGAGCAGCAGGAAGCTTAGCTGCATCAGGATCAGAATGACCCAGGGGTTGAGCTCGAGCTGGCCGACGAAGAAGCCCTCGATCGCCCGCGCGGCCCCCAGACCGTCGAACACCGCGCCGAAGCAGAGCGCCGCGATGATGATCCACATGAACATGCACGAGATCTCGAGCGTCTGGCGCACCGAGTTCTCCCAGGCCTCGCGCGTCAGCCGGCCCTTCAGGATCGCCGCCGCCAGCGCCGCGAGCGCACCGATGGCCGAGCTTTCGACGAGGCTCGTCCAGCCGTTCACGAAGGGCACCATCATCGAGGCGAAGATGCCGAGCGGCAGCAGACCCGCGAACAGCAGGCGGTACTTCTCGGCCTTGGTGACCCGTTCGCGCTCGGCCACGGGCAGGACGGGGCCGAGGTTGGGCTGCAACCGGCACCTGAGCGCGATGTAGATGATGAAGAGCATCGCCATCATCAGGCCCGGCAGGACGCCCGCGAGCCAGAGCTGGCCGACCGGCTGACGTGCGATCATCGCGTAGAGCACCAGCACCACCGAGGGCGGCACAAGAATGCCGAGCGAGGATCCCGCCTGGATCACGCCGGTCACCATCCGCTTGTCGTAGCCACGGCGCAGCAGCTCCGGCAGCGCGATGGTCGCGCCGATGGCCATGCCTGCGACCGACAACCCGTTCATCGCCGAGATCAGCACCATTAGCCCGATGGTGCCGATCGCGAGCCCCCCCGGCACCGGCCCCATCCAGACATGGAACATGCGGTAGAGATCGTCGGCCAGCCGGGCCTCGGACAGGACGTAGCCCATGAAGATGAACATCGGCAGCGTCATCAGCGGGTACCAGCGCATCGCCTTCATGGCGGCGGTAAAGGCGAACTCGCCCCCGCCGGTGCCATAGAGGCTGAGCGCCGAGATCACCGCGACCATGCCGATGACCGCAAAGACCCGCTGACCGGTCATCAGCATGACCATCATCGACGAGAACATCGTCATGGCGATCAGCTCGTGCGACATCAGGCGGCGCCGCCCGTCGTGCGGCTGGCGGCATCGCGCGCCATGGCGGGGCTTGGTGGCAGGGGCGCGCCGCGAATGACCGCGATATCCCGGATCAGGCAGCAGATCGCCTGCAGCAGCATCAGGAAGGCGGCGGTGCACATCGCCAGTTTGATCGGCCAGAGATAGGGCCGCCAGGCGGTGGGGCTCCGCTCATTGTACTGAACCGAATAGCTGGTCGAAGAGTAGCCGCCATAAAGGAACAGCCCGAGATAGGTGACCAGCGCGATGACGGTAAAGGCATCGACCCAGGCCTTCTGCCGCTCGTTCCAGGTCGAGTACAGCAGATCCATCCGCACATGGGCGCCGCGCTGCAACGAATAAGGCCCGCCGAACATGTAGTAGGCAACGAGGGAGAACTGCGCTGTCTCCAGCGTCCAGAGCGAGGGCAGGAAGAAGGTCTTGGAGACCGAGGACCAGAGCAGAATGCCCATCATCACGAACAGCAGGTACATCGTCATTCGGCCGAGCCGGTAGTTCACCGCCTCCACCCGTGTGACGAAACCGATCGCCCAGCCCGGCATCGCCTAGCGTTCCGCCCTGAGCGTCGCGGGCAACGCCCTGCCGGCGGCGCCGGAGGGGGGGATGGTGGCGCCGTCTGTCGGAAAGGCCGTCTGCATGCCGCAAACAAGAGCGTAGGGCATGCCTCTCCGTCAACGCCTTTTCGCGCCACCCTTGCCGCGGCATGCGGCGGTCCGGGCGCGCTGCCCAAGCCTTGGGCAGGCGCGGTTTAGCGCGCGTCGCTGGCCGCCCCAAGGCAGCGGCGCTGTAACCGGGCGAGGCGGAGGCAAACGGTCAGGGCCGTTCCGGTGAGCACGAGCCATAGCGTAGCCTCCAGCGGCCAGACCGCGCCGAGCGCGACCGCCGCAAGGGCCCCGGCCGCGACCAGCCCCATGCGCTGCGGCTTGGCCAGCGGGCCGCCAAAATCGCCGGGATGGCCAAGCGCTTCGCCCAGCGTCCGGACCTGCGCGCCGAAAAGCGCCGTGAGTGCCGCGAGGAGACCCAGCACCGGCTCTCCGATCCCGGCGCCGAGACCGGCAAGCACGGCGGTATCGGCCAGCCTGTCGGGCAACTCGTTCCAAAGTGGCCCGTCCGGCGTGGCCCGCCCAGCCTCCACCGCCAGCATGCCGTCGGCCATGTTGGCGAGCAGCCGCCACCCGATGCAGGTGGCCGCGGTGATCAGCAGTGCCGCTGCCTCGACACCGGTCAGGCCGGGAGCCAGCCAAAGCGCGACACCCGCGAGGGCGCCAAACCCCAAACCCGCCGCCGAAACCTGGTTCGGCGTCACGCCCCGCCCATCCAGCCAGCGCATCAGCTGCCGGGCCCAGCCGCGCGACCGGCTGGGGATCGGTCGGCGGGCCATGGCCGCGCCGGTCGCGTGCTCTCCGGCCGCGCTCATGAC
Organism: Pseudomonadota bacterium; assembly: GCA_039027855.1. Classification (GTDB taxonomy): domain Bacteria; phylum Pseudomonadota; class Alphaproteobacteria; order Rhodobacterales; family Rhodobacteraceae; genus Thermohalobaculum. The sequence goes on along the minus strand of JBCCJI010000002.1, from coordinate 128,281 downwards.
AGCGACCAGAAATAGCGGGTGACGTGGAAGAAGACCGGTGCCGCGAAGATCACGCTGTCCATCCGGTCCAGCACGCCGCCGTGCCCGGGGATGACGTGACCCCAGTCCTTCACGCCCCGGTCGCGCTTGATCGCCGACATGACCAAGCCGCCGAGGAAGCCCATGACCGCCGCCAGCAGCGCCATGGCCATGGCCTGCAGCGGGCTCCACGGTGTTAGCCAGAAGAGCGCGCCGCCGATCAGCCCAGCGGTCAGGATGCCACCCACGGTGCCCTCGACCGTTTTGGAGGGCGAGAGCCCCGGCGCCACGGGATGGCGTCCGGCGATCTTGCCCCAGACGTATTGCATGACGTCCGAGAACTGCACGACGACGATCAGGAAGGCGATCAGCAGGATATTCGCCCCCTCGAAACCCGGGATCTGCAGTGACATCAGCGCCGGCACGTGGCTGAGGCAGAAGACCGAGACCATCAGCGCCCATTGCACCTCGGCGATGCGGGTCAGGAAGCCGTCCGCCTCGCCCCGTAGCGCCGACAGGATGGGCAGGCCGAGGAAGGCGTAGACCGGGATCATGATCGAATAGACCGCGTAGAAGTCGACCCAGATCAGCGCGTAGTGGAGCGGCAGCACGACGAACACCGCCGCCGCCACCGCCCAGTGATCGGCGGCGCGGAAGCGGGTCAGCGTCAGAAATTCGCGCATCGCCGCGAGCGAGATCAGCGCGAAGGCGACGATCACGCCCGTCCGTCCGGCCATCAGCGCGATGGAGCCGAGGGCGGCCATGACCCACCAGGCATGCGTGCGGGTGTTGAAGTTCTCGGCGAGTGCCCGGTCGAGCCGCCCGGCCGCGGCCGCACCGGCGAGCACGCGGCCCGTCAGCGTGAACAGCATCAGCAACCCGCCATAGCCGGCGAAGAGCAGCATCAGGGTCTGGTCAACCGCGTTCATGCTGCGATCCTCCTGTCGTTGAGGGCCGTCATGGCCCTACTGTCAGTGTTCGTGTCGTTGTCAGCCTCGGCGGTCGGGGGAAGGTCAGAGTCGCACCCGCCCGCGCCGTCACCCGCTGGGCGAAGCGCCACCAGCGCCTCGGCAGCGCGCACCAGGAAGGCCTCTTTGCCCTCGCCCGCCCTCGGCCGGATCGGGGCGCCGAAATGGACGCTGCAAAGCAGCGGGACCGGCACGACCGATCCCTTGGGCAGGACCCGGTTCAGGTTGTCGATCCAGACCGGCACCAGCTCGACGCCGGGCAAGGCCCGGCCGAGGTGGTATAGCCCCGGCTTCAGCGGGCCGAGCGGGCGTGTGCCGTCGTTCCGCGTGCCTTCGGGGAATACGATCAGCGAGCTACCCTCGCGCACCGCGTCGGCCATGGCGTTGCAGGCGATCTGCGGGTCGCGCATGCCGCAGCGCTCGACCAGCACGCCGCGGAAGACATGGCGGATCAGGAACCGGCGGAGCGGCGTGCGCCCCCAGTAATCCGCCGCCGCGACAGGCCGCGTCCGTGCGCGGATCGCGTTCGGCAGGACGCTCCAGACCAGCACGAAATCGGCATTGCTGGTATGGTTGGCAAAGTAGATGCGCGCCCGTTCCTCGACCGGGGCCACGCCCTGCCAGACCGCGCGCGGTGCCGTGACGACATGGGCGAGCAGGATGATCGCCTTGCCCATCGCCCAAGCGATCCCGCGCGTTGCGAGGTGTCCCAGCCTGCGCATCACGCCTGCTCCACCCGCTCGGCCAGCGACACGGTGAAGATGCCCCAGCGATCGATCCGCTGCGCCCGCTTCACAAAGCCCGCGCGGGCGACGAGTTGGTCCATCTCGGCCTGCGCGCGCCGGCGCATCACCCAGCGTTGTCCGCCGCGGTGGCTGGTCAGGACGCGGGCGATCATCTCCACCTGCGGGTGCCAGGGCTGTCCGGTATAGATCAGGTAGCCGCCGGTCGGCACCGCCGCGGCCAGCCCCTCCAGCGAGGCGGCGACGGGCACGTTCTCCTGAAACAGCTCGTAGAGCCCCGAGACCACCGCGAGCGTCGGGCGCGGATCGGCGACGGCCAGCGCGTCAGGGTCGAAGGCGTCGCCCTCGACGAACCGCGCCTTGTGAGCCAGCCCCTCGGCCTCGATCCGTGCCTGACCGGCGGCGACATTGGCGGCGATCAGGTCGCGCAGGTGCAGATCGGCAATGCGGGTCCTGTCACGCTGGGGCAGGCTTAGCAGGTAGTCCCCGCGCCCGGCCGCGATGTCCATGACGCGCGCGGGCTCGCCGGCGGCCTCCAGCCTGTCCAGCGCCTCGGCCACCATGGCCTGCAGGTTCAGCCGCCGCTGGCGGATGCCCTGCCAGCCGATGGCATCCAGATAGGCGCGGTCGATGGCCCGGCCCAGCGGCCCCAACCCCTCGGCCCGATTGCGGTAGACGTAGTCGAGCGCGGCGCCGCTATCGAAACCGGTCTCGCGCCCGATCGCCATGCCCCGCGACAGCCGGGTACCAAGCGCGATGGCGCCGCGCTGCACGGTCCAATTGAGCTGCGCCGCCACGCCTTCGGTCGGGCGGGCCAGGGCGTCGGCCTCGTCACGCGACCAGCCGAAAAGATCGGCATGGGTCAGGTCCGGCGCGGCGGCGGGCGCGTCGAACATCCGGTCGATAAAGCCGGTCGTCGCCGCCAGCACCGGGGCGCGGTCGCGCTCACCCAGAATATCGTGCCTGAGCTTCTTGAAGCTTGCCATCTCCCGCGTCTCGCCGCCGAGCCGGGCGACGAAAGCCTCGACGGGGCGCAGGGCAATCACCTTGTCCTCACGCGCCATCAGCACCTTGACGGGCACGGTGATGGCCTGGGCATCGGCCACCACGCGCCGCGCCGTATCGGCCAGGTCGATCAGCAGGGTAGCCGGGATGTCGCGCGTGATCCGCGGGTCGAGCGTGTAGGACGCGGCCCGCGCCTCGTCCTGCGTCAGCATGGCGGGGGTCACATAGCTTGGTACCCGGAGGCGGGGCAGCACCCGCTGCGCCGCCCTGATCGCCATACCGATCCCGGGCGCGCCGAGCCTGACCTCGAAGGCCGGTGCCGCCAGAACCAGTGCCCGGAGCGGTGGCGCGTAGTCGTGCACCCAGGCTGCTGCGACCACACCGCCGATGCTTTGCGCCACAACCGCCATGTCGGAGAGGGCGTGCCCGTCGCGCGCCTCGATGGCCCGGGCGATGTCTTCGAGATCGGCGACCAGGCGGGCGACCGTCTCGCCGCCGCCTTTGCCACCGCCCGACCCGCCATGCCCGCGCATGTCGGGCGCATAGAGGTCATAGGCATCAAGCCCCGCTTCCTCCGCCAGATGGCCCAGCCGCTCGGCATGCTCATGCCCACGATGGAGCATGATGACCGCGCCCTTGGCCCGCGTGTGTGGCCCATCGACCCCGGCCCGGCGTGCGGGCCAATGCAGCAGGCGGAGCGCGGTGCCGTCCGAGGCGGTGATCCAGCGCTCCAGCGGCGCTGATGCGGTCTGCTCATCGAGGATGCGGTGCATGGTCATGGGGCAACTCCTTCACGGATCGTCATCGGGTTTCGCGGGATCCAGCCGTCCCGAGGCTTGTAATTTCGAACGCTGTTCATGATTTTGATAGGGAGATTCGAGGCGCGGATCAAGAAAAATGAACATCGTTCGGAATTGGAGAGGGCATGGGGCGTCGAGAGGAGAAGCGCGAGGCGCTGCGCGAGGCGTTGATCACCGCCGCGACCGGGCTGATCGAGGCGGTGGGTCATGCTCACCTGACCGCGCGCGACGTGACCTCGGCGGCGGGCTGCGCGCTCGGCAGCCTCTACACGGCCTTTGCCGATCTCGACGACCTGATCCTGCACGCCAATGCCCGCACGCTCACGATGCTGCGTGAAGACCTGGAAAGGGCGACGGCCGCGACCGAAGGGGCAGCGTCGCTCCGGGCGCTGGCGCGGGCCTATGCGCGTTTCGCAAGGCAGCGCAACCACTTGTGGTCGGCGCTCTTTATCTACGCGATGGAGGATCTGGAGCGGATCCCGGCGTGGTACGTTAACGGCCACCACGCGCTATTGACGCTGGTAGCAGGGGCGCTGGCTGAGATCCCGCTGGACGAGCCAGCCGAGGCGCTGGAGGCACGGGCCCGCAGCTATTTCGCCGCCGTCCACGGCGTCGTCGCGATGAGCCTGCACAGCCCCTTCGTCGGCCACCCCGAGGCCGTGCTGGAGGCCGAGATCGACGCGCTGCTCGACACCCTGATCGCGGGCCTTAGGCAGCCCGGCACCGTTTGAGGCGGCGGTTCAGGATACCCCGATTACCGAAAACCCGGGGACGCTCGACCGCCGAGCAAACAAAAAGGCCGGCCGACGATTTCCGCCGGCCGGCCGTCTCAGGCCCCGGTCGCCTGGCTGTCAGTAAGAGAGCATCCAGGGTCTGTCCGCGGGCTTGCTCTTCGAGCCATCCACGCGGTGCAGCGTTGGGCTGCGTTTCTTGCCGGGCGTCAGCTTTTCCATGTCGCGGCTCCGCTTCGGCTCATGCGCCGACCGCTCGTTGGTCGCATGGGCGTTGCGTGCGGTGCTCGACATGACGGCGAGACGCGGCAGGGCCGTGGCCCGCGGCGACATGGCACCGCATACCGGGCAGGCGCAGGGCTCTTCGAACGCCGACATGGGGCGCATTTCCTCGAAGGTTCCGTGTTCCGCGCAGATGTACTCGTAGACTGGCATGATCAGACGTCCGGCGAGACCGGCACCTTGACCGACTGGTCCACCATGATCGACGGCCCTTCAGCACTCGGCATCATGTCGAACTCGAAGATGTCGGTCGGTAGCCACAGCGTCGCGCAGGAGTTCGGGATGTCGACCACGCCCGAGACATGGCCCTGTACCGGCGCCGTACCGAGGATCGCGACCCCCTGCTCGCGCGAGTAGCCGAACTTGGTCATGTACTCGATGGCGTTGAGGCAGGCCTGACGATAGGCGACGTTCAAGTCCATGTAATGCTGCTTGCCATCCTCATCGACGCTGATGCCTTCGAAGATCAGGAAGTCATCGTATTTCGGCGTGATCGGCGAGGGTTTGAACAGCGGGTTCTTGACGCCGTACTTCTCGACGCCGCCCTTGATCAGGTCGACCTTCACATGCAGCCAGCTGGCCATCTCGATGCCACCGCAGAAGGTGATCTCGCCATCGCCCTGGCTGAAATGGGTATCGCCCATCGAGAGACCGCCGCCGTCGACATAGACGGGGAACCAGATCTTGCAGCCGCGGCTGAGGTCCTTGATGTCGCAATTGCCGCCATGCTCGCGGGGCGGCACGGTGCGGGCGGCCTCGTTGGCGGCAGCGGTGCGGGCATCGCCGGTCATCTTGCCCATATGGGCCGATTCCGGGTTCGGCATCGCAGCCAGGGGCGGCACGCGGTCGGGGTTGGTCTCGAACAGCTCCTTCTCGCGCTTGTTCCACATATCCAGGTGCTTACGGTCCGGCAGGGTGCCGATCAGCCCCGGGTGGATGAGGCCGGCGTAGCGCACGCCAGGCACGTGGCGCGACGAGGTATACATGCCGTCGAAGTCCCAGATCGTCTTCTGCGCATCGGGGAACTGCTCGGTCAGGAAGCCGCCGCCATTGTTCTGCGAGAAGATGCCGTTGAAGCCCCAGAGGCTGCGCTGCAGCGGGCCCACATCCAAGAGTTCGACCACCAGCAGGTCGCCGGGCTCGGCACCGCGCACGCCGATCGGGCCTGACAGGTAGTGCACCTGCGGCAGCTCGACGTCGCGGACATCCGAGGCGTCGTCGTTGTTCCTGATCTGGCTGCCGGTCCAGTCATAAGCCTCGACCACGAAGTCTTCGCCGGGGTCGACCCAGGCGACGATCGGGATGTCGGGATGCCACCGGTTGTGGATCATCGGGTTGTTGTGAGGACTGTCGTCGAGATCCACGGTTATGAGCGTGTTCGGCGAACGCGTCCGCGCGATACCATCTGGCATCAGCTTGCTCCTCTCTGAGGTTTATTGTTCGCCGGCGCTGCGCGAGGCGCCGCCGGCGTCGGCTTCCCGTCGCCGTCAGACGGACAGGAACTTGGTGACACGCTCCTCATCGAGGCCCTCGCGCGGGCCCTCGAAGACGAAGCTGCCATTTTCGATGACGACCACGCGGTCGGCGACGTCGAGCGCGAAGGAGAGCACCTGCTCGGACACGACGATGGTCAGCCCGTGCTCGTCGCGGATCTTGCGGAGCGTGCGCGCCATCTCGCGGATGATGCTCGGCTGGATCCCCTCGGTCGGCTCGTCGAGCAGCAGGATCTTGGGCTCGGCCGCCAGCGCGCGGGCGATGGCAAGCTGTTGCTGCTGGCCGCCCGACAGGTTGCCGCCACGGCGCTTGCGCATCTCCTTCAGGACCGGAAACATCTCGTAGAGCTGCTCGGGCACGGCTTTCTTGCCGGTGACGGTGAGGCCCGTCTCGATGTTCTCCTGCACCGTCATGGTCGAGAAGATCGCGCGGCCCTGGGGGACATAGGCGACACCCTCGGACACGCGCTTGTGGGACTTCATCGTCGCAATCTCGGTCTTGTCGACCTGGATCGACCCTTGGCGCGGCGGGACGATGCCGATCAGCGATTTCATCAGCGTCGTCTTGCCCATGCCGTTGCGGCCCATGACCGCGACGATCTCGCCCTTATCGACGTCGAGGTTGAGCCCATGGAGGATTTCCGACTGGCCATAGGCCACGCGCAGGTCGCGTACATGCAGCATCTCAGGTGCTCCCTCAGTGGCCCAGGTAGACTTCGATAACCTTCGGATCGGCTTGGACTTTCTCCATCGATCCCTGCGCCAGGATCTTGCCCTGGTGGAGCACCAACACCTTGTGCGCGATGTCCTCGACGAACTTCATGTCGTGCTCGATCACGAGGACCGAGCGGCCCTTGGTGATGCGGTTGAGAAGCTCGGCGGTCTTCTTGCGCTCGGCCACCGACATGCCGGCCACCGGCTCGTCGAGCATCAAAAGCTCGGGGTCCTGGATCAGCAGCATGCCGATCTCGAGCCACTGCTTCTGCCCGTGGCTGAGCAGCCCCGCCTTGTCGCCCAGATGATCGGCCAGGAAGATGGTGTCGGCTACTTCCTCGATCCGCGCGACCACGGCGGCCGAGCGCTTGAACGCCAGCGCGCCGAACACCGAGTAGCCCTGCGGATAGCTGAGCTCGAGGTTCTCGAAGACGGTCAGATCCTCGTAGATCGAGGGGTTCTGGAACTTCCGACCGACGCCCGCGTGGACGATCTGGTCCTCGCGGAGCGTGGTCAGCTCGCGATCCTTGTAGCGGATCGAGCCATCGGTGGAGCGCGTACGCCCGCAGATGAGGTCGAGGACCGTCGTCTTGCCCGCGCCGTTCGGGCCGATGATCACGAAGATCTCGTCCTTGTCGACGTAGAAGCTCAGATCATCGACCGCCTTGAACCCGTCGAAGGAGACGGTCAGTCCCTCGACCGCGAGGAGGTAGTTGGTGTGGTGCATCGGTGCCGCGTTCATCGGGCGCTCCTCACTCGGCCGGGGGGGTGTAAGGGGTGCCGGGCATCGCGGCCGCGGACCCGGGCGCCTCGGACGGCGTCCTGGTCGCGGGGGCCGCCGCCGCAGCCGCAGGCTGAGGCTTCCGCGACAGGAACTTCATGACCGGGGCCTTGATCCAGTCGTCGTAGATGCCGGCTAGACCGTTCGGGAACACCAGCACCACGGCGATGAACAGGGCGCCGAAGCCCAGCAGCCACAGCTCCGGGAACGCCTCGGAGAAGGCCGTCTTGGCCCAGTTCACGACGAGCGCGCCGTAGACCGCGCCGAGGAGCGAGTGCCGCCCGCCGACCGCGCAGAAGATGACCATCTCGATCGAGGGCACGATGCCGATCAGCGTCGGGCTCATGAAGCCGACCTGCAGGGTGAACATCGCCCCGCCGACCGCCGCCATCGCCGCGCCGAGGACGAAGACGAACAGCTTGAAGTTGGCGACGTCGTAGCCCGAGAAGCGGACCCGCTCCTCCTGGTCGCGCATTGCGATCAGGACGCGGCCGAGCTTGGACCGCTTCACTCCCTGCGCGATGAAGAGGCACACAAACAGCAGCACGCCATTGACGAAATAGAGCGTGGTCTTGGCTTCGTCGGTCCGGATGTCCCACCCCATCAGGGTGCGCAGATCCGTGATGCCGTTGATCCCGCCGGTAAAGCCCTGCTGACCGATGATCAGGATCGTCAGCACCGACACCAGCGCCTGGGTGATGATGGCGAAGTACACACCCGACACCCGACGGCGGAACATCGCGACGCCCACGATAAAGGCCAGGGCGGAGGGCACCAGCAGGATCGCGAGTACCGCCAGTGGGAAGTAGTTGAACGGCTCCCACCACCAGGGCAGCCCGGTCAGCTGGTTCCAGTCCATGAAGTCGGGAATGCCCGGGGTGGACTGGATCGAGGTCGCCTCGGGCGTCGAGGCCTCCAGCTTCAGGAACATGGCGATGCAGTAGCCGCCAAGCCCGAAGAAGATGCCCTGGCCGAGGCTGAGGATGCCACCGGCCCCCCAGCAGAGCACCAGACCGATCGCGACGAAGGCGTAGGTCAGGTACTTGCCCACCAGGTTCAGCCGGAACTCGTCCAGCACACCGGGGAGCACGGCGAAGATGATGACCGCGAGGACCGCGTAGCCCACCATCTCAGCCGGCGTCAGGTACGGATTGCGAGTGATCGTGCGCGTCATGTCCGGTTGCCCCTCACTTGCGGACCTTGAAATCGAACAGGCCCTGCGGACGCAGCATCAGGATCGTGATGACGGTCAGCAGGACGACGACCTTGGCCATCGAGCCGGAGAGGAAGAACTCCAGGACAGACTGCGTCTGGCTGATGGTGAAGGCCGAGGCGATCGTGCCAAGCAGGCTCGCCGCGCCGCCGAAGACGACGACCAGGAACGTGTCGACGATGTAGAGCTGCCCGGCTGTCGGGCCGGTGGAGCCGATCATGGTGAAGGCCGAGCCCGCGACACCTGCGACCCCGCAACCGATCCCGAAGGTCAGGCGGTCTGTCATCTCGGTGTTCACGCCGACGGCACCGGCCATGGCGCGGTTCGACATCACCGCGCGCACCTGCTTGCCCCAGTTCGAGCGGAACAGCATGACGTAGACCGCGACCGAAATGGTGATTGCAAGGATCATCACGAACAGGCCGTTGATCGGGATCTCGATCAGGTCGGTCAGGTAGATCGAGCCCAGCATCCAATCGGGCACGCTGACGCCGACCTCACGCGCGCCGAAGGTCGAGCGGTAGAGCTGCTGCAGAATGAGCGAGAGGCCCCAGGTCGCGAGAAGCGTGTCGAGCGGGCGTTTGTAGAGGTGGCGTATCATCCCCCATTCAACCGCCATGCCCAAGCCGCCGGCGGCGAAAAACGCCAGTATCATCGCGACGAAGAAGTACCCGCCATAGAGGCCAGGCAAGTAGCTCTCAAATATATTCGAGCAGAGATAGGTGACATAGGCGCCGAGGATCATGAACTCGCCATGCGCCATGTTAATGACGCCCATCTGCCCGAAGATGATCGCAAGGCCGAGGGCCATGAGCACGAACACCGAGAACAGGATCAGGCCGGCGAAGCCCTGCATCGCGACGATCGCGCCAAGCTCGCTCATCGTGTAGCCGTCGAACATCCAAGACTCCGTCGTTGGGACGGCACGACGCCGCCCTGGGAGGGCACAACCCGCCGCGATCACGATGCGTGAGGGCGATGGGCCGACAGGGAACAGGGAAAGTGAGGGGCCCCGGCACGTACCGGGACAGGTCTGACAGGGGGCCCCCCGCCACCAAGACCGACGCCAAGGTCGGCACCGGTCAGCGCCGACGCCGAACCAAGGCGATCAGATCACTGGTAGCCTTCCGGGAACGGGTCCGGCTCGACCAGCTCGGCGGTCTCGAACACCACCTCGTACTGGCCGTCCGCCTGCGCGCGGCCGACGCGGGTCTTGGACCAGAGGTGATGGTTCTCGTGGACCTTCACATAGCCTTCCGGCGCGGTATCGAGTTCGATGCCGGGGCTCGCCTCGCGCACCTTGTCGACGTCGAAGCTGCCGGCTTTCTCGACGGCGGCCTTGTAGAGCCACGGGCCCAGATAGGCGGCCTGGGTCACGTCGCCGATCACCATGTCCTCGCCCCACATCTTCTTGAATTCCTGGACGAAGACCTGGTTGTTCTCGTTCGGCAGCGACTGGAAGTACTTCATGCAGGCGTAGGCGCCCTCGATGTTCTCGCCGCCGATGCCGCGGATTTCGTCCTCGGTCACCGAGATGGTGAGAAGCAGCGGGCTCTCCTCGGTCATGTCGATGCCGGCCGCCTTCAGCTGCTTGTAGAAGGCAACGTTCGAGCCGCCGACGACGATGGCGTAGATCACGTCGGGCTTGCGCAGGCGGATCTTGTTGATCACCGAATTGAACTGCGTGTGGCCGAGCGGGTAGTACTCCTCGCCGACGACGCGGGTGCCCTCCATGAACTTCTCGATATGCGCGCGGGCGATCTTGTTGGAGGTGCGCGGCCAGATGTAGTCCGAGCCGAGCAGGTAGAAGGTCTTGGCACCCTTCTCGCGCGTGACCCAGTCAAGGCCGGCGATGATCTGCTGCGTCGCTTCCTGGCCGGTGTAGATGACGTTCGGCGACTGCTCGAGACCCTCGTAGAAGGTCGGGTAGTAGAGGAAGCCGTTATGCTGCTCGAAGACCGGCAGCACCGCCTTGCGGCTGGCCGAGGTCCAGCACCCCATAACCGAGGCCACCTTGTCGTTGACGAGGAGTTTGCGCGATTTCTCGGCGAAGGTCGGCCAGTCGGACGCGCCGTCTTCCTGGATGAACTCAATCTTGCGGCCGAGGATGCCGCCCATGTCGTTGATCTGCTTGATCGCGAGCTTCTCGGCCTGCACCGAGCCGGTCTCGGAGATCGCCATGGTGCCGGTGATCGAGTGCAGGATGCCGATCGTCACCGTGTCGTCGGTGACCGCGAGACCGGTCGTGTTAACCTCGGCAGTGGGGAAATCCGAAGCCTTCGCGCCCGAGGGCTTGAACAGGCCCGCCGTCATGGCGGCCGCACTGGCGCCCATCAGGAACCCGCGCCGGCCTACCTGGCCAAAGCCATGATACTTCTCGTCTTTCGGTGTGTCAGTCATGCCTTCTCCTCTCGCGTCAAACACGTTTTGTGGTTGAGCGGCTCATGGGGGTTGCCCGCCGGAGGAGAGGATCGGCGCCAGTGTGCAGTGCGAAACATACGCGAATCTGCGTATGTTCATGCGCGGTTTTGTGAAGGATCATCCGTCAGGTTTCGGGAAGCCATCTTAATCAATCCTTAAGGGTTCGGATCCCGGAAGCTGGACCCGCAGACTGGGAAGCAGAGTTGGACGTCGCGGGCTGATCCCCCCCGGCCGTGTACGGACGATGAATCACCACGCCCCCGTCGTGACGCCACCAGGCCGCCTGCATGCCCCTCCTGGTGCGTCTCACGGCGCCCCTCCGGGTGCCTCTCATGGCGCCTGTCCGAGCGTGCGGCGGACCTACAACCAGTGGGTCGCCAACGAGACGATGGAAGACTTCGCGCTGCGCTTCACGGCTCGGCGTGCACGGAAATGGACGCCGTCGCGCGTCGCCAACACCGCCATCGGCTCGATCTCGTTTCTGGCGCTGGAAGCAATCGGCGGCGCGATGACGCTGGCCTATGGTTTCGAGAACGCGGTCGCGGCGATCCTGTTCGCGGGCGCCGTGCTGTTTCTGACAGGGCTGCCGATCAGCTATCACGCCGCCAAGTCCGGCGTGGATATCGACCTGCTGACGCGCGGCGCGGGGTTCGGCTATATCGGCTCGACCATCACCTCGCTGATCTACGCCTCCTTCACCTTCATCTTCTTCGCGCTTGAGGCGGCGATCCTTTCCTTCGCGCTTCAGCTTTGTTTTGGCGTGCCGCTGGCGGTCGGCTACCTGCTGAATGCGCTGATCGTGATCCCGTTGGTCAGCCACGGGTTCACCCGCATCGGCGCCTTTCAGAAATACACCCAGCCGATCTGGATCCTGCTGCACCTGATGCCCTTCGTGTTGCTGATGATCGCCGGCGCCGACACGGCGGGGTGGCTCGCGCATGAGGGCCGTCTGGGCGATGGCAGCTTCGATATGCTGCTGTTCGCGACGGCGGTGGGCGTGATCTTCTCCCTGGCCGCGCAGATCGGCGAGCAGGTCGATTTCCTGCGCTTCCTACCCGAACCCAAGACCCGGAAAGAGCGCGTGAAATGGTGGGCCGCGATGGTGGCCGCCGGTCCTGGTTGGGCGGTGCTCGGCACGCTCAAGATGCTGGCGGGCTCGCTCCTGGCCGTGCTCGCGCTCGAGGCCGGCGTGCCGCTCGCCATGGCGGCTGAGCCTACGCATATGTACCTGTTCGCCTTCGAGAGCGGCCTGCCATGGCCCGGGGTCGCGCTGGCGCTGACCGGTTTCTTCGTCATCATCAGCCAGCTGAAGATCAACGTCACCAACGCCTATGCCGGCTCCATCGCCTGGTCGAACTTCTTCTCACGCCTGACGCATCAGCACCCCGGTCGGGTCGTTTGGCTCTGCTTCAACGTCCTGATCGCGCTGACGCTGATGGAGTTTGGCGTCTTCGGCGCGCTTGAGCGAACGCTTGGCCTTTATTCCCACGTCGCCGTCGCCTGGATTGGCGCGATCACGGCCGACCTGGTGATCAACAAGCCGCTCGGCCTCTCGCCGAAGGGCATCGAGTTCCGCCGCGCCTATCTCTACGACATCAATCCCGTGGGTGTCGGCGCGATGGCCTCCGCGACGGTCCTGTCGCTCGCGGCCTATCTCGGCATGTTTGGCGCGGTGGGCGTCGCCTTTTCCTCCGCCATCGCGCTCGGCACCGCGCTGGTGGTGGCACCGGCGATCGCGATTGCCACCGGCGGGCGCTATTATCTCGCCCGCGATCCGGCACCGGCACCGCTTGGCCTGAGTAGCTGCAGCCAGTGCGGCCACCGCTTCGACCGCGAGGATATGGCCGACTGCCCGTTCCATGGCGGTACGATCTGCTCGCTCTGCTGCACGCTCGATGCGGCCTGCGGCGATCGCTGCAAGCCCGGCAGCATGCCCGAGGGTCGCTTGCGCGCGGTTATCGCGGGCCTGATCCCGCCGCGGATCCGAGCCTTCTGGCAGCCTTCCCATACGCTCTTCGTGGCGATCACGGCGGGTTTCCTCCTGATCATCGGGGCGGCCTTCCTGCTGATCGATCAGCAGGTTCGCCACGCCATGCCCGACAGTGCCGACGGCGTGAGCCGGGCGCTCACCATGGCGTTCTCGCTGCTGGTGCTGGTCTGCGGCATCGCCGCCTGGTTGCACGTGCTGGCGCTGGAGAGCCGGACCCGTGCGCTGGCCGAGGGTGAGAGCAAGACCGATGCGCTCCGCGAAGAGATCGAGGCGCACAAGATCACCGACGCCGCGCTGCAGAAGGCCAAGGACGACGCGGTCGCCGCCAATAACGCCAAAAGCCGTTACGTTGTCGGCATCAGCCACGAGCTCCGCACGCCACTCAACGCCATCCTCGGCTATGCCCAATTGATGGAGGGCGATCCCTCGATCCCCGCCTATCGCCAGAACGGCGTCGGGGTGATCCGACGCTCGGCCGAACATCTCGGCGGCCTGATCGAGGGGCTACTCGACATCAGCCAGATCGAGGCCGGGCGCCTCGCCGTCTATCGCGACGATATCCGCTTTGCCGACTTCCTGTCCCACATCGCGTCGGTCTTCCGGATGGAGGCCGCGGAGAAGGACCTGATTTTCCGGACCACGATCCCCGCCACCCTGCCGCCGGCCGTGCATGGCGACGAGAAGCGGCTGCGTCAGATCCTGATGAACCTTTTGTCGAACGCCATCCGCTACACCGACAGTGGCGAGGTCAGCTTCAGCGTCGCCTACTCGAACGAGATCGCGACCTTCACGATCTCTGACACCGGCCGGGGGATCGCGGAGGCGGAGATGGAGCGGATCTTCCAGCCCTTCCAGCGGATCGAGGACCCCAAGGCGCCGGTGCGGGGCACAGGTCTTGGCCTCACCATCACCAAGCTGCTGACCGAGATGCTGGGGGGAGAGCTGGTGCTCGACAGCACGCCGGGCGAGGGCAGCACCTTCCGCGTGCGCCTGATGCTGCCGCGCATCATGAACGCCCTGCCGAGCGGCGGGGCCCCGCCGGCCGAGAGGGTGCGTGAGATCGTCGGCTATGGTGGGGCGCGGCGGCAGATCCTGGTGATCGACGATAATCCCGAACACCGCGTGCTGGTGCGCGATGCCCTGGCACCGGTCGGTTTCGACGTTGCCATGGCCGAGACCGGCGATGCCGCCTGCGCCATGCTGTCCGCCGCCACGCCAGATCTGCTGCTGGTCGATGTGGCGCTCCATGGCGAGGATGGCTGGGATCTCGTGCATCGGCTGCGGAGCGCGCACGGCATCAGCGCGCCGATCCTGATGGTTTCGGCCCATGCGCTCGAGGCGCAGCGCCCGCCCGAGCCGCGGGCACTGCATGACGGGTTCATCCAGAAGCCCATCAAGATCGACGAGCTCCGTGCCGCCATCGGCCGCCATCTCCGCCTGCAATGGCGCTATGGCGACGATATCGAGGAGATGCCTTGCAGCGGCACCGTCAGCCCGGCCCGTGAGGTCGTGCGCCCGCCCGAGACGCTGCTGCGCCCGTTGCGCGATGCGATGGCGATCAACCATGTGCGCGGCATGCGCGCTGCCGTCGATGCCATCGCCATCGCCGCCCCCGATTGTTGCGCCTTCGTGGACCGGGCGAATGGCGCCATCGACGATGTCGACTTCGCCCGCCTCGCCGATCTGGTCGGGGAGAGCGCGCGATGAGCCGGATGCAGAGCAAGCGCGACATCGTCCTCTTGGTCGATGACAGTCCCGAGACGCTGCTGATGCTGACCGATGCGCTCGAGGCCGCGGGCGAGACCGTGCTGGTGGCGCGCGACGGCGAGACGGCGTTGCAGCTGATCGAGCGCATCGAGCCGGATCTGGTGCTGCTCGACGCCATCATGCCCGGGCTCGACGGGTTCGAGACCTGCCGCCGGTTGAAGCAGCACCCTGAGATGGCGGGCATCCCGGTGATCTTCATGACCGGTCTCAGCGATAGCGCCCATGTGGTCGAAGGGCTGCAGGCGGGCGGTGTCGACTATGTCACCAAGCCGGTGGATACCGATGCGCTGATCGCGCGGATCGCGGTGCATGTCGCCAATGCCCGCATCGTCACCGAGGCGCGCTCGGCGCTCGATACCGCCGGGCGCTCTGTCATGACCTTCACCGAGACCGGGCGCATGCAATGGGCCACGCCACGGGCGCAGGAGCTGGCGGGGGTCTATGTGCAGCCACCCTCACCCGGTGCCGATCTGGTGGCGGCATGGTGCAGGCGCATCGCTGGGCAGCCGGTGTCGGCGGTGCGCCCATTGGACATGCCAGAGGCGCCGGGAGCACCCGGGGCGCCCAATGGCCTGTCGCTGGTGTTTCTGGGGCGCACCGCGTCGGGGGCCCTGCTCGTGCGGGTCTCGCCCCGCCAGCGCGAGGCGCCGGGTGAGGAACTGGCCAAGCGCCTCGGCCTGACGCAGCGCGAAGGCGAGGTGCTGGGCTGGCTGGCCGACGGCAAGGCCAACCGTGACATCGCAGCGATCCTCGGCGTGAGCCCGCGCACGGTGAACAAGCATCTGGAGCAGATCTACGCCAAACTGCAGGTGGAGAACCGTACAGCCGCCGTCGCCGTGGCTCTGCGCTCGCTGGAAGCCTGAGCGGATCGCAGGGGGTCTGCCCAGATGCCGCCGCTGAGCGCCCCCGCACGACCCATCGCGGCGACCAGCCGCGATACCGCTTAGTCCGAGAGCATCTGCTCCAGCACCGGGAACTCTGCGGCGACGCGTTCGGCGGTCTCGGGCGCCAGGTAGTGGTCGACCCGGCCACGGACATGGGCGATGAGCGCATCCTCGCTGCGCTCGGCCGACCAGTCCTCGCCCTCGGCCGTCGCATCGGCGACCCCGCCCGACAGAACCCGCCATTTGGCGCACCATGTCATCGACCAGAGCCACATGGCCCGGCGCATCGGCACCGCCCAGTGCGCCACTTCGGCTGCCCAGTCGGCCCCGCCAAGTGCCGCGCGCCAACAGCGATAGGTCTCAGCCACCGCTTCGGTGCTCAGGACCGCGTAGCTCGCGACGTCCCAGGTGGTCGAGGTGTAGAGCGTGGCATGAGCCAGATCGAGCGGCGGCGCGCTATAGCGGCATTTCTCCAGATCGACCAGTACCGCGCGCCCGGCGCCATCGATGATGAAATTGCCGGGATGGGCGTCGAAGGAGATCAGCCTGACCGGCGGGCGCGCCGTCTCCGCCGCCAGGGCGGCCAGCGCGGCGGTTTCGCGGTCGAGGATACGGCGCGTCTCGCCCCTGACACCCGCCCGGTCGAGAAATCCGGCCTGCGTTCCGATCTCGGCCGCCAGATCACCGAGCGGGTCCTCGGGCGCGAGCAACGGGGCGCGCGCCTTGGCCTGCGGCCGCGGCAGGGCATGGATCGCCGCCAGCGCCGTTGCGATGGCATCGAGATCGCCGGGCAGCCGAGCGATGCGCCCCACGATCTCCTGCACGATCAGGGCCCCGCGGGGCAGGCGGTCGGTGGGGGCGATCACCCGCTCCAGCTGCGGCGCGTGCACGCTGGCCGATGCCCGGCGGTAACACGCGGCCTGGTAGGCGAGGTTTGCTTCGGCCGCCAGTTGCATCTGGCTCTGCTTGGGCACCCGCGCGACCAGCCCGCGCCCGGCAAGGCGGAAATGCCAATGCGCAAGCCCGGTATCGGCCATGGCCTCGATGGGCCCGTCAAGGTCAACCGCAGCGAGAGAGGTCGCGAGACCGGCGGCGATCGCGTCAGTCGGCGAAGCCGAGGGCGAGGCCCGGCCCGCCGCCACGCCCTCTGCTGTGGTGCTCATTCCGCAGGCGCCGCGCCCGCGCTGCCGGGAGTGCCGTCCGGACCGGGCACCACGGGCGCGGTTTCGAACTCGATGGCCGATTGCTCATCGCCCGCAATGGCCCGCTCGAAGGCTGCCAGCCGCTTGTAGATCGACATGAGCTCAACGATGGTCGTCCAGCTCATCACCAGGAACTGGAACGAGTTCTCCACCCGCTGGAAAGCCCGCAGGATCTGCTGCATCACCCCGAGCGTGAAGCCCGCCGTGATGATCGTCGGCCCCAGCGCGATATAGGGCAGGATCACGCCGGCCTGCAGGTATCCGTAGCGCACGACGTTGAAGTACAAGTAGTTCAGATACAGGCGGAAATAGTTCGAGCGCACATGGCCGAACAACTCGCCCAGGGTCGGTGGTGCGGCCCGGTCGGCGTTGTCCTCGCCGATCACGAGTTCCTTGCGATAGGCCGCCTCCACCCGCTGGTTGCGAAACTCGAGCCCCGGCAGCCGGTAGCCCGCCAGCGCCAGCAGCGTGGTGCCGAAGACCGACCAGAGGATCGCGATGAACACCAGCGACTGCGATACCTCGCCGATGATCGGCAGGACCTTCACATGGCTCGACAGCCCCCAAAGGATCGGCAGGAAGGCGATCAGCGTCATCACCGCGTCGATCAGGCGCGAGCCGAGGCTCTCCATGATCTTCGCGAACAGCATCGTGTCTTCCTGGATGCGCTGCGAGGCGCCCTCGATATGCCGGATCCTCGGCCAGAGCGCGACATAGCGATCATTCATCGCGGTGCGCCAGCGGAACACGTAATGCGAGGTGAAAAAGGCGATGATCACTGCGGTGAAGATGTAGACCATCGCGATCCGCAGAAACGTCCAGAGCTGGGCGTAATAGTCCCCGCTCGACACCGCTTCGGGGTCGCCCAGCGCTTCCTGGATCAGGTTGTAGAAGCTCCCGAACCACTCGTTGATCATCACATCGAGCTGCACCTGGAACCAGGTGGCAAAGACGATCAGCGCCGAGCCACCCACCGACCAGCGCGCCCAGGGGTGCTTATCGAAGCGGAGCCAGAAGGCCGCGAAGGCGACGTAACACAGCAGATTGAACTGGTAGAGCCAGACGCGCTGCGGGTCCCAGCCAAACAGGCCTGCGATGCCGAACGGATCGCTGAAATCATAGAGCGCGAGGTTCCAGAGGAGCACGCAGAACAGCCCCCAGGCCACCCCCGACAGGGCAAAAAGCTTCGGATTCGGGAAGAAGGCGATGAACACGGGGCGTCTCTCCTGATCAGGTCGGGCTGTCGGCGGCGGATGTCGGCTCGGACGCGCTGTCACCCGCCCCGTCCAGCGTCTCCCGCGCGCGTTTCGCCATGGCGACGAGGCGCGGCCGCAGATCCGCGGCCTTGCGGAGCGGCGGCTCGAACCAGACCCGCGTGACGGCATCGCCGGCGGTCAGGTCCATGCCTTCAAGATCGAGGCTCGCGATACGCCACTTGGCCTCCGCCGCGCCGGCCAGTGCGGTGGCGTAAAGCTCCAGTGCATCGACATGATCGTCGTTCATGTGCGCGACGGCACCGGGCTCCATGGCGATGAGGTCGGGATCGGTCGGGCTTACGAGGTCGTCCGCCACCATCTCATAGGCCTTACCATAGCCGCCATTATATGACGCGCCCTCCAGCGAAAGACGCCAGAAAGCGAAATCGGTGAAATCGGCATAGAGCGCCGCCTTGGGTTGGCGGGCGAGGAAGCGGGCGCGCAGCATCGCGCGCTCCTCGCCCTCGGCCTTTGTTGCGGTGCCGTAGACGGTGATCCGCGCATGGGCGAGCGGATCGCCGCGACCCGGCTCCCCCAGCATCAGCGAGGCACGGGGATCGGCTTCCAGCGCGCCAAAGTGGCCTGAGAGCTGCGAGATCAGGAAAACGGGTGATCCGTCGGGCGCGCTTGCCAGCGAGACGCGGCTCGCCATCGGTGTGCCGGTCTTTGGGTCAATGGTCGCGAGCGCCCCATGGCGCGCGCTGCGCAGGAAGGTTCGCGCAGCGCGGCGCGCGGCATCATCGACGGTTTGCAGGACGTCTTTGGTGGTCATGGCGCTCTCGACGGTCGCTCCCGATCGTTCATTGCTTGTGCCATTGAGCGGAAAAATCAACGATGACGCATTGCGACGCTGCAACAGTCTGCGATCAACCCTTCGCGATGTCGACGCTGGGTGCTCTGTGGATCGGGGGAATGGCGCGGGCCGGGTTTGGACCGTTAGGCCAGTGCCGGCTTGCCATGGCGGGCATCGTTGCCCCGCTAGTGCCCTGTCGCCGGCGCCCCTTGCTACCGCGCCGCATGCCCCCGGGCAGCCCCGCCGCCTCCGGTCCAGTGCCTTGCCGCACCGCGTTGCTAGGCCTTTGCGGATGCCAGACCTGTAATTCGCTCGGCCCATGAAGCCTGGCGCAGCGCACCGGGAAACGCTTGCCGAGACACGATCACCACGATCTGACGAGGACGCGTTGGACCGAGACGCTGGAGATGCCCTCGCCGATTGAGGGCGCACCCGGGCCAGCCAACGGGTCGATCCCCGACCTGCTCGGCGACTGACGACACGGGTGGTGAGCGGTTGGCGACGGCACTATGCAGGGGCGATGAAGCTCCTTCATACGGCAGACATCCATCTCGACTCACCGCTGAGATCGCTCGCCATGCGCGATGCCGCACTGTCGGAGCGGGTGCGCACGGCCAGCCGGGCGGCCTTTGGGCGGCTTGTCGACACGGCGATCGCGGAGGCGGTGGCCGGCCTGCTGATCTCGGGCGATCTGTTCGACGGCGCCGAGCGGAGCGCACAGACGGCTGCCTTTCTGACGCTGCAGCTAGAGCGGCTGCGCGACCACGGGATCAAGGTCTTCTGCATCAAGGGCAACCACGACGCCGAGAACCCGCTGACCGGCGATGTGGCGATGCCCGACAACGTGCACGTCTTCGATGGTCGCGGTGGCAAGGTTCAGCTTGCCGACGGGGTCTGGATCCATGGCGTGAGCTTTGCCAACCGCCACGCGCCAGAAAGCCTTCTGCCCAAGTTCCAGGCGCCCGTGGCCGGGGCCGTCAACATCGCGATGCTCCACACATCGCTTGCCGGGGCCGAGGGTCACGACCCTTACGCGCCCTGCACTGTTGAGCAGCTGACTTCCATGGGGTTCGATTACTGGGCGCTGGGGCATGTGCACCGCCGCCAGATCCATGCCGAGGTACCCTGGGTTGTCATGCCCGGCATGCTCCAGGGGCGCGATATGGGCGAGCCGGGGCCGAAATCCGCGACCTTGATCACGCTTGGCGAGACGATCAGCGCGGTGGAGGTGCCGACATCGGTCGTTGAGTTCCTGAGGCTTAGCGTCGACGCGACGGGCAGTGACAGCGACGACACCCTGCGCGACCGGATGAGACATCTGCTTCGCAAGACCGCCTCAGATCTGACCTCGGAAAGCGCGGTGGTGAGGCTCAGCGTGACCGGGCGCTCGCCGCGACGCTGGCAGATGGCGCGCGACAGGGATGTCTGGGTCGAGGCAGCGACGGCCTATGCGCGCGCGACGGGCCGGCTCTGGCTGGAAAAGCTCGTCTTCGATCTCTCCGACGACGAGGCCCGGGGCCCAAGCGCCACCGACGAACTGGCGACCATCATGCAGGCGGTCCGGGGCGAGCCGGGCTTTGCCGCGGCCTGTCGCGCCGAGATCGAGGACATCCTGAAAGAGCTGCCGCCAGCGCGGCGGGCGGCGCTTCTCCCGGATGAAGGCGCGCTTGACCGGCTGGCTGACCGGCTGGCCACAGAGGGCGCAGAGAGGGTGCTGGCCCGCGTGAAGGGTGCCGGTTCCTGATGCGGATCGAGCGGCTCTGCCTCGATTTCTTCGGCCAGTTTACCGGAAAGGTGCTCGACTTCGGCCCGGCCGGGCGGGCGTCGGATTTCCACCTGATCTACGGACCGAACGAAGCGGGCAAAACCACGACGATGGAGGGCTATCTCCGCCTTCTCTACGGCTTCGCCCATCGCGAGCCATACGCCTTTCAGCACCAGCGGCGGAACCTGCAGGTGTCCGGCACGCTCGATGTAGGGGGGGAGCGCCGGTGTTTCACCAGGATGCCCTCGCAGAGCGCTAACCTGCGCGGCGAGGCGGGCGAGACCCTGCCCGAGACAGCGATCGCCGCGCATCTTGGCGGGCTGTCGCTCGATGACTATCGCAGTCTGCTTTGCCTCGACGACGAGACCATCGAGAAGGGCGGTGAGGATATCGCCAATGCCCGCGGCGATGTCGGCAGGCTCCTGTTCTCTGCCGCGGCCGGTGTCGCCGATCTGAACGCTGTCCTCGACGAGACCCGCGGCGAGGCGGGCACGATTTACAAGAGGCGCGCCAGCACCACGCGCGTCGCCGAGTTGAAGCGCGCGCTGGCCGAGGTGGAGAGCGCCATCCGCGAAAGCGACATCAGCGCCTCGGCGTGGCGTAAGCTGAAGGAGGCGCTGCGGCAGGTCGAGGAAGATGAGCGCGAGGCCCGCAGGGCGCGCGACACCCTGCGAGAGCAACAGGCGCGGATCGCCGCCATGCGGCGCGCGCTGCCCAACCTCAGCGAGCATGACGGACTGCGCGACGAGATCGCAGCCTTCGACGACTATCCCGCGAGCATCGACATCAATCCCGAGGCGCTGGTCGCCATGCTGAGCGAGCGTGGCCAGGCGGCAGCCGAGCTGCGCCGCCTGGAGGAGCGCCGGGACGCCACGGTCAAGGCCCGCGACGCGCTCGTCGTCGACGATGAACGCCTGGCGCTCGGCGAGCGGCTGGAGGCGTTGGACGAGTTGCGGAGCCGCATGCAAACCGCGGCGCTCGACCTGCCGCGACGCGAGCGCTCCCATCGCGAGGCGCTGGCCGATATGGCG
Organism: Pseudomonadota bacterium; assembly: GCA_039027855.1. Lineage (GTDB taxonomy): Bacteria > Pseudomonadota > Alphaproteobacteria > Rhodobacterales > Rhodobacteraceae > Thermohalobaculum. Next base: position 106,424 of record JBCCJI010000002.1, on the reverse strand, counting down.
CGGGTCGCCGCGGATCTCGACGCGCCCGAGGACTGCGATGCCGCAACGCTGATCACCTCCCAGGCCGATATCGCGGGTCTTGAGGCGTTGCGCGACAGGGTGCGCGAGACAGCCGCCGCGCGCGACAATGGCGCGCGCGAGGTCGCCGCCCTGAAGATCCGCTTGGCGGACGCCATGAAAGCGGAGCGCGCGCTGGCCGAGGTGCAGCCGGCAGCGACCGGTCTGTCGGATCTTCTGGGGCGGTTTGATGCCGATCGGCTGGCACCTGACGTCTCCGCGGCGCGGCAGTCTCTGGCCTCGACGGAGGAGGCGCTTCAAGAGGCGCTAGATAGGCTCGCCGTCGGTTCGACAGGCTTCGCGACGCTGCCTGAAAGCCCGGTCGATCCGATCACGGCGCTCGAACGCGCGGCGCGCCACGATCAGCTGACCCAGAACCAGGCGCTGCTGCAGGACAGGCTGTCTCAGCTTGAGGAAGACATTGCCGTCATGACCATCCGGACCGCCGCGCTGTCGGCAGAGATCGGTGTAGGCGGTGATGAGCAAGCCCAAGCCGCCAGGGCCGAGCGCGATGCGCTGTGGCAGACCCACCGGTCGGCGCTCACTGCCGAGACGGCGGACCGTTTTGCCGCCGCCATGACCTCGGTGGACCAGATCGACGCGGCGAGGATCGCCCTCGCGGCCGGTCTTGGCACCCTCCGCAAGCTCACGGCCGACCTTGCGGAAGCGGAGGCCCGCGCCGAAGCAATGCGCCAGAAGCGCCACGGTCTCGCCGAGGAGATCGGCGCGCTTCTGGGGGAGGCCGAAACCCTCGCCGCGGGCATCGGCCTGCCGCCTCTGTCGCCCGCTGCCCTGTCGGACTGGGTCGCGCGTCATGCCGCAGCGGCGGAGGCGTCGCGCAGGCTGGAGCGATGTGCCGCGCAGCATGCGCCGACACGGCAGAAGGCGGAGGATCTGCTTCAGGCGCTCGAACCGCTCGTCGGGCTTGAGGCCCCTGATTTCGACGCGGCGTTGTCCGCCGCACGCAGGCTCGCGGACGCAGAGCGTGCAGAGGCGGAAAGGCTGCGCACGGCATCCGAGAAAACGGCGGGCCTGAGGGAAGAGGTGGCGCGCCGCCAGAGCGCGCAGACAGCGCTTCAGGCAAGCGCCGACGAGGCCCGTCACGCCTGGCAGTCGCGCATTGATGGGCTCTACGACGGGAAGCTCTCGGCCGATCGGCTGGCGGAGGCTCTCGGCCATCTTCGCGCGTTGAGAGAGCATGACGCCAGACGGCTGCAGGCGGCACGCCAGATTGCCACGATGAAGGATGATCAGCGCCGCTTCGCCGATGCGATCGGAGCACTCGGCGAAGGTTTCGGGGTGGAGGCGGGCGATCCGCTGGAGGTCTATCGGCGCCTCAAAGAGAGCGCCGCCGAGGCGCATGACGCTAAAGCGCGCCACAGGCAGCTGGTCACGAGCCTCGAGGAATATTATACGCGCGCTCAACAGCTTAAGCTGCGTGTCGAGGAGATCGACCGCCAGGTCGGCGAGCTTGGTGCGGTGTTTCCTAAGACCGTCGATACCGCCACGCTGGAGGCTCTGAGAGCCGCCGTTGGCCGGGCGCGTGATGTCATCGCCAAGAGAGCCCAGGTCGCGAGATTGGAGAGACTGATCCTCGATGACCTCTCGCTTGAGACCATGAGCGATGCACGCGCGGCGTTGCAGGGAAAGACCGCGGCGGCGCTCGAGGCCAAGGCCGATACGCTCGCCACGGACCTCGGGTCGGCGGATGAGCGCCTCTCGGCCGCGACGGTCGCCCGTGCGAACGCTGCGCGCGATCTCGCGGCCGTCACCGGCGGCGCCGAGGTTGCGGAACTGGTGGCCGAGCGGAGCACGCTGCAGCTGCAGATCGAAGAGGCGATCCTCGACTATCTGGAACTGCAGTTCGGCCTGAGGAGTGCGAAAGAAGCGATCCGCCGGTATCGCGATACCCATCGCAGCCAGATGATGGCCGCGACCGAGCAGGCCTTTGCCGCGCTGACCAACGGCGCCTACCTCACGCTTAGGACACAAGCTGACGGGGCCTCGGAGATCCTGCTCGCAGTGGATCGAAGGGGCACGCCCAAACAGATCGGCGACATGTCGAAGGGCACGCGCTTTCAGCTCTACCTGGCGCTTCGGGCGGCAGCCTACGAGCAGATGGTCTCGCAGGGGGTGCAGCTGCCCTTCTTCTGCGATGACGTCTTCGAGACCTTCGACGAAGACCGGACGCGCGCCGCCTGCCGTCTGATGGAGCGCATCGGCAGGAGCGGGCAGGCGATCTACCTGACCCATCACCGCCATGTCGTGGAGATCGCCGAGCAGGTCTGCGACGAGCCGCCGCTCATCCACGCGCTCTGATCCCGCGCCCGCCTGTCTGGGTGACGAGCTCGCCCGGCGCGCCTGTTGGCTCGATCCCGGAACCCGCCCCGGCCCGAGAGCTGGGCGGCCCTCCCATGCTTTCTGACAGTCGGGGATCTGCCACTACAGATCGTCGATCGGCGCGGTGATCAGGTTCTCGCGATAGAGCGCCGCGAGATCGAGGCCCCCTTTCAGCGGGGCGATGCCGTCGATCAGGGCCTGCAGGCGTGCTGCCGCTGCCCGCGCGCGCGCGGCGCCCTGCACGGCGTCGGTCGCCGTGAACCTGATCGCGGCGCCCGGGCCAAGCCGCCCGAGGCGCGCGAGGTCGGCGCTGATCACCGCGGCGATCTTGGCGTAGCCGCCCGAGGTCTGGCGATCGACCAGCAGCAGGATGGGCTGACCCGAGCCCGGTACCTGTACCGCCCCGGTGACGATGCCGTCCGAGACGATATCGGCGCCGCGCCCGGCCTCGGTCTCGTGCGACAGGACCGGTCCCTCGAGCCGGAGGCCCATGCGGTCGGATCGTGCACTCACCCGCCATTCGGCGCCGAGAAAGGACGCGCGCGATGGCGGTGTGACGTGATCGTCCTGCGGTCCCATCACGACATGGACGTTGAGCGCGGTGTCCCGGGCGGGCAGCCAGTCATCAGGGGCCGCCATGCCCCGTTCGGGCCCCATGGGCAGGCCGCCGGCCAGAAGCCGGTCGCCCGGTGCCAGCGCGCGGCCGTCGAGCCCGCCGATCCCGGCCCGCGTCAGCGTCGACCGGCTGCCCATCACCGGGTCGACCATGATGCCGCCCGCAACGGCAAGATAGCCGGTGATGCTGCCCGACAACGGGCCCACGGCCAGCCGGTCTCCCGGCATGAGCGTGACACTCTGCCAGCCTCCGAGGGGCTCGGCCGTGCCATCGCTGCGGTTGAGGCGCATCGCGACCTCGGCCCCGGCAAAGGCGACCCGCACGGGCGCTGCCTCAGCTTCGATCACCGGGCCTGCGACCCGGCACTCCAGCGCGGCTGCCCCGCACGCGGCATCGCCATCGGCTCCGGCGAGTGCCAGCGCCAGGGCGAGGCCCTCGCCATCCACGGCGCCGGCGGGCGGGACGCCAAAGCGCTGCAACCCCGGGCGCCCGCGGTCCTGCACCGTCGTGGCGAGCCCTGGCTCGATGATCCGCAGCACGCCGGTCATGCCCCGCCACCATCCCCGCTCACGGCCCCGGTCCTCGTCACGGCGCGCGAGGTGCTCTCGGGCGCCCAGTCGCCCGCGGCCGCTGCGCGTTCGATCCTGGCATAGGCATCGGCGCTCACGGGGTCGAACACCACGGCATCGCCCGGCGAAAGCAGTGCCGGTGGATCGGTAGCGACATCGAACAGCGTGACCGGCGTGCGTCCGATCAGGTGCCATCCGCCGGGGCTCGTGACCGGGTAGATCACCGTCAGCCCCACGGCGATGGCGACTGAGCCCGCCGGCACGGTCGTTCGTGGATCGGCGCGGCGCGGGAAGTCGATGCCCGCCGGCAGGTCGCCCATATAAGGGCAGCCGGGCAGGAATCCGATCATGTAGACATGGTGCTCGACCCCGATATGCAGCGCCACGACGTCGGAGGGGGTGAGGCCGGCGTGCTCGGCGATAGCAGAGAGATCCGGCGCATAGACACCCTCATAGCAGGCCGGAAAGCGCCAGAGCCGCGCCGCCGGGGCGCTCGCGCCTGCCCCACCGATCAGCGGGCGTATCGCCTCTTCCACCGCCTTGCCATCGGTCGCGAGCGGGTCGAACTGCACCGTGAGCGACCGGAATGTCGGCGCGGTCTCGATCACCCCCGGCATGGCGCCCGCCGCCCGCGCCTCGCTTATCGCGGCATCGAGGGCGAGGACCCGGGCGCTCAGGGCGCGGTCCTTCTCGCGCCCAAACTCGACGATCAGGGCCGCGTCGCCAAAGGGCAGGAAACTTGGGTCTTGCATGCCTGTTCCCCTGTTCCCGAACACGCTCCGCAATAAAAGCTCTGGGCCCGTGGCTCTGACCGTTCCCCTCGCCTGTCGCCTCGCCCTCTTGGGCGGCAGCGGCACTTGCTTGGCGATCGATGCACAGGGCTTGGCGCTACCCGTCCTACTCGGCCATGTTGCGCGCGGTGAGATCTCGCCCGGCGATCGCCGGGCCACGACATAAGAGGGCAGGATGGCGCGCCGGATCAATATCAATGCCGACATGGCCGAGGGTTTCGGCCCCTATGATATCGGCGATGATGCCGCCATCCTGACCATCGTGCGCTCGGCCAACATCGCCTGCGGGATGCATGGCGGTGACGCTTCGGTGATGCGGCGCACGATCCTCGCGGCGGCCCGGCACGGCGTCTCCATCGGGGCGCATCCGGGCTACAACGATCTCTGGGGGTTCGGCCGGCGCGCGCTTAAGATGGATTCTGAGGCGCTGGAGGATCTGGTCGCCTACCAGATCGGCGCGATGCTGGGCATGGCCGCCTATGGGCCGCAACCCGTCACCCATGTGAAGGCGCATGGCGCGCTCAACAACCAGGGCTGCGTGGAGCGGCCGGTGGCCGACGCGATTATGCGGGCGCAGGCCAAGGTTGCACCCGATCTCATCGCCCTCGTGATGCCCGGGACCGAGATGGAGGCCTCGGCGCGCGCGCATGGTCTGACCGTGGGGCGCGAGGCTTTCGTCGATCGAACCTATGAGGACGACGGCACGCTGACCCCGCGATCGGTGGAGGGGTCGGTCATCCGCGATCCGGCCGAGGCCGCGGAGCGGGTCGTCGCCATGGTGCGCGACGGGGTGATCGTCTCACGCCACGGGACGCCGCTCGATATCGGCTTCGACAGCCTCTGCGTGCATGGCGACGAAGCCACCGCGGTCGCGGTCGCCCGCGCTGCGCGCACGGCCCTGCAGGCGGACGGCGTCGACATCGTGACCCTGCCTGAAATGCTTGCCTGAGGCGACGGGCGGGCTCGAGGCGTTAGCGCGCGACCGGAACGGCATCAGGAACGCCAAGCTCGGCGAGCAATTGCTTCGCGCGCTCCCGTTCCGCGACGGTGGCGAACGGGCCCGCACGCACCCTGGTGGCCGGCGCGCCGCCGAGCGTGATCGTAAAGAGCTGTGCCGAAACCCCGCGGTCCGCCAGCCGGTCGCGGAGCCGCTCGGCGAGGTCGCCCTGCCGAAAGATGCCGGCCTGCAGGAACCGGGTCGCCGCCGTCGTCTCGGCAGCCGGGGTCGCATTGGCGGTCGTGGCGACCTGCTGAGGCGGTGCGGCGGCCGACGCTCCCTCCTCGGCCGTGGCGCCCGCAGTCGTCCGTGAAGCCGGGGCCCCCTGTCCGCCAAGCGCTGCGGGTCGAGCAGGGGGCAGGACGACCAGCACCGTGTCGGCCCCATCCTCAGCAGTAGCTACACCGGTCGCCTCCGACGGCGGTGTAGCGCCCTCCGCGGTCTCATCCGCCGCCGTGTCGATGGGCGCGTCGGCGGCGGTTGCCGCCTGTGCTGGCGCGGTATCGCCGTCACTGTCTGCCGCTTGGTCGGCGTCTCCGCCATCTCCGTCGCCTGTATCCTTACCCTCGACCGACCAGGTAAAGCCGGCGACGTCCGCTCCGGCTTCTGGTGCCGTCGGAGCGTCAGCCGACGCCGGGGCCGGGGCTGAACCCGCCTCATCCAGCAGAGCGTCCTCGGCTCTCGGAAAAGGGCCTTCACCGGCTGCGGCCGTCTCATCGGGTGACGCCTCGGTGGTAAGACCGGGCGCACCGGCGTCAGCATCCTCTGTTGCCGCGGCAGGCTTTGGCTTGTCTTCCGCCTTGGGATCGGGTTTGGCGCCGGGCGGCACTGTCGGCACAACAGTAATGGGGCCGCCTCTCAGCAGCGCATCCAGCGTCGGCGCTGACCCAGCGGCGAGGCGCTTTGCGTCGGTCGCACCGAGCGTCGCCCCTTGTCCTCGGCCGCGGCCTGCTGAGCTTTCTTGGGGGAGGGCCTCGCCGCCCAAAACATCCTCCAGGGAGAGAGCCTCGGCGAAATCGGTGGCGTCGTTCCCCGATGCCGGTCGCCCGGCCGCGCGCGCGGCCACGGCTTGGGGGTCTGAGCGTCCGTTGAGGCGTGAGGCGCGTGTCGAGACCGGCAGGATCGAGGCGAGGCGGCCCATCTCGGGTGCTGGCCCGGCAACCCTGAGTGATGCCGGCAGCGTATGCCCTGTCGGGACGTCGATCTCGGCCAATTTGGCGGCCAGAGTGGCGGACAGTGTGGCGGCCAGAACGCCAGGGCGCGCCGGCTCGGCCGCGCGGAGCAGCCAGTCGGGCGCCGAATGCGTCGGCGCGCGCGGCTTTGCCTCCGGTTCCGCGGCCACGACGGCGAGCACCAGAGGCGCCGCACCGACGGGAGAGCCGTGCCGAGCGGTGGCTGCCGCGCGATCCGCCGCGTTCACGTCGCCGCGCGCCGAGATGCGGGGATCGCCCACACCGGGATCACCTTTATGGGGATCGCCTATGTCTGGATCGCCCATACGCGGATCGAGGGCGTCGATACCGGGGCTGTCGATGGGGCTGTCGATGGGGCTGTCGATACTGGGGCTGTCGTCGGCATCCACATACCCACCATAGCGGCCCCTACCCTTGGGCATATCGCTGGGTGGCGGACCATGGAGCACAGGCTCGAACCGCGTCAGCGCCCGCGGCACAAGTGCGGCGGGCGCTTGCCGCTCGGCAGGCTCCACACCTGTCATCGCCATCGCAATCGGCTCCTCGGTCTCTGCGGCGGCTTCCTGCTTTTGGCCAGGATGTCCCGCAGGCTGATCGCCGGGTTTGCCATCCTCTGGCAGCGCGCGCGGTTCGGTCCCGGCAAGCTGGCCATTCCCGCTGGCGGGCGCGGCGGCACGCGACACGGCTGCCCGGTCCGTCGTCGCCGACCGCCTCAGCGCCGTCAGGGCTGCCTCCGCTTCGTCGAGTGCCGACCTGGTGTCGGCGAGTGTCGCGATCGCCCGGTCGCGCGCAGCCTCGGCTGCGGCGAGCTCGCCGCGCAGCGCCTGCACTCGGATCTGGTCGGTGCGCGCCGCCGCGGATGCGCGGGCCTCCGACGCGGCATCGGAGCGTCTCTCGGCTTCAATGGCACGATCGGTGTCCGCCTCGCCGCCGGATGGGGGCACGAGCAGCATGGCACCGCTCCATCCTGCAGCGATTCCGGTGGCAAGCGTCAGCGCGAGTGCTGCGGCCTTCAGATCATGCCTGCCGCTTCTCGGTCGCTCGGGCAGTGCTGGCTTGCCGCCCGGCTCGATGCCGGCTGCGTCGTCGCGGGGAACCGGCCCGCCATGGCGGAGGGTGCGGAGCGTCTGGCGCACCGCATCGTCTTCGCTCTCGGCCGACCGACCGCGTTCCGGCATCGCCACCTCTCATGCCTGCGCCGAACCCGTTCACCTGTTCTCACGCGGCAATGCGCCATCCTCATGCCCCATGGTCGTGAACCATGGTCATGCTCAGCATCACAGTCTTACGCACTGCACCCTGCGATAGACCGCAGACGCCCCGACTGTCCCAAGGTGTGACGCTTTATCCCGCCCGGCAAGGCCGCGGAGACACGTGATCGTGGCGATCCTGCGACGCAAGCGATGCTTTTTTCCCCTTCACAACCGGCGCGCGACCGGATCAGCATGGCGCCGATGATGCAGCGCCGCAAAGGGCGGGCCGCGGCGGAAGCGCCGCGCTGCCGTCCCCTTGGGACCGAACGGCGCCGCGCGACAGAGGAGCCTGACCATGACCATCCGCCTGACCGCCATCGCCCGCATGTTCGCCGGCGCCGCCACCATCGCCGGCGCCACCGCGCTCGCCGCCCTGCCGGCCGCCGCGCAGAGCTGGGACATGCCGGTTCCCTACGGCGACAACAATTTCCATACGCTTAACCATGTCGCCTTTGCCGAGGACGTGGCCGAAGCGACGGGCGGCGCGCTCACCATCACGGTTCACCCCGCCGGATCGCTCTTCAAGCATCCCGAGATCAAGAATGCCGTGCGATCGGGCCAGGTGCCGGTGGGTGAGTTCCTGCTCTCGCGCCTGTCGAACGAGAATGCGCTCTACGAGCTCGACAGCGTACCGTTCCTTGCGACATCTTATGATGCAGCAGAGAAGCTCTGGGAGGTGTCGCGGCCCAAGATCGAGGAGCTGCTTGAGGCCGAAGGGCTCACGATCCTCTACGCCGTGCCCTGGCCGCCCCAGGGTCTTTATGCCGACCGCGCGGTCGACGACGGGAGCGAGCTCGCCGGTGCCAAGTTCCGCGCCTACAACACCGCGACCGAGCGTTTGGCCACGCTGATGGATGCCGTGCCGACCCAGGTCGAGGTGCCGGATCTGGCGCAGGCGTTCTCGACCGGTCGCGTGAACGCGATGATCACCTCGCCCTCGACCGGTGCGAACACCAAGGCCTGGGATTACCTCAGCCACTATTACGACGCCCGCGGCTGGATGCCGAAGAACATCGTCGTGGCGAACATCCGTGCGCTGCGCTCGTTGGATGAGGATACGCGGAACGCGATCATGGCGGCGGCCGAGGCGGCGCAGTCGCGAGGCTGGGAGGCCTCAAAGGCCGAGACCACCTCCAAGACACAGGCCCTGGCCGATAACGGCATCACCGTCGCCCAGCCGTCGGCCGCACTGAAGGCCAAGCTCGAGGAAGTGGGTGCCACCATGTCGGCCGAGTGGCTGGAGCGCGCCGGTGCCGAAGGCGAGGCGGTGCTGGAGGCTTTCAACAGCGGGTCTTGAGACCTTTCGATGCTCGGAGCCCGGCGGTGGGGTGAACCCCACCCTACCGCCAGCGATATCGACGGGCTGCTCAACGACCGGTGCCCGTAGGGTGGGGTTTTACCCCACCAAGAAGCCCCATCCCCCCCTGACCATCCCCCGACCATCCCCCGCCCACCACCGGAGTGCCCCCATGCGCCGATCCCTCGACCTGCTCTATGACGGTGCGGGGGCGCTCGCCGCGCTCTTCCTGCTGGCGATCGTCGTGACGGTGCTGATCCAGGTCGGCTTCAACATCGTCGATAGCCTTGCCATCGCGTTCGGTGCCGCGCCGCCGGGGCTTGTGCTGCCCTCCTACGCCGAGTTCACCGGCTATTTCCTTGCCGCCGCCAGCTTTCTCGCGGCTGCCCATACGCTCAGGCGCGGCGCGATGATCCGGGTCGCCCTGGTGATCCAGCGCCTGCGCCCCGCCACCCGCCGCTGGGTCGAGGTCTGGTGTGCGGGCGCCGGTGCCGTGTTCGCGGCTTATGCCACGTACTGGATGCTGCTGCTGGTGCTAGAGAGCCTTGAATTCGGCGATGTCTCGCCCGGCATGGTCCCCGTCCAGCTCTGGATCCCCCAATCGGCGCTTGCGCTCGGCCTCGCCATCATGACCGTCGCCCTGATCGACGGCACCGTCGCCGCCTACAAGGGCGAGATGATCCTCGACGACGTGCCCGAGGTCGATCTGGCCTCGCTCGAGCGCGAGCGGGGCTGAGCGCCATGGAGCTCGCCGCCGGTATCCTGCTCGTCATCGCGCTCTTCGCCTTCCTCGGCTCGGGGCTTTGGGTCGCGCTCTCGCTTTTCGCCGCGGCCGCGGCCGCTTTCCTGATCTTCACCGACCGTGCTCTGTTCGGCGATTTCGGCACGATCGGCCAGATCCTCGCCTCGACCATCTGGGGTGCCTCCAACTCATGGGCGCTGGCGGCGCTGCCGATGTTCATCTGGATGGGCGAGATCCTGTTCCGCTCGCGGTTGTCCTCGGACCTTTTCACCGGGCTCGCGCCCTGGCTTGGCCGCCTGCCGGGCGCGCTGTTGCACGTCAACATCCTCGGCTGCGGGCTGTTTGCCGCGGTCTCCGGATCCTCCGCGGCGACCTGCGCGACGGTCGGCAAGATGTCGATGCCCGAGCTCAGAAGCCGTGGTTACGACGAGCGCATGGTGATCGGGACCCTGGCAGGCTCGGGGACCCTCGGGTTGCTGATCCCTCCCTCGATCATCCTGATCGTCTATGGCGTGGCCATCGAGGAATCGATCGCACGGCTGTTCCTCGCCGGCATTGGCCCGGGCGCGATGATGCTGGCGCTCTTCATGGGCTACACCGCGGTCTGGGCAATGATGAACCCCGACGCCATGCCGGTTCCACGCGAGGAGCGCCTGTCTTTCAGCGAACGCCTCATCGCCTCGCGCGCGCTGATCCCGGTGATCGCGCTGATCGCGGGGGTGATCGGGTCGATCTATGCCGGCATCGCCTCGCCCACCGATGCGGCGGCGGTCGGGGTCGCGCTGAGCTTCCTCCTGCTCTGGATCAACGGAGAGCTGACGCGCCAGGTTTTCGCCGAGAGCCTGATGGCGGCGACGCGTACCTCCTGCATGATCGCGCTAATTCTTGCGGGAGCCGCCTTCCTGACCGTGGCCATGGGCTTCACCGGCATCCCGCGCGCGCTTGCCGCCTGGATCGGCGCTCTCGGGCTGGGTCAGACCGAGCTGCTGATCGCTCTGACCCTCTTCTTCATCGTGCTCGGCTGCTTTCTCGACGGCATCTCGGTCGTGGTCCTCACCACCGCCGTGATCGTGCCGATGGTGGAGGCGGTGGGCATCGACCGGATCTGGTTCGGGATCTTCCTGGTGCTCGTCGTGGAGATGAGCCAGATCACCCCGCCGGTGGGCTTCAATCTGTTCGTGCTGCAGGGCATGACCGGGCGCAACGTGCTGGAGATCGCCTGGCACGCGGCGCCGTTTTTCACCATGCTGGTGGTTGGGGTGGGGCTGATCACCCTGTTCCCCGAGATCGCCATGTGGCTGCCGAACCAGATGGGCCGCTGAACCGGGCGGGGTGGTGCCGCCTCGCGGTCCATCCGCTGATGTTCCCTGATGGCGCCACGTTCAGGCCACCCGTCAGGCCCCCAGCCGTTCGCCGGCGCGCAGCGTCATCGGTAGGCGGTTCTCCGGTGGGGCGAGGGGACAGGTATAAGCCGGGTTCACCGCGCAGGACGGGACGTAGGCAAAGTTGAAATCGAGGATCAGCCGGCCGTCGCCATCGGCGCCGAGATCGGCCCCCTTGACCCCGTCGAGCAGGTAGCGCCCGCCGCCATAGCTCTCTCGCCCGCTCGTGCCGTCGAGCAGCGGCAGAAAGATCCCGCCGCCATAGCCCTCGATCCAGAACACGGTCAGTTCGGCGCCGAGGTGGTCGGACAGCCCATCGGTCCGCCCGATCGCCCGGCGCGTCATCACGCCATCGGTGTCGAGATCGGCCGTCTCGGACGGGCCATGCAGCGCGGCGACGCCCGCGGCGAGGCGAAGGGCGGGATCGTAGGGGTAGCAATCGATCTCGCCAAAGCCCTGCCGCGCGCGCCGGGGCAGGGGGCTCATCGGGTGTTCGCGAAACAGAGCAGAGCGCACACCCCGCCAGTGCATCCAGGCGGCCTCGGGGTTCTGGACGGCCAGGGCGCGCACCTCGGCATAGAGCGCCGCCATGCGCCGTCGCCAATCGGCAAGTGCGAGACGTCCGGCGCCGGGGTAACCACCGGGCCTTGGCGCGGAGGTGGGTGCAGTGGCGGTTGTCATCAATGCCTCCCAAGCCCCGCCAAAATACCTGCGAGACGTAGTTTGAGATGCATCCGGCTGCGCGAAAGACAAGCTTCCCGACAACCCACCGTTGCGCTGAACACGGGTCAGTGGGCTCGGCGGCCGCCCGACCCGGCAACGATGGTCTCACGCCGTGGCGGTGGTGACGTATCCTTCAGAAAGGTCCTGTGCCCGCGCCTCGGGAGCGCGCTTTGCCGGATCGCCGATGCCCCCACCGCCCGGAAGCACCAGCCGTATGACCGTGCCGGCGGGCAGCATGGTGGTGATCTTCGGCTCCAGCGTGACGGGTGTGCCGTCGGCTGCACGCGCCTCCAGGCGACCCGGCGCCCCGGGCATGCCGCCCATTAGTCCCGGGGCGCCGCGGCGTACCCGCTCGTAGAGGCCCGAGAACAGGAAGGGCCGGTCCGAGAGCACCTCGACCGTCATTTCCTGGCCGAGCCCACCCCGCCATTGCCCGTCGCCACCGCTGTCGGCGACGAGCGCTCGGCGGCCGATGACAAGCGGCGCGCGCGTCTCGATGATCTCGACCGGTACGCCGGCGATGCCGCTTGGATAGGCGGTTGCGGAGAGACCGTCGCGCCCCCGCATGGCGCCCACCCCGCCGCTTGAGAACCAGGTGAAGCTGAAGGGGTGGCCCGCGCGGTCTTCGCCTGCCACATGCGTGTCCCACAGCCCGTCTGCCCCGGGCGCTGCAACGCGTTCCGGGACGATGCCGGCAAGCGCCGTCATGATGGCCGAGGGCAGGAAATGGCCGACCAGATGGCGCCCGCCGACGGCGGCTGGGCGCCGGGCGTTCAGGATCGACCCCTGGGGCGCGCTGATACCGATCGCGTCGAGCGCGCCGTGATTGTTGGGCACCTCAGGGCAGACCGCGCATTTGATGCCATAGGTGGCATAGGCGCGGGTGTAATTGAGGGTGACGTTGATGCCCCGATCGACCGCAGGTGACGAGCCCGCGAAATCGACGCTGAGCTGGTCGCCCTCGACAGTCACCGTGGCGCGGATCTGGATCGGCTCTTCGAAACCGTCGATCTCGAGCCGCGCCTCGGCGGTGCCGTCGGGCAGGGCATCGACGGCCGCCCGCGTCGCGCGGTCGGAGCGGTCGATAATGGCATCGGACAACGCCTCGATATCGGCGAGGCCGAACTCGTCCATCAGGCGCATCAGCTGCCGCGCGCCGACCGCGTTGCCGACAATCTGGCTGTGCAGATCGCCGAGCACGGGCTCGGGCGTGCGGCTGTTCGCGGCGATCATGTCGAAGATCGGCTGCACCGGCCGCCCGGCCTCGTGCAGCTTCAGGATCGGGATCGCGAGCCCTTCCTCATAGACCGAGCGGCTGTCAGCCGAGAGGCCGCGCCCTCCGATATCAAGGGCATGGCAGCAGGAGGCGAAGAAGGCGACGCACCGCCCCTCGCGGAACACGGGCGTCGCGATGGTGATGTCGTTCAGCTGGCTCGCCGTGAACCAGGGGTCGTTGGTGATCAGCACGTCACCGTCCGACAGGCTGTCGACCGGGTGCTTCGCAAGCAGGTGCACCATGCCGGTGGCCATCGAATTGATATGCCCCGGCGTGCCCGTCACCGCCTGCGCCACCATGCGCCCCCGCCGGTCGAACACACCGGCCGAGAGATCCCCGGCCTCGCGCACGATCGAGGTAAACGAGGCGCGCATCAGCGCCGCCGCCTGCTCGTTCACGGTGCCGATCAGCCGGTCCCAAAGGATGTCGAGGGCAAGATCGTCCATGGTCGGACTCCCGATCTCAGGTTGGTGCCGGCACGATATCGTCACCGTCGCGCCGGTAGATCGTGGGCGAGAGCGGTTTGGGTGCGCTTTCGAAACAGGCCTTTGACAGCTCGCACAGCTGGGCGAGCGCCGCATGGTCGCGCGCATCGGCCAGCAGCAACATGTTCTGCGCTGGGATGGCAAAGACCAGTTCGCCGCCGATCTTGTCCTCGATGCCGAGCCAGAAGCGGTCGTTCAGGATCAGGCTTGCGTCGTAGAAGCCGTCAGCCATGACCTGCATGAGGAGACCCTCGGGCTCGAGCGACAGCGATGTGACCACCTCCATCAGGTTGGCCTTGCCGCGGTTAAAAAGCGCCGTGCCCTCGAGCCCAAGCTCGGCTCCGTCATCCCTGGTGAGGTATTGAAAGCTCGCTTTCCGGTCGATGCCGAGGGCGACGATCAGATCATCGGTCAGTGGCGCGTGCAGGATGTTTGCGGTGTCCTCACCGCTCGTAATCAAGTCGGCGGGGCGGATCGTGGCAACGATCTCCTCCGGCTTCGGCGGCGCGGCGGGCGCATGCCGGGTGGCCCAGCTTTCGTCGAGCGCCGCCATGTGTCCCTCGATCAGAGCCGGCAGGCGCGAGGGGTCATCGAGATAGAAGGCGAACATGTTGTCGAGGTTGATCTGCAGCGCTGGGGCCTTGCCGATGACGATGCCGAGCGGGCCCGAAATGTCGATCGGCCGGAGACCCGGCCGGGTGGTGGCGATCTGCTGGATGATGTGATCGCGGAACCTCTCGGGCTGCGACAACGGCGGCCCGGCTTTCCCGCCGCCGAAAAGCCCCGAGAGGAACCCTGCCATCTGCGCCTCCAGCGTTGGCCCCATGCGCTACCAAGCGGCATCGCGGCTGGTCGCCGCGACCCTCGTTGCGGGGTGCCCGGCCTGGTCGCCGGAGCGGATGCTTGCCCGTCCCGCTTGTCCCGTCCCGCGTGCCCGGCCACGGCGTGGAGCGCCGAAACAGGCTTCGACGAGCCCGGCGGAAGGGTGATCCAGCTGCGAGGACGGGTCAATCACAAGCTCGCATCGCCATCGCCGCACCGTTGACCCGGCCTGCGCCGGGTGGGGCGCGCTCAGGCAAAGACCGACCAGCCTGTGGCTTGGCTGAGCTTGGTCAGCGCGTCGGTACCCTGCTTGGAATTGCCATAGTCGTTCAGACCCGGGCTCCAGACCGCGATGCTGGCGGTGTTTGGCACGACAGCGAGGATGCCGCCGCCGACCCCGGATTTGCCCGGAAAGCCCACGTCATGGGCAAAGGCACCCGACCCATCGTAGTGCCCGCAGGTCATCATCAGCGCGTTCAGCGCCCGCACGCGTTCCAGCGGGATCAGGCGCTGACCTTCGAAGCCGTTCACCAAGAAGCGACCGGCGCGGGCCAACTGGTGCGTCGTCATCTCGATGGCGCAGTGGTGGAAATAGGTGCCGAGCGCCCAGTCGACCGAGTTCTGCAGGTTGCTGCAACTGCGCAGAAAATGGGCGAGCGCATGGTTGCGGTCGCCGGTCTCCCTTTCGGCACGGGCCACGGCCGGGTCGATATGGATCGCGTTATCGCCGCTGGCCTCGCGTAGGAAGCGCAGGATCTCGCCCAGCGTCTCGGCCGGGGAGCGACCCTGCAGGCAGGCATCGGTGGTGACGATGGCCCCGGCGTTGATGAAGGGATTGCGCGGAAAGCCGCCTTCGAGTTCGAGCTGCACGATCGAGTTGAAGGCGCGGCCGGAAGGCTCTTTGCCGACGCGCGACCAGAGCGCCTCGCCCCAGCGGCCGAGCGCGAGCGCGAGCGTGAAGACTTTTGACACCGACTGGATCGAGAAGCGGGTGTCGGCGGCGCCGGCGGTGAACTCACGACCGTCGGTGGTGCAAAGGGCGATCGCGAATTGCGCCGGATCGACCGCGGCGAGCGGCGGGATGTAGTCGGCGACGCGCCCCCAGTTGCCGGCGGCATGGGCCTCTGCGACCAGTCGCTCGACCAGCTGGGCGAGATCGCAAGCAGCCGGACGCGGCGCGGATAGGGGCGGCAGGGAAGCAGTCATCGGGTTGTCTCGAACAGGTTTGGCGGGGGGCGATCCGGGGGGCGATACGGGGGGCGGTGTGACCCGGAACGACGTTGCGCCGCCACAATGCCCCGAATTTTCCACATGGATAGGGTTTGACGCACCCATTCTGCGACTGCACATCTCTGTCGATGCTCGAAAGGGGAGTACCGTGATGCCTGTCGGACTGCTGATTGCTATGATGGCAGCCTTCGCCGCAACGCCTGCTGCTGCCTATATTGGTCCGGGCGTCGGGGCGGGAACGATCGCGGTGGTACTCGGGGTGCTTGGCGCCATCGCCATGGCCTTCGTGGCGGTGCTTTGGTACCCGATCAAGCGGTTGCTGAAGCGTAAGAAGACGCCAGCGACCGACGCCGCCCAGTCGAGCGGAGGCTCCGGCGTCGGGCCGGGTGCAGGATCGGGCGCGGCCGAGTGATGAGCTGGATCGCCACGGCGATCCTGTCGATCGTCGCGGTCGAAGTGGTGGTCCGCCTGCCCTTCATGCCGTTGGCGAGACGCGCTGAGGCAACGGCGCGACGGGCGCTGCACACCATGAACCGGCCGAGGGTGTCGGATCACTGGAAGGAAAAGGTGATGCTGGCTCATGCCGGCGCCATGATGGGGTGTTCGCTGCGCTTGGCTGGGCTGTTGATCCTGCTCTTCGCCGGTGTCGGCGCACTGGCCTGGGGGCTCGATTTCGCCTTGCCCGGGTTCCTGGCCTTTCTGACCGGTCTTATCGGTCTGGGTGCGACGGTGGTCTTTGCGACCGCCTGGGCGGTGGCGCGACCCCGGATGCTGGGCCTTTTCGGCGCGAATGCCCGGGCCGAGGCGGACGGCAAGGGTGTCTGAGGCGGCTGCCTATTCGCGGCTCGACCGGCTGCTGCATCGTCTCGCGCTTGGCAATCGCGCGGTCGCCGAGATGACCTTTGACATCGAGCAGGCGCGGGTAAAGCCCGACGCGGCCGCCGTCGCCGAAGGGCGCCATGTGATCGTCGCCGGCCTGGCGCGAGCGGGCACCACCGTCCTGATGCGCCGTTTCCATGCCTCGGGGGCCTTCCGCTCGCTGACCTATCGCGACATGCCCTTCGTGCTGGCGCCCGGGCTTTGGGGACAACTCTCAGGGCGCGGACGCTCGGCCACTGCGACCGCGGGCGAGCGGGCCCATGGCGACGGGGTGATGGTCGATGCCGACAGTCCCGAAGGCTTGGAGGAAGTGTTCTGGCGGGTCTTCGCCGGCGCCGACTACCTGAAGGCCGACCGACTGGTTCCCCATCGCGCTGATGCCGAACTGATCGACGCCTATCGCCGCTTTGTGGGCTCGGTACTGGCGAGCGGAACTGCCGCCGCCGCCACCACCGTCCCAGGTGCACCGACGCGCTACCTCGCCAAGAACAACAACTCGATCCTGCGCCTGCCTGCGCTGGTCGAGGCCTTTCCCAAGGCCTTGGTCCTCGTGCCGTGGCGCGACCCGCTGGATCAGGCGCACTCGCTGTTGGCGCAGCACCGGCGCTTCGGCGACCCGGCGCACGACCATCCGTTCACGCGCGCCTACATGGGCTGGCTCGGCCACCATGAGTTCGGGCCGGGCCATCGGCCCTTCCGGGTCGGCGCGGTCACGTCAGCGCCCTCGACACCACCCGACACACTCGACTACTGGCTCGGTCTTTGGACGGAGGTCTACGGCTGGCTGGCAGAGACGGCACCGGCTGGCGTTCGCTTCGTCGGCTACGAAGCGCTTTGCGAGGATGCCGGCGTCTGGGCGGGGCTCGCTGCCGCCGCCGAGCTGCCCGTGGACTTCCCGGGGGCGGAAGCTTTTGAGCGACGGGGCGCGAGCGGCGAGGATGGCGGCGCCGATCCCGCGCTTGTCGCAGCCGCGCGCGCCGTGCAAACACGCCTCGCCACCCTATCGGCGGCGTAGACCTCAGCGGAGAGGGCGCGGGGCATGGAACGCAAAGTGCCGGTTTGGCTGTTGGCATTGGTCGTTTTGATCATGCTGCTCTTCACCGCGTTTTTCGGATGGGCCGTGCGCAGCACGATGGCCGGTAGCGACCGGTCTGGCGCTTTTGGCCGTGGTGCGCTGGCGATCGCCAGCTTTCCGGGCCTCGTGAGGCTGACGCTAGGTGATCTGTCGGAGCAGGCCACCGGGCGCGGCGACCGCGCGCTTGCTGTCTTGCCGGCCTATGATCCTGCGATCCCCGGCCTCGCGCCGCCTGCGGGGGCCGATGCCGCCGGTCTGAGCGGGCTGCGGCTTGTGTCGCGCGACGGTGCCATACCGGGCTACCGGGTGCTGACCGGCATGTTTGGCGTCGATGACGGCAGTGGCGCCGGCGACCTTTTCGCCCATCGCTCGATCCTGCTCTCGCCCGATATGGAGATCGTCCGGGTTTGGGATCTCGAGGATGGGCTGGAGGTGAGCGGCACGGATAGGAACCGCGCCATCACCCACGGCTTTGCGCTGACCGAGGATCTATCGCCAATCTACAACCTCGACGGGGGCAACGTCATCCGCCGCCTCGGCCCCTGCGGCGGCCTGATCTGGGAGCGCGAGGGCGGCTATCATCACTCGGTGACGATCGGGCCCTTCGACGGGCGTGACGTGGTCTGGACGCTACGCTCGGCCGACGAGTTTGAGAACAAGGGCTTTGCTGCGCTCGACCTTGAGACCGGTGAGGATCTTACGTCGTTCACCATGGGCGATCTGATCGAGGCCAACCCTCAGACTGGCGCCTTCGAGATCCGGCGCAGCATCAATGACTGGGGCGCCACAGGGAACCGGCGACCGCATCAGGTGACCTGGCTGAAGGACCCGTTTCACACCAATGACATCGAAGCGCTGCCGGCCGACCGGGCCGGTGCCTTCCCGGGTTTCGAAACCGGCGATGTCATGATCAGCGCGCGCTCGCCGAACCTGGTTTTCGTCGTCGATCCTGAGACCTTGCGGCTGCGGTGGTACAGCCACGGCCCCTGGATCCGCCAGCACGATCCCGACTGGCAGCCCGATGGGCGGATTACGGTGTTCGACAACCGCATGGGCCGCGATTTCAGCGAGATCCGCGTGATCGATCCGAAAAGCCGCGCTGACGGGGTGATGGTCGACGGGGCCGAGATGGGTTTCTACACCCGCATCCGCGGCGTGCATCAGGTCCTGCCGGGGGGCAACGTGCTGGTGTCCTCGCCTCAGCAGGGCCGGGTGTTCGAAGTGACGCCCGACGGGCGCGTCGTGCTGGAGATCATCAACCAGTCGACCGACGGCGCACGTAGCTACAACATCACCAGCGCCCATTGGCTGGCGCCCGAGGATGTGCCGGGCGATGGCCGTTGCCCTGGTTGACGCGGTGATGCGCCGATCATCGCCGCGCGAAGGCCGCGACGATTTCCAGATGTGCTGACCAGCGGAACTGGTCGACCGGCTGCACCCAGTCGAGCGTGTAACCGCCCTCGACCAGGATCGCTGCATCTCGGGCAAAGGTCACCGGGTTGCAGCTGACCGAGGCGATCCGCGGCACGGATGAGGCGGCGAGACAGCGCATCTGCGACTCGGCACCTGCAAAGGGCGGGTCGATCACGGCGCCGGCGAACGGGGCCAACTCGTTCACCGTCAGCGGGCGGCGGAACAGGTTGCGCGACTCGGTCGTGAGCCGCGCGAGACCGGCTCTGGGCGCTGCCTCTCGCCAGCCCCGGTCGAGCGCGCCGAGCGCCGGCTTGCCGAGTTCGACGGCGAGAACCTCGGCCTTTGTGGAGAGCGGCAGGGCAAAGGTCCCGATACCGGCAAAGAGATCGACGATGCGCCGACCCCGCTCGCGCTGTCTGTCGGGGCCGTCTGTGGCAAGGCCCAACGCTTCCTGCACGGCGGCGGTGAGGACCTCCGCGCCGTCCCGGCTCGGCTGCAGGAAGGCGCCGGGCGGTGGCAGCACGTGACCCGGGCCCATGGGCTGCAATGGCGGGGTAAGGGTGATCTCCTCAAGCACGCCACCGGCAGGACCATCAAGCAGCGCCAGGCGGGCAAGCCCGGCCCCCCGCGCCAGTCCCGCCAGATCGGCGCGCAGCGCTGCGCCGGGCGGTTTCGCGCCCTCGATCGCGGCATCGATGCCCGCTGGCGCCTCGGTCAGGGTGAGGCGGAGTAGACGGCTGCGACTGGCAAGGCGGATCACGAGCGGCGGCAGCGCGCCGATGGCATCGACCAGGGCGGGGCGGGCGACGAGGCAGTCATCGAGGGGCACGATCTCCTCGCTGCCGCGCCGGCGATGGCCGATCAGCGTGCCGCCCTTGGTGCGCCGCGCGGCCAGCGCGATGCGGCGGCGGCTCCGTTCGGGCACCGTCACGATGGGTCTCGTCTCGGCCTCGATGCCATGGGCCGCAAGCGCGTCGACAAGACGCCGGGTCTTGAAGCGGGCGACGGTATCGTCGGCCGCGTGCTGCAGCGTACAGCCGCCGCATGGCCCGGCATGGACACAGCGGGCGCGCACCCGCTCGGGCGATGGCATGATAATGCGCGGCGTTCCCCCGCCGCCCCGCGGCAGGACGCGTTCTCCCGGCAGGGTGGCGGGCAGGATCAGGCCGCCCGCACGGCCCATCCCGTCGCCATCCAGCCGCTCGACAATCACGCTGTCCGGATCGTCGCTCATCCGCCGAACCGGGCGGCGAGGAGGTATTCGACATTGCCGTCGCCACCGGTGATCGGGCTCTCCATTCTGCCTGTCACCTGCCAGCCGCGGGCCTCGAAAAAGGCGGCGATGCGCGCCAGCGCGTCGGCGCGCAGGGCCGGATCGCGGACGATGCCGCCCCGGGCGATCCCTGCCCGGCCGACCTCGAATTGCGGCTTGACCAGCACCACCGCGGTGGCGCCCGGGCGGGCGAGCGGAAGTGGCGTGGGGAGCGCCTTGGTGAGCGAGATGAAGGAGAGATCGGCTGTCAGCCAGTCGAAAGGCTCGACGCTGGTCGCAGTGACCGCCCGGGCATTGGTGCCTTCGATGACTGTGACGCGCGGATCGGTGGCCAGGCGGGGATGCATCTGCCCATGCCCGACATCGAGGGCGGTCACCCGGGCCGCGCCCCGCTTCAGCAGTACCTCGGTAAAGCCGCCGGTGGACGCGCCAAGATCGAGGGCGTGCCCGTGCGGTTCAAGGGCAAAACGCTCAAGCGCCGCCAGCAGTTTCAGCGCCCCGCGAGAGACCCAGGCGCCGTCGGCATCCGGCGCGGCGGTGATCGTCGCCCCCGGCCTGACGCCGGCCGAGGGTCTGAGCGCTGGTTCGGCATCGACACTGACCTGACCTGCCTCGATCAGCCGGCGCGCCTTCACGCGGCTTTCGGCAAGGCCGAGCGTGACCAGAGCGACATCGAGGCGCGCGGACGTCTCGACTGTCGCTCTGCGCGCCAGCGGCGTCGGCTCGACCGCCGCCCCGGCTTTGCCCGCGACCTCCGCAGCCTCGGCGTCGTTCTGCGATGCGCGATGTCGCGTCATGGGTCCTCGCTCGATGCGCGGGCGCCGGCGGATCCTTCGCCCGCCATTCTGTTGGGGCGCAGATAGCGGCCGTTTCCCGGCTTGACCATCGCCGCAACGGTGCACGCGAGATCATGCGCGTCCGGCACGATGGTGCTGGGTGGGTCCGTCGTGATCTGGTGGGCCTGTCGGCGGGCGCGTGCTAGCCATGATGCCTCACGCCCAACCAGCGGAGTGCCGCATGACCGAGACGGCCCGAGATCCCGAGACCCCGGGGCTTCATGCTGTCCCGCCCCGTGGCGGGCGCCTGATCCTCGTCGTGGGTCCGAGCGGGGCGGGCAAGGACACGCTGCTGGAAGGTGCGCGCTCGGCGATGGCGCTGCCCGGCGGTCCGGGCTTTGCCCGTCGCGTCGTCACGCGACCGGCCGACGCCGGGGGCGAGGCGCATGAGCCGGCCAGCGATGCGGCCTTCGACGCCCTGATCGCGGAGGGCGCGATGTTCGTGCATTGGCGGGCGCATGGGCTCGGATACGGGGCCCGCGCCGATCTGCGCGCGCGCCTTGCCGCGGGCGAGGACATCGTGCTGAACGGCTCGCGCGCGGCGGTGCCGTCGATCCTGGCGCGCTGGGCTCGCACCGGCGTCGTCTCGATCACCGCACCGGCGGAGATCATGGCAGCGCGCCTGGCCGCGCGGGGGCGCGAGGATGCCGAGGCCGTCGCGCTGAGGCGCGCGCGTGTCGTGGCGCCCTTGCCGAGGGGCATACCGGTGATCGAAATCGCCAATGATTGCGACGTGGCGACCGGCATCCATCGGCTGATCGAAGCGATCGGCGCAGTCCGCGCGCTTCCGGCCCAGGCTTTCGGCAACGCCCCAAGCGCGGCGGCCACCCCAATGCCAACGCCGACACCAGCGGCGGAGGGCGCGTGATGGCCAGCGAACCGCATCCGCCGCTGGCCGAGGTGCTGGTGACGGGCTCCAGCGTGCGGCTTGAGCGCGATTTCATCGGCATCTCGACGGTCGTCTTGCTGACCATGGGCACCCGGCGCGTGCTGGTCGATGCGGGTGGGCCGGCGACGCGGGGGACGCTGCTGGCGGGCCTTCGGGCGCGTGGTCTGCAGCCGGGGGCCATCGACACCGTGGTCCTCACCCATCTACATTTCGACCATGTCGCGAATATCGACCTCTTCCCCCGTGCCGAACTCATCGTCTCGCGCGCCGAGATCGCCTATGCCGCGGCGCCACATCCTGACGATGCCTTCGTCCCAGACGGTATTCTGCAGCGTCTCGGTCGGCGCCGGGTGCGGGTGCTGGAGGACCAGGCCGAGCCACTGGATGCGCAGGCGGTATGCGGTGTGACGATCATCCCGGCGCCGGGGCACACGCCAGGCCAGCTCGCGCTCCGCGTCGAGGGCATGCTGGAGGATGGCGGCGGGCGCCATGCCGGGCGCATCGTGCTGGCGGCCGATGCGATCAAGACGCCGCGTGAGCTGGCCACAGGTCGCGCCGATCTGGAATTCGACCGCCTTGGCCGTGCCGCAGAGACCATGGCAGCTCTTGCCGAGGGTGCGGACGCCATTGTGCCCGGGCATGCACCGACGCTGACCAAAGGCCCCGGCGGCTGGGCGAGCGCGCATCCGGTCTCGTTCCCTCTGGTGATCCGCTAGAGCCCTCTCCGGTGGCGGGCTTGACGGCCATCGCGGCGCAGCATTGCATGGTGATGGCAAGGCCGGAGCGGCGAGGGACTGCATGACTGAAGACGTCGCCGGCGCCAGGGCCGGCCTTGGCGCGCCGACATCCGCCCCTGGCGGCTGGCGCATCGGCGCCGATATCGGCGGCACCTTCACCGATATCGCGATGCTCGACGCCGCGGGACGCGCGCTGGCCATCGAAAAGCTGCCGACGACGCCCGGGGCGCCGGATGATGCGGTGATCGACGGTATCGGCCGTCTGATCGCGCGCGAGGGTGTGACACCCGCCGATATCGGTCTGGTCGTGCACGGCACCACCCTTTTTACGAACGCGCTGATCGAGCGACGCGGCGCCAAGACCGCGCTGATCACGACCGAGGGGTTCCGCGACGCGATCGAGATCGGGCGCGAGCACCGCTACGACATGTATGACCTCGCCATGGAGCGGCCCGAACCGCTCGCGCCCCGGCGCCTGCGCTTTGAGTTGGCGGAGCGCGTGCTGGCCGATGGCACGGTGCGCAGGCCGCTCGACGAGGCGGCGGCGCGGCGACTGGTCCGAACGCTGGTCGATCAGGGCGTGGAGGCCGTCGCGGTCGCCTTCCTGCATGCCTATGCTTGGCCCGCGCATGAGATCGCCATGGGCCGCATCCTCGCCGAGGAGGCACCTTCGCTTGCCGTGACGCTCTCGCACGATGTGGCGCCCGAGATCCGCGAGTACGAGCGGACCTCGACGGCGCTGGCCAATGTCTATGTCCAGCGCATTGCCGAGCGGTATCTCGGTCGCCTTGCAGCGCGGCTGTCTGACGATCTCGGTATCGGCGCGCCCCTTTACGTGATGCAGTCGAACGGGGCGCTGGCCGATGTGGCGCGGGCGGCGCGTTTCCCGGTGCGTCTGGTGGAGAGCGGTCCGGCCGCCGGGGCCTTGGCGGCCGCGCACTGGGCGGGGCTTCAGGCGCCGGGCGCGCGGGATCTGATCAGCTTTGACATGGGCGGAACCACGGCCAAGGCCGCCGTGATCGCCGATGCCCGCCCGCTGACCGCTCCGGATTTCGAGGTCGACCGGCGCTATCGTTTCAAGAAGGGCTCGGGCCTGCCGGTCAAGACACCGGTGATCGAGCTGATCGAGATCGGGACCGGCGGCGGCTCGATCGCCGGGCGCGATGGTCTTGGCCGGCTGCGTGTCGGGCCCGCCAGCGCCGGCGCGGTGCCCGGGCCTGCCTGCTATGGCAAAGGTGGTACGCGGCCGACGGTGACCGACGCCGATTTAGTGCTCGGCTATCTCGATCCGGGCTTCTTCGCGGGCGGCAGCATGGCGCTTGACCTGGCGGCCGCGCGCCGCTCGCTGACCGGCGGCGAGGACGGTGCATCGGCCGGTCAGGCAGCAGCCGAGGCGGCGGCGGTGGCGGTGGCCCGCATGGCCGATGAGGCGATGGCCGGGGCCGCGCGACTGCACGCGGTCGAACGGGGCGTGGATGCCGGGCGCCTGCGGCTTTTCGCCTTCGGCGGAGCCGGTCCCGTGCACGCCTGGGGGGTCGCGCGCATCCTACGCAGCCCCGCGGTGATCTATCCGGCGGCGGCGGGGGTGATGTCGGCCATCGGCTTTCTCGCAGCCCCCGTGGCGGTGGATGGCGCCGTGACGATGCCATCGCCGGTTGCCACGCTCGACTGGGCAGCGGCGCGCGCGGCGGTGGCGCGGCTGGCGGCCGAGGGGCGGGCGGGGCTGGCGGGCAGCGTCGCGGCCGGGGCGATGTGCGCGCGGCTCGAGGCCGATATGCATTATGTCGGGCAGGGCTACGAGATCCCGGTCACCGTGCCGCTGCCGGACGGGATTGACCCGGCCGACCCCTCGGCCGCGCTGACGCCCGCTCTGTCAGCGCCGCTCAAGGCTGCGTTTGAGCACGCCTATGGCGCGCTCTACGGCCATGTGGTGCCCGATGGCGCGGCGGCGATCGCGGTCTGGCGGGTTAGCGTGGCGGGCCCCATGCCGCCGGTGGCACCCACCCCGCCGGCAGGCCCAGGTATCACGGCTGCTTACCCTTCGGCCGCCACGGCGGCTGCCACGGCGGCTGCCACGGCGCTCAAAGGCCATCGCCGCGCCTTCCTGCCCGATCCCGTCGGGGGCGCGGGTGGCCGGTTCGAGGAAGTCCCCGTCTACGACCGCTATACCCTGGCACCCGGCACCGAGATCGCCGGCCCGGCCATCGTCGAGGAGCGCGAATCCACCGCCGTCATCGCCGGTCCCGCCCAGATCTCGGTCGAGGGAGATGGGACCCTGATCGCGGTGCTGGGCGATCCTGCGACGCCGGTTTGAGGGGGATCAACCAGCGATTGCCAGACGAGTTCTAGCGTTTTCAGCGGCCACTGGGCGTCAGTGGTGGTTTTGATGACGCGGCTTATTGGAGCGATGCCGAGATACTTGGCGGTGCCAATGGTTCTGCTGGCCCTCGCAGGAAGCAGCGGTCCACCTTGATGGTCGAAGCACCGGCCGGGCGCGCCATGCCTGCGGTTGAGGTTGCCCACGACCAGTACGTGGTCGAGCGGCTGGCTTCAGACGGTTTTGACCGCAATACCCTGCTTGTCCGGCATCAAGAAAACGACACCACCGTGCAGCGTGTGATCTCACCATTCGGGAGAGGATGCTCCGTTGCGCGATCCTAGTGCCGGTCGCCGCTGGCTCGGTTGGCGGCGTCGATGGCCTCGGCGGCATAGGCCACCAGGGCGGCGTAGGGGCATAACCGTGCCTCGGCCGCGCCGATTTTCCCAACTCTGACCGCGCCGGTCGCCTCGAAGCCCGCTCCGACGCCCGGGAAGAGCCGGTTCAAATCATCGGCCACGTCCGGTGTTTCCAGCCAGGCCGCGTTCCCTGCGCCGGACTTGAAGCGCCTCACCTTGGTGCGGCGGGTCGTGGCCAGCGTTTCAGCGGTATGGAGCGCGGTGCACCGGTTCCAACCGACACCGATCAACAGCATCTTCATCGCCGGTCGCGCCCGCAGATGGCCGAGCGGCGTCTCCGGCCCGCAAGCCCAGGCGCGTGCATGGGGCGTGAGATACGTCTCGGTATCAGGGCCGTTCAGACAGATCGAGACGGTGGGGTGGCTGCTCCGCCGGGTGCCGGGCCAGGTACGGAAGGTCTCGGCAATCACCCCCATGCCGACGGTGGGCGAGTTGGCCGGATCATGGCCGGGCACGGCAGCTTCGATTTCGGCGATGCGCTCGGCGCTTAAGGCGGCACGGTCGTGGCTGGCCGGGAATGAAGCGTCGGTCGAGAACCCGGGCATGGCGATCAGGCCCGTCGGCCCCAGCGCGCGTTGCAGCGCCTCGATGACCGCCGCCGCACCCCCCTCGACCGCGCCGCCTGTCCCGATGGCGCCCATTGAGGCATGCACGAATACCCCGTCTCCCGGCGCCAGGCCGAGGGCTTCGAGGTCGTGATGCAGTGTCGAGACGCTGGACACAGGCGTTGGCGGGGATCTGTTTAAGGGTCAGCCCGGGCTTTAGAGGAAAGGGGCCGCGTGGAGAAGGCCCCCACAAGATCTGCCTGAAAAGCTCTGCCCGACAAGACCCACGCGAAGAGACGCCACCGATTACCGTCGAGCTGGGCGCGGCGGTGGCACGGACGTCGGTGACTGCTTGCCCTTACCGCTTGAAAAGCCACGACTTAACGGCGCGCCTCTGAAAGGTCGGCATATCGCAACGGTCTGATTGACCTGCGTCAGAGAGAAATGACGCAGTGCAGTGTAGCGCAAGGTTGACAGCGAGGAGATCAATCATGCGCATCGTGCTCGTCCATCCGAACTATCACTCAGGCGGTGCCGAGATCGCTGGTAACTGGCCGCCCGCCTGGGTCGCCTACCTCGCCGGGCACCTGAGGGCCGTGGGGTTCGAGGACATCCATTTCATCGATGCGATGACCAATGACCTCAGCGATGAGGACCTTGCCACCCGCCTGCGTGACCTCAGCCCGGACGTGGTCGGCACCACCGCCATCACGCCCTCGATCTACACGGCGGAACGGGTGCTGCAGATCGCCCAGGAGGTCTGCCCCAAGGCGGTGCGCGTGCTCGGCGGAATCCATGCGACCTTCATGTTCAAGCAGGTCCTGTCCGAGGCGCCCTGGATCGACGTGATCGTGCGGGGCGAGGGCGAGGAGATCTTCCAGCAGCTCATCCTGACCATCGCCGAGGGCCGCTGGCCGGAGGATCGCAAGAAGATCCGTGGCCTCGCCTTTCGCGACGGCGACAAGGCCGTGTCGACCCAGGCCGCCTCGACCGTCAAGAAGCTGGAAGCCATCGACCCGGACTGGTCGCTGCTCGAATGGGCGAAATACACCTATGTGCCGCTCGGCGTACGGGTCGCGATCCCGAATATGGCGCGAGGCTGTCCGTTCACCTGCTCATTCTGCAGCCAGTGGAAGTTCTGGCGCGACTATCGCGTGCGCGACCCCAAGAAAGTCGTCGATGAGATCGAGAACCTCGTCGATCGCTACGATGTCGGCTTTTTCATCCTCGCCGATGAGGAGCCGACGATTAACCGCAAAAAATTCATCCAATTCTGCGAGGAGCTGATCGCCCGCGGTCTGAATGAGCGGGTGAAATGGGGCATCAATACCCGCGTCACCGATATCTATCGCGACCGCGAATTGCTCCCGCTCTATCGCAAAGCCGGTCTCGTCCATGTCTCGCTCGGCACCGAGGCGGCGGCGCAGCTCAAGCTCGACCAATTCAACAAGGAGACCAAGGTCGAGGAGAACAAGGAGGCGATCCGCCTGCTGCGCGAGGCCGATATCTTCGTCGAGGCACAGTTCATCGTGGGCCTCGATAACGAGACGCCGGAGACGCTGGAAGAGACCTTTCAGATGGCCTGGGACTGGCAGCCAGATCTGGCCAATTGGGCGATGTACACGCCCTGGCCCTTCACGCCGCTGTTTGCCGAGATCAAGGACAAGGTCGAGGTCTTCGACTTCTCGAAATACAACTTCGTCACGCCGATAATGGCCCCCGCGGCGATGGACCGGGCCACGCTGCTCGACCGCGTGATGCACAACTACCGCCGGTTCTATATGCGCAAGGCCCTGTTCCATTACCCCTGGCGGGGCACCGGGTTTAGGCGTCGCTACCTGCTGGGTTGCCTGAAGGCGTTCCTCAAGGCCGGGTTTGAGCGGAAATTCTACGATCTCGGTAAGGCCAACTATTGGGGGCCGCAGTCGAAGAAGGGTGTGAACTTCAATTTCGACCGCACGCGCAAGATCGCGCCCGCCCAGATGGACGATTGGGAAGCCGCCGCCGACCGCGCGGCCCGCGCCAAGGCGCGCCGGGTCAGCGAGGGTGGCGGCGAGGCGCGCATCCCGCAGGCGGCCAAGGCCTGCGGCGGCGGCACTCTGCAGATGCCCGAGGATGCCGAGGCCCCGGTGACGGGCGGCTGAGGCGATGGACGGCGCACCCCCCGGCGCCGAGCGCCCGGTGCCGGCGGATATCCGATGCGCTGGCACCGGGCGGGTCGCGGGGATCGGCCTAGGGCCTCCGACAGGTCGCATCGGGCCGAACGCGGTGATCCAACTGGGTGCCGCGATGCGCGCGCTGGAGGGCGAGACGGCTGCAAGACGGCTGTTCGCCCGCGCGGGTCACCTCGATCTGCTTGACCACCCGCCCGCCGCGATGATCGATCAGCGCGTGCCCATCGCGTTGTTCGCCACGCTCTGGCGCGACTGGCCGACCGAGTGTGCCAGGGCCGTCGCGGCCGAGGCGGGGCGTCTGACCGGTGACTACATCGCGGCCAACCGGATCCCTGCTCTGGCGCGGATCGCGCTCCGCCTCATGCCGGCGGGCGCAGCAGCCGATCTGCTGATTTCAGCGATCCGGCGCCATGCCTGGACCTTTGCGGGCTCGGGTACCTGCGAGACTGGCAAACTGCCGGGCAAAGGTCTCAACACCTCGACCAAGCGCTTGATTTCCATCAGGGACAACCCCCTCGCGATGCCCGACAGCGTTTGGCACCGGGCGGTGATCGGCCGGCTGTTCACGCGCCTCGTCTCGCCCCGCGCCCGCGTCGATCTCACCGCCTGTTGCAATGCCGGCGATCCGGCCTGCCGCTTTGAAATCACGCTCGCCTGAGAGAGGGCCGCGCCATGCCGACGAGCCTTAGAGACTACGCCACCCGCACCGTCCCACGGTACACAAGTTACCCGACCGCGCCGCATTTCACCGAGGCAGTCGGCGCCCCCGATTATGCCGGCTGGCTCGCACGGCTCGACCCGCGCAAGGCGATCTCGTTCTACCTGCATGTGCCCTTCTGCCGCGAGCTCTGCTGGTATTGCGGCTGCAACATGAAGCTCGCCAAGCGCGACGCACCCATCGCGCAATACGCCGGCACGCTGATGCGCGAGGCCAGCCTCGTCGCGGGTCATCTGCCGGGGCGGATGACGATCAGCCATCTGCATTGGGGAGGGGGCACACCGACGGCGCTGGTGCCCGATGACCTCGAATGCGCGATGGAGGTCATCTGGGCCCATTTCGACCGCGCCGAGAATGCCGAGATCGCCATCGAGAGCGACCCGCGCACGTTGAAGCCCGAGATGATCGCCCAGATCGGTCGGCTCGGCTTTACGCGCGCGAGCTTTGGCGTGCAGGAGTTCGATCCCCGCGTGCAGCAGGCGATCAACCGCATCCAGCCGCCCGAGATGGTGCGCGCCAGCGTCGATGGCCTCCGCGCTGCCGGTGTGCGGGCGATCAATTTCGACCTGATCTATGGCCTGCCGCACCAGACAGTCGAGATGGTGGTCGAGACGGTGCGCGTATCGGCCGGGATGCGGCCCGACCGGCTGGCGCTGTTCGGCTATGCCCATGTGCCCTGGATGGCCAAGAAACAGCGCCTGATCGACGAGACCGCCTTGCCCGGCACCGAGGAACGCATGGCCCAGGCGCGCGCTGCGGCCGAGGCGCTGATCGCCGAGGGCTATGTCGCCATCGGCCTCGACCATTTCGCCCTGCCGGACGACCCCCTCGCCATCGCGGCCGCCGAGGGGACGCTCCGCCGTAACTTCCAAGGCTATACGACCGACCGGGCCGAGGCACTGATCGGCGTCGGCACCACCTCGATCGGGCGCACGCCCCATGGCTATGTGCAGAATATCGGGGAGACCGGCGCCTGGGCCCGCGCGGTCGAGGCCGGGCAACTCCCGGTGGGCCGCGGCGTCGCCTTCTCGGGCGAGGACACCCTACGCGGCCGGGTGATCGAGGCGCTGATGTGCCAGGGCCATGTCGATCTGGACCGAGAGGGTCGGGCTGCAGGGATCGAGGCAGGATGGTGGAACAGCGCGCGGGACGATCTCGACAGTTTCGCCAATGATGGCCTGCTGACCCGGGACGGCGCTTCGGTTGCGCTGACCGAGGCAGGGCGCCCGCTGGTCCGCGTGGTTGCCAGTGCCCTTGACGCCTACCTGCCACGCCAGGCCGCCCGGCACGTCGTCGCTGTCTGAGGGTTCCGCATCAGCCGGGTGGCGGCTTGCCGACGGAGGTCAGGATCTCGATCAGGAAGGCCGTGCTAAGCCCGAAGGTCAGCAGCCCAGACACCGACGCGATGGCCCCAAAAAGGCGGTGCCCCTTGGCCAGCGTGATGTCGCCATAGCCAAGCGTCGAGGTGGTGACGAGCGCGAAGTAGATCGCGTCCTCGAGGTCTGCGATCGCGCCGCGCGCGCGGAAGGCAAAGGCCCAGATCCAGATCTGCAGCGAATGGCCCAACAGCACGCCGAGAAAGCCGAGCGTGATCAGGCTGGCGAGGCGCAGCATGCTGCCGGCCGCGCTGAGCAAGTCGACCACCCATTCGAGCGTGTGCACCGTGACGACGAGTACGGCGATATGCACCGCCGCACAAACGAGCAGCACGAGGCTGCCGAGAACCACCTGCCGCGCCAGGGTCATCCAGAGCCGCTCCATGCCCGCTCAGGGTCCGTCGTCACCCTCGATCCCGTAGCACCGAACCGGACCAGACGGAATCGCGGCTGGTCGCCGCGATACGGTATGCGGGATCGCGGTTGGGTGGAGGTCATGCCCAAGCCCGCCGTGGCGCGCAGGCTGGCCGATGATCAGGGATGGCAGGGGCGCAGGGGCGCCTCTCGCCCAGGTTTTATGCCGCAGTATCGCCGCGCCAGGATCGGGACGGGGTGTGCGTGCATTGATCCGACGCTTGACCCGCTCCAGCGGCGCTCTGGCGTGGCCAATGAGGCGGTGCCGCGACGGGTGCGATCAGCCGGTGGCGCGGGCAGGGGCGGCAGCGTGGGCCGACACCTCGTTCTCGTCCGTGCCCCGTCGGCGGTGCACGACGATCTCGGCCAGCACGGAAAGGGCAATCTCGTGCGGCTCGACCGCGCCGATGTCGAGGCCTGCTGGCGCCTTGATCCGCGCCAGCGAGGCCTGCGCGATGCCCTCACCCGCCAGGCGCTGAGCCAGGCTCGCGGCCTTGCGGGCCGAGGCGATCATCGGAATGTGCCCGGCCCCAGAACCAAGCGCCGCGCGCAGTGCCGGAAGATCACCGGCCCCCTGGGTCGCGATGATCACCGTGTCACTGCCTTCGGGGGCAAGCTCGGCCAGGGCTTCGGCCGTCGTCTCGGCCGCACGCAGGCCTGCGAGGCGTGCATGGTCGACGATGGCGGCGGCGATCGGTGTGGTGCCGATGACCGCCACAAGCGGGGGGCGGCGCCAGGGTTCGATCAGCAGGTCCACGGTCCCGCGCGAGGGGCAGCCGCTCTCGAAGATCGCGACGTCGGTGACGACCGGCTCGTCGGTGCCGCGCGGATGGATCCGAATGAGGCTTGGTGCGCCCTCCGCGATGGCAGCCGACGCTGCCTTGCGGAGCGCGCCTTTGACGCAACCGCCGCCGATATGGCCGATGATCTCGCCCGCCTCGGTGATCACCGCCTTGGCGCCGGCCTTGGCCGAGGTGGCATCGGCGGTGCGCAGCACGGTGGCTATGGCGAAGGGCCGGCCGTACCCGCGCAGCCGCTGGATGGTATCGAAGATGTCTTCGGTCGCGGGTATCGCGCCGGTGGTGGTGGCGGCGGTCGTGTTCACGGCGGGCCTCATCCGGCTGGCTGGCGGCGACAAATCATAGGCGCGCGAACTCCGCCTCGAGGGCGGCAAGATCGGCGATGGTGGCCGCGCGCATGACCCGGTCGACCCGGGGTGCAATGGCGGCCATATGGCGGGCGGTCAGCGCCTCGGCAGCTGGGGGTGCCGGCGTCAGCCAGACCACCCGGCCAGCCCGGCGCGACAGCCGCTCCAGCGCTGCACCGAGCGCTGCGGGTGGCGCCGAACAGTAGCCGTCGGACAGGATGAGTACGAGGCTGCGGTCGCCCAGAGCGCGCCCGGCATGGCCATCGGTCAACCGCGCGATGTTCGCGGCAATATCCGTGCCACCGCCGAACCCCTCGGCCATCAACGAAAGCCGACCGGCGGCGCGCAAGGTGTCGTGGTCGCGAAGCGCCGGCGTCACCCGCATGAGCCGGGTATGGAAGAGGAAGGCCTCGGTCGCGTCCGCAGCGCCCACCAGCCCCTTCGTGAATGCCAGGAAGACACGGGCATGGAGCGCCATCGAGCCCGAGACATCGCAGAGCACCGTCAGCTTGCGCGGACGGTCGGGGCGCTGGCGGCGATAGAGACGCATCGGCTCGCCGCCGGTGGCGAGGCTCGCGCGCAGGATGCGGCGCATGTCGAGGCCATCGCCCCGTCTCGCGGCGCGGCGCCGTCGGATGCGCCGCTCGCGGATCGCCCGGGCGAGGCGTCGCGCCGCGGCCTCGGCAGCGCGGATCTCGTCCTCGTCCATCAGCTCGCGCAGATCGCGCTTGCTCAGGTTCTCGGTCCGCGTTGCGATCATGCGGCCATCGCTGCCCTCTGCCGCGCCATCTCCGATGTCGGGTGTGCCATCAGGCTCGCCGACATCGTCGCCCTCAGGTTCGGCCTCTGTGCCGAAATGCGGACGCCAGAGGGTCGGGCGCGTGGCCTGTGCCCGGACATGGGCCGCCGGCGCCGTGCGCTCACGCGTCCGCCCGGCGTTCAACCAATAGGCGTCGTAGAGCGCGTCGAACCCGTCCCAGCGGTCACGGTCGGGCACCAGCAAAACCTTGAGCGCCGCACGCGCCTGATCGCGGTCGGTCGCGTCGATGGCGGTCATCGCCTGGATCGCCGCCGCCGTGTCGCCGGGGCCCAGGCGCCAGCCGTTGAGGCGCAGATGCGCGACGAAGCCTGCGACGCGCTCGGCCGGGCCGCTGGCGCGGGCGGGAAAGCGGGTGGCGCGCATCGTGTACGGGCCTTACGCGGCGCGGCCGACGAGGCGGTCCAGCACCTCGCGGGGGATCGCGTCACGGTCGGCCGCTGTCTTGAGCAGGCAGACCAGCGTCGCCTGCACCCGCCCAGCGTCGTCGGACAGGTCGTTGAGGCCGAGCCCGCCGAGCGCTGCCGCCCAGTCCAGCATCTCGGCGATGCCCGGTGTCTTTTCCAGCTCCTCGCGCCTCAGTGCCTGGACGACACCGACGATCTGGCGGGCGAGCCGCGGGGCGAGATCGGGCGCGCGGGTGGCTAGGATCGCCAGCTCCGCCTCACGGTCGGGATAGTCGATATGGGTGTAGAGACAGCGACGCCGGAGCGCATCCGAGAGCTCACGCGTGCCGTTGGCGGTGAGGATCACATGCGGCGTTGCCGTGGCGCGGATCGTGCCGAGCTCGGGGATGGAAACCTGGTTCTCGGCCAGGATCTCCAGCAGGAAGGCCTCGAAGGCCTCGTCGGCGCGGTCGACCTCGTCGATCAGCAGCACGGGCGATCTTTCCTGCGTGATCGCCTCGAGCAGCGGGCGCTTCAGCAGGTAGTCCTCGGTAAAGACGGCGCCCTCGCTCTCGGCGCCGCTTGCGCGCAGCGCGAGGAGCTGGCGCTGGTAGTTCCACTCATAGATCGCCTGGCCGGCATCCAGACCCTCGTAGCATTGCAGCCGGATCAGCCGGGTGCCGAGTGTGGCGGAAAGGGCCTTGGCAACCTCGGTCTTGCCGACGCCGGCGGGCCCTTCCAGCAGCAGCGGGCGGCCGAGGGTGAGCGCCAGGTGGAGCGCCATGGCCAGGTCGTCCGAAGCCACATAGGCGGCCTCGGCAAGACGGGATTTGAGATCCTCAAAGGTCATGGAGCCCCTTCGCGACCGGTTGGTGGGGTGAACTTCACCCTACACGACAACCCAGAGGTGGGGTGAACCCCACCCTACGCAACGACCAGATGGTGGGGTGAAGACCACTCCGTGGACGCGCCGCGCTTTGGGGGCCCATCGCCCGGCGCGATCGGCGTAGGGTGGGTTTTCAACCCACCGTCACTCGGCCGCCGCCTCCTGGGCGTGGAGACCCAGGCGGTTGGCGGTCTGCCACACGCGCCAGTGGTCGTGGGGCATGTGGCTCTGCGTCAGGCCGAAGGGGCGGAAGGCATCGTGCACCGCGTTCGAAAAGCAGGGCACGCCGCCGACATTCGGGCTCTCGCCCACGCCCTTGGCGCCGATCGGGTGATGCGGCGAGGGCGTCTCGGTGTGGTCGGTGGTATAGTGCGGCGTCTCCCAGGCGGTCGGGATGAAGAAGTCCATCATCGTCGAGGTCTTGTGGTTGCCCATCTCGTCATAGGCGATCTCCTGGCCCATCGCGATGGCCAGCGCCTCGGTCAGGCCACCATGCACCTGCCCCTCGATGATCATCGGGTTGATGCGGGTGCCGCAGTCATCCAGCGCGTAGAACTGCCGGATGTCGGTGACGCCCGTGTCCACGTCCACATCGACAACGCAGATATAGGCGCCGAAGGGGTATGTCATGTTGGGCGGGTCGTAGTAGCTGACCGCCTCCAGCCCCGGCTCCACGCCCGGGATCGCCTGGTTGTAGGATGCGAAGGCGATCTCCTTCATCGTCTTGAAGCGCGCCGGATCGCCCTTCACCACGAAGCGGTCGACGTCGAACTCCACATCGTCGTCATGCACTTCCAGCAGATAGGCCGCGATCATCTGGGCCTTCGCGCGGATCTTGCGCCCGGCCATCGCCGTCGCCGCGCCGGCCACCGGGGTCGAGCGCGAGCCATAGGTGCCGAGGCCGTAAGGTGCGGTATCGGTATCGCCCTCCTCGATGGTGATGTCGTCGGCCGAGATGCCGATCTCGCTCGCCAGGATCTGGGCGAAGGTCGTGGCATGACCCTGGCCCTGGCTGATGGTGCCGAGGCGCGCGATGGCACTGCCGGTCGGGTGAATGCGGATCTCGCAGCTGTCGAACATACCGAGACCGAGGATATCGCAGTTCTTAACCGGCCCGGCGCCGACGATCTCGGTAAAGAACGTTAGGCCGATACCCATCAGCTTGCGCGTCTCGCCGCGGTTGAAGGCTTCCAGCTGGGCCGCCTGCTCGGCGCGCAGGCCCTTGTAGTCGACCGCCTCCAGCGCCTTGTCCCAGGCGGTGTGGTAATCGCCGCTGTCATATTCCCAGCCAAGCGCCGACTGGTAGGGGAATTGGTCGGCCCGGATGAAGTTGATCCGGCGAAGTTCGGCCGCGTCCATGTTCAGCTTGATCGCCAGCACCTCGACCATGCGTTCGATGAAGTACGCGGCCTCGGTCACGCGGAACGAGCATCGATAGGCGACGCCGCCCGGTGCCTTGTTGGTGTAGATCCCGTCGACTGCGAGATAAGCGACCGGGATGTCGTAGGAACCGGTGCAGATATTCATGAACCCGGCCGGGAACTTGGTCGGATCGGCGCAGGCGTCGAAGGCGCCGTGATCGGCCGTCACGTGGCACCAGAGGCCGGTGATCTTGCCCTCCGAGGTCGCCGCGATCTTGCCTTTCATCCAGTAGTCGCGGGCGAAGGCGGTGGACAGCAGGTTCTCCTGCCGGCTTTCGATCCACTTCACCGGCTTGCCCGTCACGATCGAGGCGACGATGGAGCAGACATAGCCGGGATAGACGCCCACCTTGTTGCCGAAGCCGCCCCCGATATCGGGGCTGATCACCCGGATATTGTGCTCGGCGATGCCCGAGATCAGCGAGGCCACGGTGCGCACCGCATGGGGCGCCTGGAACGTGCCGTAGAGCGTGAGCTTGCCGGTCACCTTGTCCATCGAGGCGACGCAGCCGCAGGTCTCGAGCGGGCAGGGATGGGTGCGGTGGTAGTAGACCATCTCCTCGGCCACCACGTCTGCCTCGCCTAGCACCGCTTCGGTGGCGGCCTGGTCGCCCTGTTCCCAGGTGAAGATGTGGTTGGGGTGGCGGCGGGGGCCGTGCGCGCCCTCCTTCTGGTCGGCGATGTCTTCGCGCAGGACCGGCGCGCCCTCGGTCTCAGCCTGGAAGGGATCAATCAGGACGTCGAGCTCGACGTAATCGACCTCGACCAGCTCCACCGCATCGGCGGCGATATAGCGGTCTTCAGCCACGACGAAGGCGACCTCCTGGCCCTGGAACAGCACCTTGCCGTCGGCCAGCACCATCTGCTTGTCGCCCGCCAGCGTCGGCATCCAATGCAGACCCAGCGGCGCCAGATCCTCGGCCGTCAGCACCGCAACGACGCCTGGCAGCGCCAGCGCCGCGGTTTTGTCGACCGACACGACACGGGCATGGGCGTAGGGCGAGCGCACGAACTGGCCGAATAACTGGCCATCCATCTGGATGTCGTCGACGTAGTTGCCGCGACCCTGGGTGAAGCGGACGTCCTCGACGCGCTTGCGCGATGAGCCGAGCCCCTTCAGGCCGGCCTTGCGCTGATCGGGTGTCATATCGTTCATTCCGCAGCCTCCTTCTGGCCGGCCTGAACGCTCGCCGCGGCCATCACGGCCTTCACGATGTTCTGGTAGCCGGTGCAGCGGCAGAGATTGCCGGACATGCCAAAGCGGACCTCTTCCTCGGTCGGCGTCGGGTTCTCCTGCAGCAAGCGGTGGGCGCGCATGATCATGCCCGGGGTGCAGTAGCCGCATTGCAGGCCATGGTGTTCGCGAAACATCTCTTGGATGACACCCAGCGAGCCGTCGCCGTTCGTCATGCCCTCGACCGTAGTGAGGTCGGCGCCATTGGCCTGGGCGACGAAGACGGTGCAGGACTTCACCGATTTGCCGTTCATATCGATCGTGCAGGCGCCGCAATGCGAGCTTTCGCAGCCGATATGCGCGCCCTTCAGCTTCAGTTCTTCCCGCAGGAAATGGACGAGGAGGGTGCGCGGCTCGGCGAGCCCTTCGACCGCCTTGCCGTTGACGATCATCTTCACATGCATCTTGGACATCGGGTGGTTCCTCAGGCTGCGACCGGCGTGGCACGGCTCAGCGCGCGGTCGATCGCGCGGCTGAGAATGACGCTGGCAACGTGGCGTTTGAAGTCGACGGGGCCGCGCATGTCTTCGCCCGGCTCGATGGCGGCCATGGCGGCGGCGATGGCGCCCCGCATATCTCCTGCAGCGAGCGCGTCGCCCGCCTCGGGCGACCAGACGGGCCCGTCGCCCAGATTGGTCATGGCGATGGAGGCCGTGCCATTGCCGACCATCACGGCGGCGGCCGCCGTCGCATAGTCGCCGATCTTGCGCTTCTGCTTCTCATAGGCGTAGCCGGTGCCCGCAGCCGGCACCGGGATGGTGATCGCGCTCAGGATTTCGGCGTCCTCGCGCGCGGTATCATAGGCGCCGAGGTAGAAATCGCGGGCCTTCACGCGCCGCGCACCACTCGCACCGTCCAGCGTGAAACTGGCGTCGAGGCACTGCATCAGGCCCGGCATGTCGTTACCCGGATCGCCATTTGCCACGTTGCCACCGATCGTGCCCATGTAGCGCACCTGCGGGTCGGCGATCTGCAGTGCTGCCTCGCGGATCAGCGGGATCGCCGTCGCCAGCGCCTTGTCGGTGATCAGCCGGTCCTGGGTGACCATGGCGCCGATCTCGACCTCGGTCTCGGTGACGGTGATGTCGCGCAGTTCCTCGATGTCCTGCAGATCTACGAGGTGTTCGACCGCGGCCATCCTGAGTTTCATCATGGGGATCAGGCTGTGACCGCCAGCCAGGACGCGGGCTTCATCGCCGAGGGATGAAAGCAAACCGACCGCCTCGCCGAGCGCCGCCGGGCGGTGGTATTCGAACGAACCGGGAATCATCCGGTTGCCTCCCTATCATTAGCTATCGCCCGCGTTCTCGCGCGCGCTTGGCATACCGAAGAGAGAAGTTGTTCATCCTCGCCGGCAAGCGCAATGAACGAACTCAGCGCCGCATTCCTTGGTGCGAAAGTTGCTTCCATTCCGCTTTTGGAGCGTGGCTGCCCAATTGACGCAGCGGCAGGCAGCCCATGCGCTGGCGCCGGTAGGTGGTATTTTAGCGGCTTTCCGGGTCCTCTGTCAGGTCGGCGCGCGAGGGCGCATCGCGCGATCCGCGAACAGGTGACGCCCATTAACGCTTTATGAGCATCTCACAGCGCTATGCCCGAACCGTGATCGGATCGTGACGTCTGTTTATTGGCGCTGATCTCAGTGGCTGTGCCATGAGGCCATCGGACACCAAATCGTCCCAACCGCCACAGAGTGCTTTGGCGTCAAGCCAGAGTAAAGCGAAAATGGAGAGGACTTCCATGAACTTCAAAAATCTTCGTGCAAGCCTTGCAGCCGCTGCCCTTGTCTCGTTCGCATCGCTCGGTACGGCGCATGCGGCCGATGAATTCTTTATCGCCGACAGTGCAAAGAACATCGCGATCAACGGCTATGACGCTGTCGCCTATCACACCGTCGGTGCACCGACCAAAGGCTCGGCCGAGTTCAAGTACGAGCATGACGGCGTGACCTGGAAGTTCTCCTCGGCCGAGAACAAGGCCGCCTTCAAGGCCGATCCCGCGAAGTTCGCGCCAGCTTACGGTGGCTGGTGCACGGTCGGCGCGAGCAAGGCAAAGAAGATCCCGACCCAGCCGCACCTCTTCAAGGTCGTCGACGGCCAGCTCTACCTGAACTCGTCGGACGGCGCGCATAACCTGTTCCTAGGCGACGAGACGGGCACGATCACCAAGGCTGAAGGCAACTGGCCCGGTATCGAGAGCACGCCGGCGGACCAGCTCTGATCCGATCCCGTTTGGGACGCCACAGAGCCTAAGATGACGAAGGGCGCGGGTCGACCGCGCCCTTTTTCGTGGCGCTCGCGCCGCCGCCAGTAAGACCTGAACGGTCAGCCCTCGCCAGTCAGGCGCGGGTCGAAAGGAAAGCGGGTCAGGTTCTCATAACCGGTCTCGGTGATCACCACCTGATCCTCGAGCTTGACGCCGAGCGGGCCGCCTCTCTCGCCGTAATAGACCTCGACGCAGAGGCACATCCCAGGCTCGAGCACACCATCATAGGCGTGTTCCCAATCCTCCGGGTAGCGGATCGACGGGTATTCGTCACAGAGCCCGACGCCGTGGTGTTTGACGCCGTAGCGCTGGTCGCGAAACCGCGCGGGCAGTTGGTCGCCGGAGAACGCCAGCTCGCGGAAAGTCACGCCGGGCTTCAGGATCTCCATGTTGCGCTGGATGTGATCGCGGGCGGCGCAAAACACATCGCGGGCGTAATCGCCGGGATCTTGGTCACCGACCACGCAGGTGCGCGAGAGATCGGCGCAATAGCCGTAAGGCCCGACCAGATCGGTGTCGTAGGCGAGCAGTTCGCCGTTCTTCATGCAGCGCGGGCCGCATTCCTGAAACCAGGGGTTCGTGCGCGGCCCGGATGACAGGATGCGCGTCTCGATCCACTCGCCGCCGCGGATGTGGTTGCCGTGCTGCAGGATCGCCCAGGCCTCGACCTCGGCCATGCCGGGGTAAAGCGCGGCCTCCATCTCGGCCATTGCGGCCTCGCAGGTGGCGATGGCGCAACGCATGGCGCGGACCTCTTCGGCCGATTTGATTTTGCGCGCATGCTCGGTGACCGCCTGGCCCTCGTGCAGCGTGAGGCCGCGCGCGCGCAGCGCATCGGCGCCGGTCAGCTCGATCTTGTCGACCGCCAGACCGCGCAGCCCAGGGGCATGGGCGCGCATAAGATCGTCGATCTCGGCGGCGAAGCGCCCGGCCATCTCAGCGGTGCGCGGCCCGGTCTCGAAGTAGAACAGGCTGGCGCCGTGGCGCACCTCGCTTACCAGCGGCAGATGCGCCGACAGATGCTCGCAATGGTGGAAGTCGTAGAGGATCGTCGCCCCGTCGGCGAGCACGAGGCAGGCCCGCGCCGGGTTATGCGTGATCCTGAGCTGCATGTTGGTGGTGTCGGTCGCGTAGCGGATGTTGAGCGGATCGAACATCAGCAGGCCGCCGAGCCCGCGGCGCTGGATCTCGCCGACCAGCCGGGCGTGGCGCCAGGCGCGCATCTTCTCCAGGTTTGGCGGTGTGAGGCCGAGCGCCGCCCATTCGCGGAACGCACGGTCGGTCGGCCCGATCTCGACGCGGTTCTCGTCGTTGGGGCTGCCATCCGGCAGAGTGTCGCCGCCGGAGATCGGACGGCGGGCATGGCGCGGCGTCGTCGCTGGCCGGCGGCTCGGGTCGATCTTGCGGTTGGCCCCGATGACGAGTGGGTCGTGGAGCATCGCCATGGTGGGCCTCCGCCTGCCAGCGTCGCTGAAATCCGGGGCCGCCATGCGGTTTGGCGCCCCCGACATTCTCACGCTGGTCCAGGGCGTCGGGCAGCGTCGCGCGCCCGAGGGTCAAGAAACGCCCTGTTTGCGACAGTCTTGGGCGGATCAAGCGGAATCGCGGCTGGTCGCCGCGATGGGTCGTGCGTGGGATCTGTGGGGCAGATCCCAGGTCTCGGGGGCGGCTGCCGGGCGTTCGGTTGGGCGGTCTCTGAAAGCGCTATGCCTGTCTGCGGTCCGTAGGGCCTCTCCCGGCCCGTCGCCCGCGGTGCGGCGTATCACGTTGGTTGACCGGACTACGATGTGGAGAGCACCCACCGAGGGCCGGCCTTCAGAGGCGGGTGAAGGCGACTGTCAGGTTGTTGGCAGGCATGCGGATGATCTCTGGCGGCCCCATCCCCGCCGTCGCCGCGAGTGCCGCCACCTCCTCGAGATCGCGGACGCCGTGGCTTGGATCGCGTTGGCGAAGGGCGAGATCGAAGCGCGCATTGCCCTCGCCCGTATGCGCGCCGCCCTCGCGAAAAGGACCGTAGAGGATGAGCCGACCGCCCGGGGCAAGTGCGCGCCCGGCTCCGGCGATGATGCCCTCGGCCACCGGCCAGGGCGCGATATGGATCACGTTTGCCGCGAAGACGGCTGCAAGCGGGCCGAGCGCCGCGATCGATGCCAGGCGGTGCCACGGTTGAGACGCCGTGATGCTCGCGTCGAGCGTGATCGGCGTCGCGATCCGTCCGCTCGAGGCATGGCGGGCCCAGGCCTCGATGCTTGGAAAATGCAGCGTCTCTTGGTCCGTCGGCTGCCATGTGATCCCGGGGAGGCGCCCGATCGCTGCGGCGGCATGCTCGCCCGTGCCCGATCCGATCTCGACGAGCGGGCCCTTAAGCCCGGTGACCACACCGGCAAGCGCCTCGGCCACCACCTCGGCGTTGCGCCCGGTGGAGGGGGAAAACACCCGCCCGTCCGCGTCGCTCGGCGTCGTGTCGAGGGTGTAGGCGGTGACGAAGCGAAAGCCTGTCTCGGCCGTGTCGCCCTGCGTTGCGCGGTCAGGTTGGTCGCCCGCAGCGGCGGTGGCCGGCCCGTCCGTGTCGTCGGGACGGGCCGCCATGCTCAGGCCTTGGCTTCCTTGCCCACGACGGGCAGGACGTTGCGCTGGGGGGCGATGACCATGATCATCTGCCTGCCCTCGAGCTTCGGCATCGACTCGACCTTGCCGAGCGCCTCGATGTCGCCTGCGACCCGGTTCAGCAGGTCGCGACCACGATCCTGGTGGGCCATCTCGCGCCCGCGGAAGCGCAGCGTAACCTTCACCTTGTCACCCTCGGTGAGAAACTTATGCACCGAGCGCATCTTCACATCATAGTCGTGCTTGTCGATCTCGGGGCGGAACTTCACCTCCTTGATCTCGATGACGCGCTGTTTCTTCTTGGCTTCGGCAGCTTTCTTCTGGGTTTCGTACTTGAATTTGCCGAAATCCATGATCTTGCAAACCGGGGGCGAGGCGTTGGGCGAAATCTCCACAAGATCGAGACCCACCTCCTCGGCCATGCTGACCCCTTCCTCGGGGCGGACCACGCCGACATTGTCGCCGTTTTCGTCGATCAGCCGGATCTGCGGGACGCGGATCTGGCGGTTCACGCGCGGGCCGGTTTCGCGGGTCGGGGGCGCGTTGTGCGGTCGTCTGGCTATCGCTCACTCTCCATGGCTGCGGCCTCGCGGGCCAGCATTCGGCCGGCTGGGCGGCCGGCGGTTCGAACGGGATATACACGGACAGGGCCCGGTCGCAAACCGCCACCACAGAGCGAGTGCTGGGCCACCTCTGGGCCGCCTCTCGGCCACTGCGGCGCCATCACAGGGATGACGCGCCGCGGTCTGGCGGCCCGCTCCGCTGCAGCCGGGGGGGTAACGCGGTTCAGTCCTCCCAACCGCGCAGGCGGCTGGAGCCAAGGATCATCACGGTCGGCACGTCGGGGAGGCCGCCCTGGGCCAGGCGCATGGTCCGCTCGTCGCGCACCTGGACGGCGAACTCGTCGCGCATCCCGTCGATGAAGAGCCGCAGCGATGCCGAGCCGAAGGAGTGCATGGGCAGCACGATCCGCGACTTCAGGCGTTTCGCGATGCCGATCATGTCCGCGAGGCTCAGCGTGTAGGTGCCGTCGACGGGCGCCATCAGCACGTCGATCCGGCCAAGCTGATTGTAGTGCGTGTCCGAGAGCGTGTGGTGGATATGGCCGAGATGGGCGATGCAGATCTCGCCGATCTCGAAGACGAAGATCGAGTTGCCGTCGGGGCGGCGCCCGGCAAAGCCCGAGCGGATATCGGTCGGTACATTGCGTACCACCATGTCGCCGAGCTCGAGCAGATGCGCCGCCGGGCCCGGGCCGCCGCTGGTCCAGCCGCGCAGCACATGGGTGATCCCGGGGTCGGGGAAATCGGTGTAATGTGTCGAATGCGCGTTGTTCATCGTGACCACATCGGGCAGGCGGCCCTGACCATGGCGGCCGTTGTAGTCGGTGGCGACCACCACGCCGCCGGGGCTCGTGATGCGATAGGTCGAGTGGCCGACGAAGGTGATCTCCATCTCGCCGACGCTGGCGAGGACATCCTGTGCGCTTACGTCACTTAAGATCGTCTGCGCCGTGGTCGTGCTGGAGCCGGCGGCCGCAGCCGGGGTGAGGTCGAGGACCGCGACCCGGAGGTCCGGCACCGATTGGACGAAGCTGTGACAGGCGCTGGCGAGCGCCTGGGCCGGTGCGAGGGCGAGCATCGCCGTGGCGAAGACCGCCGCCAGCGGACCCGACCTAGTGGACGGCGTTCTCTTCACCGTCATCGCGGCTCTGTCGGGTCGTGTCGTCTTCGGGGCCGAATGGATCTTCGGCGAAAAACAGGAGAAAGCCATCGGGATCCTTCACGTGAAATTCTCTCGCGCCATAGGGCTGCGTGAAGGGTGGTCGCACGCGGTGCGCCGGCAGATCGGCCAGCGCAGGCCCTATCTCGCGGTATAGGGCGTCGACATCGAGCGTCCATACATAGGCCGAGAGATGCTCGCGCGTGGTATCGAGCACCCGCTTGGCGCCGACACGGATCAGCATCAGCCGCACCCGACCGCGGGCGACGAGCGCCGCCGTCGCGTTGGCATTCTCCTGCAGCACACGGAAGCCGAGGCGATCCACGTAGAACCGTCGCGAGACGGCGACATTCTGAACCGGCACCATCGGCGCGATGGCCGTGAGGGTCTGACGCCCCTGGCCGGGCTGGGTTGTTTGGGGACTGCGCGATCCCGCGAGAACGGTCGACATGGGCGTGTCTCCGCTGCGACTGACGGGGGTGGACTATCGCGAAGCCGCACCCGGTTCACCCGTGATTATGTCCCGATATGCCACTAAATGGAAGTCTCTGCCATCTGGCGGACACGGTCGGCCCTTCGCATCGGCCCTTCAGGGTGAATACAATCATGCCGGGAAAAGCCTCCACCTGTGGTTGTAAGGCGGTGCGCCCGCTGTTGATAATGGGTACGATTACTTTGCGTAAACGTTCCTCTGCGTCCCCGTAACCCCCACGCAGGAGCAACGTGATGGCCTTTGGAACGCGCCTTTTTCTCGCGGCCGCCGCTTTTTCGATCTCGGCGCTGGGGGCGGCGCCCGGAATGGCCGCAACGCTCATCGAGGGCGACGTGATCGCAAGTGGCGGGATCGGTGGCAGCCTCACCGAGGCCGATTTCATCCAGAGTGGCGCCGCATCCTTCACCGTGGGCGACACCACGATCTATGTCGGCACACGTCAGGTGAGCGCTACCAACCAGAACCCGGTTGTGGCGAGTTTCACCAACGGCGTGCAGGACTGGCGGCGCGAGGACTATGAGACGGGCGCCGCCGACGGCCGCGGCCGCGGCGTCGTATGGGACGGGCTCGGCCAGCTCTATGCCGCCTTTACCATCGATGGGGGGCAGTCCAGCAGCGTTGGGTTCGAAGCATTCACCCTCGATGGTTGGGGCCAAAATTACGGATCGGGCGGCGGTCCCTCGGTCGCCGTGCTCCTCCGTCTCGATCCCGCAACCGGCGATGCGCTGGGTGGGACGTATGTGATCTCGCAGTTGTCGAGCGGGAATACCAATACGGTCGTGCCGCTCCGGCTTGGCCTGCGCGATGGTGCCGGGGCCGAGCGTGATGTGTTCTTTGCGGGCGATGCGTTTTTCCTGCC
This sequence comes from Pseudomonadota bacterium, assembly GCA_039027855.1. Classification (GTDB taxonomy): domain Bacteria; phylum Pseudomonadota; class Alphaproteobacteria; order Rhodobacterales; family Rhodobacteraceae; genus Thermohalobaculum. The sequence goes on along the minus strand of JBCCJI010000002.1, from coordinate 61,752 downwards.
GCTGTCGACGGATCGCAGTCGGATGACGGCGCCGCCGGGGGCAAGCTCGCCCTTCGAGTACCGGCTGCTGTTCGACGCCGCGTTAGAGAACGCGCTGGTGGCCGAAGCGGCGGGGTTGACCAACGTCCAGAATGTCGAGGGCTTCGATGCGCTGAGCGACGCGTTTCTGACGATCATCCCATTGCCGGCGAGCTGGCTCGGCCTTATGGCGGCGCTGGGGTTGGTTGTCGCGATCGGCCGTGACCGCGGGAAAGCGGCTGGCTGTCGTCGCTGCGGGGTGTGATCTCCAATCGCAACGGACTTGGCTACGTTGAGGTGGGGTGGCACACCGTCGCCGCGATCATAGAGGAGACGGCTACATGCCCGCCATCAAGACGCCCGCCGCGGTGCTGCTGAGCCTTCTGCTGCCCGTCGCCGCAGCGCAGGCCGGGCCGACGGCGACGCCGGGCGAGAGATCGCCTGCCCGTACCGCCGTCGACGCCTTCAACGCTGAGCAAGACCGCGCGGCCGCCGATGTCGACTGCCGGCAGGCCAGTGGCGGCGAGCGGATTGCAAAGAAGCACCGCCGCGTGGTCGATGCCAGCCAAGGGCAGGGTCCCATAAACGCCATCGTGAAGGAGCGCGTCGACGACTGCCCCTGAAAGCTGCTGCCCACGAACTGCTGCCGAGAACCCGCCGCCCCTGAAGTTTGAGCCCTGCCGCTGGCGCCTTCCCGGGCAATCGCCCGATGGCGCGCCGCTGATCAGGCGGCCGTTCGCGCCATGTCGGGCGGCAGGACATCGGCCCTCAGCATCTCGACGGCCTCACCGAGCGCCAGCACCGTCTGGCCCTGGCTGCCAAGGCGGCGCATGGCGACGGTGCCGTTCTCAACCTCCTGCCGGCCGAGAGCGAGGATGACCGGAATGCGCGCGTTCGAATGCTCGCGCACCTTAAAGTTGATCTTTTCGTTGCGCAGATCCGCCTCGGCCCGGATCCCTGCCGACCGCAGCGCCGCCACGACCTCGCCGGCATAGTCATCCGCATCCGACACGATGGTCGCCACCATCACCTGCGTCGGCGCAAGCCAGAGCGGGAAGCGCCCGGCGCAGTTCTCGATCAGGATGCCGAGGAACCGCTCGAACGAGCCCAGGATGGCGCGGTGCAGCAAAACCGGACGCTTCTTGGCACCGTCTGCGTCGACATACTCCGCATCCAGCCGCTCGGGCAGATTGAAATCCACCTGATAGGTGCCGCACTGCCATTCGCGCCCGATGGCATCGGTCAGCTTGAAATCGAGCTTTGGCCCGTAGAATGCGCCCTCGCCCGGGTCGATCTCGAAATCATTGGTGACCTTCCGCACGGCCGCTTCCAGAGCCGCTTCCGACTTGTCCCAGATCTCGTCGCTGCCCACCCGTTGTTCGGGGCGGGTCGAGAGCTTGATGTCGAAGCTGTCGAAGCCGAGGTCATCGTAGACCGAGCCGAGCAGCGAAATGAAATGCGCGGTCTCGCTCTCGATCTGATCCTCGGTACAGAAGATATGCGCGTCGTCCTGGGTGAAGCCCCGGACGCGCATCAGCCCATGCATCGAGCCCGAGCTCTCATACCGGTGACACATGCCGAACTCAGATACGCGCAGCGGCAGGTCGCGGTAGCTCTTGAGACCCTGGTTGTAGATCTGGACATGGCCTGGGCAGTTCATCGGCTTCAGCGCATTGGTCCGCTTCTCATTTGCGTGGCTGCCCGCGTCCGAGCCCTCGTCGATCTCGGTGATGAACATGTTCTCGCGATACTTGTCCCAGTGGCCCGAGCGCTCCCAAAGGACGCGATCGATCACCTGGGGCGTGCGGATCTCGTGGTAGCCTGCGGCAACTTGTCGCCGACGCATGAAGTCTTCAAGCGCGCGGTAGAGCGCCGTGCCCTTGGGATGCCAGAAGACCATGCCAGGCGCTTCGGACTGAAAGTGAAAGAGCGACATCTCGCGCCCGATTCGGCGATGATCGCGCTTGGCGGCTTCCTCCAGCATGTGCAGATGCGCGTCGAGATCTTGGCGCGAGCGAAAGGCAATGCCGTAGATCCGCTGCAGCATCTTGTTGCGACTATCGCCCCGCCAATAGGCCCCGGCGACCGACATCAGCTTGAAGCCATCGGCCGGGACCTGCCCGGTATGGGCAAGATGCGGGCCGCGGCAGAGATCCTGCCAGTCGCCATGCCAGTACATGCGGATCGGCTCACCCTCGGGGATCGCCTGCACCAGCTCGACCTTGAAGGGCTCGCCCGTCGCCTCGTAATGGGCGATGGCGCGCGCACGGTCCCAGATCTCGGTGCGCACGGGCTCGCGCGCGGCGATGATCTCGCGCATCCGCTTCTCGATGGCGGCGAAATCGTCTTCGTGAAATCGCTCCTCGCGGTCGAAGTCGTAATACCAGCCGTTTTCGACCACCGGGCCGATGGTGACGCGGGTGTCGGGGTAGAGCTCCTGCACCGCGCGCGCCATGATATGCGCGCAGTCGTGGCGGATCAGCTCCAGCGCGGCGTCGTCCTTGCCGGTGACGATGGCGAGCGCTGCGTCTTTGGTGAGCGGTTCGCTGAGATCGGCGAGACGACCGTCGATGCGCGTGGCGATCGCCGCCTTGGCCAGCGATTTCGAGATCCCGGCTGCCACCTCGGCCCCCGTCGTGCCGGCGGCGATCTCGCGGGTCGCGCCATCGGGGAGGGTGATGGTGATCTGCTCGCTCATGGCCTTGCCTGGGTCTGTGTGCTGAGGATTGCGCGTCTGGATCGGCGCAGCGGCGCGCGGTGTCAAGCGATGGCAGGGCATGGCGGGCCTCGGCCTGCGGCCTCGGCGGATCGGGGCACCGCTCGGGATTTGGCGCGATATTGGGCGATCACCGCCGTTGCAGGTTGGGGTTATCGCGCCGAGGTCGCAGACCGAGGCGCCCGGCCGGGCTGCTCTGACAGGTCCGGCGTGCTGGGTATCAGGCGCCGGCCGGTGCCGGGCGGTACCACCACCTCGCCGCGCCGCATCACGGCGATGCCCCGCTGCAGCATCAGCACGGGGCGTCCGGTAAGCGTCAGACCCGCATAGGGCGTGTATTTCGTCCGGTCGCCCAGCGCTTCGTCGGGCACTGTCCAGCGCGCCTCAGGGTCCCAAAGCGTCAGATCGGCATGGGCGCCTACCGCCAGGCTGCCCTTGTCGGGGGCGAGACCGTAGAGACGGGCAGCATTGCTGGCGGTCAGCGCGACGAAACGCTCCAGCGAAATCCGGCCCGCCATCACGCCCTGCGAGAAAAGATAGGGCAGGCGGATCATGATACCGGGCACACCATTGGCGATCTTGGTGAAGGGCGGCTCTTCGCCGGTCTCCAGCACCTCCGGGCAGGTCGCGAATTTGCCCTGCGCATCATGGCTGTGCGGCGCGTGATCGGACGAGAACAGCGACAGGCTGCCCCGCGCCAGGTGGCGCCAGAGTTGATGCTGATCGGCGGCGGTGCGGGGGGGCGGCGAGCAGACATATTTCGCGGCCTCCAGGGCCGGGCGGTCCAGATCCTCGGCGGTCAGTGCGAGATACTGCGTACAGGTCTCGCCCCAGATCCTCGCGCCACCGGCGCGGGCCTTCGCGATGATCTGGGCGCCCTCGGCGGTCGACACATGGACGATCATGACCGCCGCACCGACCGAGCGGGCCAGGGTGAGCGTCCGAAAGATCGCCTCCTCCTCGGCCTCGCGCGGGCGCGCCTCGGCGTGGAAACGGGGATGGGTCTTGCCCTCGGCGATCAAGGTCGCGATGCGGTCCTTGATGATCGCGTGGCATTCGGCATGCACCATGACCAGTCGGCCATGCGCGGCCGCGGCCTTCAGGATCGCCAGCATCGCGTCGTCATCGACGCGCACGCCGTCATAGGTGGTGAAGATCTTGAGCGCGGTGACGCCTCGGGCAAAGGCCTCCGGGATGGCCGCGATGGTCGCGGGCGCCGCATCGGGCAGGATCAGGTGCTGCGCGTAATCGAGGACAGAGCGCCCCTCGGCCCGCGCGGCGTAGAGGTCGAGGCTCGCTGCCACCGTCCGGTCGCGGGTCTTGGAGGCGAAGGGCACGATGGTGCCGGTGCCGCCCAGGGCAGCGGCGCGGCTGGCGCTTTCATAGTCGTCGGCCTGCATGAAGCCTGCGCCGCTTTCCTGCGCGACATGGCAATGCGCCTCGACCCCGGCCGGGGTGACGATCAGGCCGCGGGCGTCGATGATTTCGCTGCCCTTCAATGTCTCGCCGAGGGCCGCAACACGCCCGTCGCGGATGGCGATGTCTGCATCAAAAGTGCCGAGGGCGGTGGCGAGCCTGCCGCCCTTGACGACCGTGTCGTAGCTTTCCGTCATCCGCCGCTTTCCCCAGATCCCATGACCGTTTTCACGGCGGCAGCGGAGCGGCTGACCGGTGGGCTGTCAATCACGCCTTGGCTGGGCGCCTTGACTGGGCGCCTTGACGGGGCGCCTTCACGGGGCGTCGAGGCTTGGGGCCTTGGCGGGACAACGCTCGGCAGAACAGCGCGGGCGCTTCGCCTCTCAGGCGTCGAGGCGTGCCACCGGAGACGGCATGCTGCCGAAGCACTCGACGATGCGCGTGATGAGCGCGTCGACGCAGCAGGGGCCGCTGTCAAGCTGGGCACTGCGGCGGATCGCGATGCGCGAGGCGCCGATGGGTGGCGCGCCCTCCGCCTCGCTGATCGCGCGGATGCCGGGCCCGAGGCGGGCGGCCGGTAGAGGCGAAACCGCGAGGCCCGATCGCACGGCGGCTGCCATGGCGGCCGAACTGTCCGACTGCACGGCGACCCGGTACGGGATGCCCGCGCGATCCAGACTGTCGAGCGTGATCCGCCGCCAGGCGCAGCCTTCGCTCGAGAGCGCCAGCGGGAGCGGGCGCCGCGTCCAGGCCGACCCATCCAGCCCGCTGGCCCAGACCAGCGGCTCCTCCAGCACGAAAAGGTCGTTGTCACGCCAGGCGACGGCGCCGCCGGTCGTCAGCAGCGCGACATCCAGCTCGTCGCGGTCGAGCATCGGAGCGAGGATCGCGCTCTGCGCCACGGTCAGTTCGATCACCACGCCAGGGTGGCTCGCGGCAAAGGCTGACAGGATCTCATCCATGTGCAGGCCTGCCAGGTCGTCGATCATGCCGAGGCGCAGGCGCCCTGCCAGCGGCTCCAGCGCGAAGGCCTCGCGCGCCGCCCTCTCGGTCTCGACCAGGCGACGGGCAAAGGGCAGCAGGCGCTCGCCATCAGGCGTCGGCGTCATGCCCGCCCGCGTCCGGTTAAAGAGCGGCCGGCCAATCGTTTCCTCCAGCTTTTTTAGTTGCATGGAGATGGCGGCGGGGGTGCGGCCAAGGCGGCCGGCAGCCAGGGTCACGGTGCGTGCCTCGGCGATGGCGACGATGGCGCGCATGCCGTCGAGATCGAGGCGTGCGGCGGGGGAGAGGGTGCTATGTTCCATGGGTTGGATTCAGCAAACCTGAATTCATAAGTCAATGCTTTTAGTTTTTCATGATGCCGTTCAGGGCGCATCTTCCCCTCATCGCCACCAGCCAAGGGAGACAGAGCGATGACCATGCTGACCCGTTCCGGCCTGAAGATGATGGACGAATACCGCCGCCGCGCGCAGATGCGCCGGCTGCTGGACTACGATGACAAGATGCTCACCGATATGGGCCTGTCGCGCGGCGATCTTGAGGTCGCGCTGCAGCAGCCGATCACCGTCGATGCCGGTCGTGCGGCCTGGGAGGGCTCGCGTTTGACGCTGGGGATGGACCGGGCGCGTGTGCTGGCGCCGGGCGAGGCGAGGCAGCTGGCGATGCGGGTGCGGCGTCCTCAGCGCGATGCGCATGCACCCTCGGGCGAGGGGCTGATCGACCGGCTCCTGCGCGTCTTCTCGCGCTGGGTCACGCGCGGGGCATGACGGGCCGCCCATTGGCCGCCACCCGCGCTACAGGCCCAGATGGGCGCGGGCGGCGGCGAGGACAGCCTCGGTCCCAGGGGTCGCGTCGATACGGTGCCAGCTGCTCGGTGGGGTGGCCGAGGGGGCTTGCCGCGCCACGATCTCGGCAGTCGCATCCGAGGCATCGCCCTCGCGCCGCTCAACCCGTGTCACCGCCATGTCGAGCGGCGCGCTCAGCCAAAGCGTCTCGAGCGTGAGGCCCATGTCGCGGGCGACGGCCTCGGCCCCCTCGCGCATCATGGGGCCGAGGAAGGTCGCGTCTAGGATGACCGCGTGCCCAGCCAACAGCGCGTTGCGGGCATCGCGCATGATCCGACGGATCACGAGCCCGTCCATCCTGGCGGTGTAGCCCGTCTCACCCAGCCGGTCGGTCGGCGCGGCGCGGGCCAGGCGTTTGCGGGCGAGATCCGAGCGGATGACGACGGCGCCCGCCAGTGGCGCCGCCAGTGGTGCCAGGGCCTGTGAGAGCGTGGATTTGCCTGTTCCCGACATGCCGCCGATGGCAATCAGCCTGGGTCGGGGCAGGGGATCGAGGGCCGCCCGCGCAAAGGCCAGACGGGTCGCCGCCTTGTCGGTCTCGCCCTCAGCCATGGCGACCATCGCGCGGACCGCGGCGCGTTGGGACAGGAACAACGGCATGAGCGCAAGGCCCGAGTACCCGCCCGCGATCCCGAGATAGGTCGAGAGCAGCAGCGCTGCCTCGGCCCGGCGGTCGCGCAGGATCAAGTCGGCCAGTGCGAAGGCGAGATCGTGAAGCACGTCGACGGTTGCGATGCGCTCATCGAACTCGATGGCGTCGAAGGGCACCGGCACGCCGTCCAGCATCACGATGTTGCCGAGATGCAGATCGCCATGGCAGCGGCGGAGATGACCCAGGCGGATCCGTTGATGGCGTATCGCGGCATGGCGCTCGGTCTCGGCGAGCGCGGCAGCAGACCAGCGACTGATCTCCGCCCGGATGGGTCTGGGCGCGATGGCCGCGAAATGGGCTGCAAGCCGCTCGATTGTGACGCGGAGAGTGTCGGCGCCTCCCTCTGGCATCCGTACCGGGGCCTGCCGGTGCAGGCGGGCGAGAGAGAGCGCCAAGGCTTCGATCATCGGCCGGCTCAAGGCGCCCGCATCCGCAAGGCGATCAAGCTCCTGGCGCCGATCAAAGCGGCGCATCTTCACCAGCCAGTCCACCACTCTGCCATAGCCGTCGATGGCCAGCCCCGAGGGACCCTCGGTCACCGGCACGACGCCTTGGTAGAGATCGCCTGCACCCGCATTCACCGCAAGCTCGCGCCGACAGAATTGCGCGCGCCTGTCCAGCATCGAGAAATCGGCATAGGGCAGCCGGACCGCGCGCTTGAGCTTCCAGGCGGTGCTCCCCGCCAGGAAGACGTGAGAGATAGGCGTCTGGACGTGTCCGACCTTTTCGCCCTGGGGCAGACCGTGGGCCGCGGGGTGGGCGAGGAACGCTACAATCCTTGTCTGTGCGGCCTCGGTATTCTGATCGGCGGCCATCTCAAATGCCGGGCTAAGGCCCGTCTCCATACCAGAAGCGCATCTGATCGCAGACTAGACGGTATGGTCCGGCCTGTCTTTGAGATAGGTCAGGTTTACTGTCATAATGATCGGATCTGCCCACCGTCGCATCGCACGAGGCTGCCGGTCACATAGGCCGCCGGGCTTGAGCACAGGAAGGCGGCGACGGCGGCGAACTCGGCCGGGTCTCCGTAGCGCCCGGCCGGAATGGTGCCGCGCATCTGGGTGCGGATCGCGTCGATATCCGTGCTCTGACGCTTGGCCGCCGCCTCGTCCAGCTGATCGACGCGGCCGGTATGGATGCGGCCAGGCAGCAGCATGTTGACCGTGACGCCGTGCGGCGCCAGGTCGTTGGAGAGCGATTTCGACCAGCCCGCCAGGGTACCCCGGAGCGCATTGGACAGACCCAGCGTAGGGATCGGCTGCACAATGCCGGAGGAGCCGACGGTCAAGATCCGCCCCCAGGCGCGCTCGACCATGCCGGGCGCGAAATGATGCGCGACCTCGATCAGCCGCATCACCATCACGTCGAACTGCGCGCGCATCACGCTGAGATCGGCGTCGATCATCTTGCCCGGCGGCGGGCCGCCCGAGTTGCAAACGAGGATATCGACCCTGCCGATGGTGTCGGCCACGGCCGCATCCAGCGCCGCGATGGCGCCATCATCGCTTAGATCCATCAGCACGCTGTCGGCGCGCCCGCCCGCGGCCTTGATCGCCCCGACCACCTCGGCCAGTGCATCGGGAGTGCGGCCGGCGACCAGCACATGCGCCCCCTCGGCCGCCAGTGCCTCGGCGATGGCGCGGCCAAGCCCGCGGGTGCCGGCGAGCACCAGCGCGCCCTTGTCTGCGATCCCCAGATCCATCAGCCGATCTCCTTCAGGCGTTTTTCCAGCCGCGCCATCAGACGCGTGATCTCGTCATGGTCCCTGGCGCTGAGCTTTGGCCCAGGGGCGCGCAGGGCGGCTGAGGCGATGGCACCGCGCCGCCGCAGCACCTCCTTGCGCACGGCGAGGCCGAGACCCGGCTGCTGCTCATAGCGGACCATCGGCAGATGCGCGTCGAAGATGTCCTGCGCCCGGTCGGGGTTCTCGGCCCAGCCCTCGACCACCTGCACCAGCATCTCGGGGTAGCAATAGCCGGTCATCGCACCATCGGCGCCGCGGGCCATTTCCTCGGCGAGAAACAGCGCCGAGTTGCCGCAAAGGATGGAGAGGCGCGGCGCCTCCTTGCCCTCGCCCGACCGCGCGCGGATGGCGTCCAGCTTGTTGAGGCCGGGCCAGTCCTCGTGCTTCAGCATCACGACCTGCGGGTGATCGGTCGTGATCCGCAGCACGCTGTCGGCCGAGATCTTGACGCCGGTGAGCTGCGGATAGTCCTGCAGGCAAACCGGCACATCCGGCCCCAGCGCGTTGCAGACGGCGGCGTAATAGCCGCGCACCCGGTCTTCAGGCCCGGTGCCGGCTGGTGGGGCGACCATCACACCGGCGGCGCCCGTCGCCATCGCCTCATGCGCCAGCCGCCGCATCGGGTCGAGACCGCCGCCCGACACGCCGACGATCACCGGCATGCCCGCCCGCGCGATCATCCGCTTGGCGATCGTCAGGCTCTCATCGGCGGAGAGCTTAGGCGCCTCGCCCATGACACCCAGGATCGTCATGCCGTTGACGCCGGTGGTCTTGTAGAAATCCACCATCCGGTCCGCGCTTTCCAGGTCGAGCGCGCCGTCATCGGTGAAGGGCGTGGCCGCGATGATGAAGACACCGCGTGTGTGGCGGTCGATACGGTCTGTCATGGGCGCCTCCCTCAGCGCGTTTGTGGGCGCGTTTGCGGGCGCGTCGTCAGGGGGCGATCCCCGCGGGCCCATCTTTGGCGGCCAATGCCTCCAGCGCGGTGACCAACGCCATCAGGTCGGCGGCGGAGAGGCCGGCGGCGTTGATGCAGTTGGTCTCGAGCAGGTGGAGCCCGGCCTCGGTTCTGCAGATATCGAGGACATAGGCCGGTGCATAGCCCGGGTTCCGCTGCACGAGATCCTCGCCAAAGGCGCGGGCGTCGGCGTCGATCTCGGGGCGGTAGGTGACACGCGATCCCTCGCGGTAAAGCGACCAGGTGACGATCCGCCCCTCCATCGCCCAGAGACGCCATTCCCGTTGGATGCGCCGGGGCGGGCAGAGCATCATCACGGTGTCGTGCCTCAGCGAGCCGAGTGGGATCTCGCCAGGCGCTAGCGCGAGGATCTTGGCGGCCATCGCGACGATCTCGGCCCCGCGCATCACCCGGCCGGCGATCTCCTTGCTGTCGTCGACCGGGCGGATGAAATGCGCCTGCTCGTCGGCGGCGAGCGATGTGGGGATCTCGGCCAGCGACAGGAAGCGCGCCGTGGACGGGCCGTTCAGCATGGCGTCGGTCCATGGGCGCTCATCGACGAAAGGGCGGAGGCGGAAGACCCCCGGCCTCAGCCGGTGACGTTCGGCATAGCGCCACAGGGTGTAGGCGCCGAAAAGGATGGTGTCGCCGGCCTCGGCGATCTCGGGCTCGGGCGTGAGCTCACCGACAAAGGGCACCACCTTGTGCAGGCTGTAAGGGAGCCCGAGGCGCGCCAGCGTGTCGGCCAGCGCCGCCGTATCTTCGAAATCCTGCAGGATCCAGTGCATCGCTCACGGACCCCCACAGCCCAGACAGGTCATTTCTGCACCCAGGCATCGCCGACGCTTTGCTGCACGGCGGCGGTGAAGCTGCGGGTGATGCCAGTAAGCTCGGTCACCTGCGGTCGGCGCGTCGCCTCGAAATCATCGGGCTTTGGCGCGCGGAAGCTCCGGCCATCGAGAAAGCTCGCCGCCTGTTGGAGCACCTCGAGCGCAGTGTGGTCTTTGCCGTCGGGGCCCGCCAGGAACAGCCGACCGGTATGGTGCGCGGCGACGAGGCGGGTGCGGAGTTCCCGCCGCTCGGCGTGGAAGCTCGCATGATCCACGGCCCGGTCGTCACGCAGCCTCAGCGCCGTCGCGCGGGCCAGCGCGTCCAGCGTGTCCTGCGCCCATTCGAGCAGCATCTTGTCGGCCTCGACGTCGACCGCGCGGGCGGCGATCTGGTTGGCACGCCTGGCGATCACGAAGGTGAAGACCGCGATCAACGCCGTGGCAAACAGCGTCAGAAGGTCGATCAGCGGGATGGTGGCGTCGATCATTGGGCTCGGGACAAGGGCTACAGCCGCGCCTCGATCAGGAACGGGCCGGGCTCGGCACTGGCGGTCGCGATGGCATCGGCCAGGGCGCGCGGGCAATCGACTGCGATGCCGTCCACGCCCATGCCGCGCGCCATCGCCACGAAATCCAGCGTCGGGCGGTCGAGATCGACGAGCGCCAGCGCCGAGGGTCCGGGATTGGCGCCAACGCGTGCCATCTCCTGCTTTAGGATCTCGTAGGTCCGGTTGGCAAAGATCACGGTGGTGACGTTCAGGCCCTCGCGCGCCTGGGTCCAGAGCGCCTGGATCGTGTACATCGCCGAGCCGTCGGCCTGTAGCGCCAGAACCGGGCGGTCGGGGCAGGCGATGGCGGCGCCGGCGCCCAGGGGCGGGCCGATGCCGATGGCCCCGCCGGTGATCGGCAGCCAGCTGTGGCGCGGGCCGCTGGTGGTGGCGGGCCAGATCTGACGCCCGGCGGTCAAGCCCTCGTCGATGACGATCGCCCCCTCGGGCAGGCTGCTGGCAATCGCCGTCGTCAGGCTCGCGATGTCGAGGCGTCCGGCCAATGGGCGCTCGGGCCGTGGCTGCTGCGCCGCCGCCGGTGCCGGCTTGACGTTCAGCCGGTCGGCAAGGCTTGCCAGCGCCGCGGCACCGTCCTGGTCGATATCCGCGAGCATGGTGATGCGCGCGCCCTCGGGCAGCAGGGTCGAGGGCTTGCCCGGGTAGCCGAAAAAGGCGACCGGCGGCACGGTTTCGACCAGGATCACGTCTTCGACCGGGGCGAGGCGTGCGATGGCGGCGTCAACCACGTATTCAAGCCGGTCGATGGCGGGCAGAGTGCCGCCCCGTTCGGCCCTTGCGAAGGAGGTCGGACAAACGAGGTCGGCGCCGGTGGCCGCCGCGATGGCCGCGGCATGGGCGATGGCGGCCGGATCGGCGAGCGCGCGACCGCCGAGATAGATCAGCACGCGGCGCCCGCTGGTCAGCGCCGTGGCGGCGGCATCCTCGTCCTCGGGCGCGATGGGGCGCGGGCCCTCCGCCGCGGCCGGCGCCGCGATCATGCCGCCCTCCTCCCAGCCGGCATCGCCGGGCGTGATCAGCGTGGCGGACTGGCCCGGCCACGACCGCGCGGCGGCCAGCGCCGCCATGGCGTCGGACGCAATGCTTTGCGGCCGCGCTGCCGTGCGGACCCAGGCCGAGACCGGCTCGGCCAGCTTGCGGATATTGCTGCCAAGCGGTGGGTCATGGGCGACATGCCACGAAGCGTGCTCGCCCACGATGCTCAGCATCGGGCTGCGCGCCCGGCGCGCGTTGTGCAGGTTGGCCGAGGCGTTGGAGAGGCCGGCACCGAGGTGCAAAAGGCTGACCGCCGGCTCTCCGGTCATGCGGGCATAGCCATCGGCCGCGCCGGTCACCACGTTCTCCTGCAGGCCAAGCACACAGCGCATCAGGCCAGTACGATCCAGCGCCTCGACAAAGGTCATCTCGGAGGTGCCAGGATTGGCGAAACAGACCTTGACGCCGGCGGCATGCAGGCTGCGGACCATGGCCTCGGCACCGTTCATCGGGCGCGTCTCCTGCTGTACGTGCGGGCGGGCGCAAAGCGGGCGGGTGTGCAGGGAGTGTCACACATCGCCAAACTGCCTGCCCGTTGCCTGTTCGTATACGGCGAGTGTCGCGCGCTGCATGGTCTGCACGGTATAGCGCGCCGAGACGCGGGCGCGGGCGGACATGCGCATATGCGCCTTGGCGCTGTCATCGAGCGCGAGCGCGACACCGATCGCCGCCGCCAATGCCCGCCCGTCGCCCGGCGGGTAGAGCCAGCCGGTCTCACCATGCGCCACAGTCTCGCGCGCGCCGCCATGGTCGGTGGCGATGACCGGGCGGCCCATGGCCTGCGCCTCGACGGCGACACGGCCAAAGGCTTCCGGCTCGAGCGAGGCCGAGACGACGATCGACGCCAGCTTATAGGCCGCCGCGATGTCTGCGACGGCCGGGACTATACGCACATGGCCACCGACGCCAGCCGCCTCGATCTGGCGGTCGAGCGTCGCGGTAAAGCCCGAATTGGCGTCGTCGCCCACGATCAGGAACAGCATGTCCGGTGGGCCGCCCTCCGCCTCCATCACATGCGCTGCCGCGTCGATCAGCGTCTCGGCGCCTTTCCAGCGGGTGATCCGGCCGGGCAGCATCACGATCGGCCGCGTGTCATCGAGCAGCCCCCAGGCCTCGGCCAGCCGCGCAGTGCGCGCGCCCGAGACGACCTCCTCGGAAAATGTGTCGAGATCGGCCCCGCGCGGGATCACCACGACCTGGTCATGGGGCACCCGGTGACGCTCCAGCAAGAGGTGTCGGATATGCTCCGAGATCGCGATCACCGGGCGTCCCTTTGCCATCACGCCGTTGTAGAGGCGCTTCAGGGGGAAGCCCTCGGAATAGCTGCCGTGATAGGTGGTCACAAACGGCGTGCCGGTGCGCCGCGATGCCCAGCGGGCGGACCATGCGGGCGCGCGCGAGCGGGCATGGACGAGATCGACGCCCTCATCGGCGATCAGTTTCTCGAGGACACCGGCGTTCTGCCAGATATTTAGTGGGTTCTTGGTGGCGGCGTTCATCTCGACGATCTCGCCGCCTGCGCGCTCGATGCGGGGGGCAAGCTGACCGCCTTCGGTCGCCACAATGGCCCGGCCGCCGGCTGCCATAATCGCCTCGACGATCTCTGCCGTGCCACGCTCCACGCCGCCCAGATCCAGGCGTGGCACGACCTGCAGAATTGTGAGGCGCCGGTCCGTCGTGGCGCCGGCCCGGCGCCGATCCGTACCAGGGTTGCCGCTGCCGTCTGCACCGTTAGGCTCGCGGGCCGCCGAGGGCACTGAGAACGACGCGAAAGGGGACCAGCCGGGCATGACCGCTCCAGAGACGGTGACGAATTCAACGGGACGGCGTATCGCCTATCACAGGGTGCGGGGCGAGCGCGAGGCCCAGCGCGATGACGGGCGCGATCACCGGCGCGATGACGGGCGCGGCGCCGGCGCGGTTTTGCCCGGTATCGTCTTTCTCGGCGGCTTCCGCTCGGACATGACCGGCACCAAGGCCGTCGATCTCGACGCCCGGGCGCGCGCCGCGGGGCGCGACTTCCTCCGCCTCGATTACTCGGGGCATGGCGCGTCCTCCGGCCAGTTCGAAGACGGCGCCATCGGTGACTGGGCCGACGATGCCGCCGAGGCCATCGCGACGCTGACCGAGGGGCCGCAGATCATCGTCGGATCCTCCATGGGTGGCTGGATCGCCTGCCTCATCGCCCGACGCATGCCCGAGCGGGTGGCGGGGCTGATCGGCATCGCCGCGGCGCCCGATTTCACCGAGGATTCGATGTGGGCGGCCTTTGACGCAGCTCAGCGGCGCACGGTGATGGAGGAGGGGCATATCGCGCTTCCTTCGGCGTATGGCGAGCCCCTGGTCATCACCCGCCGCCTGATCGAGGACGGGCGTCGCAACCTCGTCCTCCGCGACCCGCTCGTCATCCCCGGCCCGATGCACCTGTTGCACGGAACGGCCGATGCCGATGTCGCGGTGGAGCGTGGGTTGCTGCTGCTCGACCATGCCGACTGTGCCGATGCCCGGCTGACGCTGGTCAAGGGGGCCGATCATCGGTTCTCCGGTCCCGAAGAGCTCGCCCTCATCTGGCGGACCGTCGAGGAGGTGACGGCGCGCCTCAGCGCGTGATCCGGTCAGAGCCGGGCAAAAGCGGGCTCAGAACATCAGCGGCACACCCTGGTAATCCTCGAAGGCGCCACTGGTCTCGGGCTCTAGCAGGCCAAAACGCTGCAGCAGGCCCGAGGCGGCGGCGCTTGGCGTCACCGGTGCCCGTGGGCCGCCCATATCGGTCGACACCCAGCCCGGGTGATAAGAAGCGACGGCGATGGCGTCAGGCCTCAGATCCTGCGCGATGTTGCGCGCCAGATTGGTCGCCGCCGCCTTCGAGGCCCGGTAGATATACGACCCTCCCGGCGCCCGGGCCGAGGACGCCATGAGCGACGACATCACCGCGATGCGCGCGGGCAGACCGCGTGAGCGCGCCATGCGGAGGTTGGGCATGAAAGCCTCGATGGTGAAGAACACGCCCGCGACATTGGTCATCAGCATGGTCTCCCAGGCACCGGGGGAATAGTCGCCCTCGTCCATGTCGCCGCGCCCGCGATACTGCCCGGCATTGCAGACCAGCAGGGTCACGTGGCGCTCGATCTTCTCCGCCGCGGCCTGCAACTGGTCGCGGTCAGAGACATCGGCGGCGTGGATGGTGAGCCGGCGGTCGGCCTCGGCCAGCGCCGATAACGCCTGCGCCCTATCTGGGCGGCGGCAAAGCGCGCTGACCCGTGCGCCTGTCATGCGCGCCGCACGCACCAGCTCCAGGCCGATGCCGCGATTGGCACCGGTGATGACGACGTGATCGGTCTCTGTGATCGCAGGCATATCGGTTCCTGGCCTCGCCCATGGCCGGGCAGGGGGCGCGGATCGGTGCTGGGCATGGCCGACGGCGCGGGGATGTTGGTCTGCCTCAAACGCTACCGCATTCGGTGGCAGCAAGGGACGGTCGCGCGGCGGTGTTTGGCCAGCGCGCGGCATCGTCGTTAGGCTGGCGTGGCCGTGCTGCCACCCTTTGTCCCCGTCCTGTCGGGTCGTGTGACCGATGATGAGACAGGGCGGGCACACCCTGTTCTGATGGGAGGCGCCATGACCCGGACCTATCGCCACGCGCTGATCATCGGCGCCGGATCGGGCCTGTCGGCCTCGCTGGCGCGCCTGTTCGCGGCCAAGGGGCTGACCGTCAGCCTCGCCGCCCGCAACCCGGAGGATCTGGCGCCCCTGGCCAGCGAGATCCATGCCGCTGTCTATCGCTGCGACGCGGGCGATCATCGCGACGTCGCCGCGCTGTTCTCGGCGCTTGACGCGGCCGAGGCCGCTGCGCCCGATGTCGTCGTCTACAACCCCTCGGCGCGCCAGCGTGGCGCGCTGGTCGATCTTGACCCCGAGACGGTGACAAAGGCCGTGCAGGTGACGGCGCTCGGCGCGTTCTACACGGCGCGCGAGGCGGCGCTGCGGATGCAGCCGGATGGCGCAGGCACGCCGGGCCACGGCGCGATCCTGTTCACCGGTGCCTCGGCCGGGGTCAAAGGATATCCCCGCTCGGCGCCCTTTGCGATGGGCAAATTCGCGCTCCGTGGTTTGGCCCAGTCCCTGGCGCGCGAGCTGCACCCCTGCGGCATCCATATCGGCCATTTCGTGATCGACGGCGGCATCGCGAACCCCGCGCGGCCCGACCGGCAGGACGACCCGGCGCGCCCCGACGCCATGCTGCACCCCGATGCCATCGCCAAGAGCTACTGGCATTTCCTGGCGCAGGATCGCTCCTGTTGGGCCTGGGAGATCGAACTGCGGCCCTGGGTCGAGACCTTCTGAAACGGCGCTAGCCGATCGTCGTCGCCATCTCTCCGCCGATCTGTCCGCCGATGGACGTGACAGCATCGCCGATGGCAATCTCGCCGCTCTCCAGCACGCTGGCGCAGAGGCCACCATGGCCGCGAACGGCGCTGTAGCCGCCGGGGCCAAGGGTTTCTTCCATGCGCGAGCAGGGCGCGCAGGGACCGGTGACGCGGATCAGGGCCGTGCCGATCTGCAGATCACGGTGGCGCAGCGCCAGCAGGTTGATGCCGCTGATCACCAAGTTTCGACGCAGCATATCCGGCGTTACCTCGACCACCCCGGCCAGAGCGGCGATCACAGGCAGATGCTCGGATTGGATCAGCGTGAGCGCGCGTTTCGAGCCGCCCGCGTGATCGCCCTCCAGCGCGCTCGGGCCAAGGTAGACACGCGGCACCGGTCGCATCTCGGCGCGGCGACCTGGACGCAGGCCGATCCAGGCGATGCGGCCGGGCCGGGCGACGCGGCGCGTTAGTGTGGCGATGCTCTCCAGCGAACCGCCGCTCACTCGGACACGGCGCCGACCACCAGCAGGATACCGCCGAGGATCATGAGGATCACGGCCACGATGTTCTCGATCATGGCGGCGCGCAGGGCGGCGTTCGCATCGGTGGCTTCGCCCCGCTGGACGCGCCGGGCGTTACGGTAGACCCGGGCGATCAGACCAAGGGCCAAGACGAGGCAGACGGCGCCGCCCGAGATGATGACCGTCGGCGTCACGACGCCCTACCGCGACGGCCGCTCTGCCGTGCGCGGGCGCCTTGGACATCGATGATCGGTCTGACACGCATCTTGGCCTGTCTGTCATGCCGGCGCGATGCTTGCCAAGGCGGGGTGTGGGAGAGGGTTTCGAATCGACAACTGGGGTGCGCGATGCGCTGCTGAGCAGTCCTGCGGTGTTCTCGGCCCACCGATGCGTTCCACCCGCCTCTCGCGAGTGTGATACTTTCGCACACGCAAAACGCGAATTCGCCAACGCGTTCAGGGCTGTTGGGGCAAAGCGGCGCGCTGCCGCCCGGCAAATGCCTGCATTGCGACATGATCGCGATGGACCTTGGCACTGTGCGACACTACTTTGTGGTCGTGAACTGAGGAGATATCCATGTTGGCAGCTGCCGCCCTGATCATGATCGTCTTGCTCGCGGGCATGACCATCAGCTCGCTGAGAGAGCGGTCGAAAGAGCATCTTGCGATCAGGATCCGCGTGGATGATCGCGACAGGCGCCGCGATCCGCGTCATCACCGCTGAGCTCAGCGACGGGCGCTTTAGCCTCGCCTAACTTCGTCGCCACCATTTCGCGGCGGCGCATAAACTCGGGGCGCGACGTAGCGCTCCCCGCAACACGCTTTCCTCGCTCTATGGAAGTATCGGCGCGATGACCTTCTGGGAGCGCCTGAAAGACACGATCCGCGCAATAGGTCGTGGTGAGAGCATTGTTGAGGCTCTTGACCGGCTTCGCGGTCATCCTGAACGGTCCATCGCCTTCACCATCGCCGTCATCGCCCTCGGAGCGAAGATGGCGAAGGCCGACGGTCGTGTCACCCGCGACGAAATCGCCGCTTTTCGCGAAGTCTTCCACATCCCGCCCGATGCCGAGGCAGAGGCCGCTCGCGTCTACAACCTCGCACGCACCGATGTTGCGGGTTTCGACACCTACGCCCAGCGCGTGCAGCGAATGTTCGAGGATCGCCCGGAGGTGCTTGCCGACCTGCTCGAGGGGCTTTGCCACATCGCCGCGGCGGATGGTGAATTCCACCCCGACGAGGAGAGCTTTCTCGACGAGGTTGCACGGATCTTTGCGGTGGCGCCGGGGGTCTATACCTCGATCAAGGCCCGGCAGATCCCCGGGGCATATGACCCGTTTGCGGTGCTCGGTGTGGCGCCGGATATCGAACCCTCGGCTCTCAGGCGGCACTATCGCGCGCTGGTGAAGACGCTGCATCCCGACAGCCTGATGGCGCGCGGCATCCCCGCCGAGGCGCGCGCCCTGTCAGAACAGCGCCTGGCACAGGTCAATGCCGCCTATGCCGAGATCACCGGCGCCTCGTCAGGGCCAGACGGCGCGGTGGCCTGAAAGAGGACGTGACAGCTCGGTGGCCTTGCCGGCGCTCCGGCTGATCAGGCCGTTCAGCCGAGGCGAGCGAAACTGCCGCCGTGGTAGAGAAGTGCTGGCCCCTCATGGCGCGAGAAACCGAGCACCCGGCCGAGCAGGATGTCGTGGTCGCCCGCCGTCACGCGGTCTTCCATGGCGCAGTCGAAACGAGCGAGCGAGCCGTCGATCAGCGGTGCACCCATACTGCCGGCATGCCAGTCGACGCCCGTGAACTTGTCCGCACCGCGTTGGGCGAAGGTCATGGCGATATCCTGCTGATCGGCCGAGAGCACGTTCACCGCGAAGGTGTCGGCGCGGCAGAATAGCTCGTAGCTCGCCGCGGTATGGGCCAGGCAGACGAGCAGGATGGGCGGCTCCAGCGAGACCGAGGTGAAGCTGTTGGCGGTGAAGCCTGTCAGTTCATCCGCGGTCACCGTGGTGACGATGGTCACACCCGTGGCGAAGGCGCCAAGCGCCGTGCGGAGCGCCCGCGTGTCGGAAGGCGCCTGCAGGTCGTTGGCTGTGGTGAGCGGCTCGCTCGAGGGCATGATGTCATCCGGATGGCGCCGGCGCCATCGCCGGCTTGGTGGTCTCGCAGCGCAAATAGGGCGAGCGCGCGGCAGCGTCACCCCGTTCCGGCGCCATCGTGCCGACGCGTCGCGGCAGCCGCTGCCCATAAGTCCCGCTGACGCGACCGACGCTCAAAACGCTGGCACGTCGCCCGCTACCCATGCCTCGACCATGGCGCGGGCGATGGCATCGACCCGTGGGGCGGCGACCGCTGCATTGCGGCCCGCGAGCGCATCGACCATCTCGGCCCGCGACACCCAGCGCGCGCTTTCCAGCTCGTTCTCGTCGATCTCCAGGGGCCAGGCGAGCGCCTCGGCGGCGAAGCCCAGCATCAGGGTCGAGGGATAGGGCCAGGGCTGACTGGCGAGGTAGCGCACGCGACCGACAGGCACGCCCGCCTCTTCCATCACCTCGCGGCGCACGGCTGCCTCGGGCGTCTCGCCGGGTTCGATGTAACCTGCCAACAGGGAGTGCATGGTCCCCGGCCAGCCCCGCTGACGGCCGACCAGCACATGGTCCTCGCGCGTGACCAGCATGATCACCACCGGGTCGGTGCGCGGAAAATGCGTGGCGCCGCAGGCCGGGCAGCGGCGCCGCCAGCCCCCGGCCTCTGACAGGCTGGGCGCGCCGCAATTGCTGCAGAACCGATGGCGGGCATGCCAGGCCAGCATCGAGCGGGCGGTGGCGGCGATCTCAGCCTCGCGGATCGAAAGCTCGGGGCTGATCGAGCGCAGATCGATGAACTTGGCACCCGGTCCGATAAGCGCCCCGGCGGCCTCGTCGTCGAGCGTCCCGGGGTTCTCGGCAAAAAGTGGGGTGCCGCCGTCCATACCGACAAAGATCCGCTCGGCCACACTGTCCGCCGGGCGGCGGCGCACAAGATGCTTGGGCCCGTTCTGGAGCTCGACGGCGATACGCCCCTCGCTCACCAGCACGGCGCGGGAACTGGGTTGTAGGGCAAGATCGCCTGCCCGGGCACGCGCATGGTCGGCGCGGTCGAGCGGGTCACCGGGGCGGCCAAAGGTGATGCGGCTGTCAATCGGGATAGCGCGGGGCATGGCAGCGCGATGACAGATCGGCAGGGGCCGTTCAAGCACGCGGATGCGACCAAGCGCATTTGATGCTGCACTGCGGCATGGCGCGCCTCGGGTCCGGCAGCGGTGTCCATGCCAGGCCCTGACGGCCCCGCCCGCGCGAGGGAGACGCCCGCGAGATGCCATCCTGAGATGGCTCCGGTCTTGCACTCGGAGGCCATCGGCTGCATATCCAACGCTGAGAGGTTGGCGCGGGCAGGCACCTCGCCAACCCGGTCAGGTCCGGAAGGAAGCAGCCGTAACGAGCCCCGCTTGGGTCGTTGTCCAGCCTCTCACCCCGCTTCCCGACGGTCGCGTTAGCGCATCCGCTGGTTCAGCCGGTGGGTGCCCCAAGCGCCTGCGATGGTGATGATCCCGGCGGCGACGAGTGCGAGTGGCGCGTCCTGGAAGGCCTCGAACCACTGCGTGTAGAAATGGATCGCGCCGAAGGTCAGCGCAGCGTTCAGCACCGAGCGCCGACCGGTCAGACCCGCCCAGATCGCGATCCCCAGCAGCAACATTGCCCAGATCACGGCGTAAAGCTCCGACGGCACCTGAAGCCCGCTCTCGCGCCAGGTCGCGAGCGCCGTGAGCCAGCGCTCGCGATCCGGAAAATCGTCGACCCGCGGTCGGACGAACGATGCCCCGGGCTTGTCTCCCCAGATCGAGGCGACCCAGAGCGCCATGTTGGCCCAGACGAAGGCGAGCAACCCCGCGATCCGCGCGTGGCGGGCCAATCGCTCACCGACGCGGCCGGCAAGGGCGGCAAGCAGGGCGCCGAGCGCCGCCATGGCGACGGCGACCATCGTGGGCTCGAGAATGGCGAGGAAGTAGCTGCCACGACCGTAGCCATGGGCGGAGGCGATCCCCGCCAGCGCCGGAACGGCGAGCGCGCTCAACAGCCGGATGTCGAGCAGCAGTCCGAGAGCCGCAAGAATCAGCGCCGCATCCGCGAAGGCGAGCCAGGCGAGGTCGGGGTCGCCATCGAGCCCGAAGACCCCACCGAGATGGGCTGCGGCGCCGAGTGCGGCCGTCCAGGCGCCGAAACGGCTGAAGACGCTGGGCCCGTACTGCGTGAGCATGAGCCCGCCGAGCGCGAAGGCCAAGCCGAACCAGACCGCGGGCGCCGTCGTCTCGAGATCGGCGACCGCCATCCAGAAGGCGCCGCCGATGACGCTCGCCATGCCGATCACGCCGGCCGCGTCCAGCGGGAGCCGCGCGCGGCCCCGGCCCACGACCAGCAGCACCGCTGCCAAAAGGACGATGATCAGCCCCAGCACGATCAGATGGATGGGCCTCTCCACCCAAAGATAGAGACCGCCGAGAACCGCGAGCGTGCCGCCCACTTCAAGCGTCGAGATGGCGAGCCGTACGGCATCGTCGCGTGCCCGGGCCTTCAGCGCTGCCGCCTCCGCGGCCTCAAGCCGCTCCTCGGCGACGGCGCGATCGAGATCTACCAGCCAGAGCATGGATCGTCCTCTTGCTTGCGTCGTGCGACCCGGTGGGTCATTGCCGTCGTCGCCAGTAGCGCGGGCTCAGCCAGCTCAGGAAGTTCAGGAGCAGTGCCGTTTTGCGTGGCCATACCGCGATCAGCTGCACGACGAAAAACACCAGGGGCTCATAGGTCCAGATCCTGCGCAGACGCTCCGGACTGAGATTGCCCCGGCTGCGGTAACCCGGCCGGCGCGGCGGCTGCTTGATCTCGACCCGCTCCGACAGGTCGTGGAAGTACCCACGCCAAGACGAGGGCGGCAGCAGGGCAAAGGCCATGGCGCCCTCGACCGCGCGCCTGCCATCGAACGCGAAAGGATCGGCCCCGGGGCGCGGCTCCTGCAGCCAGGCGACGTTGCGGAACGGGCCGGGATCGCGCCCGGCTTCGGCCAGATGCCAGCCGACCCAATGGGTCCACCACAAGAGCCCCGAGAACACGATGGCGGCGAGGGTGCCTTTCAGGCGTGAGAGCCCGGTGTCGACCAGCACCGGCCAGGTGAGCGCGCCGGCCGAGAAGACGAAGAAGAAATAGACCGCCCGCTCGTCCATGATCTTCATCGCGGCCCCGTGGCCGAGCCCGCCCACGGCCATCCAGATCAGCGCCCCGGCCCAGAAAGGCACCGCGCCACGCGCTCTTAGCCAGCGAAAGCCGCGATTGACGGTGACAAGGCCGGCAGACATCGCGCGCTCTCTCCTTCACCGCCGCAACATGTGCCTCTTTACCTAGTGGCGCAGCGACGCCTTCGCAGTACCGCTGGCGCTTCACTCGAGATGCTAGGTCAGACGCTTGATCCGGGTGGCTTACCGACAGCACGAACCCCGCAGGGGCGCGCGCCTTCGACGCGCCCCTGCCCTGCGATCAACGGTGCGGATGCGGGTCCCTTCTCTTGCCGGCTCGCGGTCGCGTGCCTAGGCTTCGATCCGACAGACGGAGGGCAGAATGGCCGAGCGTGAGGCCGACGCGACAGCCGGGGGGGCGCTTCTCGGGCTCGAGGGTGGCGGTCATGCCGCGCCGCCCGTTGCCGTCGCTCAGCCTCCCCGTGCCGAGGGTTCCGCAAGCGGCGCCTACCGCGTCTTGGCGCGCAAGTACCGCCCGGGTCATTTCCGCGACCTGATCGGCCAGCAGGCGATGGTGCGCACGCTCACCAATGCCTTTGCCACCGGCCGGATCGCGCATGCCTACCTGCTGACGGGCGTGCGCGGCGTAGGCAAGACCACGACCGCCCGGATCATCGCCAAGGGGCTGAACTGCACGGGCCGCGGCGATGGGCCGACGATCGATCCCTGCGGGACCTGCCCGGCCTGCCTGGCCATCGCCAACGGCACGCATCAAGACGTGGTCGAGATGGACGCGGCCTCGAACACCGGCGTCGACGATGTGCGCGAGATCATCGAAAGCCTGCGCTACCGGGCGGTGGAGGCGCGCTACAAGGTCTATATCGTGGACGAGGTCCACATGATGTCGACCAATGCATTCAACGCTTTCCTCAAGACCCTGGAAGAGCCGCCCGAGCACGTCGTCTTCCTGTTCGCCACGACCGAGATCCGCAAGCTGCCGGTGACGGTGTTGAGCCGCTGCCAGCGCTTCGACCTCCGCCGGATCGAGCCCGAGGTGATGCTGGAGCACCTTCAGGGCATCTGCGCGAAAGAGGGCGTGGCGGCCGATGCCGAAGCGCTCGGCCTGATCGTCCGCGCAGCGGAGGGATCGGTGCGCGATGCGCTCTCGCTGCTCGACCAGGCCATGGCTTTGGCCGCGGGCGGGGCCGCGATCTCGGCCGATGGCGTGCGCGAGATGCTGGGCCTGGCCGACCGGGGCCGGGTGTTCGACCTGTTCGAGGCGATCATGCGCGGCGATACCGCCGAAGCGCTGGCCGAACTCAGCCGCCAGCATGCTGCGGGTGCCGACCCGGCCGTGGTGCTGCGGGATCTCGCCGAGCTGGCGCATTGGCTGTCGGTGGTGAAGATCGCTGAGGCACGGGCCGATGATCCGACCGTCGGTCCGGCCGAGCGGGCGCGCGGGCGCGATCTGGCGGCCCGGTTGCCGATGCGCGTGCTGAGCCGCGCCTGGCAGATGCTGCTCAAGATCAACGAGGAGATCGGGCAGGCGCCCTCTGCCCTGATGGCGGCCGAGATGGGGGTCATCCGCCTGACCCATGTGGCCGATCTGCCGACACCCGGCGAGGCGCTGGCGCGGTTGGGAGGGACCGGCCCGTCGGGCGCCCCCGCGCCGGGCTCGCCGCCGGGTTCTCCTCGGGGCTCTCCTCGGGGCTCTCCTCGGGGCTCTGCATCGGGCGCTGCCCCAGCCGCCGCACCAGCAGACTCTGCCTCTCCGTCAGCGGTATCGCCACCCGCTGCGACGGCCCTGGCCGAGCGTGCCACCATGACCGGTGCTGGGCACCCTGCCGCTTCGCGTGGCGCCTCATCGCCGAGATCGGAGGCGATGGGCACCGCGCCTAGCAGCCTGCGCCCCGCAGCGGGCGACGGCGCGCCTGTCGCAGCCGGTGTCGGCACGGCGCTGGCGGTCGCGGAGGCCGCGGTCGTCTCGCCCGAACCCTTGCCCGAGGCGCGGGCTGACCCACCGGCCCAGCGGTCGGCCAAAGCGTCTGCCGCGGCACCGTCTCAGCCCGATGCCCCGCCGCGACCCGACAAGGCGCCTCAGGCGGCGACGCAGGCCTCCGGAACCATCGTGGATAGCGAGGCAGCGCTGATCGCCCGTCTGGAGGCTCAGCAGCAGAACCTGAACGCGGCGGGGGAGTATCTCGCCGCCAATGAACTCGGTGCCTTCGTCCGCCCCGTGCGCCTGCGCGAGGGTGTGCTGGAAGTCGCCCTTGCGCCCGATGCGCCCGCCGATCTGGCGGGCCGGCTCGGCGAGGCGCTGTCGACGTCGGAAGGCCAGCGTTGGTACATCGCCCTCTCCAGCGCGCCCGGTTTCGACACGCTCGCCGAACGGCGCGCCGCAGCCGAGCGCGCATTGGCCGAGAAGCTGGCCGCCCATCCCACGGTCGCGGCGGCGCTGGCGACCTTCCCGGGGGCAAAAATCTCCGCCATTCGGCCTCTTGGTCCGCAAGACCGCCCGGAGATGCTTGATCAAGACCTCGCCGCCGACGACATGGGGGC
The DNA here is from genome assembly GCA_039027855.1 of Pseudomonadota bacterium. Lineage (GTDB taxonomy): Bacteria > Pseudomonadota > Alphaproteobacteria > Rhodobacterales > Rhodobacteraceae > Thermohalobaculum. The sequence goes on along the minus strand of JBCCJI010000002.1, from coordinate 37,264 downwards.
CTATGACGGTGTGCTGCTCGACGACGAGGACGCCGAGGACGAGGAGGACTGAGATGCTGAAAGGCATGGGGGATCTGGCCAAGCTGATGAGCCAGGCCGGTGAAATCCAGCGCAAGATGGCCGAGGCGCAGGAGCGGGTCGGCGAGCTGCGCGCCGATGGCAGCGCGGGTGCCGGCATGGTCAAGGCGACGGCCACGGGCAAGGGCGAGCTCGTTGCGCTGAGCGTCGACCAAAGCCTCGTCGACGGAACCGAGGACAAAGCGGTGCTGGAAGACCTGATCATCGCGGCGGTCAACGATGCGACGCTGAAGGCGCGCGAGCTCGCCACCGAAGAGATGGCAAAGGTGACCGAGGGCCTGCCCCTCCCACCCGGCATGAAGAGCCCGTTCACCTGAACATGGCCGATACGGCGCTGAACCCTGCGCGAAACCCGTCGCCGGGCGGGCCCGACGCGGCAAGCGCAGCGCGCGCCGTGGCGCCGCGGCTCGATGCGGCCGCCTATGGTGGGGCGGGCTGGCAGCCCCGCGAGACTACCCATGCCGAAGAGATCGGCGGGCTCTGGCGGGCTTCGGGCATCGCGTCGGAATGGGCCTCGCTCGACAGCGTGCTGCTCTCGCCCCCCGGTGCTGCACTGGCGGCCGCAGCCGGGGATCCGGATGCTGCGCAATTGCTGGCCCCGGTCGACCTGACCCGTGCCGTGGCAGAGCACGCGGCGCTCGCCGGCTGCTACGCCGATGCCAGCGTTTCGGTGATCGAGATCGCGCCATCGGCGACTCACCCCAATCAGATGTTCTGCGCCGATCTCTTCGCCATGACACCGCAAGGTGCGATCCTCGCGCGGCCGGCAAGTCGCGTTCGCGCGGGCGAGGAGGTCGCGGTTGCCGCCGCGCTGGCGGGGGCGGGGGTCCCGATCCTCGCCACGCTGACCGGTCGGGCAACCTTCGAGGGTGCCGATCTCATGTGGCTGGCGCCCGACCGGGCGCTGATCGGCCTCGGCCAGCGCACGAATGACGCGGCCGCGCGGCGCATCGGCGGGATCCTGGGCGAGATCGGCGTCACTCTGGAGACCGTCGATCTGCCGATCGGCACCATGCACCTGATGGGCATGCTTCGTATCCTCGGCCCCGACCTGGCGGTGGGCTGGCCCCGTCGCCTCGCCACCCGCGCGGTCGCGATGCTGGCCGAAAGCGGGATCGACACGGCCTTCCCCGATCCGGCGATCGCCGAGGCGGAGATGAACACCGGCATGAACGTCGTCACGCTCGGTCCCCGGCGCATCTTGATGCCCGCCGGGCAGCCCGCGATGCGTGCCTTCTACGAGGGGCTGGGCGTTCAGGTGATGCAGACCGGGATGGCTGAACTCAGCCGCGCCGCGGGGGCGGTTGGCTGCCTCACCGGCATCGTCGGTCGGCGCGAGGGCCGGGCGTGAGCTTTGCCGAGGACCGTGATGGCCTCGCACCGCGCCCCGGTGGCGGGCGTAACGACGACCGGGCGCTGGAGCGGCTGATCGAGATGATGGCCAAGCTGCCGGGTCTCGGACCGCGCTCGGCCCGGCGCGCGGTGCTGGCGATGCTGAAAAAGCGCGAGCGCCTGCTGGAGCCGATCTCGGAGGCCATGGCCGAGGTGCTGACGAGCGTTGTCACCTGTACGCGCTGCGGCAATCTCGGCACCGGCCCGCTTTGCGATATCTGCCTCGATCCCAAACGCTCGCCGTCGCGGATCTGCGTGGTGCCCGACGTCTCGGATCTCTGGGCGATCGAACGCTCGGGCGCCTTCGATGGCGAATACCATGTGCTGGGGGGCCTGCTGTCGGCACTTGACGGTGTCACGCCCGAGACGCTGCGCCTGCCCGAGTTGACCCGGCGTGTCGCGGGAGCCTCGGGGTCGGCAATGCAGGATGTCAGCGATCCGCCGATTGAGAGCGATGTGGACAGTGTCGCCGTGGAGGAGGTCATCCTCGCACTGCCCGCCACCATGGACGGTCAGACCACAGCGCATGTGATTCAGGACTATCTCGAGCCGCTCGGCGTCGCGGTGACCATGCTGGGCCGTGGTGTGCCCGTGGGCGGTGATCTCGATTACCTTGACGAGGGCACGTTGAGCGCCGCGCTCTCCCAGCGGCGGCGCCTTTAAGTGCTGCGACAAGCCGTACAGCGGGCGGCTTGCGGCCCCTTTCTTTACCGATCGTTAAGACTCATGGCGAATTATAAGGTGGTCTGGCTGATGGGACTGGTTGCCTGTTCCTCCCACCGCCGTCCCGGGCTTGGGTTTGGCCCTGGCGGCAGTCTGCTCCGCTGAGGAGAGAGAAGAAAAAAGCGGCGTGCCTCGGCACGCCGCTTTTTCATGTGATCCGCGCCGGCTAACCGGCCTCACTCTTAAACACGCTCACGACACACAGGATGTCGAAGCACGCGGGCTACGCTAATCTGTTTCCATGTCTGGCTGACAAGGAGACTGGGCCCGTTCACTTAAACCCACAACGCGGTCACCACCAACCTGATGACCATCCTGTTGTGTCCGGTCGCTGTGTCTCTAATAGGGCCGACTATCGGCATTATCTCGATATAACACCTGCGTTACTGCCCTATTGCTTCACGCATTGCCAAAGTGTTCGCGGAGACGGCGACTTCATACACTTTTTCAACCATCAGTAGGCAGCCGGCGGCGCAATGCTCAGGGGCGGAGATCGACGCTCAGGCAGGCGGCAAGCCGCTCGGCAGCTTGCAGGGCCACCGGCGTCCAGCGCGCGCCACGGCTGAGGAAAAGACAGGCCTGGCTCTTCAGCATCACGCCGTCCTCCAACACCCGAAGATGGTTGGCCTCCAGCGTCCGCCCCGAGGACGTGATGTCGACCAAGGCCTCGGCCGCGTGGTTCTTAGGCGCAGCCTCGGTGGCGCCCTGGCTGTCGATCAGACGGTAATCGGCCACGCCCCGCTCGCGGAAAAAGCGGCGGGTCAGAGTGTGGTACTTCGTGGCGATGCGGAGTGCATGGCCATGGCGTCTGCGAAACCGCTCCGCCGCATCGTCGAGATCGGCGACGCTCTCCACATCGGCCCACCATGCCGGCACGGCGCAAATCAGATCGGCATGGCCAAAGCCCATCCGAGCGGCGAGGCGAACCCGGCGCGTCCAGTCGGTGATCTCCTCCTGCACCAGATCCTGACCCGTGACGCCAAGATGCACCTGCCCCTGTTCCAGCGCGGCGGGGATCTCACCGGCCGATAGCATCGCGACGCCAAGCCCGGGCGCGCCCTCGGCCTCGGCCGCATATTCGCGGCCCTCTCCGGTTCGGCGGATGGCGACCCCGCGTGAGGCGAACCAATCGATGGTATCGGCCTGCAGCCGGCCCTTGGACGGGAGCGCGAGAACAAGATCGCCGGACGGTATCGCGCGGCGGCGGCGAACCATCAGCGCCGGTGTCGCGGCACTTGGCACAGCGTCGGGTGCGCCCGTTCCCCCCGTACCCGTGCCCGCGCCCGTGCCCGCGCCCGGAAGCTCGACCCCCGTCGCCGCGGCCGGGCTCTGCGCCCGTGCGGCCATGGCCGCCTCGGGCCGGATCATGGCGCCGATCGCCGGTATTGGGCTGCTGGCACCAAGGCGCTGCGTCAGACCGTCATAGCGCCCGCCGCCAGCGAGCGGCGGCAGGCTTGGCCTGTTGGCGGCCCGCACCTCGAAGACGAAGCCGTCATAATACTCCAGCGTGCGCCCAAAGCCCGCATCGAAGAACAGCCCTTCGGCGTCGAGACCGATCCGGGTCATCGCGTCGAGCCGCCGCTCCAGCCGGTCGAGCGCCGCGGTCAGATCGAGCCCGGCACCGATGGTCAGGCTCCGAAGGGCCGAAAGCACGTCGCCGGTGGCGCCCGTCGTGCGTAGGACGGTCGTGATCAGCTCGGCCTGTTCGGCCTCCAGCGCGGCCGCGCGCGCATCCGCGTCGAAGGCCGCGATACGCTCCTCGATCTCGGTCATCTCGCGCAGACCGATGATCTCGCCCGCACGCGCGAGATGTTCAGCCAGCGCTGCGGGTCCACCGGCTGCGGCGGCGATCAGCGCTGCGCGGGCCGATGACGGCGCAGGCTTCGCTCTGCGCGCCTCGTCCAGCAACGCCTGGAAACGGGCAGGGCGCCAGAGATGGCGGCAGAGTGCCGCGTGCAGGGCTGCAGGGATCCGGAGTGCCTCGAGCAGCGCAAAGACGATGCCGAGATCGCCGGTCACGACATCGAGGCCGACGGCACCAAGCGCATCGAGCCCTTCCAGCGTGAGCGACAAAATCTCTGCCTCGGCCTCGGCCGGGTCGGCGGCGCCGATGCTCTCGATCCCCGCCTGCAGGTACTCCACCGGCCGGGTCGACCCAGCCTCCTGCCGTCGGAAGACCGGGCCGCGATAGGCGTATTTCGCCGGGCGATCCCAGCCGCGCCCGCCATGGGCCAGCGCCACCGGCACCGTGAAATCTGGGCGGAGGCAGAGCGCATCCGCCCCGCCCGCCGCCGGAAACAGGTAGGCGCGGCCATGCAGATCCTCACCATAGAGGTCGAGCAGCAGTTCGGCCGGGTAGAGATGCGGTGGCGCCACGGGCCGGTAGCCGGCGCCGGCAAAGAAATCGGCCAGCCTGTCCTGCAGCGCGTCGATCTCGGCCAGCGCGCCGCCCTCTCGCGTTGCGGCGGCTGACCATTCGGCCGTCCACTGCTCGATGGGATCTAAGGTCGTGCCCGATGAATCCGCCCCTTGCTGAAAGCCGGGGCGTGGCGACATCTCGCGCTGCCCGCTCATTGGCGCGCATCCTCGTCGGCCAGCATCGCGCGGACACCGGCCACGAGATCGCCGCGCGCGATCGCGCGCTGCGCCGGTTGCTCGGCCCATTCGGCGCGGGTTTCGATCTCGGCCGAGAGGCGTTTGCCGAGCGCGAGGTCCTTGAGCTGCACGATGCCCTGTTCGCGCTCGTCCGGCCCTTCGATCACCGCGATGGGGGCGTCGCGCCGGTCGGCGTATTTCAGCTGCTTGCCCATATTGGCGGCACCCAGCGCCACCTCCGCCCGGATGCCGGCGCGGCGCAGTTCGGTCGCCATGGCCTGATAGGCCGGCATCCGATCCCGCTCCACCGCCAGCACGATGATCGGGCCACGGCTCGCCTGGCCGAGATCGCGCCCGATGGCCGACAGCGCCGCGAGCAGCCGGTCGACGCCGATTGACACGCCCGTCGCCGGGACCGATTGCCCCGTGAAGCGCTTGACGAGGTCATCGTAGCGCCCGCCACCCGCGACCGAGCCGAACTGGCGGAGGCGCCCGTCTTCGTCGGTGATCTCGAAGGTCAGCTCCGCCTCGAACACCGGACCGGTGTAATAGCCGAGCCCACGCACGACCGAGGGATCGACCAGCACGCGCGTCGCATAGCCCGCCGCATCCATCAGGGCGACCATCGCCTCCAGCTCCTCGACCCCCTCGATCCCCTGCGCCGAGGCGCCGACCACCTGGCGGAGCTCCGCCAGAGTCGCGGCATTGTCGTCGCGCCGGGCCATCAGGAAGGCGAGGCAGGCCTCGGCTTGGCTGTCGGTCAGTCCGACGCCGGGGATGAAGGCGCCCGAGGCATCCTTGCGCCCGGTGGTCAGCAGTTGGCGCACGCCCTCCGCGCCGGCCTTGTCGAGCTTGTCGAGGGTGCGGAGCACGGCGGCGGCGGTCTCCTCCGAGGCGCCCTCGGCCACGGTTTCCAGGATGCCGTTCAGGATCTTGCGGTTGTTGAGCTTGATCGCGACGTCGGATGCCGGAATGCCGAGCGCCTCGAACGCATCGGCCAGCATCATGCAGATCTCCGCATCGGCGGCCGGATTGGCCGAGCCCACGGTATCGGCATCGCATTGGTAGAACTGCCGGAACCGCCCGGGGCCGGGCTTCTCGTTGCGCCAGACAGGCCCTGTGGCATAGCGGCGAAACGGCGTCGGCAGATCTTGCCGGTGTTCGGCCGCGAAACGGGCGAGCGGGGCGGTCAGGTCGTAGCGAAGCGCCAGCCAGGTGTCGTCCTCGTCCTGAAAAGCGAAGACGCCCTCGTTCGGCCGGTCGGTATCGGGCAGGAACTTCCCCAACGCCTCCACCGTCTCGATGGCCGATGTCTCCAGCGGGTCGAAGCCGTAGCGATGATAGACCTCGGTGATGGTGGCGAGCATGGCCTGCCGGCGGATGACCTCGCCGCCCACATAGTCGCGAAACCCACGCGGCGGCTCGGCATTGGGCCGCGGCTGTTTCTTTTGCTTGTCCTTGGGCATGGCGGTTCGGCGTCCGGCTGGCCGGCGGGGAGACGCCCCGCCCATCGGTTGCGCGCGGAGGTACCCGATGGGGTCATGGGGGGCAAGCGGTGGGGACGGTCGTCAAAGCCACGTCCTGCGCGCAACGCAGGCACGGCCGCTTCGCCGGTTTGCGGCCACGCAGCGCGGCGGTGCATTCGCGCTTTGATAAATCGGCCCGATCTCGGAAGGTCACGGTCTCCGAAGACACATCCGGATGGCCATGCAATGCCGCGAAATTCAGTCTCAGTTTTGTTGAGACTGGCAAAGGATACTTGGCTGAACGCTCGATGATCTCTTTCCGCTGCCCCAGTTATCTCGCGGTGCTTTAGAAATTATCACCTACCGCCAAAGACACGTGCTACCATGCAACAACATTAGACGTGCGGGGGCGCGTCATTGGGGGGATTAGAGCGATGAGAAAATCTCATTTTGGTCTTTGTGCGGTACTTGGCGGGCTCTGGTGCGCGCCGGCGAGCGCCGTCTCGATCGTCGATGGCTCAACATTCGATTTTGCCGCAAGCGGTGCGCTTAGCGTGCAGACGGGCGGCGGCGCCTTCACGTTCGAGTTGTTCTCCGGTGATTTTTCCAATGGCACCGTCACCGTGGTCGACGGCCCAGAGACGGTGACGACGACGGACAACCCCGATGCCGCGGACCCTCGTTTCACGCTCGATATCAATGGTGGACCCGCTGGTCCGACGGGTTTCTCACTCGGCCTCGAGTTCGGCTCGCTGCCGGATTTCCCGACAGAATTGAATGCTAGCTTTTCACTCAATCTGCTGATCACGATGACCGGTCTCGATTTCACGTCCGGTCCTGATTTCGCATTCAGCGCGAGGAGCATCGGCGCGCCCGGCGGAGCTTGGTTGATAGTTCCAGCCGGCAGTCTTCCATCAGGTATCGAACCGGGCGCCATCGGCGTTGGCTTCAACGGGCCGATCACCGATGCGCCGCTCCTGCTTGGCCAGGGCAGCTTTGTCGATCCGACAACCCCTGGCGCCGTCATGCGCTTTGATGGCGCGCCGCTGCCGGAGCCCGACTTCATCGCCACATCGTTCACGCTCTTCGACGCCGATGGGCCACAATCGGACTTCAACGATCTCGGCGAGGCCGAGGTCACCCCAAACGGCGTGGACATCCTGCCGATAGGCTTGGCAGAGCAGTTCTTCCGCGCCTTTGACGTCGACCTGAATGCCGGACCGGACGGGCGCGAGATCCAGATCCTCTCAACGGGCATCCCGTCCTTCCTGCCTCCAGGTTTCGAGGGGTCAGACGAGGGGCTGTTGCTGCGCTTTGAGGATCTGAGCGCGCTTTACGAGGAGCCGCTGGTCGACATCGAGACGCTGGGCACCGACGGTGCGTTTCTGTTCTCGCTCCTCGACGCTGACGCCGTCTTTGCGCTGACGGCGGGTGCGCTTCTTTCGCCGCCAGCGGCGGGCACGCTGCTCTTTCGGGGCCGTGCGCTTTTCGCGGGTGACATCACACCGGTGCCGCTGCCTGGCACGCTGCCGCTTCTTCTCGCCGGCCTCGCGCTCATCGGTTTCCGGCGAAACTGAGACGGCGCATTTCGACAGCCTGTGTCTGACCAGCCGGCACAGACATCGACAGATCGGCTTTGCGATGCGGGATCGATGGCCCCTCAGCGCACCGATATGTTTCGTCTACCCGGATGACGAGGGCTGGCGGCCCGCTGACCCGCTTCAGTCCCCGATCGTAAGGAAATCGCCGCCGTCTTGCCTGAGACGTTCCAGAAGAACGCGCGCTTAGACGCTCACCGTGGCGCTTTGGCCGACGTCCTTTTGCAGACGGCCGACAAGCTCGGCTGAGAGGCGGCCATCCTCGTACGGATCGAGGACCATGCCATGACTTTCGCGGAGCCAAGGACAGAGGCGATGGATGGCCGCGCAGTCCTCGCCCGAAAAGGTGCCAACGTAGCGTCGGTCAACCGCACGCAGGAGACAGGCTGCCACCCAGTTTAGCCCAGCGCCGCCTTCACCTCGGCGCCGGCTTCGCCGAAGTCGATGCGGCCGGGGTATTTCTCGCGCAGGTGGCCCATCACGCGGCCGAGGTCGCGGATCGAACAGGCCTGGGTCTCGAGGATTGCGCGGGCGACGGCCTGCTGCATCTCGCCGCGGGACATGGGCCTTGGCAGGAACGCCTTGATCACCTCGATCTCGGCGCGCTCTCGGTCGGCCATGGCGGCGTGGCCGGTCTCCTCGTTCTCGCGGATCGAGGCCTCGCGCTGGCGCACCATCCGCACAAGCAGATCGCGCAGCGCCTGACCCTCCAGCACCACGCGCTGATCGTCGGTCTCGCGCCCGGCCTCGTGCTCACGGTCGCGCACCGCCGTCAGCATCAGGCGGAGCGTACAGGCGCGCACGTCGTCAGCCGCCTCGACCGCCTCGGAGAGGGCCGCTTCGATCCGGTTGATCGTCGATGGCATGGGAAACTCCGGCGAGGCACGCAGGGCGCAGCGGTTTCGTTACGGGATCGTTACATGAGCACGATGGCATCTTCAAGAAACTCTGCAATCCATTAAAGCACTGAAAAAACTTGAATTTCTGTATAGTTGACCATCCAGCCGCCGCCCCGTACTCACTCGCATGCACGGCCTGAGCGCTGCACAGAGACTCACCAGAACACCGCTTCTACGGAGATGGACATGACGCCGACGGCCTGTATCGCCTTCGCTGATGGGACGGTGCTCTACGGCCGCGGGTTCGGCGCAAGCGGCGTCGCGGTGGGCGAGCTGTGCTTCAATACCGCGATGACCGGCTATCAGGAGATCATGACCGACCCCTCCTATGCCGGGCAGATCATCACCTTCACCTTTCCCCATATCGGCAATACAGGCGCCAATACCGAGGATGAGGAGGCACCCACCGCCCATGCGCGCGGCATGGTGGTGCGCCTCGATGTGACCCAGCCGCAGAATTGGCGCGCGGCGCAGCACCTCGATGCGTGGTTGAAGGGGCGCGGGCTGATCGGCGTGTCGGGGGTCGATACCCGGCGGTTGACCCGGCTGATCCGCGCCGAGGGCATGCCGCATGTCGCCATCGCCCATGATGCGACCGGGACGTTCGACACCGAGGCGCTGGTGCGTGCCGCGCAGGGGTTCCCTGGGTTGGAGGGGCTCGACCTCGCCAAGGATGTCACCACGGCGCAGACCTATACGTCGTGCGAGATGCGCTGGGCCTGGGGCGAGGGGTTCCGGCCCCAGGACAAGCCGCGCGCCCATGTCGTCGCCGTGGATTTCGGGGCCAAGCGGAACATCCTGCGCGCGCTCGCCGCGGCGGGGTGTCGGGTGACGGTGGTGCCGGCGACGGCGACGGCCGAGGACGTGTTGGCGCATGAGCCCGATGGTGTGTTTCTGTCCAACGGCCCGGGGGATCCGGCCGCGACGGGTGCCTATGCGCTGCCGATGATCCGCGGCGTGATCGAGAGCGGCAAGCCGGTCTTCGGCATCTGCCTCGGCCACCAGTTGCTCGGCCTCGCCATGGGCGCCAAGACCATCAAGATGAACCACGGCCACCATGGCGCCAACCACCCGGTCAAGGAAATCGCGACCGGTAAGGTTGAGATCACCTCGATGAACCATGGGTTTGCAGTGGATGCGGCCACCCTGCCCGATGGGGTGGTGGAGACCCATGTCTCGCTGTTCGACGGAACCAACTGCGGCATCGCGGTGGAGGGGCGACCGATCTTCTCGGTGCAGCAGCATCCGGAGGCGAGCCCGGGGCCCCAGGACAGCCTTTATCTGTTCGACCGCTTCGTCGCGGCGATGATCGAACGACAGAACAGCTGATTGACCGAGATGTCGGTCTTTGGCGCCGCATAGCGGGCCGGGGCCAGCGTCGGTTTCAGACCGCGACTGATCGAATAACACCCGGTTAAGCATAGTGAGGGACCTTGAGCGTCGTGTGAGCGTTATTGCGTGCGACGGAGGCCGGCGTGTTTGGGCGGCGAGACGACGATTATCATGGGGATCATCAGGGACGTGCCACCGGTGGCGCTCCATGAACCCGCCCCATGGCGTGCCGCTACCGATCCAGCGGAGCGATGCCCTTGACGGCGATGCGGATCGCCGAGATCCGGACAGGCGAAACGAAGCGACGGCGAGCACGCCCGCCCAAGCCGGCGCCCTAATAGCGCCAAGCGCCGTGGGCCTGGCGGCCACTGCGCGCGCAGAGGTTGATCCCGATTTCGAGGACGGATCGACGGGCGAAAAGGACGGATTTGGCTTGGCCGCGCCTGCCGGCATGGCGGAGGCGACGCCCACCTGGGGCCGGGCACTTGGACGGGCGCTCGTCGGCGGTCGCTCCCTGCCCGGAAGCGAGGCGTCAGCGGTCACGCTCCACGACCCGGCGGCACGGCGTGCCGCGAGCGGTCCCGCGGACGCGCGCGAAGCCCCCCGGCGCGACCTCTCGCTATCGGAGCCGGGCCTCGGGGTCGCCGATCTCGACGCCGACCCCCCAGACCCGACGCTGTTCGAGGGCCGGGCGCAGCCTATGCTCTGGATGCGGCTGCGGGTCATCCCGTGGCGCGAGATTGCGGGCCAGATCGTCTGGGCGACCGACGGTACGCTGGCGCTGGGCGTCATGGCGCGGCGCCTCGGTCTCTCGCCTCCCGACGCCCTTTTCGTGGAGGTGGCGCCAGAGGCGCTCGACCGCGCCTTTGCACGTCGTTTCGATGGCGTTCTGGCGGCGGTGTCGACCCACCGCCTTCCCGAGGGAGAGAGCGTGCGTGGCCTGGTCTCGATGCGGGTCGTCGCGGCGGTGATGCTGTCGGGCTTTCTGGTGGCGCTCACGTTGCAGGCAGGCCTCGTCTTGCCGGCGCTGATCGCGCTCGTCCTCGGTCTCAACTTGCTCACCACCGGGTTTCGTCTGGGCGCGCTGATCGCCGGTTGGCGCGCGACCGGCACCGCACCACCGCCCCCACGCGCCGCAGGAGAGAGCGAGGCGGAGGCCAGGGCAGCCGCCGAGGCTGCGCTTCCCATGGTCAGCCTGCTCGTGCCGCTCTACCGCGAGGCGGGGATGGTGGATCATGTCCTCGACGCGATCACCGCGCTCGACTACCCGGCCGATCGGATCGAGACCAAGCTGGTGGTGGAGGCAGATGACGCGCCGACGCGGTCGGCGCTTTCGGCGCGGGTGCTGCCGGCGGGCGTCACGATGCTGATCGTCCCGCCCGGTCGGCCGCGCACCAAGCCGCGCGCGCTGAACTATGCGCTCTCGTTCTGCCGCGGTGCGGTGATCGGTATCCTGGATGCGGAGGATCGGCCCGAACGCGGGCAACTGCGCGCCGTCACCTCGGCCTTCGCGGCGCTGCCGTCCGGCTATGGCTGTGTGCAGTGCCAGCTCTCCTTCCACAACGCGCGGGAGAACTGGGTGAGCCGCTGTTTCCAGATCGAATACTCGATCTGGTTCGACGTCCTGTTGCGCGGTTGGGAGCGGCTGGGCCTGCCGATGCCGCTCGGCGGGACTTCGGTCTATTTCCGACGCGCCGCGCTGGAGGATTGCGACGGCTGGGACGCCCATAACGTCACCGAGGACGCCGATCTCGGCATGCGGCTCTACCGGCGTGGCTGGCGCACCCGCCTGATCGACAGCCGGACCGAGGAGGAGGCGAATTGCCGCCTCTGGCCCTGGATGCGACAGCGCTCGCGTTGGCTGAAGGGGTTTGCGCTCACCTGGATGGGTCACCTGCGCCGTCCGCGATCCCTGATCGGCGAGATGGGGGTGATCGGTGCCCTGGCCTTCAACGTGCTGTTTCTTGGCGGCATGGTGGCCTACCTGGCCATGCCGCTGTTCTGGGCGGTGCTGGCGGTAGGCTGGATCACGGGCGAGGGCGTGCTGACCGATTGGCTGACCGCATCGCGGGCAGGCGCTGGCGGGGATGGCGCCACCACGGCCCAGTGGTTGCCGCTCGCCGTCGGTGCATCGCTGATCGCCGGGCAGGCCGTCATGGCCGTGGCCGCGGCGCGCGCGCTCTGGCGCCGGGGGATGCCGGGACTGCTGATCTGGCTACCGGTGATGCCTTTCTATTGGACCCTTGGCGCCGTCGCGTCCTGGAAGGCGGTGATCGAGCTCTTCGTGGCGCCGAGTTACTGGGACAAGACCGCCCACGGCGTCAGCCGACTGCCTCCGCCGAGGCGTCACACCGGCTGAAACTGAAGGCGCTGTTTTTGGCGGTGGTCGCATCAACCGATGCCTGTCCCTCCGATCAGCGCCCGGCGCGCTCGGGCCCGGCGCCCGGCGCGCGGTCAGTCTCCGATCCGTTACTCGCCGGTCCGTTCGAGCGGCCTAACTCGCGGGGCACGCAGTGGTGCGCGCTGCGCCCTGCGGAGGAAACAGCACCCGGAGAACCGCCATGAAAGCGCGCGACATGACTCTCAACCGGCGCGGCCTGATCGCCGGCGCCGCTGCCAGCCTCGCCCTGCCGTCAGCGGGTCTTGCTGCGACGCCGCTGCAGGGCAACCTCCGCCCCTGGTTCTGGCGCTTTCGCATCGGCGCCTTCGAGGTGACCTCGATCCTCGATGGCGTGGTGCAGGGCGACAGCATGCATCCGACCTTCGGCCAGAACGTCACCGCCGACGATGTCGCCGCGCTGGCCGAGGAGAATTTCCTGCCTCCCGCCCGCTTCGAGGCCTTCTTCACGGTGACGCTGGTCAATACCGGCGCCGAACTGATCCTGTTCGACACCGGCAATGGCGAGGGGCGCCGCCCCGGCCGCGGCCGGCTGATCGAACGGCTGGCCGAGCTTGGTATCGCGCCGGGTGACATCACCCATGTGGTCATCACCCATTTCCACCCCGACCACATCGGCGGGATGCTGGAGAACGGCGAAGCGGCCTTCCCCAACGCCGCCTATGCCATGGGCGCTGCCGAGTTCGATTACTGGACGACCGGCGATATCCCCGCCAACCGTGCCGGTCTCGTCGCGCTGATCGAGAGCAACGTACTGCCCTTTGCCGAGCAGTCGCGCATGGTCGGCCCCGGCGATGCCGTCATCTCGGGGATCGAGGCGATCGACGGCTCGGGCCATACGCCGGGCCACATGATCTACCACCTCGAAAGCGAGGGCGAGCGGCTGGCGATCACCTCCGACACCGCCAATCACTACGTGATGTCGCTGCAGCGGCCCGATTGGCATGTCCGCTTCGACATGGACAAAGAGGCGGCGGCCGCGCGGCGCAAGGAGATCTTCGGCATGTTGGCGGCCGACCGGGTGCCCTTCATTGGGTACCACATGCCACCCCCGGCACTCGGCTATGTCGAGGCGATGGGCGACGGTTTCCGCTACATCCCCGCCAGCTACCAGCTCAATCTCTGAACATGGCGCAGTGACAGCTGAGAGGGCGCCGCTCCACGCCCTTTCGTCCCTGGGCGTGCTCTGCATCGCGGGCGCGCTCTCGCCCGCCCCGGCCTGCGGTTGACACTCCCGGGCCATGGTGCGACGCGAGATGGCAACCCCGCCACGAGAGGAGCCACGCCCCATGAAGAAGGTTTTTTCCGATGCAACCGCCGCTTTGGACGGCGCGCTCTTCGACGGCATGACGATCGCGGCGGGCGGCTTTGGGCTATGCGGTATCCCTGAGAACCTGATCAAGGCCATCGTGAGCGCGGGCACTCGCGATCTGACCATTGCGTCGAACAACTGCGGCGTCGATGATTTCGGCCTCGGCCTCCTGCTCCATGACAAGCAGATCACCAAGATGATCTCGTCCTATGTGGGCGAGAACGACATCTTCATGCAGCAATACCTCGGCGGCGATCTGGAGATCGAGTTCAACCCCCAGGGCACCCTGGCCGAGCGACTGCGCGCAGGCGGTGCCGGCATCCCGGGCTTCTACACCAAGACCGGCGTCGGCACGCAGGTCGCCGAGGGCAAGGAGCACAAGGATTTCGACGGCGAGACCTACATCCTTGAGCGGGGGATCGTAGCCGATCTCTCCATCGTGAAGGCCTGGAAGGGCGACACGTCAGGCAACCTCGTGTTCCGTAAGACCTCGCGCAACTTCAACCCGGAATGCGCAATGGCGGGCAAGCTCTGCGTCGTCGAGGTCGAGGAACTGGTGGAACCTGGCCAGATCGACGCCGACCAGATCCACCTTCCGGGCATTTTCGTCGACCGCATCATCCAGGCGGCGCACGAAAAGCGCATCGAGAAGCGCACGCTCCGCGCGGCGTGATGGCGGGACGGTCGGACGATATCGGTGCGCTCGGTCATGAGGCGCGCCGGTACCTGGCCGAGGCCCGCCGGGTGGCCATCGCCGAATTCGGACAGGAGAAGGTGGCCGACATTCCGCGGCTGGTGACCGATGTCGCGATGCTCATGGCGACGCTCGCCGCCGATCGGGCCGACGGGCGCACCGCCGGCACCGAGAATGAGCGCTGAGCTGTCTGCGCATCGTGATCGGCTGGCAGCACCTGATACCGAGGAGGACTACGACTGCCATCCGGGCAGCGGCATCGAACACTGGGTCGCGCTCGGCCAGATCGAGGTCGACCGGATCCACCTGCCGGGCATTGCCGTCGTCCGCGACATCCGGGCGACGCATGATCAGCGCTTCGAGCAGCCGACGGTCCGAGCGACCAGGTGGTGACGTCGGCTGAGATTGGCTTGGCGATGCGACGCCTCGGCTATTCCGAGCCATGGCTACGAGCGGGCGTGGTCAGCGCCGAGGAGGTTGTCGCACAAGCCGAACTCTACGACCGGGCCTGCGCCAACCCGGATGACGAGGAACTCGGTTACTATCAGAGCCCGGAACATCATCGCTGGTCCGCCTTCATGCGTTTCATCGAGAGCCGGAAGACGGTGAGCGATGCCGTGTTCGATGCGCTTGTCGACGCCGGCATCGCGGAGGTTCATGCCCCTCCGGATATGCCCAGCATCGGGGCCTCTTTGCTGCTTAACCTGATCGACTGTCCCATCGTTACGGCGTCGCAGCGGGCGCGGTTGATCTCGCTGGAGATCGACGACTCCTATATCCGCGTGGCCGGCCGCCGTCGGACACTGAAGGAGGCACTTTCCTACAATCCCCACGAACCGTCACATCAAGATGCGGCTCTACGCTTTGCCTGGGACAAGGATGGTCAAGGAAATCGCGACAGCGTTATGGAGCGCTGGTTGGTCAACCATCTGCCTGTGACAGCGCTCGCGTTGGCAAGACTGGCGGTTGAAGGGCGGGCGAAGGCGATCCGCAACACTGCGAAGCAGCGCCTGAAGCGCGGGCGATGAACCGCCAGATGCAGCTCTCGTCGTGATGAAGACCGTGTAGCCGGCTTTGCAGCGCGGCATCGGGGCGCTATGACCGCGCCAGACAATACCGAGGAGAGCACGATGCCCTGGGATCGCGACCAAATGGCTGCCCGCGCGGCGCATGAGATCGAGGATGGATTCTACTGCAATCTCGGCATCGGCATTCCGACGCTGGTGGCCAACCACATTCCCGACGGCGTGGATGTCACGCTGCAGTCGGAGAACGGGATGCTGGGCATGGGACCCTTCCCGACCGAGAACGAGATCGACGCCGATCTGATCAATGCCGGCAAGCAGACGATCACCGAGCTGCCGACCACCAGCTATTTCTCGTCGTCCACCAGCTTTGCGATGATCCGGGGTGGCCATATCGACATCGCCATCCTCGGCGCGATGGAGGTCGCGGAGAACGGCGACCTCGCCAACTGGATGATCCCCGGCAAGCTGGTGAAGGGCATGGGCGGCGCCATGGACCTTGTGGCGGGCGTCAAGCGGGTGGTGGTGATCATGGATCACGCCAACAAGAAAGGTGAGAGCAAGCTGCTGAAGGCCTGCACGCTGCCGCTAACGGGCAAGGGCGTGGTCAACCGCATTATCACTAATCTCGGCGTCTTCGACGTGGTCGACGGCGGCCTGAAGATCGCCGAGCTAGCGCCAGAGGTCGAGATGGCCACCGTCGAGGCGCAGACCGAGGCGACGTTGGTCGCCTGAGACGCCTCAGACGCCTTAAAAACAGGCGGCGCCGTCTCAGGCGCTGCACCCGGGTCGCGCCGCCGGCCCTAGTTGGTGGTCAGGCCTGACGTATCGAAATCGCAGGGGTGGCGCGGCGAGATCGGCGCGCGGCGGCACCGCGGGCTGCCCGCCGCCACGGCATCCATCACCTTCACCACATAATCGCGCGTCTCGGCGAAGGGTGGCACGCCCTTGTGCTTGTCCACGGCACCCTCGCCTGCGTTATAGCCCGAGAGCGCGAGGATCGGGTCCTGGTCAAAGCGGTTCAGCAACCAGCTTAGATAGGCCACCCCGCCGCCGATACTCTGATCTGCATTGAAACTGTCGGTCACGCCGAAGCGCTCGGCCGTCGCGGGCATCAGCTGCATCAGCCCCTGGGCGCCGGCATGGCTGACGGCGCGCTGGCGGCCGGCGCTCTCCACCGCGATGACGGCGGCAACGAGCGCGGCCGAGACGGCGTGCTGGTCGGCGACGCGGCTGATCCGGGTCCCGTGCTCGGTGATCACGCGGTCGAGGGTGCGGGCGCTCACAAGACCCTCGCCGCCGATGCGCCGCGCACTCACCGTCGCGAGCGCCTGACCCCAGCGCGCCGGCGATGCGGCCGATCGGGCGATGGCGTGACGGTTCCAGAACCAGTCATGCGTCCCTGGCTTATAGCTGTCGGGCACGGCGGCGGGCAGTCTGCCGCCAAGCACACGGGTGGTCGCGGAGGGAAGGACGATTTTTTTGCCCTGCTGGGGCACGGGTGCGATGTGCATCCGGGATCGATCGCCCACGCGCACTCTGTTCTCGATCGGATTCGCCAGCGATTCGACCGAAAATGAAGCAATCGCCGTTGCGAGCATGAATAGCCAAGTTCCGCGCATGCCACATTCCTGCCTCAATTGAACCTCCCCTGCCTTCAATTGAGGCGATGGCGCCTTTTTCTTTGCAAGATGCCGTCTCCTCAAGTTGAAAGCTGCGCATCTCGAGCTTTTCGGTCAATGTTGCTTTGCATCGCTAGCCCTGCGGTGCTACCTACTCAGTGAGGGAGTTGGGGCGAGGAACCGCAATTTCCCAGACCGACCTGCGGGACCAGGTCGGAAATGTTTGATCAAATGCTCTGTGGAGAGAGACCATGATGAACTTCCTGAACGACGAGAGCGGCGCCGTCACCATCGACTGGGTTGCGCTTGCTGCCGGCCTTCTGATCCTCGGCGTGGCCATTGTCGGCCTGCTGACCGAAGAGCTGCAGACCGTTGTCGACGCCATTGAGTCGTCGCTCGGCCAGGCGACCAGCGTCAGCGCGCCGACCTGATCTAAGGTCATGATGGGCGGTGCGGTCATCGCACCGCCCTTTATTCGTTTTTTACTATTCAACGTGAGGCAGTGGGCGGCGGGTTCGGCGTAGAAAGCCGGCATGCGATGCCAGTGATGAGACGAAAGGGAAGGCCATGAAAAGCTTTCTTAAGAATGAGAGCGGTGCCGTGACCATCGACTGGGTCGCGCTTGCCGCGGGGCTGCTCATCCTGGGTGTTGGCACCGTTGGTTTGCTGAGTGACGAGGTTCAGACCATCGTTGACGAGATCGAGTTCCTGTACACGCAGGCCGACGACTTCAACGTCCCGACCTGAACAGGGCTCGTTGTGATGCTGGGGCGTACGTTGTTTTCCGGGTGGTGCGCGAGTAGAACTGTTGACGGAAAGCAACTAACGCGGGGCTCGAAATGCGGCTTATCGGTATCTTGGTTCTGATCGTCGGTATAGGCCTTGCCGGTGGCTCGCTCTACTACGCAAACCAGGTTTTCTCGAAATTTCAACAGCAGCGCGTGACCGAGACAGTGCCGCAAGAAACGGGTCCGGCAACTGTTCCTGTGATCGTGGCGGCGTCACGCGTGGAGTATGGCGCGCCGATCGTCGAGGACATGATTCGTGTCATCGACTGGCCGGCCAACTCGGTGCCTGACGGCGCTTTTGCTTCGCCAGAAGATCTCGTGGGCGACATCATGCAGGAACGTCGTGTCGCGCTGAGGCCGATGGAGGTTGGAGAGCCTATTCTCCAAGCCAAGGTTTCCGGCTTTGGTGAAGACAGCCGCATGGCGATGTTGTTGCAAGAAGGCCGGCGTGCCTTTTCACTGCCCATCGACGCGCTGTCCGGCGTGGCGGGGTTCATCGGGCCGGGCGATCGTGTCGACATCCTTCTCACCGAAAATCAGGGTGGTGGGTTGATTTCGCGGGTGGTGCTCGCGGATGTGCTCGTGATCGCGGTCGATCAGCGTCAGGAGAGCACGACCGGTGTTGGGCCGCGTCTCGGCTCAACGGCCACTTTGGACGTCAGCGCCCGAGAGGCGCAAAAACTGAACCTCGCCCAGCAGATCGGACGATTGTCCATGACGCTGCGCGGCGCTGGGGACGTCGCGAAAGAGGGTGAGGAGGGCTCGGTGATCGGGCTCGACGACCTGCGGGGCGTTGAGCGTCAAGAAGCTGGTCCGGCTGTCCAGCGCACCACAGTTCGGGTGCGTCGTGGCACTGGTGGCACCCAGACCATCACGATCGACTGATCATCAGACGGCTGAGTGTCGCTAGTCGATGCTCAGTTCCTTCCTTGTTTTCTCGTAAGACGCGCATTGCCCAACTTGCGGCAGTTCTGCCACGCGTCGGACGCGTTCTGCTTCCTTTACCGTTAATCCTGTAGTCGGACTTGCGGGCGCATGGCTTAGTGCGCTGTGAGCTAAGGCGACAAATGCATCGGGGGGCATTCAACGTGATGCTGGGACGCACCTGTGTAAGGTCTATTTGGAGCGTGGTAGTAACCGCTGGCCTGTTGCTGGCAATTCTGGGCACTCATGCCCAAGCGCAGACAGTTCTGCGAACGGCAAGAGGACTCGCATCTGACGATGTTCTCGTGCTCGTCAACCGCGCCATCGTGGTTGAGAGCGTGCAGCCATTCGTGGAGGTCTCGGTCGCGCAGCCTGAGATCGCGGATGTCTCTCCGCTGTCGGACCGCGCGATCTACATTTTCGGCCGGGCACGCGGCGCGACCACGCTGACGCTGCTGGGCGAGAATGGCCAGCTGATCGCGAATGTCGATATCGTGGTTGGTATTGACACCTCCGAGCTGAAGCAGAGGCTTGCCGAGGTGATGCCTGATGAACCGATCGAGGTACGCACTGCAGGGGGCAGTGTGATCCTGTCGGGGGTCGTGTCGGGGGCCGCCAAGATCGACACGGCAATGCGGCTTGCCAACGCCTATGTCGGTGGTGCCGCGACCAACATGATGAGCGTCGGCGGTACGCAGCAGGTCGCGCTCAAGGTGCGCGTGGCGCAGATCACCCGCGAGTTCGGCAAAGAGCTTGGGGTGAGCCTCAGCGGTGCGAACCTGGGTAATAATACCTTTGGGCTCGGTGGTCAGTCGGGCGGCGTTGCGCGCGATCTGAGCGACCCCGACAACGTGGCTCAGGCGATCACTGAAGTGATCACGCCGACAGCGTTGTTCGGTGGTCTGGGTGCCATCTTCAACATCACCGATACAGCGTTCATCGACTTGCAGCTGTCGTTGAACGAGGCGCGCAGCTTTGCGCGCACGCTCGCCGAGCCGACCCTGATCGCGCGCTCGGGTGCTGAGGCGTCGTTCCTGGCCGGCGGTGAGGTTGCGATCCCGGTCGTGTCGGAAGACGGGGCCGACGTGACGTTCAGGCCGACCGGCGTCGCGCTCGACTTCCTGCCTGTCGTGCTCGACGAAGATCTGATGTCGATCTCGTTGGAGATTGAGGTGACGCTACCATCAACGACCTTGCCTCCGGCAACCTCAGGGGATGGCGGTATCAGTTTCACCATCCCCTCCTTCGACACCAACCGGGCGAGTACGACGGTCAACCTGCGTGACGGCGAGAGCTTCATGATCGCCGGTCTCGTTCAGGAGGGTTTCGACGACTCGATCTCGCAGTTCCCCTGGCTCGGTGATCTGCCCGTGGTCGGGCCGTTTTTCCGAAACACGGCTTTCGGCTCGGCCGAGACTGAGTTGGTGATCTTGGTGACGGCCAATCTTGTCGTGCCGGCCGAGAGCCCGGATCTGCTGACCACGCCGCTGGACACCTTCGCGATCCCGAGCGAGCGGCAGCTGTTTCTCGATGGACGGCTGAGTGTGCCCGGATCGGGCGCGCTGCCTTCGCAGGCCTTCGACGGCCCCCACGGCTACATTGTGGAGTGACGGATATGAAGGTGCACTTCCTTAGCGGCCTGGCCGCGGTCTCGCTGATCGCCGGTTGCACGTTCAACCAGCCGATCAACACAGTCCAGACGCCAGTCGGCGCCGCGAATGCGCAGAATGATCGCATTCAGTTGGCTTACGGTAATATCGAGGAACGTCTGCGCGATCTCTCGATCGCCTTCCGGGCCGCTTCGCCCGACACCGTGACTTTCGATTTCGATTCGTCGCGGCTGTCATCGGAGACGCGTCAGGCACTCAACCAGCAGGCCGCCTGGCTTCTGGCGAATGAAAGCGTGCGGATGGCTGTGATCGGTCACGCTGACGCACCGGGTACGGATCGCTACAACGACCGGCTCGGCCTGCGCCGCGCGCGGGCGGTGCTGGGCTATCTTGTGCGTCGCGGCGTGGCCCGTGACCGGCTAGACGAACTGGTCAGCCGCGGCGAAAGCGAGCCCGTCGTGGCCACTGATGGTCGAGAGCGGCAGAATCGCCGCGTCGTCACGGCAGTGGTCGGCTTTGACCGGGTTTATGTCGGCGACGGCCTCGATGGCCGCTACACGGCCAAGCCGCTGAACGAATACCTGCAATCCGGTGTCGGAGACCCGCCCTTCGACATCGACTGACGCGAGAAAAAGGGCCCGGTCAAAAGCCGGGCCCTTAGTTTGTGTCGATGTGCTGCCACAATTAGTCGTCATGACTTCTGGTTGTGGGGTTCGCACGCGCCGCGTGGTGTGTTCCGCATTCTGCGAGGGGCTGCCGGCGCATCCATTCGTTCCATGCCGGTACTTATCTGGTGTAATCTACACGACGGCCCTCATCAGAGGCGGTCCGGGGGAGAAGATCGATGGCGCTGCCCTTTGTCAGCGACGCGAAAGCCGATGCACCCGAAGCAGTCGTTTTCTCCGACGGCTTCGTTGAAATTGATGCGCTTGCCGAGGATCTCGACAGCGAGATCGGGCCCGACAGCTGGGTCGAGGTTGGCGATGACGAGGCGGATGAGGTTTTTGGCGAAAGCAGCCAGGAACAGACCTTCGTCATCCTGACGCTGAGCTCCGACACGCCGGAGGCCATTGCGCGCACCTCGGAGCTCATCCGCAAGGCGGATACGGCCGAGATGTTCGTGCTGCTGGTATGCGGCGACATTTCCTCTCGCTCGATGCACGCGTTGATCCGCGCGGGCGCAGCCGAGTTTGCGCCCTATCCCGATCCGCCGGGGGCGCTGAAGGAAGCGATCAACAACATCCGCGTCGCGCGCACCCGCGGTCGCCAGGCGCTGGGTGCCGGCGGCGGTAAGGGTCGGCGCGAAGGCAAGATCATCGGCGTCTACGGCGTGGCCGGAGGCTGTGGCGCCAGCACCATCGCGGTGAACCTTGCCTGGGAGATCTGCAACGCCGTGCGCCAGGAAGGGCGCCGCGTCGCGCTGCTTGACTTCAACTTTCAGTACGGCTCGGTCGCGACCTATCTGGATGTCCCCCGCCGCGAGGCTGTGTATGAGCTTGTCTCCGAAGCCGGCAACATGGACGAGACGGCGTTTACCCAGGCGCTGACCAGTTACAAGGACCGTCTGCATGTCCTGACCGCCCCGCGCGACGCATTGCCGCTCGATATTGTGTCCCCGAATGACGTGGAGGGCATGCTTCAGGTGGCGCGAAACAGTTTCGACTATGTCATAATTGATATGCCGCAGGCCCTCATGAACTGGTCTGAGGTGGTGTACTCGGCTGCCAACGCGTTTGTTGTGACGATGGAAATCGACATGCGGTCCGCTCAGAACATGTTCAGGTTCACGCGGACCCTGAAATCTGAAGATCTGGACATGTCCAAGATGACTTGCGTGCTGAACCGTGCGCCGGGTTTCACCGACATGTCTGGCAAGAGCCGTGCAAAGCGGTTGGCCGAGAGCCTCGCGATCGAGTTCAAGCACTTCATGCCCGATGGCGGCAAGGCGGTGATAGCCGCCTGCGACGAGGGCACCCCGCTGGCCGAGGCGGCGCGCTCCAATCCGGTGCGCAAGGAAATCGCCAAGATGAGCCAGAAGATCATGGCCAAGATGATTGCCGACGCCGAGGCCGAGGCCGAAGCCAAGGACGGCTGACACCGGTCAGTCGAACCGAGAGGAGTGGACGCATGTTCCGCCGGATGCGCACAGAGGATGAGCCCCGCCCGAACGGTCGTGCCGCGGGGGCGCCGCCCGAACCTGAGGGTGGCGCACGCGATGCGTCGCAGAGCGCTGCGCAGCAGCGCCTGAAGGACATGGCGCCGCGTGCCGGCGAGCGCATGAGCTCGAACGAGACCGACGCCAAGCGCCGCCGTCGCCTGATCAACCTGCGCGTCGAGATGCATGGCAAGCTGCTCGACACGCTGAACCTGGCCGCGCTCGACAAGGTCTCGGAGACGGAGCTTCGCCACGAGATCAGCGAGATCGTGCGCGAGGAACTGGCGGACGGCGAGCTGGTGCTGTCGCGCCCCGAGTTCGACACGCTGGTGCGCGATCTGGTGGACGAGGTCATGGGGCTCGGCCCGATCGAACCGCTGTTGGCTGACCCCACGATCACCGACATTCTCGTGAACGGGTTTGAGCACTGCTATGTCGAGCGGAAGGGCAAACTTGAACGCACCAATGTGCAGTTCAAGGATAACCAGCACCTGATGCGGGTGATCACCAAGATCGTCTCGGCCGTCGGTCGCCGGATCGACGAATCGAACCCCTGGGTCGACGCGCGCCTGGCCGATGGCAGCCGCGTCAACGCGCTCTGTGCGCCCTGTGCCGTCGACGGTCCGCTGCTGTCGATCCGCAAATTCTCCAAGATCCCTTTCACCGTCGACAAGCTGATCGGCTTCGGCGCGTTCTCGGAAGAGATGGCGCTGTTTATGCACGCCTGCGTGCGCTGCCGATTGAACGTGATTGTGTCGGGCGGCACAGGCTCGGGTAAGACGACCACGCTAAACGCTCTGTCGAGTTTCATTGCGAACAACGAGCGTATCGTGACGATCGAGGACACTGCAGAGCTGCAGCTCCAGCAGGAGCATGTCGGCCGTATGGAAAGCCGACCGGCCAATATCGAGGGCACGGGCGCGGTGACCATCCGTGACCTGCTGAAGAATGCTCTCAGAATGCGCCCTGACCGCATCATCGTCGGCGAGTGCCGCGGCGAGGAGGTCATCGACATGCTGCAGGCCATGAACACCGGCCATGACGGCTCGATGACCACGATCCACGCCAACTCACCGCGCGATGCGCTCTCGCGTCTTGAGAACATGATCGGCATGTCGGGTATCGAATTGCCGCTGAAGGCGGTCCGCACCAACATCGCCGGCGCCGTGCATCTGATGGTGCAGCAGTCGCGCATGTCCGACGGTACGCGCCGCATGACCCACATCTCCGAGATCGTGGGCATGGAGGGCGAGGTCATCACTATGCAGGACATCTTCAAGTTCGAGCGTTTCGGCACCGATGGCGACGGCAAGATCCGGGGTAAGTATACCGCCACCGGCATCCGCTCGCGCTATGCCGACCGCTTCCGCCAGTGGGGCTACGACCTGCCCCAGAGCCTGTTCAAGCCGGACGTCTGAGGAGATCCACGCATGCTGTTTCAGCCGCTGATCTACGCGTTGATCTTTGTCGGTGTCTTCCTGATGGTCGAAGGCATCTACCTGATCATCTACGGCAAAACGCTGAAGCGCGAGAAGCGCGTCAACCGCCGTCTCGGCCTGCTGCAGGAGGGGAAGGACACCGAAGAGGTGCTCTCGATCCTCCGCGCCGAGCGTGAGGGCAACAAGCGTGACTTCAAGCTGCCGGTCGTCGGCATCCTGAGCGAGAAGGCGCGCCACGCAAACATCAAGATGACGCCGTTCTCGATCTTCACGTCGATCACGGTGCTGACGGTAATCGCCTTCCTGATGCTGAGCTTCTTCACCGAAGCCTCGTTGCCGGTGCGCATCCTGATTGCCATCGTCTGCGGCTACGGCTCGCTCTTCATCTGGCTGGGGAACAAGGCCAAGGCGCGCATCGCGATGCTGGAAGAGCAGTTCCCCGATGCCGTCGATTTGATGGTGCGCTCGCTGCGGGTGGGTCACCCGATCACAGCGGCGATCGCCATCGTGGCCCGCGAAATGCCCGACCCACTGGGCACTGAGTTCGGCCTGATCGCCGACGAGGCGACCTATGGTATGAACCTCAACGACGCGCTGGACCGTCTGGCGAGCCGCGTGCCGCTGCCGGATCTGCGCTTCTTCACCATCGCGGTGAACATCCAGTCGACCTCGGGCGGTAACTTGGCCGAGGTGCTCGATGGCCTCAGCCGGGTGATCCGCGCGCGCTTCAAGCTGTTCCGCAAGGTGAAGGCGATCACCGCCGAGGCGCGCTGGTCGGGCTGGTTCCTCTCGGTCTTCCCGATTATCGCCCTGTTGTTGGTGCAGGTCGTGAAACCCGACTACTACTCGGCGGTGGATGACCATCCGCTGTTCATCCCCGGTGCCATCGCCACTTTCGTGTTGCTCGTGCTGAACGTGTTCTTCATGCGCATGCTGGTGAACATCAAAGTCTAAGCCGACAACTGGGCGGAGAACGGGTTTATGGGCGAGATCACGGTCCTCATCACCGAATACCTCGATCGCTTCTCTGTGGCGCTGGTCGAGGAGTACGGCGAGGCGGCACCCTTCTATGCGATCGCGACGCTGTCGATCGTGCTTGTGCTGGTCGCGATCCCGCTGGTGCTGCGCGGGAAGAAAGACCCGCTCGACCGCTTCAACTTCCGCGAGGAGCGCCTGCAGGGCGAGCTGGTCAAGCTGCGCGATGCCGATGGCGGTCCGACGGGCGGCCTTTCGGATTACCTGCAGCCGACCGACAAGAAACAGATGTCGGACACGCGCAAGATGCTGCGCCAAGCCGGCTTCGACAGCGCGGGGGCGGTGCGCAGCTACTACACCGCCCGTTTTGGTCTCTGTGTCGGTCTCACCTCCGTCGGTGCCGTCCTCTTCCTGATTTTGCCGGCAGAGCCAAACCTTGTGTTCGGTGCGGTGATGACGCTGGTGCTCGGCTTCATCGGCTTCGTCGGGCCGGTCTACTGGGTCTCGCGCTCCATCGCGGTGCGGCGCGAGGAGATCCAGAAGGCCTTCCCCGACGCGATGGACATGATGCTCGTCTGCATCGAGGGCGGGCAATCGCTCGACCAGGCGATGAGCCGCGTCGGCAAGGAGATGGAGGCGGCGGCCGGTCCGCTCGCCTACGAGCTCGGCATCGTCAGCCAGGAGTTCCGGGTCGGTAAAGACCGCATCACCGTGCTCCGCGACTTTGCCGAGCGGTGCAATGTGAACGACATCTCGTCTTTTGTGACGGTGATGATCCAGTCGACCGCATTCGGCACCTCGATCAGCCAGGCGCTGCGTGTCTACGCCTCCGAGATGCGCGACAAGCGACTGATGCGCGCCGAGGAAAAGGCCAACAAGCTGCCGACCAAACTGACGCTCGGCACCATGTTCTTCACCGTGCCGCCGCTGATCCTGATCCTCGTCGGCCCGTCGCTGATCCAGATTCTGCGCGCTTTCGCCCAGCTGGGCGGTTGATCCTGCCGTGGCGCGGCAGAGCCTGCGCCGGGCGCTGATGCCGGGCTTCCGTGCATCGGGTGCTGCCGTTCTATCGACGCTGATGCTGCTGCCCGCCTGCGAGGGTGTGCCGCTGGGGACTGACCGACCCGAGCCCGAAGCGGCGGTGGGTACCGTGGCGCAGCCCACGCCAACGTCCCCGGGCGATACCGTCAATCCGGTGACCATGCCGCCCTGGGCCGCGCGCGATCTGGAGGCTGCGCTAGCCGCGGGCGTCGATGAGCCGGTTGTCCTTGTCGCAGCCGAGACCCCGCCAGAGGACGCCGAGCCGGACGAGGCGGAGGCCGAAGACCCGGCGCCGATCGACGGGATCGAGGCGCAGGCCCGGGCAATCCGCGAAGCGCGCGTCATCTCTTCCATCGACGCGACACCGCTCGCACCGCGCGAGGGCCAGAGCTGGAGCGATTTCGCCACGCGACTGCTGGCCGAGGGGCGGACAGGTCTCGCCGTGCGTGCCTATGAGCGGGCCATCGCGCGGGAGGGGTCGGCCCCCTTTCTCCTGGCGGGGGCAGGGATCGCCGCAATGGGCGAGGGCAGTGATGCCGTGGCCGAGCGCTACCTGAGGGCCGCTTTGTCCGAGGCGCCCGAGGATCCCGCGATCAATATCGCGCTTGGCCGGTTGCTGATGCGGCAGGGCCGGCTGGAGAGCGCCCGCAACCATTTCCGGACGGCGTTCCTGGTGAGCAGCGGTCAGAACGAACTGGCGGTGGCGAGCCTGGAGGACGTCGACCGGCGCATCGCGGCCCGGCGCGCGCTGTTCCTGCCGACGACCGACCGCGAGCAGGCAGTGACGCTGACGACGATCCGGACCGGGCCAAGCACCTTCCTGCTCGATGCCCCGGCCACCAATGCCGAGGCGCGTGCCGAGGATCTCGCCACGGCCGCCGCGCCGCCCGATGCCTTGCTCCCCGACGCATCGCTGTCCGAGGACGAGGACGCCGCGACAGCGGATGGCGACGGAGAGAGTGCTCCGGGGGGACCGGCCGGTGCCGCGTTGACCGCGGGCATCGGTGGTGGCGGCGCGGCGTTCCGC
Source organism: Pseudomonadota bacterium (assembly GCA_039027855.1). Lineage (GTDB taxonomy): Bacteria > Pseudomonadota > Alphaproteobacteria > Rhodobacterales > Rhodobacteraceae > Thermohalobaculum. The sequence continues at coordinate 10,171 of JBCCJI010000002.1, read as the reverse complement.
GTCGTGCCGGCCGAGTTGTATGAACCACCCACTGAAGCCGCAGAAACGGAAGACCCGGCGTTGCCCGGCAGCGAAGCATCGACGCGGCAGCCCCAAGATGGCACAGTCTCTGAAGGGGAAAATGGGATCGAGAGCGTCCGGGCGGCTGAGGCGGCGGCATCCGACGAGACGGCAGCCGATGTCGAGGTTGTCGAGTAGCGCGATCCTGACGGCGGTAGAGGAGAGTACCCATGCATGGCATCACGATTGGACTGGCGCTTGCGGCGCTGACGCTCGCGGGTTGCCAGACATCGGTCAGCGAGAAGGAAGACCCGCTGGGCGCGGATGTCATTCAGGACGCCAAGCTCACCGACCTGCTGCTGCAGAGCGGCGACCCCGGCGCCGCGGTCATCTATTTTGAGAACGCCGTCGCCCGCGAGCCCGAGAGCAATGATCTGCGGCGCAAGCTGGCCCGCGCCTATACCCGCGCCAAGCGCCTGCCCGAAGCCGCGCGCACCTACCAGGAGTTACAGGCCGTCGGTGGAGCTGGGGCGCAAGACCGGCTCGACTATGCCTTTATCGCCGTGCGTCTTGGCCGGTTCGAAGATGCGCGCGCCCTGTCGAGTACGCTGCCGCCCACGCTGGAGACGCCGCGGCGGTTCCTGCTCGATGCGCTGCTGGCGGACGAGGCTGAGGAATGGGAATCGGCCGATATCGCTTATGCCAAGGCGGAGCAGCTCGCGACCGCGCCCTTCGACGTGCTGAACAACTGGGGAGTCAGTCTGATGAACCGGGGTGAGCTGAAGCGCGCGGAGACCGTGCTGGAGCGGGCCGTGTCGTACAATTCGGCCGAGTTCAACGCCAAGAACAACCTGGCCATCGCGCGGGGGCTGCGCGGCGAATACCGGCTGCCGCTCGTGCCGATGTCGGCCGAAGAGCGAGCGGTAATCTCGTTTAATCTGGGCCAGATCGCGCTGAAGAACGGGCAGGCTCGCATTGCGAGAGGCTTGTTCGCCCAAGCCGTCGATCTGCATCCGCGCTATTACGAGGCCGCGGCCGATCAGCTCGCCCAGATGCAGGGCTCGGTCATCCAGTAGGACAGACGCTATGATCCTTGAGCCAACGGCGCTGGCTTTCGCCACCGCCGGTCTCGTGCCGCTGCTCGGCTATGTGATGTGGAGCGACATGGCGGGGATGCGGATCCCGAACGCCGCCTGCCTACTGATCTTCCTGATCTTCATCCCGACCGGCCTGATGGGCCTGCCGCTGGAGATCTTTGGCTGGCGGATCGGGCACACGGTGATCGCCTTCTTCCTGGGGTTCCTGCTGTTCCAGATCAGCGGCGGGCAGGTGGGCGGAGGCGATCTCAAGCTGCTGATCGCGCTCACGCCTTATGTGAACTACCAGACGCTGCCATCGGTGCTGGTGATCGTGTCGCTGGCGATCCTTGCCCTGTTGCCGGTGTTTTGGCTGGCCTATAGGCAGCTGCGCGGTCGCACGACGGGTCTTGAGATGTTCGACCAGCCGCCGACAGCGCCCGGCTCGATCCTGAAAGCCAGCCTGCCATACTTTCCCGCCGGGGTGCCCATCGGGCTCGGCTTCATCATCTACCTGGTCATGCTGCTGACCGGGGTGCTGCAGCCCGGCTGATCGGCGCGCCTGTCAGCCGTGCTGGGGTCTGACCTGGGCCGGTGGGGTCTGCTCACCGCCTCAGGTTGCGTCCCAGGCGACCCAGTTTGGATCCGCCAGGAAGTGTTCGGGCACGTCGGTGAAGAACGCTGCCACGCCCATGCGGCGCAGGCGTGCGGCCTCCTCGGTATCGTTGACGGTAAAGACCCTGGTCGGCAGACCGAGCGCCGTTGCTTCGGCGATCTGGTCCGGCGTGATCTCATCTGCGCCCGCATGCAGGGCCACAGCGTCAAGCTGGCGGGCCGTGGTGGCCCAGTCGGCGGGCGGGCCATGCCAGATCGGGGCGCGGGGATAGGCCGGCGCGATACGCTGCATCTCGACCAATGCGGCATGGTCAAAACTGGAGACGAGCACCTTGTTTGCCAGCGCAGGGCGGGCGTTCAACGCGGCTGCTGCCGCCCGCGCCAGCGGTCCTGGGTCGGCGCCATGGGTCTTGAGCTCGAGATTAAGACCAAGGCCGAGGGCTGCGACGAGGTCGAGCGCGGCCGCGAGCGTCGGGATCGGCTCTCCGGCATGCGCCTCGGAATGCCACGCGCCCGCGTCGATCCCGGCGAGATCAGCCGCGCTCAGCGCGAGAAGCGGCCGGTCGCCACTGCTTGTTCGCCCAAGTGTCGCGTCGTGGTGCAGCACGGCCGTGCCGCAGCCGAGCAACGATGCGTCGACCTCGACCCATCGCGCACCCATGCCGGCGGCCCGGCGCAACGCGGCAAATGTGTTCTCGGGGGCCGCGACCGATGCGCCGCGATGCGCGACGATCCTTGGCGGCAGAAACGATAAGGCGGTGGTTGTCACCTGCGCCGGGGTATCGACTGGTGGCATGGGTCCTCGTCAGCGGTCCTCTTCGGGGCCTTGGTGCGGTTGCGCCGCCTCGTTCATCGTGCTTTGGCATGGGGAAAGCGTCGGGCATAGCCGGTAGCGCCTCTGATGCGGGATCGCCTGCCGCCTGTGTCTTGTCTGCCCAACCGAAACCGGAGAGGCGATGCGACGCCTTATCGTCTTCCTGCCGCTGATCTTTGCCCTGGGCCTTGCGTTGCGCGGTGTGGCGGGGCTTGCGGTGCCGGTGGTCGAACGGCATCTCGCCCATGAGGCGGCGGGCGTGGCGGCAGCTCTGGGCGCTAGCTGGGCGGCGATCGAGGTGGAAGGCCGGCGCTTGCGCGTCACCGGAGAGGCGCCGGATGCGGCATCGGACGACCTGCTCGGCCGCACCTTGGCGCGCGCCCTGCCGATGGCGAGTGTCGTGCGCGCGGCCACACTCGAGCCGGCGGCCGGGCCACGCCGCGCGCCGATGCTGGTTGAGCTCTTCCGTGAGGGAGACACGATCCTGGTGACGGGCAGTTTTCCCGGGCCAGCCGCGCGGGCCGACCTGTTGATCGCCCTCGGTGCCGCATTTCCCGAAGCACAGATCGCCGATCTTTCCGGTATCGAGGCCGGTGGTGAGCCGGTGGCCTGGGGCGCCGCCGTGTCGGTGTCGCTGGCAGCGCTTGGCGAGGTCACCAACGCCTTCATCCGGCTGGAGCCGGCGCGCGCCTCGATCAGCGGGATCGCGGTCAGTGAGGCTGAGCGCCAGCGTCTGCAGGTTGGCCTCGGCGCCATGGCAGGGCCCTCTCTGGAGCTTGCGACCGCGCTCACCGTGCCGCGGCGGCCCATCGTGCCCTTTCGCATCATCATTGCCGCCGATGAGGACGGCCGCCCCCTGCTTCAGACTTGCGCCGCGCGCGATGGCGCGGAGGCGCGGCGGATCGAGGCGGCGGTGGCCGCGGCGGGGGGCAAGGCCTCGCCGGGTGATTGTCAGGCCGGTGTCGGGGCCCCGGCGCTCGATTGGCAGGCGGCGGCGATGGCTGGCCTTGACGCCGTTGCGGGCCTGCCCGGGGCGCGGATGACACTGTCGGGCTCGCTCGCGCGGCTTGAGGCCGATCCTGTGCGGGCGGGCGGTGTCGGTGTCAGCCAGGATCGGTTCGAGACAGCGCTGGCGACGCTGGCGGCGCGCCTGCCCGCGGGTTTCGCGCTGGATGCATCGCTTAGCGATGGGGACGGATCTACGCCGCCGAGCATCGCCGAGATCGGATGGATGATGATCGAGCGTGATGCCGACGGCGTGAGGCTGGCGGGGACTGTGGCGACGGCCGAGGTGGCGGCGGCGCTGGAGACGATGGCGGCCGGGATCGCCGGGCGCGACGGTGTCGACGTGACGCGTCTGGCGGTAGCCGGCGGTGTCGGCGCGCCGATCCCCGACCCGGCCATCGCGCGTTCGGCGGTGACGGCGCTCGATGCGATGACGCGGGTGCGATTGACCGGGCGGGCAGCCATTGGCCCCGCGCGCGTGGTGCTTCGTGCGACGGTCCTCTCGGGTCCGGATGCGGTCGCGACGCAGCGCCTGTTGGCCGATGGCCTGGCGCCCGGGGTGCAGCTTTCGACGCGCCTCACGGTCGATCTGCCTGCTGCGCTGGCCGAGCGTCCCTTGCCCCCCGCCGCCTGCGCCGCCGCGCTCAACCGTGAGGTCGCCCTTAGGCCACTAACGTTCGCACCGGGCTCGACCGAGCTCGACGCTGCCGCGCGGCGCACGGTGGAGCGGTTGTCGGCGGTGCTGGCGCGCTGTCGCGGGGCAGTGATCGAGGTCGGTGGCCACACCGACAACCAGGGCCGCGCCTCGATGAACCGCAGGCTCAGCCGTCAGCGCGCCGAGGCGGTGCAGGGCGCGCTCAGCGCCCGGGCGGATCCCCGGCGGGTCAGGCTTTATGCGCGGGGCTATGGCGAGGTCGCGCCGGTTGCCGACAATGCGACGGCGGAGGGGCGTGCACTCAACCGCCGGATCGCTTTCAGCGCGTTGGAGCCCGCCAACGCGGCTTCCGATACCGTGGACGGTGATCCGGTATCACGCATCGGGCGGGAGTGAGGGCGATGGAAGACCCCGACACGCCCGGACTGATCGCAGAGGCGATTGACGGCCTGACCGCCGCGCTCCGCCGCGTCACGGCAGAGATCGGGGCTGACGGGGCTGTGTCACTGGAGATTGCGGTCGCCCTTGTCCTGGTCATCGCGGTTCTTGTCGGCTGGCTGTTGCACGGGTTCTGGACCGCGCTTGGCCCCCGGCACAGCACCTTGATCGCCCGAGCCGAGGCCGCCGAGGCCGAGGCGCGCGGCTGGCGGGCCGAGGCCGCGCGGCTGCACCGCCTGCTGGAAGGCGACGGCCAGGATCATGCGGCACCGGCGCCGGCCACCGCGATGGAACGCGATGCCGGTGATGGCTCGGATCGTGGCCCTGGTGTGAACGATGGCGGTGGTTCCGATTGGGTCGCTGATGAGGTTCCTGACGGGAGCCCTGACCGGGTTCCGCACCGGGTTCCCCACGGGGTTCCTCCGGGGGTTCCTCCCGGGGCTCCTCCTGGGGTTCCTCCTGGGGTTCCTGACAGGGCAATGGTCGGTGAGGATCCATCGCCGGGCGCGTTAGCCGTACCATCGCCCGGCATACCCCATCCGACACATGGTGACGCAGCGGATGCGATCCTTCCCCCGCCTGATGGGAACAAGGCTAAGGACGGGCATGACAAGCCCGCTTCGTTTGGATAAATCCCCCGCACCCTACCGTAGTGCCGCGCGCCGGCGCGATACTCCGACACATGATGCCGAGTGAGCCTGGGAGACGATGATGGCCGATGGCGAAGAGCCCGGTGGCGCTGAGCCGCCGAAGATCGAGGAGCACGAAGCCACCTTCAACGGCTTTATCCGCGCCGCGGTGCTCGTGGGTGTCGTGTCGATCGGTATCCTGATCTTCCTGGCATTCGTGGGTACCTGAAGGGCGAGCTAGGGGCGCAAAGACCCGATAAAGATCCCGCATCGCGGGCAATAGCACGAGGGCAAAGAGGAAAAGACGCTATGGGCATGAAGATCGGTGCACCCAAGGAAACAGCGCCCGGCGAGGCCCGGGTCGCGCTCACCCCGGAAAGTGCCGGCCGTCTGCAGAAACTGGGCTATGACTGCCTGGTGGAGAGCGGGGCGGGCGCAGCGGCGGCGTTCACTGACGATGCCTATCGCGCAGCCGGCGTGACGGTGGTGGATACGGCGGATGATGTCTGGTCGGGGGCCGATATCATCTCGATGGTGCGCCCACCGAGCCTGGAGCAGGTGGAGGCCGCGCCCGAGGGCAAGACGCTGATCACCCATATCTATCCGGGGCAGAACGAAGAGCTGCTGGGCAAGCTCAACGAGAAGAAGCTGACCGTGATGGCCATGGACATGGTCCCGCGCATCAGCCGCGCGCAGAAGATGGACGCGCTGTCCTCGATGGCCAATATCGCCGGCTACCGCGCGGTGATCGAGGCGGGCAACAATTTCGGTCGTTTCTTCACCGGTCAGGTCACCGCCGCGGGCAAGGTGCCGCCGGCCAAGGTGCTCGTGGTGGGCGCGGGCGTCGCGGGGCTGGCGGCCATCGGAACCTCGACCTCGCTCGGCGCGATCACTTACGCCTTCGACGTGCGCCCAGAAGTGGCGGAGCAGATCGAGAGCATGGGCGCCGAGTTCGTCTATCTCGATTTCGAGGAGGAGCAGACCGACGGCGCCGAGACCGGCGGCTATGCCAAGCCGTCGAGCCCGGAGTTCCGCGACAAGCAGCTGGCCAAGTTCCGCGAGCTGGCGCCCGAGATCGACATCGTCATCACCACCGCCCTGATCCCCGGCCGTGACGCGCCGAAGCTGTGGACCAAGGACATGGTCGCGGCGATGAAGAACGGGAGCGTGATCGTTGACCTCGCGGCCGAGCGCGGCGGCAACTGCGATCTGACGGTCAAGGACGAGCGCATCGTCACCGACAACGGCGTGGTGATCATCGGCTACACTGACTTTGCCAGCCGCATGGCGACGCAGTCCTCGAACCTCTACTCGACCAATATCCGCCATCTGATGGACGACCTGACGCCCGAGAAGGACGGTCAGCCGAACGTCAATATGGAGGATGACGTCATCCGCTCGGCGACGGTCTGTCACCAGGGCGAGATCACCTTCCCGCCGCCGCCGCCCAAGATCAACGCGATCGCCAAGCAGGCGCCGAAGGAGAAGAAGGTCGAGGAAACGCCTGAGCAGAAGGCGGCTCGCGAGGCGGCGGAGTTGAAGAAGTCGCTCGACCAGACCGGTCAGATGCTGGCCATCGGCGGCGTCGTGCTGCTGCTGATCGGCAGCGTGGCCCCGGTCAGCTTCATGCAGGATCTGATCGTCTTCGTGCTGGCCTGTTTCGTCGGCTTCTACGTGATCTGGGGCGTCGCCCACTCACTGCACACGCCGCTGATGGCAATCACCAACGCCGTCTCGTCGATCATCATCGTCGGCGCGCTGTTACAGATCGGCTCGCCAGACGAGACGGTCGGCTATCTCGCGGCGGCCAGTATCCTGGTTGCGGCGGTGAACATCTTCGGCGGCTTCCTCGTGACGCGCCGGATGCTCGCCATGTTCCAGAAGTCCTGATCCGGGAGCCCGAGACATGAGCATCGGACTCATCACGGCCGCCTATGTTGTTGCGGCCATCCTGTTCATCCTCGCACTCGGCGGCCTCTCCAACCAGGAGAAGGCGAAGCGGGCGATCTGGTACGGCATCACCGGCATGACGTTGGCGATCATCGCCACGCTGAACACGCCGGGCCTCGGCGATCCAAGCATGGTGATCTTCCTGCTGGCCGTCGGCGGTATCGCCGGGGCCTATATCGCCAAGCAGGTCGAGATGACCCAGATGCCCGAGCTGGTGGCAGGCTTTCACAGCCTCGTCGGCCTCGCGGCGGTGTTTATCGGCTTCAATGCCGATATCGAGATGACGCGGGCGCTGACGGCGGTTGATGCCGGCACGGCCAAGGAGCTGACCGGCTTTGCCGCGAGCATCGCGAAGAAGACCGGCGTCGAGCTCTCGATCCTGAAGGTCGAACTGCTGCTCGGCATCTTCATCGGCGCGGTGACCTTCACCGGCTCGATCGTCGCCTATGGCAAGCTGGCGGGGAAGATCTCGTCGAACGCGCTGACGCTGCCCTATCGCCATCAGCTGAACCTGGCCGGGATCGGGCTCTGCCTGCTGTTCGGCTACCAGTACATCGAGACCGGCGATCCGGCGAACCTGATCTATGTGGCGATCATCTCCGGCGCCATCGGCTGGCACCTGATCATGGCCATCGGCGGCGCCGACATGCCGGTCGTGGTGTCGATGCTGAACAGCTACTCCGGTTGGGCGGCCGCGGCGATCGGTTTCACCCTCGGCAACCCGCTGCTGATCGTGGTCGGCGCACTGGTCGGCGCCTCGGGGGCGATCCTATCCTACATCATGTGCAAGGGCATGAACCGCTCCTTCGTCTCGGTGATCCTCGGCGGTTGGGGGGGCGAGCAGTCCTCGGCGCAGGAGGTCGAGGGCGAGCAGATCGCCATCGACACCGACGGCGTCGCCTCGGCGCTCAACGATGCCGACAGCGTGGTGATCGTGCCGGGCTACGGCATGGCGGTGGCGCAGGCGCAGGCGGCGGTCAGCGAACTGACCCGGAAGCTGCGTGCCAAGGGCAAGTCGGTGCGCTTTGCCATCCATCCCGTGGCGGGCCGTCTGCCGGGCCACATGAACGTGCTGCTGGCCGAGGCCAAGGTGCCTTACGACATCGTCCTGGAGATGGAGGAGATCAACGAGGATTTCCCCCAGACCGATGTCAGCATCATCATCGGCGCGAATGACATCGTGAACCCCGCTGCGCAGGACGATCCGGGCTCGCCCATCGCCGGGATGCCGGTGCTGGAGGTGTGGAAGTCACGGCAGGTCTTCATCCTGAAGCGCGGCAAGGGCCGGGGTTACTCGGGCATCGAGAACCCGCTGTTCTTCAAGGAGAACAGCCGGATGTATTATGGCGATGCCAAGGGCTCGATCGAGGCGCTGCTGCCGAACGTCGCCTGACGAGGTCCTGCTGGCGTTATTGCTTTGGCAAGACGCCGACGGCATATTGAGGGCAAGACGGTATGAGATGGCTCAGTGATCATCTCCATGGGGCGGCGAGCGGTAACTCGCCGCCCCGACTCTTCCCAAGGGCTACCCCGCGAAGAGCCTCGCGATGGAGACGATGAGGCCGACGGCCGCGATCATCACCATCGCTAGACGGTATTGCTTTTGACTCAGTGCGATCACCTCCTCTCGCGCCGATGGGTCGGCGCGGGGGCATTGAGGCATGGCTATGGTTAAGCGGGGGTGAGACGGTCGTGGTGATGTTGTCATGATGCGGCGATTGGCCGGGACGCTGATCAGGATCGGGCTCGTTCTCCTCACAGTCTGGTTGGCGGTAGTCGCGGCCTTCCTGATCGAACGGCGGAGCCTGATCTACCCGCTCACCCAGGACTTCGACGCGCGCTCTGTCACCTCGATGATGCGCGGGCGGCTCGTCGAATTGACGGCCGATGACGGCACACCCGTGATCGCCTGGGTCTCGCCGCCGGTGGGGAATCTACCGGTCATCCTACATTTCGACGGTAATGCCGGGTTTACGGCTGGGGCGGCGATCCGACAGGCGCCCTTCACGATCCGCGGCTACGGCGTGGCCATCCTCAATTATCGCGGGGCGGGTGGCGCGCCCGGCGCCCCATCCGAGGCCGCGGTCACGGCCGATGCCCTGATGCTCTACGATGCGCTGCCCGAACTGGTGGGGCCCATGAACCGACCGCCGGTGATCCAGGGCACGAGCCTGGGTGCGGCGGTTGCGGTCAAGGTGGCGGCGAGGCGCCCGGCCTCGGCGCTGGTGCTCAAGATGCCTTTCGACCGGCTCTGTGCGGTGGCCGAGCATCACTATCCATTTTTGCCGGCCTGCGCCGTGATGTGGGACGAGCGATGGGAGAGCCTTTCGCGGGCCCCTGCGCTGACCGCGCCCACGCTGGTGGTCGCCGCGGGACAGGACGGGGTGATCCCGCCAGCCCACGCCCGAAGGCTCTATGACGCGCTGCCCGGGGAAAAGGAGTACTTCCTGATGCCGCGCTCGGGTCACAATGGTGGTTGGGGCGAGGTCGAGAAAGCGCTGGACTGGGTCGAACGTCACGCCGGTTGAAGGCAGCGGAATCGCGGCTGGTCGCCGCGATGAGTCTTTGTGGGTGCCTGTGGCTGTTTCGGCTGTCTTCCGGGATGCATCGTGCACGTGGGTGGTGCCGCTTGGTGATGGGCTGCAGACACAGCCTGCGAGGCCCGCCAGCGAGCGTTTGCGGGATGTGCCGCGTCAAGAAGAACCGGGCGTTGCCCCTGCCGTGCGGCGATCTTGTCCCCGGCCCTAGGCCCATCCCGAGGCTAGAGCGTGATCCGAGCTGATTGAATTGAATTGGGATTCCCATTGGGCGCATGGTCTGATTGAAGCTGTCTGCCGGAGGAGGAGGCCGGCAGGCATGTCGAAAGCCCTTTCCGTCGATCTTCGTATCCGTGTTCTCGCTGCCGTCGAGGCGGGCGCGAGCCACCGCCAGGCGGCAGAGCGCTTCGGGGTGAGTGCGGCGTGCGTCAGCCGCTGGCGCGCGCTTGCGC
>JBCCJI010000001.1:0-221694 GCA_039027855.1 Pseudomonadota bacterium | reverse complement strand
TTCAACAACCGGCGCATCCTCGAGCCCATCGGCAACATCCCGCCAGCCGAAGCCGAGGCCGCCTATCACGCTGCACTGGAACGCAGCGACGTAGCCGCGTAGCTAACGATCACAGGCCTCCGGCAAACCCGGCGCGGTTCAATCCGTCGCAGAAGATGCGCGGAAGTCGATCAGCTTTCGCCCTCGTAGGCGAAGACGGCTGCGTTCATCTCTTTCAGCAGCCGATCGTTGAGCGCCGCCACCTGCTGTAGGGTCCCCTGATCCGCCGTCCCGCTGGAGGCTGTGGCGTCCATGACCGGGCGCATCCTACCCCAAAGCTCGGAGACCACGGCGAGCTGCGACTGCACCTTCTTCGTCCCTGGCTTTCGGATGCCCACAGCGGGCAGACCGTTGCGGAGCGCGTCGAGAGACGACTGGAACAGCCCGACCGTTGCCGCGAGCGCGCCGCGGCTTTGCTCGACCTCGTATCCGGCAGCCACCATGGCGGTCTCTTTCGACATCTTCTGGCTGAACATCCGCTGGCGCCCGGCGATGTTGATGGCGATGGCGAGATACAACGGGATCTCGTTGCCGCCATAGGCCCGCTCGGTGAGACGAACGGTCTTGTTGGTCTCTTTCAGGATGCCGAGGTTCTGCGTCATCACGCGGGCAAATGCCGCGTCATCCTTCCCTGCGCTGTCGATGCTGGCCTGCACGGCCTCGCCATAGGGAAGCCAGAGGGCATTCACCCGGCCAAGACCGTCGATGACCCGGCCATCGGTCTCCCGGTTCAGGCCGAGATCGGGATTGCCGAACCTCAGACCCTTGAGGCTTTTGTCGAAGAGCGCATGGGCGGCCATGGCCTGCTCGCGATGTCGATCCACCTCGATACCGAGCCGGGCGAAGGTGATCGCCTTGGCCATGCGCTGGGTCAGCATGCGCTGACGGCCGGCGATGTTGATCTTGCGCTTGGCATCCTGCGCCGCGTCGATTTCCGAGGCGAGCGTGGGGAGTGGCAAGGCGGCAGTCCCGGCCATCAGGGCAAACGAGAGAACGTCACGACGTGAGGGCATGTCTACCTCCTGGCCGTCTCGCGGGGTGGCGGACGGCACTCCGTTCCGAGGCGCCGAAGCGCCTGCATGTGTCGGCAGCGCTCATGCGAGCACCGGTTGCGTACACTCTGGGAGAAAGCGCCGACTTTGGCGCGAGGGATACGGACACATCCCGCCAGCGATCGCTGGTTCGCTTGGCCAACCACGGTGCCGGCCGTAAGGAGAGGGAGTGGCGTCAATCACCACTCTGCAGTCCTCGCTACCGTGCTGTTTCGGCGCTCGACAGGCGAGATTGAGGCAGAATTTGGAGCGGCACGCCATGGCGCGCCGCTCGCGGTCGCTCAGAGCATCTCCGCCGCGTAAAGACCGACGACGGTCGTGATCTCCTCGACCAGCGCGGTCGTGTTTTGCGACATCTGCTCGAGCGAGACATCGTCCAGCACGCCGCCGTCGGCGATAGGGGCGATACTGGCCTTGAGCGTCGCCCACGACGTCTCCACCACCCCCCATTGCGCGAGCACAGCGGCGTTTTTCGGTTTCTGGATGCCAAGCATGGGCATGCCATCACGCAGCGCGGTCATCGTGTTCTCAAACAACACGATCATTTCGGCCTGCTTGCTGCGCATCTCATCGACCTTGAGCCCGGCGCTTATGAAACAGGTTTCCTTGGCGATACGCTGGGCAATGGTGGCCTGGCGCTGCGCGAGCTTGGTGGCCACGATCACATGCAGCGGCAGGGCCTCGCCGCCGTAGGCTTTTTCGAGCGCCGACACGAGCTTTTCCACGTCGTCGAGCAGCTTGAGATCCTTCTCGCCGAGCCAGAGCACGGCGTCGCTGTCTGGCGTGCCTGCTTCGAGAACCGCCTCCGCACGCTCCTTGAAGGGCAGCCAGTCGATCTTGAGAACGCGCAAGGCGTCGATGACCCTCTGATTGGTCTCACGGGTAAGACCGTAGGTGCCATCGCCGAACTGCAAGCCGTTCATCACCGCATCGAAATGCACGGTGTCACGGTCAATCATGGCTCGATGCCGGTCAGCATCGACGCCCAAATGCATCATGCAGGCGGCCTTGACGATATCCTCGACGACGGTCGCCTCGCGCGCGGCGAGGGCGATCTTTGTTTCGGCCTCATAAGCGGCTGTCGGCTCAGACGCCAAAGCAGTGCCAGTAGAGAGGAACATCGAAGTCAATACAGTAAGTGAAATCGATTTGTTGGTGCGCATAGTTTCTTCCTATCGCGAGTTTCATGTTCGAGTATTCCCGCTGAAAATCTTCGCAACGAGATGGCGGGATCAGGGCAACGCTCGCCTAATTTTTTTTGCCCACAGGAATAGGCCTCGCCGCGGAAGATGCTCAGAACGACGGCGCCGCGCCCTGCCGCGACACCGTCCCGGGGCTGCATCAGCGGCCTAGCTTTCGCCGGGGAAGAGCTTCACTGCCGCGTCGGAAGCTGCCAGCAGCGCATCCGAGGCAGCACCGACCTTGCGGATCAACGTCTCGTCCACCGCGCCACCTTCGGCCACGGGGCCGGCTAGCGCCTTGTATTTGGACCAGAGTGTCTCAATCACCTTGTACTGGCTGGCGAGGGCCGGCTGCACAGGACCACGGATTCCGAGCATCGGCTTGCCCTGGGAAAGCGCGGTATGCGTGTTCCCAAACAGCGCCATGCTCTCGGCGATCCGGGAGCGCGCCTCCTCGCCTTTATAGTCGATGCCCACGAGGCAGACATCGCTGGCGATCTGCTGCCCGAGGCTCCGCTGGCGCCCAGCCAGGTTCGTCGCGAAGGCGGGGTGGAGCGGAACACTGTCACCGCCATAGGTGCGCTCGATGGCCCCGACCGCCGTGTTCATCGTCTCGTACAGCGGCCGCTCCTTCTCGACGAGCACGCTGAAGTCGTCATCGCTCATGCTGCGCGCCTCGGCGACGGCGGCGGCACGCTCGCTGTAGGGCAGCCATAGCGTGCTGACCTCGCGGAGCGCATCGATCACGCGGGCATGGTTCTCACGCGCGATGCCGAGGTCGTTGCTGCCCCATTGCAGCGCGCGCATGACGTCGGTGAACTCCGCCGTCATCTCGCGAATGATGTCGAAGTCCTTCTCAACATCGATGCCCGCCTGCGCGAAGCAGGCCGCGCGCTTGATCAGAATGAGGCGCGTGCGCTGAAAGCCGGCGAGGTCGATGCGCCGACGCGTCTCGCCGCCGATCGCCTGAACCGGCAGCACCGTGGCTGCGAGCCCGACCACACAGATCCCACCGGACACGAAGCCGCGACGCGTCACCATAGCCAAAATCCCCTCTTACAAGACGCCGACCCTCAGGGGCATAATCAGGAGGACGTCGAGGCATGGCGGTTTCCGTACGGGGAGGCGTAGAAATCATGGCGCGAAGGCCCTTGGTTTCCGGAGAGTGGAATCCTACGACATATCAATGTTTTATGAGATTAATCATTGGGCACTTGCCTGATCTGCGCAGCACAGGCCGTGCTGGCGTCTCCATCAGGATGAGGGCTGAGCCACCGCCTCTTGCGCGGGCGGTAGGCTTGCATGGCGGCCCAGGTGCCACCGGGGCGCAACCCGGTCGGCAGCGAGGCTCTGTCGTGTGAGGCTTAGTCGTGTCTGGCTCAGAGCTGCGTGATCCTTTGATCGCGGACAGCGCCTCACTCCAACTACGTCAATCACGGAAACGCGCGGCGCCGTCAAATTCGGGCTGAAATGGGACCAACGGCTCTCGATTCCTTGTCCAATTTCGTCCCAGGTCGAAACAAAGTCTTACTTCGTGAAATCTGGAGTTGAGCGTGAGCCCCCATAAGTCGGACTTTAGGTCATAATTACACGTATAAATTGAGCGATTACGTTCATAATGTTGTCGAGTTTTCCGCGTTCCTGACATCCAGCGGAATAATATCCCTTGGAGGGTCAAATGCGGCCGTCGGTGATGACGAATGTGCGTGGTGTGACGGATCGCCGGGATGGCGACAATGACGGGGTGTCGTTCGTTCAGGATGACCGGGGCGCCATCACGATGTTCATCGTCGTGATTTTCGTGATCCTCGCGGTGATGGCTGGTATGGCGATCGACATCGCGCGGCACGAGACGGCCCGAGCCGATCTGCAGAACGCGCTCGACCGCGGTGTGCTAGCGGCTGCCAACTCGGCCTCGGGTGTGGCGAGCAAAGCCGATGCGGAGCGGATTATCGGCGAGTACATGGCCTCGCGGACCAACCGCGAGAGCACCTTCAAACTGACAGTGGACGCGCCGCTCGGATCGGGCCTCACGGGACGGACGATCTCGGCGAGCCTCGATGCGGTTGTGGGCACAACCTTCCTGCAGGCGATGGGGGTGACCGAACTGGATCTCCCGGCAGCAGCAGGCGCGGCGGAGTCGCGGGGCCTGACGGAGATCGTGCTCGTGCTCGACGTCTCAGGCTCGATGGGCGAAAGCTCGACCTTCAGCAACGGCTCCAAACTCGATGACCTCAAGCTGGCCGTGAACCAGTTCGTCGATACCGTCATGACGAGTGCAAACCAGGATCGCGTGATGATCTCGGTGGTGCCCTACTCGGCGCAGGTCGCTCTGACGCCAGCGATGGCGGCGAACTATGTGTGGGACAACAAGCACGCCTACAGCTACTGCCTGGATTACGAGGCGATCGACTTCACCACGCCGGTGATCTCGACCACGGCCACGCTGTCGCAGTCGCAGCACTTCCCCGACTCGGTCCAAGTGCAGTGGGCGGGCCAGAACACTTTCTTCACCAACACCGGTCAGGCGACGAACTGGAACTGCCCGTCGGTCAACAACGCCATTCTGCCCTTCGAGACGAACGCCCAGGCCGTGAAGGACCATGTCGCTGCGATGACCTCGCAGAACTGGACGGCGTCGGATGTGGGGATGAAGTGGGCGTCGCACCTGCTAGACCCGGGCTCGCGCCCGATCCTGCAGACCAAGTATGCAGGTCAGGCCCAGGCGACGACCTATGCCAACTGGCCCAATCCGTGGACGGCTACCAACGTCAACAAGATCGTCGTGCTGATGTCCGACGGCGTGAACACGCTGCAGGAGAAGGTCGATGAAGACCTCTACAATTTCTACGGTCCCGAGTGGTTCGTCCAGCAGCAGAACTGGGATGACTTCTGGTTCCCGGGCGCCTTCGACCTGGCGAACTTCCGCTATCGTTACATCGACAACTCGGGCGACAACCTGACGGCGGCCGACAACATCGACATCAACGGCGATGGCGTCGCGGACGACTGTGGCCAGCGCCTGGGGCAGGACTTCTTCTTCCGCTTCCGCAACGTGAACTACCGCGCCGATGTGCAGTGCGGTCAGGCCGATTTCCAACTGATGGAGATGTGCTCGACCATCAAAGACACCACCAACCATGGTGCGCGGATCTACACGATCGGCTTCGAGCTTCAGCGCGGCAGCACCGACTCGTTCAACTTCGGCGAGATCAACGAAGCCTATGAGGCGCGTAAGGCCGAGACGGTGCTGATGAACTGCGCCAGCTCGCTGTCGCAGCACTACAACGTGGACGGCGCCGACATCAGCCAAGCGTTTCAGAATATCGGGACAGAGCTGCGCCTGCTGCGCCTCATCAACTGAGCAGAGAGTCGATCATGGGTTTGATCCGTCCAATAAGGGCCTGCATGTCCCGGTTCTTCAAGAACCGGGACGGCGGTGCTTCGATCGAGTTCGTTGTCGTGTTCCCGATCCTGTTTGCGGTTTTTGCGGCGCTGATCGAGACAGGGTGGCTAGCCACGCGCCACATCATGATCGACCGCGGTCTGGATATGACGGCGCGCAACCTGCGGCTGGGTTACTCAACGGCGGTGACGCACCAGTCGATCAAGGAGGAGATCTGCGACAACGCCACGCTGATCTTCAACTGCGACCGCGACCTGGTGGTGGAGCTGGTGCCGATGGTGGCGAGCGACCCCTACCCGCAGAGCCAGTTGCTCTGCCGTGACCGCGTGAACGACGTGAACCCGGTGCTGTCCTTTAATCCGGGTGCCCGCACCAACCTGATGTTCATCCGAGCCTGCATGGTGGTGGACCCGCTGCTGCCGGGGATCGGTCTCGGCCTGGCACTGCCCAAGGACGAATCCGGCGGCTACCAGATGGTCAGCTACACCGCCTTCAAGAACGAGCCCTGAGGAACACGACGATGCGTTTTCGCAAACATGATCGCGGGGGGATCTCATTCGAATTCGTCATCATGTTTCCCGTGCTGGCGACGCTCTTGATCTCGGCGTTTTCGTATTTCGAGGCGTTCCGCACCAACTCGGTCATGTCGAAGATCGGGTTTACCATCAACGACATCGTCAGCCGAGTGAGCGAATACTCGAATGCCGAGATGGGCGACATGACGCTGCTCCAGCGCAAGATGACGCCGTTCAACGTCGTCAATCAGCGGCTGCGGATCTCGAACATCTGCATGGGCCCGAGCGGGCTGAGGGTCTACTGGTCCCAGACCAGCGCGCAGATTGGCACGACACCGCCGCTAGAGCTTACCGAGGCCACGATCCCGGTCGATATCATGCCGACCCTCGTCGAGGGCGAATCGGTGATGCTGACCGAGATCTGGGGCCAGTGGACGCCGGTCGTGACCGGCTTTGGCGTGGGCCCGCGCGAGTTCAACAGCGAGTTGATAATCCGCCCGCGCTTCGTGCGGATGATGGCGCATGCAGAGCGCCGGCCGGGCAATCCGATTTGTCCCAGCTGAACCAACCGACTGATGGTCATGGCAAGGACGGGCGGGGTTTTCCCCGCCCGTCCTCGTTTGGGCACAGTCTGCGGGGTCAGTGAACGGTCGCGCTTTCGCCCTTTGCCGCGGCGGCCGCGCGATCGCCGAAGATCAGACCGTCATAGTCGGACGACACCGCCAGACGCTCTCCATCCTTCAGGCGGCCCGAGAGGATGAGCTCGGCCAGCGGGTCCTGCAGCGCCTTTTGGATCACGCGCTTCAGCGGGCGGGCGCCATAGACCGGGTCGTAGCCCTTGGCCGCCAGCCAATCGGCGGCGCGTGCGTCGAGACCGAGTACGATCTTGCGCTCGGCGAGCCGGTTCTCCAGCAGCGCGAGCTGCAGCGCGACGATACGGCCCATATGCTCGCGGCCCAAGCGGTCGAACAGCACGATCTCATCGAGCCGGTTCAGGAACTCGGGCCGGAAGGCAGCGCGCACGACTTCCATCACCTGCGGCTCGGCCGCCGAGGCCTTGGCCCCCTCGGGCAGCGAGGACAGATGCTCGGCCCCGAGGTTCGAGGTGAGGATGATGATCGTGTTCCGAAAATCGACCGTGCGGCCCTGCCCGTCCGTCAGCCGCCCCTCGTCCAGCACCTGAAGGAGGACGTTGAAGACGTCCGGATGCGCCTTTTCGACCTCGTCGAACAGCACGACCTGATAGGGACGCCGGCGCACCGCTTCGGTCAACGAGCCGCCCTCGTCATAGCCGACATAGCCGGGCGGCGCACCGATCAGGCGGGCGACCGAGTGCTTCTCCATGAACTCGGACATGTCGATCCGCACCATCGCCTGATCGTTGTCGAACAGGAAATGGGCGAGCGCCTTTGTGAGCTCGGTCTTGCCAACGCCGGTGGGGCCGAGGAACAGGAAGGAGCCCATGGGCCGGTTCGGATCGGACAGACCTGCGCGCGCGCGGCGTACGGCGTTCGAGACGGCGGAGACCGCGGTCTCCTGGCCGACCACACGGCGGGCCAGCGCCTCTTCCATGCGCACGAGCTTTTCGCGCTCGCCCTCCAGCATCTTGTCGACGGGGATGCCGGTCCAGCGACTGACGACGCCGGCGACATGCTCGGGCGTCACCGCCTCCTCGACCATCACATCGTGCTCCTCGGCGGCCTCGGCCTCCGCTAGGCGGCGTTCGAGATCGGGGATGACGCCGTAGCTGAGTTCGCCCGCCTTCGCGAGATCGCCCTGGCGTTTGGCGATGTCGAGCTGGCCGCGCGCCTCATCGAGCTGCTCTTTCAGCACGCGCGCCTGGCCCAGCTTGTCGCGCTCAGCCTCCCAGCGGGCGGTCAGGGCGCGGCTCTCCTCCTCGAGACTTGCAAGGTCGGTGCGGAGCTTGGCGAGGCGCTCTTTCGAGGCCTCGTCGCTCTCCTTCTCCAGCGCCATAGCCTCGATCTGCTTTTGCAGGATATCGCGGTCCAGCGCGTCGAGTTCCTCGGGCTTCGAATCGACCTCCATGCGCAGGCGCGAGGCGGCCTCGTCCATCAGGTCGATCGCCTTGTCGGGCAGGAAGCGGTCGTTGATGTAACGGCTGGAGAGCTCGCTCGCCGCGATCAGGGCGCCATCGGTGATGCGCACGCCGTGGTGGACCTCGTATTTCTCCTTGATGCCGCGGAGGATGGAGATGGTGTCCTCCTCGGTCGGCTCGGTCACGAAGACCGGCTGGAAGCGACGGGCCAGCGCCGCGTCCTTCTCCACATGCTTTTGGTACTCATCCAGCGTCGTGGCGCCGACGCAGTGCAGTTCGCCGCGGGCAAGCGCGGGCTTCAGCAGGTTGGAAGCATCCATCGCGCCATCGGCCTTACCGGCGCCGACCAGGGTGTGCATCTCGTCGATGAACAGCACCACGCCGCCGGCGGCGGCCTGGATCTCGGAGAGGACGGCTTTCAGGCGCTCCTCGAACTCGCCGCGGTATTTCGCACCGGCGATGAGGCTCCCCATGTCGAGCGCCATCAATTGCTTGTCGCGCAGGCTCTCAGGCACGTCGCCGTTGACGATGCGGATGGCAAGACCCTCGGCGATGGCGGTCTTGCCGACGCCAGGCTCGCCGATCAGCACGGGGTTGTTCTTGGTGCGCCGGCTGAGGACCTGGATGGTGCGGCGGATCTCTTCGTCACGGCCGATCACCGGGTCGATCTTCCCCTCTCGCGCGGCCTCGGTCAGGTCGCGGGCATAGCGGTTCAGCGCATCGTACTGATCCTCGGCGCCCTGGCTGTCGGCGGTGCGACCCTTGCGCATCGCGGCGATGGCCTGCTCCAGCGCCTGGGGGGTCACGCCGGCCTCGGCCAACACGCGGCCAGGCTCGGTGTTCTTGGCGAGCGAGAGCGCCATGAGCAGACGTTCGGCCGTCACCACGCTGTCCCCGGCCTTGGTGGACAATTGCTCAGCCTCGAGCAGCACGCGGGCGAGCGCCTGATCCATGTAGATTTGCCCATCCCCGCCCGAGACCTTGGGCAAGCGCGCCACGGCAAGTTCGGCCCCCTCGGCCGCACGCTTGGCATCGCCGCCGGCTGCAGCGATCAGATTGGCGGCGAGTTTGTGGTCATCGGCCATTAACGCCGCGAGCAGGTGCTCGGGCAGAAGCCGTTGGTGGCCGCCCGTCATGGCCGCCGCTTGGGCAGCCTGCACCATCGACCGCGCACGGTCGGTGAATTTCTGAAGGTCCATGTCCGTCTCCTGAAGCGACCCTCCCGCCGTCCGCTCTGCAGCCCGGTGGGAATACCTTGCCTGGCGCAGGGCCATGGGACGCTGCGCTACGAACATGTGGTGAACGTTGCCGGGCGACACAAGACTGCCGACATCCCGGCCGCTCTGCGCGCCCGACGACGTTGACCCTACGGACAGCGAGCCCGCGCTTGAAAACCGCGGAAAGCTGGGCAGTAATGAGGCGTGGTGTCCCGCATTCGGACACTGGGTGCGTCCGTAAGCCCCGTGAGCGGTGGCACAGTCCGCTGCCGATGCTTTGCGTGACCCTCAACCCCCAACAGAGAGGGCACTGCATGAACGATACCGGAAAGGGCGTTTCGGGTGCCGGGCCGGTGACGATTGCCGTCGCTGCCGTGGTACTCGTGATCGGCGCTGCGCTGGGTCTGCGCATGCTGATCGGGTTCTAAGTGTAAGGAGCGGCGATGGTTCGGGCGTTCCGTCGCCGCTTTCTCAAAGGTGACCGTGGCAGTTGATTTCGGCGCCGCTGGCGGGCAGGCCCGGGCGCTGTGCGCTGCCAAGGAGAGAGCCGATGTCCGCCATCACCGAGACGAACCAGCCGCGCCTCCGGCCTGCGGCGCCGGACGAGCGGCTGATCGTGGCACTGGATCTGCCCAATGCGCTGGTCGCCGGCCAACTCGCAGAGCGGTTGGGCAACACGGTCGCCTTCTACAAGATCGGGCTCGGCATGCTGACAGGCGGCGGGCTGGCGCTCGCCAATGAGCTAAAACAGGCCGGCAAGCGCGTGTTTCTCGACATGAAGCTCTACGATATCGGCAATACCGTCGAGTCGGCGGTCCGGGGGCTGGCGCAGTTCGACCTCGATTTCCTGACCGTGCATGGCGACCCTCAGGTGGTACGCGCCGCGGTGGCCGGGCGCGGCGATGCGGCGACGCGCATCCTGGCGGTGACCGTGCTCACCTCGCTCGACCGCGGCGACCTCGACGAGATGATGATCGAGGCGGGCGCAGTGCCGGCGATCACGATCGAACGGGCGCGCCGGGCGCTGGCGGCGGGGGCGGACGGCTTGATCGCAAGCCCCCAGGAAGCGGCGGCGATCCGCGCCCTGCCCGATGCCGAGGGCCGGCTGATCGTGACCCCGGGCGTACGGCCGGTGGGCGCGGCGATGGGGGACCAAAAGCGCGTGGCATCGCCGGGCGCTGCGCTGGATGCCGGGGCCGATCACGTGGTGGTGGGCAGGCCGATCTATGGCGCCAACGACCCGGTGGCGGCGGCACGGGCGATCCAGGCGGAAATTGCGGCACGAGGCTGACGGGAGGGCGCGCGGCAGGCTAGGATCGGCGCATGGTCGACCGCATGCTTTGTCGCGATTGCCTGAGCCTGCATGACGCGGGCCATGAGCTACGCTGCCCGTCCTGCGGCAGTGCGCGTGTGGTGGTGCACCCCGAACTTGAGAGCCTGAGAATCGCGCATATCGACTGCGATGCGTTCTACGCCTCGGTCGAGAAGCGCGAGGATCCGAGCCTGGCGGATCGGCCCTTGATCGTCGGCGGCGGACGGCGGGGTGTTGTGACCACCTGCTGCTATATCGCGCGGATCATGGGCGTGCGCTCTGCCATGCCGATGTTCGAGGCGATGAAACGCTGCCCGGACGCGGTGGTGCTGAAGCCACGGATGGATCTCTATGCCGCGGTCAGCCGCGAGATCCGGGCGGCGATGGAGGCGCTGACCCCGCTGGTCGAGCCGTTGTCGCTGGACGAGGCGTTTCTGGATCTGGGCGGGACGACGCGGCTGATGGGCGCGCCGCCCGCGCTGTCGCTGGCCCGCTTGGCCGCGCGGATCGAGGCGCTGCTGGGCCTGACGGTCTCCATCGGGCTCAGCCATAACAAGTCGATGGCAAAGCTGGCCAGCGAGGAGGACAAGCCGCGCGGCTTCGCGGTGTTTGGCAAGGCCGAGACCGAGGATATTCTCGCGCCCCGCTCTGTCAGGCAGATCTGGGGCGTGGGCGCGCGGCTGGCCGAGACGCTGGAGCGCGAGGGGCTGAGGACGCATGGCGATATCGCGCGCGCCGATCCGGCCGATCTGGCGCGGCGCTTCGGCTCGATGGGGCTGCGTCTGGCGGCGCTGTCGCGGGGGCGTGACGAGCGGCCGGTGGTGCCGGGGGGCGCGGTCAAGAGCATCTCGGCTGAGACGACGTTCGAGCATGACATCGCCGATCGAGAGAGCCTTGAGGGCCATCTCTGGCGCCTGGCTGTGCGTGCCTCGGACCGGGCGAAGGCCAAGTCGATCGGCGGCGAGGGCGTGACGCTGAAGCTGAAGACGGCGCGGTTCAGAACCATCAGCCGGCAGACGACGCTGCACGCGCCCACCGCCTCGGCCGAACTGCTTTATGAGGCCGGCAGCGCGCTGCTTGAGCGGATGGTTGCGTCGGGCCCGTTCCGCCTGATCGGCATCGGGTTCTCGCGATTGAGCCCAATCGACCCGGAATCGCCGCTGAGAAGTGCATCGGCTGAGCTTGATATCGATGGCCGTGCTGTCCGCCTGAAAGCGGAAGCCGCGAGCGATAGAATCCGCCAGCGATTTGGCGGTGAAGCAATCATTCGCGGAAGAGCGCTCAGATAAGAGGCGATCGACTACCGAATTCTGCTCAAGGCTTCAGCAGCTGTACCGATATGGCACCATTAAAGCGGTTAAAATCTTGCGGATAAAGACTTTTTGGTAGTGTTCGCAGGTGCACTCTTGAATTTTGTGCAGTGCAGCGTCATCTTCTTCTCGTGGCGCTTCGGCGTCATCGCCCTTCTCTGGGCGTTTCCTCCCTTAGACTCGGGCCGGGGCAACCCGGCCCTTTTTTTGTGCGCGACGGCAGCGTTTTGCTGCGCAGCATGGGTGGCATGCTGCGCAGCAAAACTTCTGGTTCGGGACAGGGTTACGCCGGCCTATTCACTCAGCCGCGAGCGCGCGATAACCGGCGGCGTCGACCAGTTCAAGCACGACCTGATCGAGGCGGGAGCGGATCTCTTCAAAGGCCGGCAGGGGCTCCAGGGTTCGATGGTCGAGGTAGAGCGCCCGGTTGATCTCGATCTGCAGCGCCTCGAACCCGCGCGAGGGTCGGCCGTAGCGCTGCGTGATGTAGCCCCCGGCAAAGGGCGCATTGCGCGCCACGAGGAAGCCTGCGCGCTCGAAGGCCACCTGCGCAGCCGCCACGGTGGCCCGGGTCGCAGACGCGCCGAAACGGTCGCCCAGCACGATGTCGGGGCTGCTGCCGCGCACGCGCGGGGCGGCGCGCAGGGCCTCGGCCGGCATGGAGTGGCAGTCATAGAGCACCGCCGTCCCATGTTCGCGGCGCGCGCGGCGCAGCAGGTTGTCGAGGGCGGTGTGGTAGGGCGCGTGGTAATCGACGATGCGTCGTCGCGCCTCGGCCAGCGTTATCTTGCCGTCGTAGATCGCCTGCCCTTCAGCGACGACCCGCGGGATCACGCCAAGACCGGCGGAGACCCGCTGATTGAGACCTTGCGTCTCAACGCCTTCGATCAACGCCGGATCGAGCTCGCTCGGCGCGCGGTTCAGATCGAGCCAGGCGCGGGGCAGGCGTGCGGCGAGGAGTGGCGCGCCAGATGCCGGCGCGGCGGAAAAAAGCGCATCGACGAAAACATCCTCGGAGGCACGAAGCGCGAGCGCGCCGAGACGCGAGGCGGCCACGAAATCGTCGGGATACGCGCTGCCGCTGTGCGGAGAGCTGAAAACCGCTCCAAGCGGACGCCCGATCGGCTCGGACAGCGTATAGGCGTGATGAAACATTGCGGCAGTGTACTTCCGATTCCCCACCTCTTCATGACTTTTCCGGTGGATGATGATGCGTTGCAAGACGACGGGCTGGTCATGCTGTCACAGCGTCGTCAGCCGATGCCCTGCGATCCGCCAGCCGATGCGGCGGTCATGGGCTGAATGCACGCGCCGAAAGGTGCGCAGGGGAGTGCCGCGGGTATTCGCAGTGGTGACCAGTGGCGCCCCGCAGTGACCAGGGGGTCTTGACCTTACCGCGCCGCCGGGCGAAGGGTCGCGAAGGCAGATGGCGAGCGGGCGATTAGCTCAGCGGTAGAGCGTCTCGTTGACATCGAGAAGGTCACTAGTTCGATCCTAGTATCGCCCACCATGCTGCTGATCCATCGCATGAAATCGCGATCGTGCCCCGGACCCGGCCGATGAGCGGTACCGGTAATGGCCGGCGCCGGCGGGTTGTTCTCGTCGGGGGTGGTCACGCCCATGCGCTCGTCCTGCTCGATTATGCACGCCGACCGCTGGAGGATACCGAAGTCCTGCTCGTAGCGGGCGAGATGGCGGCGCCCTATTCCGGCATGTTGCCGGGCCTCGTCGCGGGGCGGTTTACCCATGACGAGTGCCATATCGACCTGCCGAAGCTCGCCTTGGCGGCTGGCGCCACGGCGATCGCGGGGCGCGTGGTCGCAGTCGATCACAAAGCCGGTTTGGCGACCCTGGCCGATGGGCGGGTCGAGCGGTTCGACGTAATCTCGATCGACGTCGGCATCACGCCGGATTTGGGCGGCATCGAGGGTGCGGAGGCGCATGGCATCGCGGTCAAGCCGATCTCGTCCTTCTTTCCCAAATGGCAGGCGCTGACGGCGCGGGCCGAGGCCGAAGACCTCCCATCGCTCGCGATCATCGGCGGCGGCGCGGCGGGTTTCGAACTGGCGCTGGCCGCGCGCGAGACGCTGGGGGCGCGCGTCGAGATCGATCTTGTCGCGGGGGGCAGGCTGATGGCGGGGCTTGGTGCCCGGGTGGGCCGACTTGGTCGCGCGGCGCTGAAGCGCAACGCGATCACGCTGATCGAGCAGGACCGGGCGGCGGCGGTTACCCCCGACGGTGTTGTCCTCGCCTCTGGCACGCGGCTCGACGCAGCGGCGGTGATGGTGACGACCGGCGCTCAGCCTGCGCCATGGTTCGCGGCGAGCGGGCTTCCCTTATCGCCCGCCGGATATCTGGCGGCGCGACCAACACTGCAGCTGACCGGTTGCGACACGGTCCTGGCGGCGGGTGACTGCGTCGATGTGCTGGCGCATCCGCGGCCCAAGGCCGGGGTGATCGCGGTCAGGCAGGGCCCGCCGCTGGCGGAAAACATCCGGCGGCTAGTGCGAGGCGAGCCTGCCCTGCCCTTCGCACCGCAGCGGCGCTGGCTGCAGCTGCTGACCTCGGGCCCGGGCACCGCCATCGCCGCCTGGGGCGGGATCGCCGTCGAAACTCGTTGGGCGCTGGCCTGGAAGGACCGGATCGACCGCGCCTTCATGCACGCCTTCGAGACTGTAAGCCGCTGAGCGGCGCTAGCGCCACAGCGGGTCTTTCGCCTGTTCGGGCGCCGGCGCTATCTGCCCGGCAGCTGCGGCAGGAGGATGACGATGATGCGTGGACCGCTGGATGGCTTCAGGGTGCTTGACCTGACCTCGATGATCTCGGGCCCGACGGCGACGCTGGTGCTGGCCGACCAGGGTGCTGAGGTCATCAAGCTGGAGCGCCCGGACGGGGGCGATCACACGCGGCAGGTCTCTACCCGGCGGGGCGGCGTATCGGCGTCGTTTGCCAATAACAACCGCAACAAGCGGTCGGTGGCGCTCGATCTGAAACAGCCCGAGGCGGTGGCGGCGGCGCTGCAGATCGCGCGGCGCTGCGACGTCGTGGTGCAGAACTTTCGCCCGGGCGTGGCAGAGCGGATCGGACTTGGCGAGGCCGCGATCCGCGCCGTGAGGCCAGACGTGATCTATGTCTCGATCTCGGGCTTTGGGGAAGACGGGCCTTACGCTCAGAAACCGGTCTATGATCCACTGATCCAGGCGGTCTCGGGCCTGACCACGGTGCAGGCGGGATCGGATAGGGCGCGCCCCCGGCTGGTCAGGACCATTGTGCCCGACAAGCTGACAGGCCATGTGGCGGCGCAAGCGATCACGGCGGCGCTCCTGCAGCGGACGCGCACTGGCGAGGGGCAGCATCTGCGGCTGTCGATGCTGGATGCGATCATCGCCTTTCTGTGGGGCAGCGACATGGGCGGCCACACCTTTGTCGGCGATGAGCTGGCCGAGGAGACCGCGCAGAGCTTCATCGATCTGATCTATGAGACGGCCGACGGCTATATCAGCGTCGCCGTGCAGTCCGACAAAGAATGGCACGCGCTGGTGGAGGCCTTCGGCACGGTGGCGTGGCTGGAGGACCCGCGCTTTCGTACCGCCCGAGATCGTGGACAGAACATCGATGCCCGACTGGCGCTGACGCAGAAGGTGCTGCTGGGCGACACGGCCGAGAACTGGCTGAGGCGGCTGGAGGCGGCGGGCGTGCCCTGCGCACCGGTGCTGACGCGGCGTGAGATGATCCGCCATCCACAGGTCGCCGCCAACGCCATCGTGGTGGAGGTCGAGCATCCGGTGGCGGGGCGGCTTCGCCAGGCGCGCCCGGCGGTGCGCTTCTCGGCCGCGCCCTGGCCCGCGCCGACGCCGGCGCCGGGGTTGGGTGCCGATACGCGCGCCGTACTGGGCGAGGCCGGGCTGGACGGCACGGCCATCGAGGCGCTGATCGGGAGCGGCGCGGCATTGGCCGCTGAAGAGCCCGCCGGGGACACGGCGCACGGCGCGGAAAACGGGGAAGACAGCGGGGCAGACAGCGGGGCGGCGGCGTGAGCGAGATCGACTTCTACTATTGGCCGACCCCGAACGGTTGGAAGGTTGCGATCATGCTGGAGGAATGCGGTCTCGATTACCGCATGATCCCGATCAACATCGGGAAGGGCGACCAGTTCACGCCCGAGTTCCTGGCGATCAGCCCCAACAACCGGATGCCCGCGATCGTCGACCATGCGCCTACGGGTGGTGGCGCGCCGGTCACTGTCTTCGAGAGCGGGGCCATTCTGCATTATCTCGGCACGCGGACGGGGCATTTCATGCCCGACGATCCGCGCGGTCGGGTCGAGGTCCTGGAGTGGCTCTTCTGGCAGGCCGCCAATCAGGGTCCGAATGCTGGGCAAGTCAGCCATTTCCGGAACTACGCACCCGAGGCTGAGCGGCGAGGCTATGCGCGTGAGCGCTATGTCGCTGAATACACGCGCTGTCTCGGCGTGCTTGAACGGCGGCTCGAGGGCCGTGACTTCATCCTGGGCGACTATTCCGTGGCCGATATGATGGCGTGGCCCTGGGTGTTGATCGCCAAGGCGATGGATGTGGCTCTCGATGATCATCCGCGTGTTGCGGCATGGCGGGCGCGGGTCAAGCAACGCCCGGCGGTGCAGCGGGCGGTCAACCTCGGCAAGGCGTTCTGGCGCCAGGCCCCGCCAGACGAGGCCGAGCGCAAAATCCTGTTCGGACAACGTTAGGGGCGACAGACATCGCGCGCAGCTGCGTTGCTTTGGGCAACCGGGTATGCACGTGTCCGAGGGTGCCGGGCGTTTTCAATGAGCGCCCGCCGTCCGCCGGCCTGCCGTGGTTGTTGCCCGGCAAGGCGCGTCTGAGGTTGGGCCAAGCCAGCGGAGCGGCCATGACCTTCGAGATCCCCCGCCATGTCGAGACCCTGCTGCGCAGCGGTGGCGAGGCCGCCCCGCCGTCGCTGAGCGTCACGGCCTCGGCGATCACCAGCGCGGATTTCAGCGTGCTGGACCTCGGCGATGGTGGCGCCGCGGCCATCGTCGTGCACCGGGTGCCCGGTCTGCTGCCGGGAAGATCGGCGCGGTTGCAGTACCGGCTCGACAACCAGCCCGAAGTTGATCTGCCGCTGCCGGTGGGCCCGGGGGTACACAGGGTCACCGGACTGGTCGATGACGTTGAGACTGCCGTCTGCCTGCGCGTGAGCGATTTCGACGTGGTGAGCGGGGTCGAGCGTTTCGGTGAATGGTCGCCCGCCAAGGCCGTGACGACGACGCGCTTTGCCGCGGAGAATCTGCTCTCGGAGACCGTCGATCTAGTGAGCGATACGAGCGGGCGCTGGGATGCTGGCACCGCTTGGACGGGCCCGGTCGACAGCGACGGGTTCGCGACGCTCGCCTCGACCTCCGCGCTGCAGGCAGTGCAGCCGGATGAGCGTGCGCTCGTGGCCGAGGGCCCGGTCACCGTGCTGGCCCAGGCGACACTCCGCCAGGGCATGGCCGGGATCGTCACGCTCGCCCTGTCGGGTACGGCTGTGGGCGGCGGTGGCGTCGATCTCTCGGTCACGCTGGACTGGAGCAACGACGGGGTGGCTGTCGTGGCCGGGGCCGGTGTTTCGGCGGTAGAGACGGCGCTGCTGGACCGGGACACCGTGGCCGGCACGGCGCGGCTGGTCGTGGCGGCGACGCTGGACGCGGGTGCGGGCACCGCGCTCTCCTACGCGGTCGAGGGGCTCGGCACGGGGCTGCAGCTGCCGGATCTGCGCCTCTGGCAGGCAGGCAGCGCCGACTGGCCGCTGCCCGAGCCGGTGGAAGGGATCAGCCAGGCCGGGCGCCGGCTGCCCCCCGTCGTGACCGATTTCGGCGATGCGACGCTGGAGGCAGTGCCCGGCAACCCCGAAAGCATGCCCTTCACGCTGTTCGGCGACGAGACGGCGGACAGCGGTCTGGCTCCGGGCCGGGCCAGCGGTCTGACCGGCGTGACCGTCAGTGCCGGGGGGAGCGGTTATGCCGATGGCATCTACGATTTGCCGGTGCTGGGCGGCGGCGGCGGCCTGGTGCGCGCGACGGTGACAGGCGGCGCGGTCAGCGCGGCCGAGATCGCATCCGAGGGGGT
Organism: Pseudomonadota bacterium; assembly: GCA_039027855.1. GTDB lineage: Bacteria > Pseudomonadota > Alphaproteobacteria > Rhodobacterales > Rhodobacteraceae > Thermohalobaculum. The sequence goes on along the minus strand of JBCCJI010000001.1, from coordinate 203,499 downwards.
GGGCTACAGCGCGCCAGCCACGGTCGTGCTGGACGGCCTGCCGGGTGGCAGCGGCGCTGCCATCGCGGTGACGGTGGGCACCGGCCGCGATTACTGGCCGGCGATCAACGAGGGAGAGACGCGGGCGAGCTGGCGCGGCCGAACGCTTGGCACCGACGGTTTTGCGGTCGAGGGGTTCGTCGCCGATGGCACCTTCGTCGCCGTGGGCGACAGCGGCTATTGGGGCAATGGGCATGGGCTGGCGTACCAGAGTGATGGGCACTGGTCGGCCTTTGCCCGGGGGGCGACCGAACCGCTCAGCGAAGACGAGGGCGACCGTCAGACCGTCGGTGTTGTGATCGGCAATGGCGGCGTCCGGCGGGTCCTCGCAATGCCGCTGGGCTTTGCCGGTGCGCGCCCGCGCAAGGCGAAGATCACGGGGATGCCGCGGCTGATCGGCTCGGGCCGCTGGGGCGATCTCATGCGGGTGCTGCCGGGCGCCTTCAGCGATGCCGACCCGGCCCAAGCAAGCGTCGAGGTGGCCTGGCTCCTGGACGGTCAGGATATCGCGGGCGCGGATCAGCCGACACTGCGCCTGAGCCCCGATGTCGCGCCGCTGGGCGGCGAGGTACAAGCCCGGGTGACCTGGCGCAACGGCAATCTCGTGGAGAGCTGGGTGACCCCGGCGCTCGTCGTTGGGTCCTGGAAAGTCGTCGCCGACGGCAATGCCCTGAATTTCGGGCGGCTTACCCCGGCGGGCCTGCGGGGTGTGCCGATCGGCCCCGCGGGGACCACGGTCTCGGGCAGCGGTTCTGGCGATTGGGCGATCGCGAACCACGACGGCGTGGCGTTCATCAGCCCCGCGACCGGGCCGTCGACCCCGGGCTCCGATCCCGTCACCTCGGGCGAGGCAACGCTTGCCGCCTCCTATGCGCTGCTGTTGTCGGACGGGCGGACGCTGGCCGTGACGACCGAGGCCGATGCCTACACGGCAAACGGTGTAGCGGATCTGGCGGCGCTGGCGCAGGATCTCGCGGCGCCCGCTGGACAGGGGGTACACGCCTTCGACTTCGCGTCGGGCGGGCGGATCGTGCTGTGGAACGGTGGCGATTGGGGACATGTCGACGATCCCGCCGACCCGCTTAGCCGAACGACTGGGCTGATGCTGAAGGGCGGCGATGCCGATGGCGGCGCGACGCAGCTGGTGATCGCGCCCTATGACACCGTGGAGCCGACGGTGGTCACCGGTCCCGTCCAGATCCTAGAGACGCGCAATCTGTCGTGGCAGGTCGATCGTGCCCATGCGCCGGGGCTGGATGACAGTGGGTCGGTCTTTGCGGGTGGTCGGCTGTTCGACACACCGCGGGTCGGCAGGGCAGTGGTGGTCGAGAACTGCCGCGTCGAGGGTGCGGCCTTCATGGCCGAGCGCCTGGCCCGTCCCGCCGACCCCACGGGCACCCTGTTCGGCGGGGCGATCGCGCCGCTCGTGCCGGAGCAGACGCCGAGCCTGACGCTGCGCAACGTCACGGTGTCCGACCTTGCGGCCGTGTTCGATGCGCCTCTCGGCCAGATCACGATCGAGGACTGCCGCATCCAGCGCTGCGGGGCGCGACCGCTGCGTTTCGCTCTCAGCGCGGGGGCTGGCAACGACGCTGCGGTGACGCTGCGCCGGTCGGCCCTGATCGACGCCATCGGCGCGGGCGATCTGAACCCGGGCACCTGGCTGGAGATCACGCCCGAGGGAGCCGATGGTTTTGCACCGGTCTATCGGCCAGGCGTCGCGGTCACGGTCGAAGACTGCGCGATGCTGCCGGGTCAGACAGCGGCGCCCGCGATGTCGGGGATCGAGCTGCGGCGTGACAGGCTGCTAGGCGATGGTAGCGCCGAGGCGGATTTCGGCGTCGTCTACAGCCCGCTGACCCTGCGCCGCGTGCTGATCGTCGCGGGGCGCGACAGCGGTCTGACGCTGTCCAGCGGCGCGCTCGGCACCATCGAGGATGTGAGCATCGTAGCCGACGCGCGTTCTGATGCAGCAGCGCCGGCGGCGGTGCACCAGAACCCCTTCCGAGCGCTGGACAGCGCGTTTGCCATCACGCGGAGCGTGGCCGGTGCCTTCACCCTCGCGGGCGCACAGGGTGGCGATGGGGGTACGGCCCTTGCTGTGTCAGACTATGACGCGGCCTTTAGCGGAGAGATGCTGGAGCGAGCGCCGCGCACCCCTGCCATGGCGGGCGATGGCTTTCGCCCGGCGCCCGGCGGGTCGCTAGACCCGGATGCCTCGGGCGAGGTCGACGGCGCGGTGGACCGCGGCGGGGTGCTGAAGGCCGGGCTGACGCTGCCGCCGGCGATCGCGCTTGCCTGGGGTGTGTCGTCCTGGGGCAGCGCGGCGATGCAAAGCGGCATAGGCTGGGGCGTGATCCCACCGCAGCGGCAGGGCGCCTTCCGGATCGTCGCCACGCGGCTTAGCGGGCCCGCCCCGCTCGGCGTGCATTTCTATCTCGACGGGCTGAGCACCGAGGAGCATCTGTTCGACGACGTCATCTGGGACTTCGGCCCGGCCGAGGACTATGAGTTCACGGCTTTGCCGCTGCGGAGCAGGGCACGGCGCGGCGCGCGCTACGGGCGGGGCTGGGCCTCGGCGCATGTGTTCCAGACCATCGGCACCCATTCGGTGATCGCCACCTACCGCAACCGCGCGGGTGAGGTGCGGCAGGCCGAGATCGAGGTTGATGCGCTGGATCCCGACACTGTCTTTCCGGGCGCCAGCACGGTCTGTCTTTCGGTCGCTGGCGATTTCAACGGTGCACCAGCGGGCGCGCAGCTTGCGACGAGCTGGCCTGAGATGCTCGGCATGCTGGAGGACGGGGACCGGCTGCTGCTGCGCGGCGGCGAGACCTACGTAACGAACGCCACCGAGTTCAACGCCCGCGAAAGCCTCTATGTCGGCCGGTTCGGCGACCCGGCGTTGCCCCGGCCGGTGATCATGCCGCCAGAGACACCGGCGACAGGATCCTCACCATTTCGCCTGTCTTCGGCGACCAACAGCGTTCTCACCAACATAGTGTATCGCGACTTCTACGACGCGGCGAACCCCATCCCGGCGGCTGAGCATCCTGAACTCTCGATCATTCGGACCCTGTTCGCGGCCTCGGGCCTTTCGCCTGGTACGGTCGTCCATAACTGCGACGTCACCAATTGCCGCTCGGCCCCCGTGCTGCAGCCGCGGGGCGTGATGAGCAACTGCTACGTCACCGACTGGTACAACATCGGGGTGTTCTCGCAGAACGCGGAAGAGGCTGCGGTCATCGGATGCCAGATCGCGCAGAACCCGAACGCCGCCGATTTCCTGGACCTGATCACACCAAATAGCGGCGAAAGCCCCAACGGGGCGGACAACGGCGTCTTTCGCTGCGCAAGCACACGGCGCACGGTGGTCGCGCAGAACCATTTTGAAACCTGGAACGGCTGGACCATCGACCGTACGGCCAATGCGCCCGACTTCTCACAGCACCAGCCCTGCATCCGTTTCAACATCACCCTGCGGCCGACCGCGCTGTCGGGCGGTGTCGTCATCGACAATCACTGTCTCGGCGGCGTGACCACGGTTCAGATCGGCAACGCCAACACGCCGCAGATGCCGATCGTCCGCAACGAGGGCACGTTGATCGCCGGCAACTTCCTCGAGGCAGAGCGCCAGACCAAGCGCCTTGTCTTCGCCTATTCGCCGGATGTCGCGATCTCGAACAACGTGTTCACCAAGCAGACGACCGAGATCCAGGTCACCCCGATCACCCGTGCCGTCGTGCTGCGCGACAACAATAACGACGCCGAGGCGGCGGCGGCGCCACGGCACGTGATCTTCAACACGATCGACTACGACATCCAGCAAAGCGATGCCGACCTTGTACTGGTCGATCAGGAGCGGACGAACACGCCCTTCATCCTGCTCGACAATGCCGTGACGGCGGATCAGCACCCCAACGCCGCCAGCTTTCCCGAAATCGGGCCGCTGGAGAATTTCGCACCGCTGGCAGGGGCGCCGATTGACGGTACCTCGACATCGGTGCCGCCCGTGCGGGACTACCGCGCGCGTCTGCGCGGTGTGCCGGCCTCGCAGGGCGCGATGGAAGTGTTCGCGCCCGAGGTGCTGGATCTCGGCTCTGGGGTGGATGCGGCGAGCGTCGCAACCGGCGCCGTACTCGATCAGACCGACAAGCTGACGCTGGTTGCCCGCATCGCCCGCGACGACGCCGGCAGCAGGACGGTCGTGGCACTGGACGGCGGCGGGCTGACGCTGCTTTCACCGTCGGACCGGCTTGCGTTGACACTCGACCTCAACAACGCGAGCCCGCTGGTCGACACCGAGCTTGATGGGATCGCGGCGCAGGGCGCCTTTGTCTCGATCATGCTGGCGGTCGATCTAGCGGGCGGGCTGACCGGTGGTCGCACGGTCAGCCTCTATGTCGACGGGGTCGAACGCTATGCCCAGACCACCGGCGGCGGGGGCTTGCTGGCCGATCCGGCCGGTGCGACGCTGTTTGCCGGGACGGCTGGGGCGAGGCTGTCCCATGCACTCTGGCTCGATACCGCGGTGGCGCTCGATCCGGCGCAGCACTACTACGCCGACTTCTTCAATGCCGATAACACGCCGCGCAATCTGGCCCCATCGGGCATGGCGGCTGGGGTCATTCCCAGCGTCTATTTCGTGGCCAAGCCCGCCGGCCTCGGTCAGGCGGCAAACCAGGGCAGCGGCGGTCTGCTCGCCGCCAGCGGGCCCATCGCCACGCTGTAGCTACCAGCAACCCTGCCAACCCAGCGACGCGGCCCAATCAGGCCGCGTCGCGCGCCAATGCCGCCTCGATCATCGCCACGGTCTCGGGCACGCCATAAAGCGCGATGAAGCCGCCGAAACGCGGGCCCTGGCTGGCCCCCAGCAACACCTCGTAGATCGCCTTGAACCAGTCGCGGAGCGGGTCGAAGGCGTGCTCGTTGCCGACGGCGAAGACGATGTCCTGCAGCGGCCCCGCCCCGGTCTCATCGGTGGTCGCCAGCCGTGCCGCCAGATCGGCCAATGCCCCGCGCTCTTTCTCGGTCGGCAGGCGGAAGGTCTTGGTCGGCGCCACCTTGTCCTGGAAATAGCGCACGGCATGACTGGCGGCCGCGTCCAGATCGGGATGCGTCTCGGGGCTCGCCTCGGGCGCATAGCGGCGGATAAATCCCCAAAGCATCGCCTTGTCCTGCGCGGAGGCGGCCGAGGCCAGCGTCAGCAGCATCGAGAACGGCACGGCCATCTGGCTCTCGGGCGCCTTGCCGCCGTGGATATGCCAGGCGGGGTTGGCCAGTTGCTTGTCCAGCGCCTGATCGGGCAGTGAACGCAGGTGCTGGTGGTACTCATCCACCGTCTTGGGGATCACGTCCCAATGCAACCGCTTGGCGGTCTTGGGCTTCTGGAACATGAACAGGCTGAGGCTCTCGGGGCTGGCGTAGGCGAGCCACTCCTCGATCGCAAGGCCATTGCCTTTGGACTTGGAGATCTTCTGCCCCTCGGCATCGAGAAACAGCTCGTAGTTGAACCCCTCCGGCGCCGGCTGGCTGAGCGCGCGACAGATCTTAGAAGACTGCGTGACGCTGTCGATCAAGTCCTTGCCCGCCATCTCATAATCGACGCCCAGCGCCGCCCAGCGCATCGCCCAGTCGGGCTTCCACTGCATCTTGACGTGCCCGCCGGTCACCGGGACTTCGATGCGCTCGCCGTCGGGCTCCTCATAGACGATGGTGCCCTTAGTCACGTCGCGCTCCAGCGTCGGCACCTGCAGTACATGGCCGGTCTTCGGGCTGACGGGCAGGAAGGGCGAATAGGTGGCCTGCCGCTCGGCGCCGAGCGTCGGCAGCATGACGCCCATGATCTTGTCGAACCGCTCTAGCGCCACGAGCAGCGTCTCGTCGAAGCGGCCCGAGCGGTAGTACTCGGTCGAGGACGCGAACTCGTAGTCGAAGCCGAACTGATCGAGGAAGCGCTGCAACCGCGCGTTGTTATGCGCACCAAAGCTCTCATGCGTGCCGAAGGGGTCGCGCACCTTGGTCAGCGGCAGGTTCAGGTCCTGGGCTAGCGCCTCGCGGTTCGGCACGTTGGTTGGCACCTTGCGCAACCCGTCCATGTCGTCGCTGAAGCAGATCAGGCGGGTCGGGATATCCGACATCGCCTGGAACGCCTGGCGCACCATCGAGGTGCGCGCGACCTCGCCAAAGGTGCCAAGATGGGGCAGGCCCGAGGGCCCATAGCCCGTCTCGAACAGAACATAACCCTTGGCCGGGTCCTTGCCGCCGAGCCGTTTCAGCACCTTGCGCGCCTCTTCGAAAGGCCAGGCCCGGGCCTCCAGCGCCGCCTCACGCAGGCTCGTCTCGGTCATGCTCGCTCTCCTCGATCGCGCGGATGTGTGCATGGGCCGGCCGCGACGCATGGTCAATGGGCCGTCATGGACCCATCCGTCGCATCGTGGTCCTTGTCGGCGCTGCCGGGCGCCTATAGCTCGGAGGCGGCAGAGACGGAGGAAAGATCGCATGTCAGCCGACAGCCTTAGCGCGCAAGATGCCCTGGTGGCGGTAATGATCGCGGTCGCGGCGGCGGATGAGAGCATCAGCGACAGCGAGCTGGAGCTGATCACCGCGACGGTCGAGCGGCTGCCGGTGTTCCGGGGCTATGATGCGCTCCGCATCGGCGGTGTCTCGTCGCTGGTGGCCGATGACCTAACCGATGAGGACGGGCTCGACGTGCTGATCGGCCGGGTATCGGAGGCCCTGCCGGATCATCTGCGCGAGACGGCCTATGCGCTGGCCTGCGACGTGGCCGCCGCCGACGGGTCGGTGGTGCTGAGCGAGATGAAGCTGCTGGAGATGCTGCGCTACGATCTCTCGGTCGGCCGGCTTGCCTCCGCCGCCATCGAGCGGGGCGCCCGGGCGCGACACATGACACTGGCGCCCCGGCACTGAGGCCGAATGCGGCACAGGGCGGCGCGGCACTGGGCGGAACGGGAGGGCGCGGGACGGGAGGGCGCGGGACGGGGCGTTCACCACCCTGCTTTGCACCTCCGCCCCACGATGCCTGGCGGATGTGGGTTGGCCCTCGCCGCTTGGCCCTCGCCGCTTGGCCCTCGCCGCTTGGCCCTCGCCGCTTGGCCCTCGCCGCTTGGCCCTCGCCGCTTGGCCCTCGAGGTGTGCGATGCGCGGGTGGCGGGTCGGGTCAAGGGTGGCGCAGCCACGGCCGCTAGCCCGCTTGCCCTTGAGGCGGCCTGGCACCCGCAACACGCTCGGCCAGAAGCCGCCTGCGGCTTCTCCCCAGCCCACACTTCTCTGCCAGTCACACCTCCGCTTGCATTGTATGAGCGGTGCAGGCGACCACCCAGTCGAACCACGCAACATGCATCGCGGCGACCAGCCGCGATTCCGTTTCGCTCATCAAGTGTCAGCGGGCTAGCAGCGTCGCATTAGGCCGCTCGACCTCGGCATCGGCCATGCGTACCCATTCGCCGATCAAGTGGCGCTCCAGATTGCGCGCCCGCGCCGTCCAGCTGCGTGAGCCGCGCCGGTTCGTCTCGCGCCGGGGCACGTCGTTGCAGAACACCGCGAAGGCAAGCCTCCGCCCCTCGGGCGTTGCCACATAACCGGCGAGGCCGCGTACGAAGGTCATGGTGCCCGTCTTCGCCACGACGCGCAGCTTGGCATGATCCAGGCCGTCATCCTCGAAGGCGACGTTGTGCGGTCGCAAAAGCGCTGCCACGCCAGGGGCGCCGCGCCGGCGTTCCTGCAGCCAGAGCGCCCTCTCTGCACCGGCGTCCACCGGGTCGAGTGCGGCGAGCAGATCGACCATCCGCGCGGGGCTCACGCGCGAGGCCAGGCTGAGGCCCGAGTGATTGGCGAGCCTGAAGCCCGCGGCGCCCGGCGCAAACCCCGCCTTTGCCGCCGCCCAGTCGTTCATCGCCGCAGCCGAGATGGCGAGACCGGCCGGATCTGTTTCCCCGCCGCCGAGCGTCATGGTGATGCCGCCGCCCGAGGCTCGCGCGACTGAGCGGAGGCTGCCGGGCGCGGTGGCGGCCACCAGCCCCTCGCCGCGGCGTTCACCACTGGCCGCAAGGCCGACCATCTCGGCAGTGAGGTTGGTGGAGTGCCGCAACATCGCCTGCAGCACCCGCTCCAGCGGCCGCCCCTCGACGCGCGCGATCACGCCCTCGCGCGGCCGGTGCGCAGCACCCGGCTGCACGGCAATCCCGCCGGCAAGGGCGATTCCCTTGTCCTCCAGCACATCGTCCAGCACGCGGGCGCTGTAGCGCACCGGATCGCGCACCGGCAGCCAGCGCCCCCCGGCCCGGCGGAGCGCGCGCTCGTTGATCAGCCAGGCCTCGGCCTGTTCGCCGGGCGCCGTGGCGGGGCCGGCCACCAGACCCCGAGCCACGGCCTCGCGCCGGGGGATCATCGGCCGTGCCAGCCGAGGCACCGGCGTCACGGTGACGGCATCGGTCTCAGGCCGGTTCACCAGCGCCTGCGCCCGGACCGATATGGGCTGCCCTCCGCGCGGCCATTCGACCCGCACCCGGTTGAAGTTGAGCGAGAGGCCCGCCACCCCGGGATTATAGGCGGCATCGGGGGGCTGGTTCGGCTCGATCGCTTCCAGACGCGCCATGGGGCCCGGATCGGCGATCAGGCGCCCGGTGACGCGGCCAAGGCGGCCGGCCGCCATCTCGGCCAGCGACACGAGCGCATCGGTGTCGAACTCGGGATCACCGCCGCCAGCCAGTACCAGATCACCCTCGAGCGTTGTGCCGCTGAGGGTGCCCTGTGCAAGCAGGCGGGTCTCGAACCGGTATCCCGCGCCCAACACATCGAGTGCATAGGCCGCGGTCGGCAGCTTGGCGACAGAGGCTGGGACGAAAGGCTGGTTCTCACGATACGCATCGATCACCGCGCCGCTGTCCAGATCGCGGACGAGCCAACCGGTGATCCCGGTCAGCCGCGCCGCGCGCATCAACTGCTGGGTCGCCGGCGGGGGCGGCGGCACCTCGTCGGGCCGCGCGGCCGGGATCGGCGCGAGCTCGGGCGGTGACGCGGCCGCGGGCTGCAGGGCGATGAGCAGCGGCACGAGCAGCGCGCAGCAGCGCTGCGCCACCCACGCGACAGGCCGGACCGGTGTCTTGCTGGCACCACGGGCAATCGTTGTCGTGGCGAGAGACTTGGCAAAGATAGGCGGCATGGTCGCGGCTGGGGCAGGGTCGGGGACAGGGGCGATTGCGGTGTCTTTCTGCATCATGCGGTGCCTCCTGAATGCGGCGTGCCGTGGCACGGTCACGATTGGAGAGATGGATCGCGGCCGGATCAAGGCGAGCCTTTAACACGCGATGAACAAAAGACCTTCATGGCCAGTCGCCCCGGGCACGGATGGCCGAGGAAGACTGCGCCGACATCGCCCCAGTCAGCAGCACCCAGGCGGGTGCTTCGGCATCGGCCAGTCTCGCTGCCGCATGCTGGGGCAGCCGGGCCGAGGAAAAGCGCCGCACGGCAGGGGCAAGACCCGCGCGCAGCTGCTCTCCGGGCCGGGCGAGGACGCCGACGGGAAAGTGCTGCATGATCCACTCCCACCGCTCCCAGCGGTGAAAACTGGCCAGGTTGTCCGCGCCCATCAGCCAGACGAAGCGGATGCCGGGATAGCGCCCGGTCATCCGGTCGAGCGTATCGGCCGTGAAGCGGCAGCCAAGCCGGGCCTCGATATCGGTCACCCGCACGCGCGGATGGCGCATGATCGCGCGGCAGGCGTAAAGCCGACGCGCCAGATCGGCCGGGCCGTGGGCTTTCAGCGGGTTGCCGGGGCTCACGACCCACCAGACCTGATCGAGCGCAAAGGTGCGGAGCGCCCATTCGGTGATGTGCACATGCCCCTGATGCGCCGGGTCGAAGGAGCCGCCGAGCAGGCCGATGCGCTGACCGGGCAGCGCGAGCGGATCTGGATGGAACACGGGGGACGGGCCTTTCACCGCGGCGGGTCGGCCATGTGATCAGCCGCCCCGGCCCTGTCAATGCCGGGTTGGCGCGCGCAGGCAGAGCAGGCCGCCAACCGATAGCACGATGAGGAGCAGAAGCGGATTGCCGAAGCATCCCTCCCGACGCGCGGTCTTTTGAACGCCGGCCGTATCCTCAAGCACCGAGGCGCCGAGCGCGATGTACGGCACTGGCAGCCATAGAAGCGCTGTCGTCACTAACCAGGCGACCCTTGCCCGACGCAAAGAGCCGAGGGCAGCAAGCGCGAGGAGCATGGCAAGCGTCGCGAGGCCCATGGGCGACGCAGCATAGAACAGGACCTCGCCAAAATGCCCCACCGGGCCGTCAACGGGGGACCAGGCCGGCCTCATCTTATCGCAAACCTCGGCAAGGGCGGGGGAGGCGGCGAGCAGGAGAGCGAACGCGCAGAGCCAGGGGCGTGCCAGCCGGTTCAAACGCCCGGCGCGCATCGGCGCCAGGCACTCATGATTGAGAGCGCTCACTTCACCGCGCGGTTCTCGATCAGGTCGTCGACCACGGTGGGGTCGGCGAGGGTCGAGGTGTCGCCCAGGCTGCCGGTATCGTTCTCGGCGATCTTGCGGAGGATGCGACGCATGATTTTGCCCGACCGGGTCTTGGGCAGGCCCGGCGCCCATTGGATCACGTCGGGCTTGGCGATGGGGCCGATCTCGGTGCGGACATGGGCCTGCAGTTCCTTGAGCAGTGCCTCCGTCGGCTCTTCGCCCGCGTTGAGCGTCACGTAGCAGTAGATGCCCTGCCCCTTCACCTCGTGCGGATAGCCGACAACGGCGGCCTCGCTCACCTTGGGATGGCTGACCAGCGCGCTTTCGACCTCGGCCGTGCCCATGCGGTGACCCGAGACGTTGATCACGTCGTCCACCCGGCCGGTGATCCAGTAATAGCCGTCCTCGTCCCGCCGGCAGCCGTCGCCCGAGAAGTAAAAGCCCTTGTACTGCTCGAAATAGGTGCTGACGAAACGGTCGTGGTCGCCCCAGACGGTGCGCATCTGGGCGGGCCAGCTATCGGCGATGGCCAGCACGCCGGAGACGTCGTTGCCCGAAATCTCCTCGCCTGATTGCGGGTCCAGCACCACCGGTTGCACGCCGAAGAATGGCAGCGTGGCCGAGCCCGGCTTGGTCGCCATCGCGCCTGGCAGGGGCGTGATGAGGTGGCCGCCGGTCTCGGTCTGCCACCAGGTATCGACGATGGGGCAGCGGTCCTTGCCGACGACCTCGTTGTACCAGCGCCAGGCCTCCGGGTTGATCGGCTCACCCACGGTGCCGAGGATGCGCAGATCGCCGAGATCGTATTTGGTCACGAAGTCGTCGCCCTGCCCCATGAGCGCGCGGATGGCGGTGGGGGCGGTGTAGAACTGGTTGACCTTGTGCTTTTGGCAAACGGCCCAGAAACGACCGGCGTCCGGGTAGGTCGGCACCCCCTCGAACATCAACGTCGTCGCCCCGTTTGCGAGCGGGCCGTAGACGATGTAGCTGTGCCCGGTGACCCAGCCGACATCGGCCGTGCACCAGAAGATGTCGCCGTCGCGGTAGTCGAAGACGTATTGGTGGGTCATCGCGGCGTAGAGCAGGTAGCCGCCGGTGGTATGCACCACGCCCTTGGGTTTGCCGGTGGAGCCCGAGGTATACAGGATGAAGAGCGGATCTTCCGCGTTCACCTCGATCGGCTGGCAGTGGTCGCTGACCCGCTCGACCTCGTCATGGTACCAGACGTCGCGGCCGTCCTGCATGGCGATATCGCCACCGGTGCGACGGATGACCAGGCACTTCACATCCGCCCCGCACTTGGCGAGCGCCTTGTCGACATTGGCCTTGAGCGGCGTGACGCGGCCGCCGCGCGGCGCCTCGTCGGCGCAGATCACCAGTTTGGCCTCGCAGCCGTTGACGCGGTCGGCCAGCGCATCGGGGCTGAAGCCTGCAAAGACGATCGAGTGGATGGCGCCAATCCGCGCGCAGGCCAGCATCGCATAGGCCGCCGCCGGGATCATCGGCAGGTAGAGCACGACCCGGTCGCCCTTCTTGACGCCCAGCGCGTGCAGGACGTTGCCGAATTTCGAGACCTGCTCGTAGAGCTCCTGATAGGTGATGTGCTGCGCCACCTCGGGATCGTCGCTCTCCCAGATGATCGCGGTCTGGTGGGCGCGGTCCTTCAGGTGGCGGTCGATGCAGTTGGCGGCGACGTTCAGGCTGCCGTCCTCGAACCATTTGATCGAGACGTTGTGGTAATCGAACGAGGTGTTCTTGATCTTGGTCGGCGCCTTGATCCAGTCCAGCCGCTTTGCGGCTTCGCCCCAGAACGCCTCGGGATCCTCGACCGAAGCCTTGTACATCTCCGCGTATTTGGCGGCATCGATATGCGCGCCGGCGACCAGATCTGCCGACGGTTCCACCATGCCCTTGGCATTGAGCGCCATGCGAGCGTCCTCCCGAGACTGATTTCCGTGATCCGCCGGGTTTGGCCCCGACATGACGAGTGCCTTCGTTGATTAGACACCCGCTCGCGCCGCTTCAACCGATGCCTTGGGAACGGGCCGGTGCCCAAGGACATCGCGGGGGCCTGCGCCGAACGGGATGGGAAACGCCCGCGGCGCCCGTCGCACCACGGCGCCCGGTGGCGAGAAAGTGCTCGCATCGGCCAGCGGCTTCGATCACAACAGGGCTCCGAGCCGCTCTGTTGTTTGAGAGAAACCACAGCACGGCTTTGTTAATGGCAGCGCGCAGCGTCGCGACGCCTCACAACACAATAAACCCCGTGGAGGATCCCATGGCCCCGCTCGAGACCCCCGGCTCCATCCGCCGCACCGAAGGCCGCGGCAGGCTCTATGACAGCGTGCTCGACACGGTCGGCAACACGCCCTGCATCCGGCTGAACCGGATCGCGCCCGACCACGTGACGATCTACGCCAAGTGCGAGTTCTTTAACCCCGCCGCGAGTGTGAAAGACCGTCTCGCGATGAACATCATCGAGGCCGCCGAGCGCGAGGGGCGCCTCAGCCCCGGCCAGACCGTGGTCGAGGCGACCTCGGGCAATACCGGGATCGGCCTCGCCATGGTCTGCGCGGCCAAGGGCTATCCGCTGGTGGTCACGATGGCCGACAGCTTCTCGGTCGAGCGGCGCCGGCTGATGCGCTTTCTCGGCGCTAAGGTCGTGCTGACGCCCCGCGCCGCCAAGGGCTTCGGCATGTACCAGAAGGCCAAGGAACTAGCCGAGGCGAACGGCTGGTTCCTGGCAAGCCAATTCGAGACCGACGCCAATGCCGACATCCACGAGAACACCACCGCGCAGGAAATCGCGGCCGATTTCGCGGGCGGCAAGCTGGACTACTGGGTCGGCGGCTATGGCACCGGCGGCACGGTGTCGGGCGTCGGCCGGGTGCTGAAGGAGAAATTCCCGGGCATCAAGATCGTGCTGTCAGAGCCTGCGAACGCGCAGCTCGTGGGCTCTGGCACGGCGCAGGAGCGCAACGACACCAACCAACCCGCGGCCAGCCACCCGGCCTTCGAGCCGCACCCGATCCAGGGCTGGACACCGGATTTCATCCCGCATGTGCTGCAGGAGGCAATCGACGGCGGCTACTTCGACAGCATGATCCCGGTCTCGGGCGCGGAGTCGATCGAGTGGTCGCGCAAGCTGGCGCTGCATGAGGGGATCTTCACCGGCATCTCGGGCGGCGCCTCGATCGCGGCGGCGATGAAGGCGGCCGAGACCGCGCCGGCAGGGTCGGTCATGGTCGCGATGCTGGCCGATACGGGCGAGCGCTATCTCTCGACCCCGCTGTTCGAGGGGCATGTCGAGGACATGAACGCCGAGGAGACCGAGATCTCCAAATCGACGCCGGGCTACCAGCTCTGAGGCGCGTGGGCGGGGATCGACCCCGCCCTATTCGGCCGCCGTGGCGAGGGGCGCCGGGGCATCTCCGAGCAGATCGCGTTCCAATTGTGCCTTGCGTGCCGCGGCCGTCTCGGCGTTCCGCGCCTTGACATGGCCGAAGCCCTTTATGTCGAGCGGCAGGCGCGCGAGGTCAGTCAGGGTCTCGGCCCGCTCACGGTCGAGCATGGCGCACCACCGGTCCAGATCGGCCTCGTACTCGGCGATCAGCCGCCGTTCCATGCGCCGCTCTTCGGTCCGTCCGAACGGGTCCAGGGACGTGCCGCGCAGCAGTTTGCCGTGGCGGAGCACCGCGAACGCGCGGCCCATCCAGGGGCCGAAGCGCCGCTTGGCCGGCCTGCTTTCGGGCCCGCTGCGCGACAGCATCGGCGGGGCGAGGTGATAGCTGACGCGGCCCTGCCCCTCGAAGGCCTCATCGAGCGCCGCTGACAGGGTCTCGTGGTGCAGGCGGGCCACCTCGTACTCGTCCTTGTAGGACAGGAGCTTGAAATAGCCTTCGGCGACCGCGGCCGCGAAACCGTCGACCTCGGCGCGATCCTCAGCCACTTGCGCGCGGCTCACCGCGGCACGGTAGCGAGCAGCGAGGCCGACGTTCTGATAGCCGGTCAGGTGGCGCGCGCGACGCTCAACCATCGCGTCCAGACTGTCGTCCATGGTGTCGGGCGCCTCAGCCCGGCCACCGGCGGCACGCACGGCTTCGGGGTCATGCACCGCCCAGCGGCCAAGGGCGAAGGCTTTCAGGTTGCCCTCGACCCCCGCGCCGTTCAGCCGGATCGCTTTCTCAAGCGCCACGCGCCCAACCGGCACGAGGCCAAGCTGCCAGGCAGCGCCCAGCAGCAGGACATTGGCGTGGATCGTATCGCCGGTCAGGCGCCGGGCGAGGTGCTGCGCCTCGACAAGGTTGAGAGCGCCCTCGAGCCGCCGCGATAGCGCGTCGGCCAGCCGGTCGCGTGGCATGCGCGCACTTGGGTCGATGGCGAACTGCCCGGCCACGACGGTCTCCGACGCCGCGACGCCGCGGGTATGCCCTGGCGTCATTAGGCCCATCGCCTTGGCACCGGCGGCCACCACCAGATCGCCCACGATCACGGCATCGGCCTCGCCTGTGGCAAGACGCACGGCATGGATAGCCTCGGGCGTCCCGGCCACGCGGCAATGGATCGAGACGGCGCCGCCCTTCTGCGCAAGGCCCGCCATCTGCATCTCGACCGCGCCCTTGCCCTCCAGATGCGCGGCCATGGAGATAAGCGCGCCGACGGTCACCACCCCGGTGCCGCCGATGCCGGTGATCAGCATGTTCCACGGCCGGTCGAGCACCGGCAGCGCGGGTTCCGGCAGATCGGGGATCGTCGCCTCGGCCGTCCGTTCGGCCCGCGGCACCGCGCCCTCGACCGTCACGAAGCTGGGGCAGAAGCCCTTCACGCAGGACATGTCCATGGTGCAGGCAGACTGGTCGATCCGCCGCTTGGTCCCTAGCGGCGTGTCGAGCGGCTGGACCGCCACGCAGTTCGAGGCGACACCGCAATCGCCACAGCCCTCGCAGACAGCGGGGTTGATGAAGATCCGCTCGGGCGCCGGGGGCAGCTTACCGCGTTTGCGCCGGCGCTTCTTCTCGGTCGCGCAGGTCTGCATGTAGAGGATCGCGGTGGTGCCCGGGATCTCGGCGATCGCGCGCTGCACGCGGTCGAGGTCGTCACGCGGGTACTTGGCGACGCCCGGCGGCATCTCGGGCTCGTCCTCGGACGGGTCGTAGACGCAGTCGACCCGCTTGACCCCTGCCGCGAGCATCAGGGCAGCGATGTCGCGCGCGCCAAGCTCTCCGTCATTGGGCTGGCCGCCGGTCATGGCGACGGCGTCGTTGTACAGCACCTTGTAGGTGATGTTGGTGCCGGCGGCGACGGCGGCACGGATCGCCATCAGCCCGGAATGGTTGAAGGTGCCGTCGCCGATGTTCTGGAACACATGCGGCCGGTTCGAGAACGGCGCCTCGCCCACCCAGTTAGCGCCTTCGGCCCCCATATGGGTGTAGCCCTCGGTCTCGCGGTCCATCCACTGCACCATGTAGTGGCAGCCGATGCCGGCATAGGCACGGCTGCCCTCCGGCACCCGGGTCGAGGTGGAGTGCGGGCAGCCCGCGCAAAACCAGGGCTTGCGCTCTGCAATGGCTGGGGCGTCGGGGATCTTCAGCGCCTCGAGCCGGCTGAGCCCGTCGACCATCGGCGGGTGGTCGACGCCCTCGCTCATCAGCAACCGGGCCAGCGCCTCGGCGATCATGCCGGCATCGAGGTCCAGCGTCTCGCGGAACAGGACGCGGCCCTGCCCGTCGCGCCGGCCGACGACGCGGGGATGGCGGGGCAGATCGAACAGGATATCGCGGAGCTGCGTCTCGATCAGCGCGCGCTTCTCCTCCACCACCACGATGAGATCCAGGCCTTCGGCGAACGCGCGCAGGCCCTCCGGCTCCAGCGGCCAGGTGAGCGCGATCTTGTAGGCGCTGATGCCAAGCGCCTCGGCCGCCGGCCCGTCGATGCCCAGAAAGCCGAGCGCGCTGACCACGTCGAGCCAGGACTTGCCGGCAGTGACGATGCCGATCCGCGCGCCCGGGCGACCGATCAGGCGCCGGTCGAGGCGGTTGGCACGCGCCCAGGCGCCGACGGCAGGCAGGCGCCGCTCCACCAGCCGCGCCTCCTGCTGTTGCGGCGTCACGCGGAGCGCGATGTTGAGATCACCGGCCAGTCCCTCGGGGCGCACGAAGCTCATGCGCGCCGGATCGCCGTCGACGATGGCGGTCGCCTCGACGGTATCCTTCATCGCCTTCAGACCGACCCAGACACCGGTATCGCGGCTAAGCGCCCAGCCCGTGAGCGCCAGATCCAGCACGTCCTGCACGCCGGCGGGAGAGAGCACCGGGATCATCGCGTCCATCATTGCGAAATCGGACTGATGGCAGGTGGTCGAGCTTTCGCAGGTATGGTCATCGCCCATCACCGCGATCACGCCGCCAGCGGGCGCGGTGCCGGCGAGGTTCGCATGGCGAAACGCATCGCCCGAACGGTCCACGCCGGGACCCTTGCCGTACCACATGGCAAAGACGCCCTCGTGGCGTCCTTCACCGCGCAGATGGGCCTGTTGCGTGCCCCAGATGGCGGTGGCGGCGAGGTCTTCGTTGAGCGCGGTCTGGAAGCGGATGTTCTGGGGCGCGAGCCATTTCTCGGCGCCCTGGAACGTGACATCGACACCGCCGAGCGGCGAGCCGCGATAGCCCGAGACATAACCTGCGGTGTCGAGACCCGTGGCGCGGTCGCGGGCGCGCTGCATCAGGGTGGCGCGCACCAGCGCCTGGGTGCCCGAGAGCAGCACGGGCGAGCGGTCGAGGTCGAAACGGTCGCTAAGTCTGAGGTCACGCAGATCCATGGCTACCTCCCCTCTGGTACAGTCATTTCAGTCAGCAGGGCTGACTTACTGTGCCATGCCCGGGCGCGGTTCACCAGCACGATGACGTGACATCGCCCCGCAGGCAAAGCCCGCAGTACCGCTTGGCGCGCTACGGGGGTGCGCTATCCTCGCATAAGAGGCACGGGTGGGGATCATGCGGACAAGCACGCTGGGGCAATGGCTGTTCAGGCGACACGATGCGGCCAGCCCGCCGATCGGCGGTTTCGCCACCGTGCCGGGTGGCCGTGTCCATTATCTGATGGACGGGCCGGCGGGTCCTGCATCGGCGGTGGTGCTACTGCATGGCGCCAGTGGCAACCTGCGGGATTTCGCGGTCAGTCTGGTGCCGTCGCTGGCGCGTCGCCACCGGGTGATCGCCCTCGACAGGCCGGGTTTCGGGCATTCCTCCCCAATCGATGGCTCCGTGCGTCTGGGGGTGCAGGTGGCGGCACTGCGCGCGGCAGTGCGCCGCCTCGGGATCACGCGGCTGCATCTGGTGGGTCACTCCTATGGGGGTGCCGTGGCCCTTGCCTGGACGCTGGCCCATGGCGACGAGGTCGCCTCGCTCACGCTGATCGGCGGGGTGGCGATGGACTGGGGCGGCGCGCTCAGCCGGACCTATGAGCTGACGGTAAAGCCCATGGTCGGACCGCTGGTCACTGCGGCTGCGGCGCTCTCGCCCGGGCGTTATGTGTCGCGCCAAATTGGCGAGGTCTTCGCCCCTGCGCCGATACCCGAGGGCTATCGCACGCGCGCGGGCGTGGATCTTGCCCGCAGGCCCGCGACCTTTAGGCTAAATGCGCGCCAGATCACCGGGCTTCATCCGCAGATCGTTGCGATGCAACCGCACTATCCCGCCATCACCTGCCCGGTCAGCCTGATCCACGGGCATGAGGACACCATCGTGCCCATGGCCGTGCATGCCGAGCCCATGTCGCAGCTCCTACCGCAGGCGCGGCTGATCGCGCTGGAAGGGGGCCATATGCTGCATCACAGCCATACCGAAGAGGTGACCGAGGTGATCGAGCGGACCGTGGCCGAGGGCATGCGCAGCAGGGCAGCCGACGACGAGGGCAGAGGCGGCAACGGCCGCGCCCGGGCCGAGGGCGGCAGCCACAGACCGCGCCGCACGGCCGGCGGCTAATCCCGAACTAAGCGGAATCGCGGCTGGTCGCCGCGATGCGTTTTTCTGGTGCGGGCGTCGGGCATCCCACCGGCGAAAAGTCCGATCCTTACCATGGGCTGAGCAAAACCCGGGCCGGCACCTGATAGCGCGTGTCGCGACTGTCGGGCCGATGCAGAGCCGCGTGATCTGAGCGGGCAGTGCCCGTTCTTTGCGGCGAAGCTCGCCCGGTCTCCTTATCCCGTCGTTGTAGCGTCACCCGTCTGGCGGCACGCCTCAGACGCCCCAGCGCCAGAGGGCAGCGCCCTCGCGGGCATAGGCCTTTGCGATGACCATCTTGTGCACCTCATCGGCGCCATCGACGAGGCGGGCCTGGCGGGCATAGCGATAGATCCACTCCAGCACCGTGTCGGTGGAGTATCCCCGCGCGCCACAGACCTGGATCGCGTCATCCGCCGCCTGATGCAGCGTGTCGGCCACATGGATCTTGGCCATGCTGATCGCCGTCTTTGCCCGGTCGCCCTGGTCGAGCAGCCAGGCAGCTTTCATCACCAGAAGGCGCCCGATCTCAATACGCTGTGCCAGCGTACCGAGCTTGACCTGCACCGTCTCGCGATCGGCCAGGCGGATGCCGAAACCCTCCCGCGTCTCGGCATAGGCGCCCGCGATCTCGAGGCAGCGCTTGGCGAGCCCGAGCCAGCGCATGCAATGGGTGAGCCGCGCGGGGCCGAGGCGGATTTGCGTGACCTTCAGCCCCTCGCCGACCCCGAGCAGCACGGCCTCGTCGGGCACCTCCAGCCCGTCGAAGACCAGCTCGCAATGGCCGCCGTGTTCCTCGGGGCCCATGATCCCGATGCGCCGTTCGATCCGCCATCCGGGCTGGTCGGCATCGAACAGGAACGCCGTCAGCCCCTTGCGCGGATCATCGGAGGTGCGGGCCATCAGGATGAACTTCTGCGCCACGCCCGCGCCGGTGATGTACCATTTGCGCCCCGTGATCCGCCAACCGCGATTGGTGCGCTCGGCCCGGGTCAGCATCATCGAGGGGTCGGAGCCGGCGCCGGGCGCGGGCTCGGTCATGGCAAAGGCCGAACGTTCGCGACCCTCGATGACGGGTGCGAGCCACCAGGCCTGCTGCTCGGCCGTCGCGACCTGCGCCATGACGCGCATGTTCCCGTCATCCGGCGCCGCGGCATTGAAGCAGACCGGTCCAAAGACCGAGCGGTTCATCTCCTCATAGGCTGCCGCGAGCGCGCTAAAAGAGAGACCCAGCCCGCCATGGGAGGCCGGCACGTTGGGCGCCCAGAGCCCGGCCGCCTTCACCTTGGCGCGGATCGGCGCCAGCACCTGTTCGGGGATATTGCCATGATCGGCGAAATTGGCCCGGTTATCCTCCAGCGGCAGGATCTCATCGTCGACGAAGCTTGCCACGCGCGTGCGATAGTCCTCCGCCGAGGGGTCAAGTGTCAGATCCATCGATGCGCTCCTCTATCCGGGCGATGCTGATCGCACAGAAGGAGGGCGATGGCCAAAGCCGGCCTTGCGGGCGTGCAACCGGGTCGCATTTCCGGTAATCATCGGCCGGCAGGCAAGCGCCGGTCCGGGATGGTTCTGGCGGATGGCGCTGGTGGGCGTTTCAGGCGTGTTCTTCTGGCAAGTGGTTCTGGCAAGTGGTTCTGGGGGGTGGTTCAGAATGCGCTGGCTTCGATGGATTGCACGGCTCTTTGTGGTGGGCGCCGTCGTGGCGGTCGGTCTTGCCGGTGGCGCCTGGGCCTTCCTGCTTGAGGACGCGCCGCGCGTCACCCGGATCCCCGACGCCACCCCGCGCGTTGCCGAGGAAGCGCGCGCCTTTGTGCGCTCGGTGCGCGATCTCGACAAAGAGACCGTGGAGACGCCGATCCTCTCGGTATCGCTCGACCGGCTGCAGGCGGTGATGGATTTTGCCGCGCGCCTCGTGCCCGGCGCGCGCGGCACCATCGCGAACGAACTGGGCGCGGTGACGGTGCGCGGCTCACTGCCGATCCCCTTCCTGCCGGCGCGCAACTGGCTGAACGCCGAAGCGGTGGTCGCCCCTTACGCCGGACGGCCGAGCTTCGATGCGGTGCGTGTGGGCGAGCTGTCGATCCCGGCGGCACTCGCGACCGATCTGCTCGAGGTCGGTGGCAATCTCGCCATGGGCGACGAGATGGGCTCAAGGGTCCGCGACGCAGTCCCGCTGATGCGCCTCGACGGCGACACGATGACGGTGGGGCTGGTCTCAACGCCGGGCATGCGCTCCAGCTTCACGCGACGGACCTTCGGTTTCCTGCGCTCGGGCGAGATGCCGACGCCCGAGCGTATCCGCCATCACTACGTTGCCCTGCGCCGGGCGATGGATGGCGGCGAATTGCCCGCGAGCGGGAGCTTCATGCCGTATCTGCACTGGGCCATCGATCGTGCCGCCGCCGCCGGACGCGCCGGTCTCTCCGTCGATACCGAGACGACGGCGGTGCTGTTTGCGCTGACGCAGACCTGCGGCGCGGCGAAGTTCGGCCTCGTCGTCGGCCGGCTGGTGGAGGGCGTGCAGCGCCGCACCGAGGACGCTTGGCAGACCGATTGCCGCGAAATCACCTTCCGGGGCGCGATCGACAAGCGCCGCCACTTCATCACCGCGGCGACGCTCAAGGCCGCCAGCACCATGCGCGTCTCCTTCGCGATCGGCGAGTTCAAGGAACTGGTCGACAGCTTTTACAGTCGCGGTCGGTTCGACTTTACCGATATCGTCGCCAACGCCTCCGGGATCCGCTTTGCCGAGACACTGATGGCGACCGAAGTCGCGGCCTGGCCGGTACTAAAGCGGCGGCTGGCGCGGGAGGATGACGTGCTTGCCTCGTTCGACCAGATCCCAGGCGAGATCCCCTGGAGCGAGTTCGAACGGCGCTTCGACAGCGTCGACAGCCCGGCCTACCAGCAGATGGTGACGCGTATCGAACGGCGGATCGACGGTCTCGCCTTCCACGAGGGCCGCCCGCCCTGGGATGGCTCGAGCCTCAATCCGACACCGCGGCCGCCCGAGAACTAAAGCGGCGTGCAGAGATGGCCGCCGTCCACCGGCAGGGTGACACCCGTGATGTAGCTTCCGGCGTCGGAGAGCAGCAGCTTCAGCGGCGCGTCGAGATCCTCGGGACGGCCGAAACGGCGGAGCGGGATGGCGCGGCGCATCCGCTCGCCCTCGGCGCTTTCAAGGTGGGCGCGGTTGAGATCGGTCGGGATGTATCCCGGCGCGATGGCGTTGACGCGGATGTTGTCGCGCGCCCATTCGAGCGCGAGGCTTTTGGTGAGATGCACGAGGCCAGCCTTTGACGCCGCATAGGCGGCGAGACCAGCGCCCGTGCGGAGGCCGAGGATCGACGCGGTCGAGACAATTGCGCCGCCGCCGCCCGCCGCCATCACCGGTGCCACGGCCTGCGCCACCGTGAAGGCACCGGTCAGGTTGGTGGCGATCACCCGGTCCCACGCCGCGCCCGGCATGTCGCGCGCCCTGCCGCCCCAGGCGATGCCGGCATTGTTCACCAGGCCGTCGATCCGGCCGAATCGGTCGCCGATTTGATCAATCGCCTCTGCCACCGCGCCGCGGTCTGTAACATCCATGGCGATGGCCATGGCCCGGCCTTCGGCCACGCATGAGAGCTTCATGAGCGAATCAATTCGCCTTGCTGCAACTGCAAGCCGGGCACCGCAAGCATCAAGTAGCGCTGCGAAGTGTTCGCCTAAGCCACTGGAAGCACCGGAAATCATGATGACGCGGCCCGTCAGGCTTGATTCGGTGTCGTGTTGCTGCGACATTTGAATTGTCAGCTTTGATTGACACATCAGGAGTGTTTCAGGGAATGCCGCAACAAGACACGGTGATCACGATTATCGCTTCGAGTTGCGCAATGAGACGGCATGACTGGATATTCCATGCTATGGAAGCGATATCCGAAGGGCGATATCGCCAGGAGTAATGCTAATGGCCGACCTCGAACAGGCTGAAATCTCCGCCATGACCGACGCGGTCAGGCAGATCGGCGACAGCTGGACGCTGTTGATCGTCTGGGCGGCTCTCAGGGGCATCACCCGTTTCGACACCTTCCAGCGTCGTCTCGGTGTGGCCCGGAACATCCTGTCCAACCGCCTTGCCCGTCTCGTCGATGAAGGGATCCTCGAAAAGCGCCCCGTGCACAGTGGTGCGCGCCGGCTCGAGTATCGCATCACGCCGAAGGGTGAGGCTCTGCGCCCGGTGCTCGATTGGATCGAGGATTGGGGTAGCAAGAACCGCCGCACCCTGCATCATCAGCGCTGACGCGCGGATCGGCGCAGGCTGACTGATGGGCTATGACCGACGTGGCTAAGCCGCGCCGGTCATTGTCGGTTGATTGAAGGCCGAGTGTTCCCCGGCGTACGACGTGGCGACCGGAGCAGCCCGTCGACTAGCGGCCGTCGGTGTCCGATGTCGATCAGCGATAGCGATCGAGCACTGTCGCCGCGGTTTCGAGCGAGAGCGCAGCAGCGCTCATGTCGCGACCGGCCGCATCACAGGTCGCCTTCGTCTCCACGAAGTACTCGGCGCAGCGCACCGCGCGCTCCACCCGGCTGCGGGCCTCTTCGACATCGGCCTTGTAACCCGCGAAACGGCCGTTCCGCTGCAGCGTGGCAATGACCGAGAGCACGTCGCGGCAGTCTACCCCCTGCCCGCTCCGCGCCAGCGACAGGGCACGATCCGCAGCGGCCACGCCGGCAGGTGCGAGACAGAGCTTCCAGATGATGTCGAGCTGCACCGACGGGAAAAGCCCGATCATCGTGCGGTGGCGCGGCGCGAGCGCTGCATATCCCACCGCCACGCCGTCGGGCGGCCAGAACGCGTAACTGCGCAGAAACCCGACCGGGGCAAAGCGCACGACGCCGGGTTGAGGCGGCAGGACAAACCCCTCGGGCAGGGTCGGGAGGCTGACATCGGCGCGTGCGAAGGTCAGGATCTCGGCCTGTTGATTGGCGAGGGTGCCATCGGCCGCGACGGGGATCAGCGTCATGATCGCGCCGAAGGGCAGCGGATCGAGCCTCAGCTGGCTCTCTCCCCCGCCGCGTGCCATCAGGCCGGAGAGACCGCCATCCACTACGCGTGCCGCGAAGGGCAAGCGACGGCCGTCGATCTGCAGCGTGCCCTCGACGACACCGTTGCCGCCCCTGCGGCCGATATCGAGACGGGCACCATTGGCTTCGTCCAGACCGCGCAGCGATCGCCCCTCCAGCCCGGTCTGCGCGATCGCCGGTAGGGCCGGCATCAGCACGGCGGCCAGCATAATGGCAGCGAGCATGCGAAAAGCCCGCGCAAGAGGGATGTGCATCACCATGGCCGCGGTATAATCGGCCAAGGCCACCGCCCACAAGCGACAAGGGCACACAAGGTCGACAGGCAGGGAAAGGCAGGGCGATGATCGACTGGGACAAGCTGCGGGTGTTTCACGCCGTGGCCGATGCGGGCAGCCTGACCCATGCGGGCGATCAGCTGCATCTCAGCCAGTCCGCAATCAGCCGGCAGATCCGTGGGTTGGAGTTACAGCTGCAGGCCACGCTGTTCCACCGCCACGCGCGCGGCCTGTTGCTGACCGAACAGGGCGAGATCCTGTACGAGACCACGAAGACCATCGCCAAAAGCCTGACCTCGGCCGCGGCGCGCATCCGAGATGCCAAGGACGCGGTGTTCGGCGAATTGCGGGTCACGACGACGGCGGGTTTCGGCACACTCTGGCTCGCCCCCCGGCTGGCGCGGCTGATGGATGCGCATCCCAGCCTCAAGGTCGAGCTGATCTTGACCGAGAGCGTGCTAGATCTGCCGATGCGCGAGGCAGACGTGGCCATCAGGCTCGTCTCACCCAATCAGGCCGAGCTGATCCGTCGCCCCCTGATGAATGCGGTGATGCGCCTTTACGCCACCAAGGAGTACCTCGACCGCCATGGCCTGCCCGACAGCGTGGCGGCGCTGGCCGATCACCGCGTGCTCGCCTTTAGCGCCACGGCACCACAACCACGCCAGGCGGCGGAGTTCCTCGACAAGCTCGGCCTGTCGGGGGGCGGCATCGACCTGCGGATGAACAGCTATTTCGGCGTCCTGAAGGCCGCGCTCAACCATCTCGGCGTCGCGCTCCTGCCCGACTATCTGACCCGGGACAATCCCGAGCTTGTCCACGTGCTGCCGGAGGAGGCGAGCGAGCCGATCACGGTGTGGTTCGTTTACCCCGAAGAGCTGCGCCATTCGCAACGGGTGCTTGCCTTTCGCGATTTCGTACTCTCGGAGGTTGAGGCGCTATCACCACGTGGAAAAACGGCGAGGCATGCACCTTTAGCATGACGGGATTGCCCATCCGCCGACTTTCGTAGGCTTGTCGCGCCGCAGCACTGGGCCTAATTCTTGAACTGAGCAAGCGATTGCTCAGGTTGTGATACCTCCCTGTTGACTCGGCCGGGCCTCGCGCCCGGCGTTTTTTTGCGAATTCTGCAAAAACCGGGTGCCTCTTGCCACAATATTGCCGCCGATGACCGAGGTGTGACCGCGGAACCCAAATGCGCGGCTCCCTAAAGCTGGCATTCCACGGCAGAAACATCATCTCTGCGAGGGTTTGCTGGGAGGAGTAGCGATGAAGCGCCTGTTTCGGCCGCGCTGGATGAGCGCTGAGCGTGATACGACGCCCGAGAGCGTCTTTTGGAACCGCCGGGCGATCCTAGCGGGCGGCGGCGGGGTGGCGGCCGTGGCCGCGCTCGCAGCGCTCGGCACCGGGTCCAACGGTCGCCCTGCCATGGCCGAGCCCACGCCCGAAGAGATCGCCGCGCGCCAAAGCGGCATGCCGGCGCCCGATACCCCCTTCACGCCGAAGCCGGGCCTGAACCCGGCCTATGCCGATGCGGGCCGGCCGGTCACCGATGGCGAGGTCGCCTCGACCTACAACAACTTCTACGAATTCGGCAGCCACAAGCAGATCTACGAAGCGGCGCAGGCGCTCGACACCGATGGCTGGACCGTGCGCATCGACGGCATGGTCGAGGAGGAGATGAAGATCGGCGCCGAGGACCTGCTGGCCCAGATGCCGATGGAGGAGCGGATCACCCGCCACCGCTGCGTCGAGGCCTGGGCGATGGTCGTGCCGTGGATCGGCTTCCCGCTCTCGGCGCTGATGGACAAGGCGAAGCCGCTCTCCGGCGCGAAATACGTGCGCTTCGAGAGCTTCCTCGACCCCGGCATCGCCCGCGGCCAGCGCCAGCACTGGTACCCCTGGCCCTATATCGAGGGGCTGACGATGGATGAGGCGGCGCACCATCTGACCTTCATGGTGATGGGCGCCTATGGCAAAGTGCTGCCCGAACAGTTCGGCGCGCCGATGCGCCTGCACGTGCCGTGGAAATACGGTTTCAAACACAACAAGTCGATCACCCGCATCACCTTCACCGACGAGCGGCCGGTCTCGTTCTGGGAGGAACTGCAGGCGAGCGAGTACGGCTTCTGGGCCAATGTGAACCCGAAGGTCGACCATCCGCGCTGGTCACAGGCCACCGAACGCATGCTCGGGACCGATGAGCGTGTGCCGACCGAGCTCTACAACGGGTATGGCGAGGAGGTCGCGAGCCTCTATTCCGAGAGCCTGATCCAGGAAGCCGGGATCCGCTTCTGGCGATAAGGGACGTCGCGTTGGTTTGGCGGCGCTTGGGAGGGTTCTAAGGGCCGTCAGTCGCGGCGGCGGGGTGAACCCGAGCCCACGCTATCGGACCTCATACCGGTCGGATCCGATGGGGTTGTCGGGCTCTCTTCTACTTGGTGGTGGGGTTGAACCCCACCCTACGCTCTCGGACTTCGCGCCGGTCGAAACCGACGGTAGGGTGGGGTTTAACCCCACCGCGATGGACTCACCTCAACAACGGTGCAGTGTCGGGCCCACCCACCGAAACCCGATCAGGACGCCGCTCCCCAGGGCGCGCTCACGCCGTCTGAGTCACGATCTCGCCTTCTGCATATCCCTGCAAAGCCAGCAACGCGTCGAGCCCGGCATGCTCGATCCGCGCATCGGCCTCGGCGGCCAGGGCGGGCTTGGCGCGGAAGGCGACGCCGAGGCCGGCCGAGCGCACCATGGCGAGATCGTTTGCCCCATCGCCGACAGCCAGGGCATCCGCCGTCGACAACCCTCGTGCCGCAAGTGCCCCGTCCATCGCCTCGAGCTTCGCCTCCCGGCCGAGGATCGGCAAGCCAACGCTCCCGCTCAGCCGCCCGTCGGCGATGCCGAGCGTGTTGGCCCGCACCTCGGCAAAGCCCGCGCGCCCGGCCACCGGGCCGGCGAAGGCGGTGAAGCCGCCCGAGACCAGCATGGTGTGGGCGCCATGCGCTGCCATGGTGGCCACCAGCGTGCGGGCGCCTGGGTTGAGGGTGATCCGCTCCGCCAGCACCAGGTCGATCAACCCAGCATCGGCGCCGGCCATCAGCGCAACACGCGCCTCCAGTGCCCCGTCGAAATCAAGCTCGCCCCGCATCGCGCGCCCGGTCACCGCGGCGACCTCGGCACCGACACCGGCCAGATCGGCCAGTTCATCGATGCATTCGACCGGGATAATCGTGCTGTCCATATCTGCGACCAGGAGGCGCTTGCGCCGCCCGACGGCAGGCACGGCATTCACGTCGATCCCTGGCAGCAGGGCGGCCACCGCCTCCAGGGCAGGCGGCAGCACGCTCTCCAGCATGATCTCAGCGGAGGCAGGGCCCAGACGGCGCACCTCGCCGGCCAGCGCACGCGCTGCGACCGAGAGATCGGCATCGGAAAGGCCCCGCTCGCGCGGGGCCGTAAGAACAACGGGCACCCCACAGCCCCTTTTAAGACCGCGATTACTCGCCGATGGCGACCTGCCTGGCCGGCGGCACGACCCGTGCGAGGTTTTCGGCCAGCAGGAAGGCCAGCTCCAGCGACTGGCTCGCATTCAGCCGCGGATCGCAGGCGGTGTGATAGCGGCTCGCCAACTGCTCGGGCGTGATCTCGTAGGCGCCGCCCGTGCATTCGGTCACATCGGCGCCCGTCATTTCGAAATGCACGCCGCCCGCATAGGTGCCCTCGGCATCGTGGACGTCGAAGAACTCGCGCACCTCCGACAACACCTTGTCGAAGGGGCGGGTCTTGTAGCCGCCGTTCGATTTGATCGTGTTGCCGTGCATCGGGTCGCAGGACCAGACCACGCGCTTGCCCTCACGCTCCACCGCGCGGATCCAGTGCGGCAGGTGCTGGGCCACTTTGCCCGCCCCGGTGCGGCAGATCAGCGTCACGCGGCCCGCCTCGTTATTGGGGTTCAGGATGTCGATCAGGCGGATCAGCTCATTAGCCTCGAGCGACGGGCCGCATTTCAGCCCGATCGGGTTGATCACGCCGCGGCAGAACTCGACATGCGCGCCGTCTGGCTGACGCGTGCGGTCGCCAATCCAGATCATATGGCCCGAGCCCGCGACATGCGTGCCGGTGGTGCTGTCGATCCGGGTCAGCGCTTCCTCATAGGGCAGCAGCAATGCCTCGTGGCTCGTGTAGAACTCCACCTGGCGCAGCGTCTCGGAGGTCTGGGGTGTCAGGCCGCAGGCATCCATGAAGCTGACCGCGGTCTCGATCCGCTCGGCCATCTCCTTGTAATGCTCGGTCTGCGGGCCGCCCGAGACGAAGTCGAGGTTCCAGGCGCTTACTCGGTGCATATCGGCGAAACCGCCGGTCGCGAAGGCGCGCAGCAGGTTCAGCGTCGCGGCCGACTGCATGTAGGCCTGGATCATCCGCTCGGGATCGGGGATCCGCGCCTCGGGCGTGAAGTCGAAGCCGTTGATGATGTCACCGCGGTAGGACGGCAGCTCGACCCCCTCCACCGTCTCGCTCGGCGCCGAGCGCGGCTTGGCGAACTGGCCGGCCATGCGCCCGACCTTCACCACCGGCACGCGGGCGGCGAAGGTCAGCACGACGGCCATCTGCAGCATCACGCGGAAGGTGTCGCGCACCGGATCGGCGCGGAAATCCGAGAACGCCTCGGCGCAGTCGCCGCCCTGGAGCAGGAAAGCACGACGCTCCGCCACATCGGCCAAGCGCGCCCGCAGGCGCCGGGCCTCGCCAGCAAAGACCAGCGGCGGATACCCCGAAAGACGGCCCAGCACGTCCGACAGCTTCGAAGCTTCGGTATATTCCGGCATCTGCAGACCGGTGTGATTGCGCCAGCTCGTGGGACTCCATGCCTTGGTCATCGTGATCCTCGGGGGAAACGGTTGCGAACAGCGGTCTCATAACGGCTCCACCGCAGTGTGGCCATCCCTTCCGAATAGCGGACGCCGGCCCGGAAATTCGCGCAGACGCTGCGCTGACCTCGGCGCCGTGTCGCCCGGCAGTTGTCCCGACTTGCGGCGCTTGACGCGACACTCCCGATCGCCGCAGCGTCGAAGATCGCGAAACGCCACCCGACAGGTGGCCAGCAGGGAGGTCCGGCGCCCATGGCAACCGCGCCGAGCGTCAGCAGCACCGCCGGAGCGCCGGGCGGGTCGGCTGCCAAGCCAAGCCATTTCGTGTTTCTGCTGTCGCCCGCCTTCTCGATGATCGCCTTCGCCGCGGCGCTGGAGCCGCTGCGGCTCGCCAACCGCGTCTCGCGCCGCGAGCTCTATGCCTGGTCGACCGTGTCGGCTGACGGTGCGGCGGTGACCTGCTCCAACGGCGTGCCGGTCAGCGTCGACGGCCCGCTGCCGGAGCTCGGCCGCGGCAGCACGATCGTGGTCTGCGGCGGCGCCAAGCTGGAAGCGGCCGCCTCGCGCCCGGTCGTCACCTGGCTGAGGCGCGAGGCTCGGCGCGGCATGCGGCTCGGCGCGCTCTGCACCGGCACCTTTGTGCTGGCGCGCGCCGGGCTGATCGGCGAGCGGCGGTGCACGATCCACTGGGAAAACCTCGCCGCCTTCGCCGAGGACTTCCCCGAACTCGCGGTCGAGAACTTGCTTTATGTGATCGAGGATCGGCTGTTCACCTGCGCCGGCGGCAGTGCTGCGACGGACATGATGCTGCAGTTGATCGCTGGCCAGCATGGGCAGGACACGGCATCGACCGTGGCCGATCAGCTGCTGCATATGCCGGTCCGTTCGGAGAACGATGAGCAGCGTTTGTCGGTGCCCGCCCGGATCGGCGTCCGCCATCCCAAGCTGATCGAAATCATCCAGCGGATGGAACGCTCGACCGAGGAGCCGATCAGCCCGGCGGAGCTCGCCCGCGATGTCGGCATGTCGACCCGCCAGCTGGAGCGGCTGTTCCGGCGCTACCTGAACCGCAGCCCCAAGCGCTATTACATGGAGCTGAGGCTGGAGAAGGCGCGCCACTTGCTCCTGCAGACCGACCTGACGGTGATCAACGTGGCGCTCGCCTGCGGCTTCACTTCGCCCTCGCATTTCTCCAAATGCTACCGCGCCCATTTCGGCCGCACCCCCTATCGCGAACGGGGCGCGCCGCAGGGGGCGGCGAGCTTCACCATGGCGATGCCTCTTGGTCACGATATCGACGAGGCGCTGGTCCGCGGTGGCGATGAGTTGGAGTAAACGGCCGATCCCGCTCCCTGGCTGACGTGATGCCGCCGGCACCCTCTGAGGCGGCGTTGTCGACCAGCTTGCGCTTTGATAGATCACGCATGCATTTTAAAGCTGGGGCCAGACCGCTGCTCCAGGATGTTCGACCGCTATCAAAAGGACGACCATGCGCAGTCTTCGTGCTTACTGCCTCCTCGGTCTCATGACCGTCCTCCTCAGCGCATCGCCTGCCCTCGCCCAGCTTGCGGGCAGCGGCGCCGGTGGCCAGCCCGCCGCCGGGGCGTCGGCCGCAGGCGATATCGATGGTGCCTGGGGAGGCATGATGATCTGTCCAGGCAACGGGCGCGGCTGGGCGCTGTTCTGGGATATCGGCGCGCTTGGCGGCCAGCGCGTCGGCGACCTCCGGAACTACCGCACCCAGCGAAACCCCGAGTTTGCCGATGTGATCGCGACCGATGACGGTGGGTTCGAGCTGCGCAACCGCAGCGGTGGCTGGGACTACGCGGTAAAGATCGAGGACGGCATGCTGACCGGAACCTCGCTGACCGATCCCGATTGCACGCTCTGGATGCTGCCGACGCTAGGTGGCCTCGATCGCCCCTGAGCGCGCAAAAGACCGCCCTACCGCTTGCTGGGGTCACTGTTTCATGTCCGGGACATGCCCAGGTTGGTGGGGTCGATAGCAGCGCCCGCTCGGCTCAGATGCGTCCGGAGTTGCATCGGATTGCGGATGGCTGGTCGGGGCGGCGGGATTCGAACCCACGACCTTCGGTACCCAAAACCGACGCGCTACCAGGCTGCGCTACACCCCGTGGCGGCGGACCTAGCCGAGCGGCGGCCCGACCACAAGCACATCTGGTTGGATCGGGCGCCTGCCGCGGCGGTCAATCGGTAAAGGGCGCGGCTGGCGGGCAGCGAAAGTCGCCGGGTGCCGCGCGGAAGGCCGGATGCAAAAGCTGGGCGCCCGGCCCGATACCATGCGCCTCGGCCTGACCGCGGTTCAGCTCCAGCACCGCGCCCGCGACGCCCTCGCTGCGGACCGAAGCCTCGGAGAAGGGCACGCCCTCGCCCACATTCAGTACCCGCCCGGCAGTGTCGATGAAAATGATGTCGAGCGGGATAAAGGTGTTGCGCATCCAAAAGCTCGCTTCGCGGGGTTGATCGAAGACGAACAGCATCCCGGCATCGGCATCCATCCGCTCACGAAACATCAGGCCGCGACGCTGTTCTTCGGGCGTGAGCGCCAATTCGACGCGGTATGTCGGCGGAGCGGCCGGGCCATCGCCGGCGAAGATCGTGACCGTCTGGCTGCCGCAAATCGCCAGCCGATCCGCTCTGGCGGCGAGACTGTCGACCGTTTGTCCCGTCGCGGGCGGCACAGCGAGCGCCAGCCCGATGATCGCGCCCAAGAACCACAAGCGCCGCGTCTCCGGGCGGCGCAAGCCCACACCGGATACAGTTGAGACGGGCGCAGTGAAAACGGGCGCAGTGAAAACGGGCGCAGTCTCGGGTGGGCCAGTCGCGGCGGGCGCGCAGGGCGCGCTCACCCGTGACCCGACCCGTGACATCATCAGCGGGGCAACTCCGCCTTCGCTTCGGCTTCCTCGGCGCCCGTCTCCCAGAGCTTCAGCTCTGCGACCATGAGACCGCGCGGGCCCTTAAAGGTCCGCACGGCCATGCCCTCGCCCGAGGACAGGTCGGGGAAGCCGCAACGCCGCACGATCTCCATGTGCACGAAGACGTCGTCGGAGATGCCGAAGACGTTGACGAAGCCAAAGCCCTTCTGCTTGTCGAACCATTTGACGCGCGCTGGCATCAACGGGCTCAGCTCGACCTCGGGATTGAGCAGGTCGGTGGGGCGCGGCCCCATCTGGCTGCCCGCGGCGAGCGGCTCTTGCAGCGGCATCGCGGTGGTCTGGTCGACCTCCACCAACTCTTGCGCATGCAGGCCGCGCGCGCCCATCGTCGTCACCAGAGTGACCTCGGCGCCTTCTGGCAGTGTGGTGATCCCGAAGTTGCGCACGCAGGAGGCGTGGACCATGACATCGCCACCGCCGTTGTCGGGCACGACGAAACCATAGCCCTTCACCGCGTCGTACCATTTGACCCGGCCCGTGATCGTCTCGCCAGCTTCTTCGCGCACTTCGGCCAACCCGCGCCCCCCGAACCGGCTGTGGCTACCAACCGCAGACATGGTGTCCCCTCGCTTTTCTGGTGCGCACGGGCACGATGTCCAGTGCGCGACAACTCACAATCGAGACCACGATGATCCGATCACCTGCCCAAACCCGGTTTTCGACCTCTCGACGCGTCGTCGGGGCCATGCTGACGGCTGTCCTGGTCGCGGCCTGCGCGACACCAGGTGGAACCCCCAACACCACCGGCACGGTGACCAGTTCGGTCGTACTCTCACGCTCCGGCGTTAACCTCTCGGTGAAAGGTGAACGAGAAGTTACCAACATCGCCCGACGTGCATCACGACTTGATGCGGAAACGCTATTGCGCCGCCCCGGTTGGCGCCGCGAACAGCTCGCCGCTGTACCGCTTCTGACGCAAAACCAAGACGGCAGACGCTTTCTCGCCATGGATACCCCGCGCGCCCTAGCACGCGGAAATCCCTCCCAATTTTGCCCGGCCATGACCGTTTCAACAACCATGCCGGGTGCAACGGTCTCAGATGCGGTCATCTCGGCCCTCGATGGCTGTTTGGAACTCCTTGCCACTCTTCCTGAGGGCGAGGACTGCGGTTGTGAGATCATCGCGGTGAACGACATCCTGACGATTCCGAGCGACGAGGCAGGCTATGCGGCCAGCATCGCGCTCAGGCTTCGGGCGGATTTTCTGGGGCTGGATGACCTGCTGGTCGCAACCGACGCTCCCGATGGCACAATACTCATCAGAAGTGTCGACGGAGTTATCGGACGAATCGCCAAAGACGCGCGCGGGCGGGCATTCCTCGCGCTTTCCGCGAATCGCGAGGAGATCGTGCTGCCGGGCATCGCGGTGCCGGTCGGCTATCGGCGCGGACGGCTGGCGACCCGTTTCTACTTCGAGGACGCGGCCGGTCGGCGAGCCGTCGCGCTCCTCGGTTTTTCACCTGGTGAACTGGCCGACACGGCCGGGCGCTGGCTCGCCTTCCCCGAAGACTGGCCAAGGCGCCTCGCGGCATCGGGTCTCATCACGGCGCGTTGAGGCATCGCGAGGGGCCGACAGGCTTGATGGTGTCGGCCCCGACGCCGCATGACGGTGGGTGAGCGAGCGCGGAGGATCGGCCCGATGTTTCAGGTATTCGAACGGCGCGGCAGCAGCGCGGAAAGCGCCGAGCGGATCGCTGCCGTGCGGCGCGCGTTGGCGGCTTCGGGCGTGTCGGCATTCCTGGTGCCGCGCCGCGACGCGCACAACGGCGAGACGGTGGCCCCCTGCGACGAACGGCTGGCCTGGTTGACGGGGTTCACCGGATCGGCCGGGCTGGCGGTCGTGACCGCGAGCGAGGCCGCGCTTTTCGTGGACGGGCGCTACACCCTGCAGGCGGCCAGCGAGATCGACACCGATGCCGTGACGATTGTGCCTAGTCAGGAGACCTCGCCCGCGGACTGGCTGAAAGGGCGGCTTAGCGTTGGTGAGCGGCTGGCGATCGACCCCTGGCTGCACCCACCGGCCGAGGTGGAGCGCTATGCCAAGGCGCTTGGCGAGATGCCGATGCTCCTCGACACCAACCCGATCGACGCGGCCTGGACCGACCGGCCGCCCCGCCCCGCCGCGGCCATCACCAACCATCCGCTGGAACTTGCGGGGGAGAAGGCATCGGAGAAGATCGCGCGGCTGGCAAAGGCGCTGCGCGACGACGACATGGTAGCCGCCGTGCTCAGCCTGCCCGACAACATCGCCTGGCTTTTGAACATCCGCGGCAGCGATATCGCCCGCAGCCCGGTCACGCTGTCCTTCGCGATCCTCGGCGCCGACGAGAGGGTGATGCTGTTCCTGCAGGACCCGGAGAGCCAGATGAGCGCGGCGACGCTCGATGCGATCGGGGGCGCGGTCAGCCTGCACGAGATGTCGGGCCTGTTGGCGGCGCTCGACGGTACCGGCAATGAGGTGCCTCTACTCTCCGGCAAGAAAGTGCGCATCGACCGCGACAGTTGTCCGGTCGCGCTGGTCGGTGCGCTGGAGCGTGGCGGCGCGGTGCCCGATCTCGGCCGCGATCCCTGCACCTTGCCAAAGGCGATCAAGAACGCGGCCGAATTGGAGGGCATGCGCAAGGCCCATCGGCGCGACGGGGCGGCGGTCTGCGGCTTCCTCGCGGCCCTCGACCGTGACCTGAAAGCGGGCAAGAGGCTGAGCGAAATCGACGTCGCGCGCCGGATCGAACAGGCGCGGCGCGACACCAGGGCGCTCGTCGATCTGTCCTTCGACACGATCTCGGGGAGCGGACCCAATGGGGCGATCGTGCATTACCGCGTGACCACCGACACGGACCGGGCGATCACGCCGGGCGAGGTTCTGCTGGTCGACAGCGGCGGGCAGTATCGCGACGGCACGACCGATATCACGCGGACACTGGCCACGGGCGCCGGGGGGGACGGCGGCGCTCATCCTGCGGCGATCCGGGCCTTCACACTGGTGCTCAAAGGCATGATCGCGCTCAGCCTGGCGCGCTGGCCGAAAGGGTTGGCGGGGCGCGATCTCGACCCGCTGGCGCGGGCGGCGCTCTGGCGGGCCGGGCTCGATTACGATCACGGCACGGGCCATGGCGTGGGCGCCTATCTCAACGTGCACGAAGGGCCGGCGGGCATCGCCAGGCGCTCGGGCGACGTGGCGCTCAGACCCGGTATGATCCTGTCGAACGAGCCGGGCTGCTACCGCCAAGGCGCCTGGGGTATCAGGATCGAGAACCTCGTAGCCGTGGTCGAGCCCTCGGTGCCGGTGGGCGGCGACCGGGCGATGCTGGGTTTCGAGACGCTGACGCTGGCACCGATAGACCGACGCCTGATCGACATCGCGCTGCTTGATGCCGATGAGATTGCCTGGCTCGACGCCTATCACGCCCGCGTGCGGGCCGAGATCGAGCCGCTGGTCGCCCAGGATCCGGAAACCGCGGCATGGCTGGCTGACGCCTGCGCCAAGCTCGGCTAGAAGGCGGGTAACAGCGTCTCCGGCCGGACCAGAGGATTGTCGAAGCTGTGTCGTAGGGCTGCCGCACGCCCCGTCTTGGGGGGTGTCGCGGCTGAACCGGGCGCGTAGAGGGAGTGAAGAACCATGGCGAAGATCGAGATCCAGCCCACCGTGGGCACGGTGGTCGTCCGCGCCGGCGGCGCCGTGATCGCCGAAAGCACGGCGGCGCTCACCCTGCTGGAAGAGGGCTATGCGCCAGTGCACTACCTGCCCCGGAATGATGCCGGCATGGCCTTCCTCGAGGCGTCGGACAAAAGGACGACCTGCCCGCACAAGGGCGAGGCGGAATACTTCCATGTCATGGGCAAATCGCAGCCGATCCGCGACGCCGCCTGGTCTTACGCCACACCCATCGCCGGGATGGAGGCGATCGCCGGGTTTGTGGCCTTCGATGCCGAGAGAATGGCCGTCGAGATCCTCTGAGGGCCCGCTTCTGGCGCCTCTTCCAGCCTCACACAGGGCCTCAGGATCGGTGCAGAGCGCCGCGCCTTGGCGCCTCCTGCCAGCAGCAGGTCTTCACCAGGCGGCCGGAAGGCGGCATTATTATGCGTTTTCCGGGGCCTCAGCCTCACCGCTTAGTGTACCGCCGCGCGAATCCTGCTACCTCTACGTGCATTCGAAAGATGTGCTTGGAGGTGTGGCATGGCGAAGTCATTGGCAGATCTGGGTGTCGATCACGAGTATGCACCCGGCCAGGATCCGACGCTGTATGAGCGGTTCGTGGAGTGGGTGGCGACACTCGAACTGATGCCGTTTCTCGACTCGATGTTCATCTTGTTCGCGATCTTCGCGCTGGTTCTGTTTTTCAGCACCTGCATGGTGATCGGGCGATGGCTCCGCCAGCGGGCCGAGAGACAGAGGGCGATGGAGATTGCCGCGCGTAAGATCGCGCGTGAGCAGGGTGTCGCCGCCGCCCGCCGCCGCTTGGCCGCCATCGGCTGAGCGGGTCACCTGCCGGGCGGTATGTGGAACGGAACGGTCCAAGGCACTGGGACGTTTGCTGATCGCTCGGCTCAGGTGTGTTCCTCGCGCAGTTCTTCCTCCAGCAGGTCCGCATAGGAGCGGAGCGCATCGGTGAGGAAGAGCGCGCCCACCAGTTCGGGCGGCACCTCGGTATCGGTCTGACGCCTGAGCACGGGTAGGAAGGGGCGGTTGCCTTTCTTCATCCGTGCCAGCGCGTCCTCCAACGTTTCGCTTCGCGCAAGCCAGGCACCCTCCCCATGCAGGGCCCAGCACGCCTCGTCGCTGGCACACTCGGGATGGCCGCGGGGGCGCATGATGTCGGCAACCTTCTTGGTCGAGGCGAGATAGCCCTGTGGCCCGTCGGCGAGATGCAGGCCCTGACGCTCGAGCTGGGTGAGGAAGAACGACCGTTCGACCATCCGGTCGGCCACGGCAGAGGCGATCGCGATACTGACGAGCACGGCCATGCCCGCCTGCCAGTCGCCGGTCAGCTCGATGATGATCAGCGTGGAAGAGATCGGCGCACCGAGCACCGCCGCCGCGACCGCTCCCATCCCGGCGAGGGCATAGAGCCCCTGGCTACCCTCCACCGAGGGGACCAGCGCAATGGCGACCGAGCCGAAGGCCGTACCGAGCAGTGCACCGACCATCAGCGAGGGCGAGAACACCCCGCCGCCCATGCGCCCGGCAAGTGTGATCGCCACGGCGACGATCTTGACCGTGACGAGGATAACCGCGCCCCAGAACGTGACCTGGCTGGTCAGCGCGCGGTTGGTCGTCTCGTAGCCGACGCCGATGATATGCGGGAACGTCAGCGCGATGAACCCGAGCAGCAGGCCCGCCACGGCGGGGCGCAGCCAGATCGGCATGGCCGTCGCCTGCTGCACACGGTCGCCGATCCTCTCGGCAAAAAAGACCGCGCGCATCATCACCACGGCGGTCAGCCCCGCGAGCGCGCCGAGCAGCATGAACGCCGGCAGCTCGGTGTAGAAGCCGATGGTGTTGGGCGGCAGCTCGAACTCGGTGACATTGCCGAGATGCAGCCGGCTGACCACCGTCGCCGTGACCGAGGCGATGACGATGGGGCCGAAGGCGTGCAGCGCGAAATGGCGCAGCACCACCTCCTGCGCGAAAAGCGCGCCCGCCAGAGGTGCGTTGAAACTGGCCGACACCGCGGCCGCCGCCGCACAGCCCAGGATATCGCGCGCCGACACCGCCCCGAGGCGCAGCCGATCCGATACCCATGAGGCGATCACCGCGCCAAGGTGGACGGCGGGCCCCTCGCGCCCCGTCGAGCCGCCGGTCGAGAGCGTGACGAGCGCCGCCATGGCCGAGGCGATGCCCGGCCCCCGGTCGATGCGCCCCCGCCCCACCGCCGAGGCGCGGATGACGTCGGCGACACCGCGCGCCTTGCCGTCTGGCGTGAAGCGCGCGAGCAAGAGGCCCACGATCAGACCGCCGATCACCGGGACCGGCAGCACCAGATACCAGGGTAGCTCAGCCGCGTAGGAATGGATCTCGGCTTCGGGCGCGCCGTAGAAGAACTCCTCCAGCGTTGCGATGGCCAAGCGAAAGGCCGTCACGACAAAACCGGTGGCCACACCGATCAGCAGCGCGAGGCCCAGAAAGGGGACTTTGTTGCGAAGGCTGCGCACTGTCATGCGGCGCCCGGCGAGGCGGATCAGCGCGAGATAGCGCGTGGCGAGATGGCGCGAGACGGCCCCGATGCCGCCGCGCTTTGGCGCCCCCCCTGCTCTCGTACCGCCCATCCGCCCCGCCATGGATTGAACGACCGCATATCACGCGTGGCGGATAGGCTAGGATGCTGATGCCGCTCCGCAAACCCCGCCCGCTGAAAACGGGGCGAAAGGGATTGCCATCACGTGCATTTGAGACGCTTTCGTTGCGCAAAGGCACGCATCAGCCGGGTCAGCGGCGACGGATCGCGATGCTTTTGCCAACCTGTGCAGGACGCGGCAGATCCGCCTGTGCCCTCTGCCACGCCGCAAGACGGGCCGCGATCTCGGGCGGGTAGTGGGCCGAGCGGCGCTGGCCGAGATCCACATTAGTCGACAGCGTCTCGTAGATCGCGGCCGGCGCGCCGGTCGTTTCGGCGATCATCGTCATCACCACATGCACGCGCTTGTGGTCGCAGTCGAGCAGGATGCATTCGGCGTGGAAGGCATCGCCCTCCAGCAGCTCGGCCAGGTAATGGATCTGCGTCTGCAGCGCCATCGGTCCCATGTTGTGCGTCGGAATGAGTGCCGGGCCGACGCCCCAGATATCGTAGACCTCATCCAACGCGCGGTCGAAGGCGAGGGTGTAATAAGCCACGTTCATGTGGCCGTTGTAGTCGATCCAATCCGGCTGGACGGTCTGGACCGAGGTGACGATCGGTGCCGCTTCGATCCGCTCCGCATCCATCGCCATCGCCCCTGTCCCGCTGCTGCCTGCCATGCGCCCTACCCTAAGGCAGGGCGGCCGGGCCCCGCCAGCCCTGCCCTAAGATAGGGGGCAGCCAAGCAGGGCCTGTCGCCGACGCATCCACTTTGCCTCTCTGGGCCTCCGTCGTGTAGCGTCGCACGCAGCGCAGTTCTGAGTGGGAGAGCATCAGTGAGCATCGACACCGCGCTCATCGCCCTCGGCGAGGTCTTCGGCGCGCGCATGACCCGCTCGGAGGCGCTGAGGGCCGAGCACGGGCGCGACGAAGCCCACCACACGCCCCACCTGCCCGATGCCGTCGCCTGGCCGCTCGATACCGGCGAGGTCGCCGCGGCCGCGCGCATCTGCAACGACCACGGCTGCCCCATCGTCCCCTGGGGCACCGGCACCTCGCTCGAGGGGCACGTGATCCCGGTGGCAGGGGGTCTCAGCCTGGATTTCGGGCGAATGGACCAAGTTCTGGCGGTGAATGCCGCCGACATGGATGCGGTTGTTCAGCCCGGCGTCAGGCGGCGCCAGCTGAACGGCGATCTGCGCGATACCGGCCTTTTCTTCCCCGTCGACCCCGGGGCTGATGCGTCGCTCGGCGGGATGGCGGCCACCCGGGCCTCCGGCACCTGCGCGGTGCGCTATGGCACAATGCGCGAGGCGGTGCTGGCGCTGGAGGTCGTGTTGGCCGATGGGCGGGTGATCCGCACTGGCAGCAGAGCACGCAAATCCTCGGCCGGCTATGACCTGACGCGGCTCTTCGTCGGCTCGGAGGGTACGCTCGGCATCATCACCGAGCTGACGCTGCGCCTGGCCGGACAGCCCGAGGCGATCTCGGCGGCGACCTGTGCCTTTCCCTCGATCGACGCGGCGGTGGCGACGGTGATCGAGACGATCCAATCGGGCGTGCCAATCGCCCGGATCGAACTGCTGGACGCCCTGTCGATCCGCGGCTTCAACGCCCATGCGGGCTTCTCGATGCCCGAAAAGCCGACGTTGTTCCTGGAGTTTCATGGCTCGGCGGCCAGCGTGGCCGAGCAGGCCGAGACTCTGCGCGCGCTGGCCGCAGAACATGGGGGCGAGGCGTTCCAATGGGCGGTCGAGACCGAGGCGCGTAACCGTCTCTGGGCCGCGCGGCACGATCTTTACTATGCGATGCAGGCGCTCCGCCCCGGTGCAAGCGGGTATGTGACCGACATCTGTGTGCCGATCTCGCGCCTGGCCGAGGCCATCGCGCTGAGCGAGCGCGAGGTCGCCGCATCGCCCCTGATGGCCCCCTTGGTGGGGCATGTCGGTGACGGAAATTTTCACCTCGCCGTGCTGATCGACCCAAAGGACCCGGCCGAGAAAGCGGAGGCGATGCGGATTGCCGACCGGCTGTGCGAGCACGCGCTGGCCCTTGGTGGCACGGTGACGGGCGAGCATGGCGTGGGGCTTGGCAAGGCGCGCTTCATGGCGGCCGAACATGGCGAGGCTTGGCAGGTCATGGGTGCGATGAAACGCGCGCTCGATCCGGCCAACATCCTCAACCCGGGCAAGCTGGTGCCGCAGGACATGCCGCAGCGCGCCGCCGCCGAATAGGCGAGGCGCGCGCCCCGTCGCGGGTCAGGCGGCCAGGCGACGCTCCAGCAGATCGAGGAGAAGCCGGGCCGCGGCCTCGCTGGAGGCGGGGTTCTGACCGCTCACGATCAGCCCGTCGATCATGGCATGCGGCTCAAAGGCCGCCCCGGCCGTAAAGCGCGCGCCGCGGGCACGAAGCTCGGTCTCCACGAGCGGTTGCGCGTCGTCACTCTCGGTGCTCAACGCAGTCTCGGCATCGCTGAAGGCTGTGAGGCGCCGGCCTTCGACCAGTGGGCGACCATCGGGACGGATCACATCGACGAAAGCCGCCGCACCGCGACCAACAACCGCCATCGGCTTGCCCATGGCTGAGAAATCACGCGCAAGCGTCTGAGCATCCGCGTCGGTGGCAAGGTCGTAGGTGGCACCGTCGCCATCGGCGATCAGCAGCGCGTCGATGCCATCGCCGTCGACGGTCGACAGAGGCACGGTCCTCTCCAGGCATTTCTGCGCGATGTGATCGGCCATGAAGCGGCGCGTCGCCTCGGTCATTGCCATGTCCCGCTCACTCCGCGGGTCCACCGGCGGCTGACCACCGCGCGGCGAGGCCAGCATGACTTCGATCCCCGCGTCGGCAAACACGTAATAGGGCGCGGCAAACCCCTCCAGCCAAAAGCCGGTGGGCCGCTCCGATACCGGCACGCGGTCGTGCGAGGTCACTATCATCAACACTTTGGTGGGCATGGCACCCTCCATTTTGGTCGTCACGTTGGCGCGACGGGTGTCACCGTCACGTCTGCCTCGCATTTGGGGATGCGCCGTCGATTCTGCAGGGGTAATCTGATGTCAAAGGCGTCGGATGCCGCCTGCTGCCCCGTCGATCCACTCCGTGGATCAGATCCGAGCGATTGCAGGACGAAACTGAATGCAGGCCCCGACCGATCGCGCCTGGACCATGCTGGCCCTGCTGGTGGCGGTGCGCACGATGATGGCCTTTCAATTCCAGTCTGTGGCGGCGATCGCGCCCCCCATGGCCGAGCGGCTGTCAGTGGGACCGGCCGAGATCGGCGTGATCATCGGTCTCTACCTCGCGCCCGGTATCGCCATCGCGCTGCCGGCCGGGGCGCTTGGCGCGCGTCTTGGCGATGCGCGCGTGGTCACGGCGGGACTTGGCCTGATGGTGCTGGGGGGTGTGGTCCTGTCGGCGGCCACGGCATGGGAGGCAGCGCTGGCAGGGCGGCTGATCGCGGGGATCGGTGGCGTGACGCTGAACCTGCTGATGACCAAGATGGTGACCGACTGGTTCGCCGGGAGGCGCCTCGCGACGGCGATGGGGCTCTTCCTGCCGTCATGGCCGCTCGGTATCGCGCTCGCCCTCGCAGTGATGCCCACGCTTGACGGCGCGCTCGGCACCGAGGGGGCCCTTTGGCTGGTCACGGCGCTGGTAGCGGCGGCACTGGCGGGCATGGCGCTGATCTACCGTGACCCGCCCGAACAGGGCGAGACCGCGCGCGAGGCACGGGCCAGATCCTGGGCCAGATCCTGGGCCAGGTCGTGGCCCAGATGGCGGGCCAGATCGCGGGCCAACACATCGCCCAACGCAGGTGCCGCAACCGCGTGGCCCCAAGGCGCGATGCTGAGTGCGACGCTGGCAGCGGCGCTGGTCTGGGCACTCTACAATGCGGCGCTAACGCAGGTCTTTGCCTTCGGGCCGGCATTCATGACGGCGGCCGGGCTTTCCCTCACCACCGCGGGGGCGATTGCGTCGGCGACGCTCTGGCTCGTGGCGCTGACATTGCCGCTCGGCGGTATGCTCGCCGACCGAACCGGGCGCCATCGGCAGGTGATCGCAGCAAGCCTCGGCGCCTTTGCCCTGTTGCTGGCGGCAGCCCCCCTCGCAGCAGGGTCCTTAGCGGCAGGCGCTACGGGAAGCGGGCAGCAGGCGATCTGGCCCGTGGTCGTGGTCTTCGCCCTGCTCGGGATCGTCGGCGGCATCCCGGCGGGCGTGGTGATGAGCCTGCCGGGTGAGGTGCTGAGCCGCGAGAGCCGGGCGCTCGGCATGGGGTTGTTCTTTATGGTCTTCTACGTGGGGACGGCACTCGCCCCTATCGCGGGGGGCGCCATCGCAGCGGTGTCGGGTGACTTCGGCGACAGCCTGATGTTTGGCGCCGCCCTGTCGCTCGCCTGCCTGCCAATCGTCTGGTGGCAAGGGCGGCTGGCGAGGCGCGCGGGCAGCCCAGTATAGGCAAACCAGTCTAGGCCGACCCAATCTAAGCCGCTCGGCCACCCATCAGCGCCTCGGCCGCGCTCAGCGCCTCTTCGGTGACCTCTTCGCCGGCCAGCATGCGCGCCAGTTCCTCGCGACGGGCATCGCGGTCCAGCGGTACGACATCGGTCCGCGTCGCCCCGTCGACGACCTGCTTGGCGATCCGCCAATGGGCATCGCCCGCAGCGGCCACTTGTGGGCTGTGGGTCACCACCAGCACCTGCGCGGTCTCGGCCAGCCGCGACAGCCGCCGGCCCACCGCCGCCGCCGTCGCCCCGCCGACACCGCGGTCGATCTCATCGAACACCATGGCAAGGCCCTGCTGACCCGCCGCCAGACAGACCTTGATGGCGAGCAGGAAGCGCGACAGCTCACCGCCCGAGGCGATGCGGTCGACCGGCCCGGGCGCCATGCCGGGGTTGATCGCCGCGGTGAAAGACACCCGATCGGCGCCCTCGGGGCCCGGCTCACCGGGCTCCACCACGGTGACGAAGCGCGCGGCCTCCATGCGGAGCGGCGCCAATTCACCGGTGACCATGGTATCGAGCCGG
This sequence comes from Pseudomonadota bacterium, assembly GCA_039027855.1. Taxonomy (GTDB): domain Bacteria; phylum Pseudomonadota; class Alphaproteobacteria; order Rhodobacterales; family Rhodobacteraceae; genus Thermohalobaculum. The sequence goes on along the minus strand of JBCCJI010000001.1, from coordinate 160,489 downwards.
GCCGCCGCCTCGCGGCGCGCGGCCGTGAGGGTGCGGGCCGCCGCCGCATAGGTCGTCTCGGCCGCCGCCACCTCGGCCTTGAGCGCGGTGATGTGGCTCTCGCCCGCATCGATGGCGGCGAGACGGGCCGACAAGCCGCGGCCGAGACCGGCGAGCTCTCCTGGATGAATATCGTGCTTGCGGGCGAGCGCGCGGAGGGCAAACAGCCGCTCCTCGACCAGTTCCAACCGATCGGGGCTGAAGGCCATGGCGTCGAGCGCATCGGCCACACCGGCCTGCGCCTCCGACAGCTCGATCATCGCCCGGTCGAGCGCGTCGATCGCGCTGTCCAGACGCCCCTCTGCCCGCTCCGCGACGCGGGTCAGCCGGGCCAAGGCCGCAGCCATGCTGCCCTCGGCGCCGGCTGGGGAGAGCTCGTCGGCTGCCTTGGTCACGTCCTCACCGATGCGCTGGGCGGCCTGCATGGTCCGCCGCGCCGCATCGAGGCTTTCCTCCTCGCCCGCCTCAGGGGCGAGCGCGTCGAACTCGGCGACGGCATGGCGTAGAAACTCGGCGTCGCGGGCGGCTGCGGCCAGGGCTTCTTCCGCAGCGCCAAGGCGTGTGCGCGCGGCACTGGCCGCGGCCCATGCCTCGCGCGTTGCAGCGCGGAGGGGGGCAGTCACGGCGAAGGCATCGAGGAGGCCGCGATGGGCGCGCGGGTCGAGCAGACCCCTGTCATCATGCTGGCCATGCACCTCGACCAGCGCGGCGCCGATGCGTGCAAGCGCCGATGCGCTGACGCGCTGGTCGTTGACGAGCGCAGTCCCCGGCCCGTCGGCGCGCGAGACGCGGCGGAGGACGAGGGCACCATCCTCGGCCGGATCGAGCGCCAACTCCGTCAGCACGGCCTCAACCGCGTGGCCCGGCGCGATTTCGAACACGGCGGTCACGCTGCCCTGGGCCGCGCCCGAGCGCACGAGATCGCGGCGCGCCTTGCGGCCAAGCGCAAAGCCGAGGGCGTCGAGAAGGATGGACTTCCCGGCGCCGGTCTCGCCCGTCAGGACATTCAGCCCGGCACCGAAATCCAGGGTCAGCCGCTCGATCAGGACGATATCGCGGATGTCGAGCGATGCGAGCCGCCCTGCACCGGTCGCTGCGCCAGCCACAACGTCATCCGCTGCATCTGCGCCGACCTCGGGGGCCGCCGCGGCATCCTCCGCCGCGGCCATGGTGTCAGAGCCAGCGGCCAAGGATGATCTGGCGGTACAGCGACGACATCACGCCGCCATCGCTCTCCTTGTCGATCACTTCCTCGCCGGTGAGCGCGGCATAGCTGTCGGTATACCACTCAGACCCGGGATAGTTCGTGCCGAGCACGACCGCGGCATCGCGCGCCTCGGGCTCCAGCCCCAGCGCGAGATAGGCCTCGACAAGGCGGTGCAGGGCCTCGGGCACCTGGCTCGTCGTGCCGTATTCGTCGATCACGTTGCGAAAACGGGTGATCGCGGCGGTGTAGAAGCCGCGCTTCAGGTAGTAGCGGCCGACCTGCATCTCTTTGCCGGCAAGGTGGTCGCGCGTGAGGTCAATCTTGAGACCGGCATCGCGGGCATAAACGCTGTCGGGGTAGCGGTTGACGAGCGTTTGCAGCGCCTCGAGCGCGTCTTTCGTGGTGCCTTGGTCGCGGCCGACATCGACGATGTTGTCGTAATAGCTGAGCGCGATCAGGTACTGCGCATAGGCGGCATCATCATCGGCGGGATAAAGGTCGAGGTAGCGTTGCGCCGAGGCCCGCGCCCCTGCGAAATCACCACCCTGGTACGACGAGAAGGCCGACATCACCAGCGCGCGCTTGGCCAGCTGGCTAAAGGGATAGAGCCGCTCGACCTCATTAAAGGTCGCAGCCGCTGTGATGGGCGAGCCATCGTCCAGCTGCGCCTCGCCCTGCTGGAAGATCTCGGTCGCACTCAGGTCTTCGACGGCCACCTCGTCGTCATCGAATGCGCTACAAGCGGATAGCGCCAGCGCGGCGGCAATGGTGACACAACGGGCGGCGGCACGAGTACGGCGCGTAAGGCTCATCTGGCGATCGTCCCTGACTACAAACGACGCGCGGACAATAACGGCGCAATCGGTCTTGGACCAGTGCTCTTGGCGCCATTCGCCGCTTAGACCGCGACGGCTGTCGGGTGGCGCATGGCATCCTTGCCGTGCACCTGATGCGGCGTTGCCGGCAGGCGCATGGCCGAGGCCGGCAGCGGCGACCAGGCCCAGGCATTCGGTGTCGCAAACAGCGCCCGCAGCAAGCGGTTGGTCATGTCGTGGCCCGCGCGCACACCCCGATAGCCGCCGATGATCGGCGCACCGGCGAGTGCGAGATCGCCCACAGCGTCGAGCGCCTTGTGGCGTACAAACTCATCGCTGCGGCGCAGCCCCTCGGGGTTCAGAACCACGCCGCCGTCGATCACGATGGCGTTGTCGAGACTGCCGCCCCGGGCGAGACCCATGCGGCGGAGTGCGTCAACCTCGGCGAGACGTCCAAAAGTCCGACAGTCGGCGAGCTGTCGCGTGAAAGCGTCGCGGGTGAGGTCAAGCTCGACGGCCTGATGACCGATGGCCATGTCGTCGAAATCGATCTCGAAGGACACTTTGAACCGATCGGCAGGTGTCAGCGTGGCCACCCTGCCCTCATCCTCCACCGTCACCGGCGCGAGGATGCGTATCGCCCGGGCGGCACCCGCCTGCGCGCGCAGGCCAACCCGCGACAGCGCTTCGAGAAAAGGGCGGCTGGAGCCATCCATGACCGGGACTTCCGGGCCATCCAACTCGACGGTCGCATCTGCCACACCGGCGCCCGCCAGTGCCGCCATCAGATGCTCCACGGTCCCAACGGTCGCCCCGTAGCCGTTGCCGAGCTTGCTGCAAAGCTGCGTATCGGCGACAAAGTCGTACCGTGCTGGGATATCGCCCCGCCCCAACGGAAGATCAACGCGCCGGAACAGGATACCCTGGCCCGAAGGCGCAGGCAGGATCCGCATCGACACGACATGCCCGGTGTGCAAACCCACACCTCGACACTTCACCGCTCCAGCGACCGTATTACGCATGATCAGCCCCGCTCGTTTCGCTGGCTGCAATTGTTCTCGCAGTTCGCTTTATCATTGCGAAAGTAATAATGCCTGTTCGGCGCCGCACCAACTCACTCTTTATGTCTGTTCATGACAACTGCTGAGGCTGCAACTTCTTGAAATTAAACCATAAAATGAACTCCGCGGGCGCATTGTTACGCGCCCGCGGGAAGGATATTTCGGCGATGCCGGAAACGGCGCGGCGGATCATGTGGCCGCCGGCCTCGCCGCTTCAGCGGCGGATTAATTCGCCTGGCGACGCAGGAAGGCCGGCACATCCGCTTCTTCGTGATCATCCTCGGCTGCATCGAAACGCAGGTCATAGCGCGGCTCGGTACGGCGCGGGACGGACGGCGGCGCGGCTTGGGTCACCGCACGGGTGCCGCGGTTGATCAGGCGGTTGATGGTGAACATCCCGCCCCGCGCCGGCTCTTCGGGCGCCGGTTCTGCCTGGGGCGCACTGCGCTGGCCGCGGAACAACCCACGCCCTTCGCTGCGGGGCGGCGGGGCGTTGTCGGTAAGCGGCTCGCGGTCGGCCTGCATCGAGGCGTCATCCAGATCGAACAGGGCTGGCGACACGTCGTCATCGTCGAATGCGGGCCGGGTCTGGCGCGTTGCCTCACGATTGGCGCGCGAGGCGAGCGCCGTCTCGCGCACACGATCGGCCCGGGCGCGGATCTCGGCCGGCGTCGGCGCATTGGCGTAGCGGCTCTCGACCGGATCGGCGGGCACTGCGGGTGCGGGCTCGACCGGCGCTGCAGCACGGGCGGCAGGCACCGGGATCGGCGCCTCGGCGACCGCGCTCGCGTCCTCCCACGCCGCGGCGGTCTCAGGACCCTCCGCGACCTCGGCGGGGGCATGACGCGGCGCGGGCTCGGCCGTCTGGCGGTCCTGCCCGGAGCGGAGCGCCTCGACGCCCGCCGCCTCGGTCAGGGTCGGGCGACGGCGCGGCGGCTGTGCCTCCGACTGGGGCGGGCGCTGCGCCTGGCTTTCCGCGTCGATCCCGGTGGCGACGACGCTGACCCGCATCCGGCCTTCCATGTCCGGATCAATGGCGGAGCCGAACTTGATCAGCGCGTCGGCGTCCACCTCGTTCTTGATGCGGTTGGCCGCCTCGTCCATCTCGAACAGCGTCAGGTCATAGCCCCCGGTGATGTTGATCAACACGCCCTTGGCGCCCTTCAGGCTCACCTCGTCGAGCAGCGGGTTGGCGATCGCTTTCTCGGCCGCGTCGATGGCACGGGTCTCGCCATCGGCCTCGCCGGTGCCCATCATCGCCTTGCCCATCTCCTCCATGACGGAGCGGACATCGGCGAAATCGAGATTGATCATGCCGGGGCGGACCATCAGGTCGGTCACGCCCTGCACGCCCTGGTACAACACATCGTCGGCCAGCTGGAACGCCTCTACAAAGGTCGTCCGCTCGCTCGCCACCTGAAACAGGTTCTGGTTCGGGATGACGATCAGCGTGTCGACATATTGCTGCATCTCGCCGACGCCGGCATCGGCGAGGCGCATGCGGCGCGCGCCCTCGAACTGGAAGGGCTTGGTCACCACGCCGACAGTCAGGATGCCCATCTCGCGCGCGATGCGGGCCACAACCGGGGCCGCGCCGGTGCCGGTGCCCCCGCCCATGCCGCCGGTGATGAAGCACATGTGGCAGCCGTCGAGCGCGGCGGCGATCTCGTCGATGCTCTCCTCGGCCGAGGACTGGCCGACCTCGGGCTTCGAACCCGCGCCGAGACCACGGGTGACGCCCTGACCCAACTGGATCCGCCGCTCCGCCCGGCTGTTGCCAAGTGCCTGAGCATCGGTATTGGCGGCCACGAACTCCACGCCGGCAAGGCGCTTCTCGATCATGTTGTTGATGGCGTTCCCGCCAGCCCCGCCCACGCCGAACACGGCGATGCGCGCGCTCAGATCGTCATCGCTCACCTCGGTGAAATTCAGTGCCATCGTCGACTGCCCTTCTGCTCCGTGCCCGGGCGCGACGCTGTTCCGCGTCTTTTGTGTCACCCAAGCGCCTCAACGCTCGATATTGTTATCTGCCACAGAAGTTAGCCGAATCTTCTCTCAAGGTCACTAGGCTATTGACTTGTGGCTTTCAGGCCAGTGTCTGCCGTGTTTTCCGCCGCTTACCAGCTTGTCTTGAACCATCTGACGATATCCTGCGCGCGGCCCTGAACCGACCAGGGGCGCGGCGCCTCGAAATCCCAGATCTCGTCATGCGGGCGCATCGCATAGATCGCGAGGCCGACGGCCGCGGCGCCCTCGGGCCCGGAGAGGGCCTGGGGCAGCCCCGCCAGACGCATCGGCCGGCCGATGCGCGGGCGCCGGCCGAGGATGCGGGTTACCAGTTCGTCGACCCCCGGCATCTGGCTGGCATTGCCGGTCAGCACGATGGAACAGGCGGGCATGTCGGTGACGCCGAGCGCCACCAGCCGGTCGCGGAGTTGGCGGAGCGTCTCCTCCATGCGCGGGCGGATCACGCCGATCAGCATGCCGCGGCTGATGGTGCGCGGCTCGGGGCTGTCCTCCTCGCCCCGGCGCGGCGCCTCGATCGGCTCGCGGTTGTCGGCACCGGTGGCGATGCAGCCGCCATGCAGCGTCTTCAGCCGCTCGGCCTCGGCCTCACCCATCATCAGGCCAGCGGCGATGTCGGTGGTGACATGCGCACCGCCAAGGCGCACGCCGTCGACGCAGACCAGATGATCGCGCAGGAAGACCGAGCACTGCGTGGTGCCCGCGCCCATATCGATGGCGAGCGCGCCGGTGCGCTGCTCATCCTCGACCAGCGCCGCAAGACCGCTCGCATAGGGTGCGCTGACGACACCGGCGATATCCAGATCGCACTGGCGCACGCATTCCATCAGATTGGCGAGCGGGCGCGCATCGACCGCGACCACATGCACCGCGACCGAGAGCTTGCGGCCCATCATGCCGCGCGGGTCGGTGATGCCGGTCTGGTAGTCCAGCCCGATCTCGACGGGCTGCGCGTGCAGGATCTGGCGCCCTTCGCCGATGGGCGGATCCTCGGCGGCGGCCAGCGCATTGGCGATGTCGCGTTCGCTGACGCGGCCGGTCTCGGTCTCCACATCGCCGACAGTCGAGAAGCTTTCGGGCCGTCCGCCGGAGAAGCCGACGATCACATGGTCCACGCGCTCGACCTTGGGCGCCGCCATCCGCTCGGCCGCCAGCAGCGCCGAGCGGATGGCGCGGGCGGCGGCGTTCATGTCGACGATCTCACCCCGGCGGATGCCATGGGCCTGCACACAGCGCGCGCCGACAACCTCGACCGCGCCGAACAGCGATGCGCTCAGCCGGTCGACCGCGCCGCTGCCGGCCAGCGCCTCGGCCGCGCGCTCCTGATCGAGCTTGAGGACGAGGCAGGTGATCTTGGAGGTGCCGATATCGATCACGCCAAGGCGCCCGCGCTTGGTCGCGAGCGCAAGGTTGCCGCGCATCTGTCGCCACATCTCGAGCGTGCGGAAATTCACAACGCTTTCCTTTCCGCCTGATCCAGCACACGACGCAGTTTCATGGTCTCCAGCGCCCGGCTGCGCAGGCGCAGCATCGGGCGCTCGGGCAGGCGCATATCGACTGCCGCTACGTCGCGATTGAGGAGATCGCCGCCGTAATGCAGCGCCAGCACGCGGGCCCAGGCAGGGCCCGGCGCATCGGCCGGCAGCATCACGCGCAGGTCATCGACATCCTGTCCCGGCTCGCCAGCCAGCACGACGTCCCAGCGCCGGTCGCCAACGCGCACCAGGGCACGGATGCGTTTGGCCACATCGGGCCCTTGCGCGACGATGCTGAGCGCCTCGTCCACCGCGGCACCCGCACCCTCGCCGATCAGCACCGGCAGTTCGGGAAAGGCCGCGCGGCGCGACACCGGTGCGATCACCGTACCGTCCACCGCCACCCGGAACAGCGCGCCCCCGGCCGCCGGATCGCGCCAGAGGGCGACGGCGGGGCGGGGCACCACGTCAACGTGCAAGATGCCGGCGGGATCGAGCCGGATCTCGGCGGAGGCGACGCCGCCCATCTCGACGATCTGCCGGCGAAGCGCCTCGAGATCGAGCGAGAGCACGGAATGACGGGCCGGCAGGGCGAGCGTGCGGTGCACCTCGGCGCGCAGCCTCTCGGGCACACCGGTGATGACGACGCCCTCCAGCGTAAACTCAGGCCGCGCCTTGATCGCCTGCCAGCCCGCCGCGATCCGCTCCGCCGCGGCCTGGCGCAGGCCGTCATCGGCGATCGCCCGCCAGGCCAGGATCGCGGCGAGCGTCACCGGCAGATACAGCGTCACGGCCGAGCGGGCGCCCGGCTGCGCCCAGGTGCGCGCCAGCCGGTAGCCGAGCTTGGATGGCCCCGGCAGACGGCGGCGTTTCGGCCGCTGCCCGCCCTGCGCCGCAGTCTCGGGGTTCACCGCCGCATGCAGGCGGCCCATCACTTCGCCTAGCGGTCGCATGAGGCGTCCTTCACCATCCAGGCGCAAAGCTCGGCAAAACCCATGCCGCGATGCGCCGCCTGCTCGGGCGCCAGTGAGGTCGGCGTCATGCCGGGCTGGGTGTTGGTCTCCAGGATGATCAGCCCGTCGAGGCCCTGCGTCTCGTCCCAGCGGAAATCGGCGCGCGAGACGCCACGACAGCCAAGCGCGCGATGGGCGGCCAGCGCATGGGCGCGGCAGGCCTCCTCGATCTCGGCCGGGATGCGGGCGGGCACCTCGTGGCGCGAGCCGCCTGAGGCATATTTGGCGTGGTAGTCGTACCAGCCTGCAGAGATGATATCGGTCACCGCCAGCGGGCGGTCACCCATCACCGTCACGGTCAGCTCCCGCCCCGCGACATAGCGCTCCACCATGACGCGGGACGGCGCGTCCTTTCCCAGACGCGCCGGCCCGTTCGCCCCCTCGGCGACGATGGCGACACCGACCGAGGAACCCTCGTTCACGGGCTTCACCACATAGGGCGGTGTCATCGGGTGCCCGGCCTCGGCCGACGCGCGGTCGACCACGATGCTCTCGGCGATGGGCAGGCCATGCGCGGCGAAGACCTGCTTCGCACGCTCCTTGTCCATGGCCAGTGCCGAGGCCATCACGCCGGAATGGGTATAGGGCAGACGCAACCACTCAAGCATGCCCTGTACGCAACCGTCCTCTCCCCAACGGCCATGCAGCGCGTTGAAGACGACGTCGGGCCTGACGGCGTCGAGCCGGGTCGCGAGATCGCGCCCGGCATCGATTTCCTCAACGGTATACCCCGCCTCCACGAGCGCCTTTGCGCATTCCCGTCCCGAGACGAGGGATACCTCGCGCTCGGCCGAGAGGCCGCCTTTCAGCACCGCGATGCGGGGGAGTGTCCTGCTCGACATGCCCGCCCCACTGTCGTCCCGCCTTGTTCGGCGACGTCCGACCGGTCTTGATGACCGTTATGTTGGCGCGAGCGTAACGCCGATGCGCTGGATTTCCCAGACCAAATCATGGCCCGACTGCGCCTTCACGCGCTGGCGCACGGCCTCGCCCAGAGTTTCGAGGTCTTGGGCGGTGGCGTTGCCGGTATTGGTCAGGAAATTGGAGTGCTTCTCGCTCATCCGGGCGCCGCCCAGCGTCAGACCCCGGCAGCCGGCATCGTCGATCAGCTTCCAGGCTTTCAGCTCGTGCGTGTCGTCCTCGCGCCCGGTCGAGGAGAAGCCGGCCGGGTTGCGGAAAGTGGAGCCGCAGGAAAGCTCATCGGTCGGTTGCGATGCTGCGCGCTTGGCGAGGAACCCGGCCATCTCGGCCTCCAGCGCCGCAGGCTCGGCCGGGGCACCGCGCAGGGTGGCGGAGACGACGATCCCCGCAGGCAGGGCGGTGTCGCGATAGGCGAAGCCGCATGCGGCGGGGTCGAGGGTGAGGATCTCGCCCGCCCGCGTGACCATGGTGACGCTTTCGACCACGTCGGCGGTATAGGTGCCGTAGCAGCCGGCGTTCATGCGCACGGCGCCGCCGATGCTGCCGGGGATCGTGCGCAGAAAGCCGAGGCGGCCGATCCCTTCCGCCGCGGCCTTGGTCGCGACGCTCGCATCGGCTGCGGCCGCGCCGACACGCAGGCGATGGCCCTCCAGAACCTCGATCCGGCCGAAGGCGGCGCCAAGGCGCACGACGACGCCCGGCAGGCCACCGTCGCGGATGATGAGGTTGGAACAACGACCCACCGGCGTGACAGGGATCTCGGTCGGCAGGGCCACGAGGAACGCCGCCAGATCCTCGGCATCGGCGGGCTGGAAGAACACCTCGGCCGGGCCGCCGACGCGCAGCCAGGCCTGCTGCGCCATGGGGCGGTCGGCAGCCAGGCGCCCACGCACCGCCGGCATGCGGTCGATCAGCGGGATGGAGAGATCATCATGTCCGGTCATGCGGGGTGACTGCGCCAGGGGCGTGCGCCTGGCAAGCCTCACATCCCGCAATGGCGGCGGAACGACACCCTGACCGCCGAAGTACCGCCAAGCCCGACCTCGAGCGCCGTCTGACCCGCCGCCTCAAGCCGCATGCGTGCGCCCGCGGCGAAGGCGTCGAGAAAGCCGGTCGTCAGCCCAGCCTCGACCCTCCACCAGCCATCGCCATAGCGGCGCAGCAGGACCGGAAAGCGCATCTCGCCGCCCGCCCGGCTGATGGCAAAAGCTGCGCGGGTCTCGGCGCCGTCGGCAACCGGCAACCCCGGCAGCGCAGGCGCTGTGATCGCCATCTCGCGCGTCCGGTTGCCGGCATCGCAGGAGATCATGACCTCGGTGCCATCGGCGGTCGTCAGCATGCCTGTCGCGCCCAGTGCGCCGTCCCGCAGGCTCCACCGCGGTGCTGTGCCTGAAGCCCCGATACCGGCGGCCGCCCCCGTACCCACGCTGACATCGAGGCGGAAGGATGCGGCCAATGCCGCGCGGAATGTCTGGAAGACGTCGATCCGGTAGCTGCCCGCGCGGGTGGTGAAGCTGAGCACGGTGCGGTTGTCCGCCTCGCCCCAGACGCTGAACGCCATGCCGTTGGGCCCTTCCACCGCAAGTGACGCGGTCTGCCCGGCTTGAACCGAGAGCGTGTAGCAAGCGGTCCCCGTCGCGGGCGCCACCCCCTCGACCACGCTGGCCGAGCCACCGGGCACGAGGCTGATGGGCGTGCAGGGCTCGGCGAGGACGGTCGCCGGCGTCAGACCCGCGACGGCGGCAAGCGCGGCGGTCGTGACGATGAATACACGCGGAGGGAAAAGACGCGGCATGGGACGGCTCCAACATGGATACGCTCCCCGCGACCATGCCGCAGCGCAGATCGCCCGCCAACGGGCATCTCACGGGCGGTGCGTAATACCCGTTACCCGGCACCGAACCTGAGGGCTGGGCGCGGATCGGGCCAGTTCGAGTGCTCAGGTGCCAGTGCGCGCCTGGGGGTCGAGGGCCGCGAGCGCATCGGGCAACCCGTTGGCCCAGGCCGAGATCGAGCCCGCGCCGAGACAGACGACCAGATCGCCGGGCCCGGCCTCGCGCGCGACGAAATCGGCCAGCCCCTCGGGGCCCCGGATCGCGTGGGCCGAGCGGTGGCCATGGCCGCGCAAGCCACCCACCAGCGCGTCGCGGCTGATGCCCTCGATCTCGGCCTCGCCGGCGGCATAGACATCGGTGATCGCCACGACATCGGCGTCGTTGAACGAGGCACAGAACTCGCCGAACAGGTCGGAGAGGCGCGAGAAGCGGTGCGGCTGGTGGATCGCGACCACCCGGCCTTTTGTGGCGGACCTCGCGGCCTTTAGCACCGCCGCGATCTCGACCGGGTGATGGCCGTAGTCGTCGATGATCTCGACCCCGTTCCACTGGCCCACCCGGGTGAACCGGCGGCGCACGCCCTTGAAGCCTGCCAGCCCCTCGATGATCGCCTCGTTCTCGATCCGCAGCTCACGCGCCACCGCGATGGCGGCCAGCGCGTTCAGGCCGTTGTGCTCGCCCGGCATGGCGAGGCGGACTGTCGGCTTGGCCTCCTCGCCCCGGATGGCGAGGTCGAAACAGACGCCGCCATCTTCGTGGCGCACGTTCTCGGCGCGCACATCGGCCTGGCGCGAGGTGCCGTAGGTCACCACCCGGCGGTCATCGACCCGGCCGATCAGGGCTTGCACCTCGGGGTGGTCGATGCAGGCGACGACGCAGCCATAGAACGGGATGTTGTGCACGAAGGTGTCGAAGGCTGCGTGCAGTCTCTCGACCGTGCCGTAGTGGTCCATGTGCTCGGGGTCGATATTGGTCACCACGGCGATGGTCGCGGGCAGCTTGACGAAGGTGCCGTCGCTCTCATCCGCCTCGACCACCATCCATCGCCCCTCGCCCGGGCGGGCGTTCGAACCATAGGCCTGGATGATGCCGCCATTGATCACCGTGGGGTCCATCTGGCCGGCATCCAGCAAGGCCGCGACCATGCTGGTGGTCGTCGTCTTCCCGTGGGTGCCGGCGACGGCGACGTTCCAGCGCATGCGCATCAACTCGGCCAGCATCTCGGCCCGGCGCACCACTGGCAGTGCGCGGGCGCGGGCTTCCTCCAACTCGGGATTGCCGTCCTTGATTGCCGAGGAAATCACCACGACGCCGGCCTCGCCGATGTTCTCGGCCCGCTGGCCGATGAAGATCTCGGCCCCCAGCCGCGCCAGCCGCTCGGTGATCGGGCTTTCCTTCGCGTCCGAGCCCTGCACTCGGTAGCCGAGGGTGAGCATGACCTCGGCGATGCCCGACATACCGATACCGCCGATGCCGACAAAGTGGATCGGACCGATATCGACGGGCAGCGCGGTGGGGGGCGTCATGGGCTCGCGATCCTCGTGATGGTTATCGGTTTCTTACCGTATTGCGCGCGGGCTCTAGCAGCCGGCGGGCGCCGTGTCACTTGGCGACCGCACGGCCGCTGGCGAGGGCGGTGACGATGTCTGCCAGCGCCTCCGCCGCGTCTGGGCGCCCGAGATCCCGCGCCGCGGCGGCCATGGCGGCGAGATCGTGCTGTCCGCCATCGCCCATCAGCGCGGCAAGCCTTGGCGTCAACGCCTCGGCGGTGAAATCGGTCTCGGCCAGCACATGGGCGCCCCCCGCCTCGGCCAGGGCGCGGGCATTGGCCGTCTGATGATCGTCGGTCGCGTGGCGGTACGGGACCAGGATGGCCGGCCGGCCGATGGCGGTCAGTTCGGCCACGGTCGAGGCACCGGCGCGGGCGATGACCAGATGCGCCTTGGCCAGGCGCGCGGGCATGTCGTCGAAGAAGGGTGCGAGATCGGCGGTCACCCCGGCTTTTTGGTAGGCGGCGGCGACGGTGTCGCCGTCTTCGGCGCGCACCTGCTGTGTCACGCTGAGGCGGTCGCGCAGGTCTTTCGGCAGGGCGGCGACGGCCTCTGGCACCACACGGCCGAAGATACCGGCGCCCTGGCTGCCGCCGAAGATGGTGAGCTTTAGCCTGCCGCCTGCGGGTGGTGCGAAAACGCGACCGCGGGCCTTGGCGACGGCGGCGCGCACCGGGTTGCCCACATGGGTCAGGGCGACGCCCTTCGGCGCATTCACCACCGGCCAAGTGCCGCAGCAGACCTGTCCGACCTGCCCCGCCAGCAGCTTGTTCACCCGGCCGAGCACCGCGTTCTGTTCGTGGATGAGCGAGGGGATGCGCATGCTGATCGCCGCCAACAGCGAGGGCAGCGCCGGGTAGCCGCCGAAGCCCGCAACCGCCATCGGGCGATCGGCGGCAAAGGCCGCGCGGGCGGTCGACATGCCCCGCCAGATCGTAAACGGCAACCTGAGCTTCGCCATCAGCCCCCCGCGCGAGGGGCTGGCGGAGGCGGTTTCGATCCGGGTCACGGTCGCGGGGAAGCCGCCGGCATAGCGCAGGCCCCGCTCGTCCGAGGCCAATGCCACGCGCCAGCCGCGCTTCAGCATCGTCTCGGCCAGCGCCTGGGCGGGGAACATGTGCCCGCCCGTGCCACCGGCGGCCAGCACGATCAGCGGCGCCTTGTTCCCCTCATCGGCCACGCTCAGAGCTGCGCCCGGATGAGCGCCGCCGGGTCCTGCGGGCGGGTGCGCGTCAGTGCGATCAGTGCCCCCATGGCGAGCGCCGCGGCGATCATGGACGAGCCGCCATAGCTGATGAAGGGCAGCGTCATCCCCTTGGCCGGCAGCAGCCGGATCGCGACCGAGAGGTTGATGAAGGCCTGCAGCCCCAGCCCCATCACCAGCCCGCAACCGGCCAGGCGAATGAAGATATTGCGCTCATCCATCAGCCGGGCGAGGGCGCGGAGCGTGATGAACAGGTAGCAGGCGATGATCGCCAGCGTCAGGACCAGCCCGAACTCCTCGGCCGCGACGGCGATGATGAAATCGGTATGCGCATCCGGCAGCGTCCATTTGACCGAGCCGTTGGCCGGCCCGACACCCAGCAAGGCGCCCTCGCGGATCGCGCTTTCGGCATAGGCGAGCTGCGAGTTGGGATCGACCTCGGGCGCGAAATAGCCGTCGATCCGCCGGGCCACATGCTCGGAGTTGAAATAAGCGACGCTCATCGCGGCCATCACCAGCGCGGCGAGGATCACCAGCAGCGTCATCGGCGCGCCCGACAGGAACAGCATCGCCGCCCAGACCGCCATGACCAGCATCGCCTGGCCGAAATCTGGCTGCAGCGCCAACATCGCGGCGATCATCATGGCGACTGCGCAGCTGAGGATCCGCCCCGGGGGTCCGCCGCGATCGAAACTGCCGGCCATCAGCCAGGCGGAGAAGATGACGAAGGCCGGTTTCAGGAACTCCGACGGCTGCAGGCTCATGAAGCCGAGCGAGTACCAACGCGTGGCGCCCTTGCCGAAATCGGTGCCGAGGAACGGCAGCATGGCCAACGCCGCAATGGCGCCGAGGCACATCAGGATGCCACCCCGGCGGATCAGCGTCAGCGGCAGGGTGGAGACGGCGATCACGAGGCCCAGACCCATGGCCGAGAACACCACCTGGCGCAGGACGTAGTGATAGGTCCAGAGATCGTTCTTGTCCGCGAGCGGCGGGGAGGCGGCGAGGCCCAGTACCAGCCCGGTCGCGATCAGCAGCACCACAGCGCCTAGTAACCAGCGGTCGATGGTGTGCCACCAGTCGGATATCGCCCGAGCCGTCTCGGGCCCAAACAGCAAGGCGGGTGTCAGGCGCCGCCCCCGCCAATGCGCGCTGCGACCGGTATAGGCGCGCTCGGGCCGCGCGGTCAGGTCGGTCATGGCTCTGTACCCCCCAGTGCCGTCTCGGCGTTGGCGTCGGCGGCATCGGCTGCGGCGTCGATGAGCGCGCGGAAGGCGGCGCCCCGGGCCTCGAAATCGCTGAACTGGTCGAAGGAGGCGCAGGCCGGGCTGAACAGCAACACCTCGCCCGGCGCGGCCTCGGCCAGCGCGGCGGTGACCGCGGCATCCAGCGCGCCGCAACATGTATATGCCCTGTCGCCGAGCTGGGCGGCAAAGGCCTCCTCGGCCTCACCGATCAGATAGGTGGCGATGACCGCGCCCATATGCGGCAGCGCAGCCTCCAGCCCGCCGGCCTTGGCCTTGCCGCCGGCGATCCAACGGATGCGCTCAAAGCTTTTCAGCGCCGGGATCGCCGCATCGGCATTGGTCGCCTTGCTGTCGTTGATGCAGACCACCCCCGCGACCTCGCCGACCTGCTCCATCCGGTGGGGCAGGCCCGGGAAGCTGACCAGCGCAGGCTCGATCGCGCGGGGGCCGAGGCCGAGCGCCCTCAGCACGCCCCAGGCGGCGCAGGCGTTTTGGTGGTTGTGCTGGCCGCGCAGCGCGTGGGCTGCGCCCATGTCGATGGCGGCGATCTGCCGGCCCGAGCGCCACTCGGTCAAAAAGCGCTTGTTCATGAAGACCGACCAACCCTCGCCCCGCAGCTTGGTCGTGGTGGAGACGCGGATGACCTGCGCGCCGCCGTCCGGGTCGTCACCGGGCTCGATGGCGTTGTTGGCGGTGAAGCGACCATAGTCGTCGTCCACCCCGATCACCGCACGGCTGGGGGCGCCCTGCTCGATCAGCCGCCGCTTGGACGCGAAATAGCCGCCCATGCCGCCATGGCGGTCAAGGTGATCGGGCGTGAGGTTCAGGAACACTGCGATATCGGGCGCGAGCGCACGGGCGATCTCGGTCTGGTAGGACGAGAGCTCCAGCACGATGGTCTCGCCGTCCTGCGGCGGATCGAGATCCAGCACGGCGCGCCCGATATTGCCGCCCATCTGCACCGGCCGCCCGGCCGCGGCGAGGCTGTGGGCGATCAGCGCCGTGGTGGTGGATTTGCCGTTGGAGCCGGTGACCGCGACGATCCGCACCTCGGCCCCGACCACGGCAAGCGCCTGGAAGAACAGGCCGATATCGTTGTCGATGGGCACCTCGGCCTCCCAGGCCGCGCGGATCGCGGCATGGGGCTCGGGGTGCAGCACGGGCACCCCGGGCGAGACGATCAGCGCGGCGAGATCGGCCGCGGCGCGCGGGCGCGCGAGGTCCTCGACGGCGAAACCCTCCAGCGCCGCCTTCTGGCGCGCCGGCTCCCCGTCATCCCAGCAGACCGGCACCGCCCCACCCGCCGCCAGCGCCCGCGCCGTCGCAAGGCCCGAGCGCCCGAGGCCCAGCACGCCGACCCGCCGGCCGGGGAACACCCGGACCGGGATCATGTTGGCAGCTCCTGTACCCAGGCGACCGAGGCATAGGCCTCCCATTCCCCGGGCACCTCTTCATCGTCGTAGAGGCTCAGCAAAATATGCGTGAAGCCGCCACGAGGATGCGGTCCATAGAGATCCAGCGCAAAATCCGAGTCTGGCGTCGGCGCAAAGGGGACCGGGGTTACCGCCGCCCAGTGGGCAAGCCCACTGATCACCCGGTCGCGATCCACCGGCACGCCACGCACGTGGATGATCGCCTCGTCCTGGCGCTGATAAATGATCAACGCCTCATCATGGCTGACCATCGCCCGACCCGGTTTTCCGTCGAGCATGCGCGCTCCATCCTCGCCCGCATCTGTGAGACCCCACCCGTCGAAACGGAACCCATCGCGCATCCCGCCAACCGCCCGTTCGCCGAACAGGGCAACAAAGCGATCCGCTATCCGCTGCGGCGTGTCGGCAACATGCTGAGCTGTCATGGTCGGACCCCGGCGGACGCACGCGAACGGACGGAGACACAATGGCGGTCTGCCAGCGGGGCGTCCGCCAGTACTCCCATCACCGCACCTTCAGCGTGGCGAGGCCGATCAGCGCCAGGATCATCGCGATGATCCAGAAGCGGATCACGATGGTCGGCTCCTGCCAGCCTTTCTGTTCGAAATGGTGGTGGATGGGCGCCATGCGGAACACGCGCTTGCCCGTCAGCTTGAAGCTCGCGACCTGGACGATGACGCTGACGGCTTCCATCACGAACAGCCCGCCGATGATCGCCAGCACGATCTCGTGCTTCGTCGCCACCGCGATGGCCCCCAGCGCGCCGCCCAGCGCCAGCGAGCCGGTATCGCCCATGAACACCATCGCCGGCGGCGCGTTGTACCAAAGGAACCCAAGGCCCGCCCCAATCAGCGCGGCGCAGAAGATCAGGGTCTCGCCGGTGCCTGGCACGTAATGGAGCTGCAGATAATCGGTGAAATCGGCGCGGCCGACGACATAGGCGATCACGCCGAGCGAGCCTGCCGCGATCATCGCCGGCATGATGGCTAGGCCATCCAGCCCGTCGGTCAGATTCACCGCATTGGCCGAGCCCGCGATCACCAGCATGGCAAAGGGAATATAAAGAAGTCCCGCCCCGATCAGCACATCCTTGAGGAACGGCACCGCGATCTGGTTCTGCAGCGCATCGGGTTGCAGATAGGTCGCCCAGACAGCGGCGAGCGCCGAGACGGCGAGCCCGATCCCAAGGCGCAGCTTCCCGCTGACACCCTTGACCGTGAATTTCGACACTTTGGCGTAGTCGTCGACAAAGCCGATCAGGCCAAAGGCCGCCGTGACCAGCAACACCAGCCAGACAAACCCGTTGTCGAGCCGCGCCCAAAGCAGCGTGCCCACCAGCACCCCGCCGAGGATCAGCACCCCCCCCATGGTCGGCGTCCCCGCCTTGGCGACATGGCTTTCGGGCCCGTCATCGCGGATCGGCTGACCCTTTTTCTGAAACCGCCGAAGCCAGTTGATCATCCGCCGACCGAACAGGAAACCGAACAGCAGCGCGGTCATGAACGCCCCGCCGGCACGAAAGCTGATATAGCGGAAAAGATTGAAGAAATCGCCGCCGTCCGAGAAGGTGATCAGGTTGTAGAGCATCGTCAGCCGTCCCCTTCTGAGCCGTCGGCAGGCGCACCGCGCGCCTGCGCGGCCCTGTCGGTGGCCGTCTTCTCTGCCCCGTCGGAATGTCCGGGCCCCTGTTCCGCGCCTGCGCGCCGCGCTTCTCCGAGCGCTTTGACAGCCTCCACCACGCGGCCCATGCGCGCGCCTTTGGAGCCCTTGATCACGCAAACATCGCCCGCGTCTAGCAGGCTGCGCACCCGATCGGCCAGCCCTGCACTGTCCTCGAACCACTGGCCCCGACGCCCGCCCGGCAGCGCCTCGTAGAGCGCGCGCATGCGGGGGCCGCAGGTATGGATGATGTCGACGCCCGCGCTTGCCGCGTCCTCGGCCAGGCCCGCATGCAGCGCCATTTCGGTCGGGCCGAGTTCCAGCATGTCGCCCAGAAAA
Source organism: Pseudomonadota bacterium (assembly GCA_039027855.1). GTDB lineage: Bacteria > Pseudomonadota > Alphaproteobacteria > Rhodobacterales > Rhodobacteraceae > Thermohalobaculum. The sequence goes on along the minus strand of JBCCJI010000001.1, from coordinate 142,666 downwards.
GCGATGCGCCGGCCGCGCTGCACCCGGCCGATCCCGTCCTCCACCGGCTGGGCGGCCAGTACGTCGAAGGCGGCGCGGACCGAGGCCGGGTTGGCGTTGTAGCTGTCGTCGATCAGTCGGATCTCCCCGTCGATCCCGCCCGCGCCCAGCACGATATCCCAGCGCCCGCCGCGCCCCTCCACCGGCTGCCAGGCCGAGAGCTCAAGCGCCGCGCGCGCTGGGTCGATGCCCGCCGCGTGCAGCGCGGTAAGTGCGGCGAGCGCACAATCGGCCAGATGCCGGCCGGGCGCCCCGATACGAAAAGTCCAGGGCGTCCCATCCAAAAGCGCCTGCACCACCGTCGCCTCGGCGTGGACACTGGCCTCGATCAGGCGCAGGGCGGCCGCGTCCGAGGCGCCGAAACGCTTTTGCGCGAAGCCCTTCGAGGCGGCGTCGAGGATCGCGATCTGGCTGTTGTCGAGCGGCAGGACGGCCGTCCCGCCCGGCTCCAGCCCCGCGAAGATCTCGGCCTTGGCATGGGCGATGCCCGAGATATCGTCGAACTGGCCGAGATGCGCCTCGGCCACGGTGGTGACGACCGAGACATGGGGGCGCGCGAGCTTCGACAGCGGCGTGATCTCGCCCGCGTGGTTCATGCCGATCTCGAGCACCGCGAAATCGGTGGCGGCGGGCATGCGGGCCAGCGTCAGCGGCACGCCCCAGTGGTTGTTGAGCGACATCTCGGCGGCGTGGACCTGGCCCGCATGGGCCAGCATCGTGCGCGCCATGTCCTTGGTCGTGGTCTTGCCGGCAGAGCCGGTGATCGCGATCACGCGGGCCGTGGTTCGTGCCCGGGCAGCGCGGGCAAGACCGCGAAGGGCGCGGAGCGTGTCGCTCACCAGCAGCAGCGGCGCGCCCTCGTCCACGCCGTCGGGCACATGGTCGACCATCGCGGCGGCGGCGCCCTTGGCCAGCGCATCGGCGACAAAGGCATGCCCGTCGCGGGCATCGCCTTTCAGCGCCACGAACAGATCGCCCGGCGCCAGCGCGCGCGTGTCGATCGACACGCCATGCGCCAGCCAACCGCGCGAGATGGTGCCGCCGGTCGCCAGCATCGCCTCGCTCGCGGTCCAAAGCGCTGAAGTGGCGCCCATTACCCGGCCTCCTGCCAATCGGGACCGTCGAGCGCGGCGATGGCGGCGCGTGCCTGCTCGGCATCGTCGAAGGGGTGCAGGGTGCCCGCGATCTCCTGACCCTGCTCGTGGCCCTTGCCGGCGATCAACAGCACGTCGCCGGGACCCGTGACGATATCGACACCGGCAAGGATCGCCTCGGCCCGGTCGCCGATCTCCTGACCCTCGGGACAGCCGGCCATGACGGCGGCGCGGATGGCGGCGGGATCTTCGCTCCGCGGGTTGTCATCGGTGACGATGGCAATATCGACGCCATCGGCCGCCGCTTGCCCCATCAGCGGGCGCTTGCCTGTATCGCGGTCGCCGCCTGCGCCGAACACGACCACCAGCCGGCCCGCCGCATGGGGCCTGATCGAGGCAAGCGCCGAGGCCAGCGCGTCCGGCGTATGGGCGTAATCGACGAAGACCGCCCCGCCGCCCGGGCGCCGGCCGGCAAGCTCCATGCGCCCGCGCACCGTGGTGAGATGGGCGAGCGCGGGAAACACCGTCTCCGCCGCCTCGCCGGTTGCCAGCGCAAGCGCCGCGGCAGTGGCGACGTTCTCGGCCTGGAAGGCGCCGACCAGGGCCAGGCGCACCGGCCAGTCGCGCCCCTGCCAGGACAGCCGCAAATCCTGACCATCGGCACGAAACCCCTGCGCCGCGATCCTGAGGTCAGCCTCGGCGTGCCGGCCCGTGGTGACGATCCGCTGCCCCCGCGACCGCGCGATCTCGGCCGCCGGCGCATAGGAGCGGTCGTCGCGGGTCATCACGGCGGTGGCACCCTCGGGCAGGACGCTGCCGAACAGGCGGAGCTTGGCGGCGAGGTAGTCCTCATAGCTCGCGTGGTAGTCGAGATGGTCACGCGTGACATGGGTCAACGCGGCAGCCGTCAGGCGCACGCCATCGGCGCGGTGCTGGGCGAGGCCGTGGCTCGATGCTTCGATGGCGGCATGGGTGCAGCCCCGGCCCGCCAGATCGGCCAACATGGCATGGAGCGTGATCGGCTCGGGCGTGGTTAGGGATCCGGGCGCCTCGAAGCCGCGCCCCTCCACACCGATGGTGCCGAGATTGGCAGCCGGGTGGCCCGCGGCCTCCCAGATCTCGCGCAAGAAATGCGTGACCGAGGTCTTGCCGTTGGTGCCGGTGACCGCCGCCATCACGGCAGGCTGCGCGCCCGCCATGGTCGCAGCCGCCAGCGCCAGCCAGCGGCGCGGGATCGCAGGCGTCAGCACCGGCACACCCCACTCGGCGACGGGGCGCCCGACGGCATGCTCCGCCCGCGCCACGGCGTCAGGGGCGAGCACTATGGCCGCTGCCTCTTGGCGAAGCGCATAGCCCACGAATTCGGCACCATCGACGCGCGTGCCGGCCACAGCCACGAAGACCGAGCCCGCGCGCACCGCGCGGCTGTCGACGGCAAGCGCGGCGACGCTTGGATCGCCCATCCCGGCACGCAGCGGCGCCTCGCCTGCGGCGCGGTTTAGCGCGCTCAGCGTCGAGGCGCCGGCACTCATCCGCGCTCCCCGTCGAGCGCGGCACGGACCGTCGGTGCGCCCGATGAAGGGCCGGGCGCCAGATCGGGACCGCGCTGCTCGATGCGGGGGCGCAGACCCAAAAGCGGCGCGAGCCGACGCACCGAGGCGGCGATCGACGGCGCGGCGGTCCGGCTCGCCTGCCGGCTGGGTTGCGCGCCCGACCGGTCCGTGGGCTCATCCATCGAGACCAGCAACACATATTCGGGATCGGACACCGGGAAGACGCTGGCAAAGGTCGCGATCACCCGCGAATGGTCATAGCCGGGACGGTTCTCATAGGGCTTGTCGGCCGTGCCGGTTTTGCCCGCGATCTCGAAACCCGGGACATCGGCGCGCCGCCCGCTGCCATTGGTGACGACACTGCGCATCATGGTCAGCGTCTGCGCTGCGGTGCGCGGGTCGAAGATCGGCTCACCGAACTCAGGATGATCCGGCTGCCCACCCACCCTCAGCGACGGGACCACCCGGCGCCCCTCATTGGCGAGCGTCGCATAGGCCGCCGCCAGATGCAGCGGCGAGACAGCGATGCCATGACCGAAGGCGATGTTCATCGTCGACAGCTCCGACCATTTGGGCGGCAACAACGGGCGCGTGCCCGCCGCCTCGGACAGCTCGACCGGCAGCGGGTCGAACATCCCCATGCGCTCCAGATACGCCTTGAAGACCGGTGTCGTCACCCTTAGCGCCAGCCGAGCCGTGCCGACATTGGAGGAGCGGCGGATCACGTCGGTGACGCTCATCTCGTCGGGCATGCGGTGCCAGTCACGCACCCGCTGGCGCCCGAAGAAGATCGGATCGCCGGTCGCCAGCATGGTGTCGGGCGTGGCCTTACCCCGGTCGATGGCCATGGCCGCCGTCAGCGGCTTGAACACCGAGCCGAGCTCGTAGCGTCCCTGCACCGCGCGGTTGAAGCGGGGGCTGCGGCCGCGCTTGTCGCGCTTCAGACCCTTGGTCGAGTTCGCGTCGAAATCGGGCAGCGAGACCATGGCGAGGATCTCGCCGGTCTCAACCCGCATCAACACGCCCGCGGCCCCGATCGCGCCGAGGCGCCTGCGCTCGCCCTCCAGCACCTCGCCCAGCACGCGCTGCATGGTCAGGTCGATGGAAAGCGCCAGCGGCTCACCCGCCTGCCCGGGATCGCTCAGGCGGGCGTCGAAATAGCGCTCGGCCCCACCGGCACCGCGGATCTCGGCGAAATGAACGCCCTCCTCCCCGGCGTTGACACTGCCGACGATATGCGCGGCCGTCCGGCCGGCCGGGTAGACGCGCATGTCGCGCGAGCCGAACAGCAGCCCGGGTTCCCCGATATCGAGCACCGCGCTTTTCTCGGCCGGCGTCACGGGTCGGCGGATCCAGACAAAGCGGCGATCATCGGTCAGGAGCGCCAGCATCTCGTCGCGGTCGCCATCCTCGAAGATGGCGGCAAGCTTGTCGGCCGTCCCCTCGGGGTCGAGCACATCGCGCGGATGGGCATAGAGCGACCAGGCGGGCAGGTTGGCCGCCATGAGCCGGCCCTCGCGGTCGGTGATCGTGCCGCGCACCGCATCGGCGGCGAGGCTGGCCCCGATCCGCGGCTCCTCCGGTGTCGACAGCGCCATCAGCCCCATGCGTGTGCCGAGCGCGCAGTAGAACAGCACGAAGGCCAGCATGACCAGGATCAATCGCCGCTCGTATTGCTCGCCCCGACGCGCGCCCGCATCGGCGTCGGCCGGCGGGGCACGGTTTTGCAGGCGCCGTCTGATCGGGGCGGCAAAATCGGTCATTCCGCCCCCCCTGACGCGCGCCCGGCGCCCTCTCCTGCTCCCTGTCCTGCCGCCTCTGCGACGGTGTGCGCGGCCGCGGTTGTGGCGCGCGGCACAAGCGTTCCGGTCAGCTGGGGTCCAGGATCTGGGATTGCGGCGATCACCGCACTGTCGAAGGGCGCGCGCACAACACGGCGACCGCCCTGGTCGACACTCGAGGAGCGACCGGGTCGGACAGGCGGCAGCCGGACGCCGTTGGAGGCCTTCTCAGGCCATGCCGCTCCGGAGCTTGCGGCGCTGTCCGGCGATGTAGCATCAACCGCGCCCGGTCGGCGCGGCGGCAGCACGGCAGTGGTCTCCTGCGGGGCGGCGGCAGGGATTTCAGCCTCGGTTTCAGCCCCGTCCGCGCGCCCAGGCAGAGGGGCCAGGGCACGGGGTGCGCCGGCGCCGCGCTCTCCATCCAGAAGTCTCGGGGGCGGGCCGTCGCCGGGGCGCGGCCTCAACCCCGTGCTCACCTGCGCCAGGTCAACCCGCTCCCCGGGCGCGGCGACAAGATCGTCGCCCGTCCGGAAATCGCCATGCGCAACGACCCCGCCCAAAAGCGCAGTGGCATCGGAGAAATCGCCGGTGTCGTCGGCCTCACGCCGCATCGAATGGGCGGGCAGGTCGAGGCGCAGCGCGGCACGGCGCGGCGTCGCCGCCTCGGCCGACAAAAGCGGCAGCAGCCCCGGGTCCGGGTCTGCCAGCGGGGCCTCGCGCCGGCCGTGCTGCGCCAGAATCGAGGTCGAGGCCGCCGCCAACGCCGCAGCGATCGGGTCGTCATCGGCACGCGGCGGATAGGGAACCGCTTCGACAGCGCCGAAGTGATCCGGGCCAAGCGGCGCCAGACCCAACACATCGCCATGCCGCTCGACCAGCGCGGCGAGGCGGTCGGGCCGGTTCAGATGCGCCCACTCCACATGCAGCACCTGCACCGTTTCGCGCGCATCGGCGATCTGCATGCGCAGCCGGTCGATGTCGCGCAGCGTCTCGGTGGTGCGGTAGTTGATGCCGTAGGCGACCGCAGCGAAGCCGAGGATCACGACGACGGAGGAGAGAAAGACGATGCGGTTCATCGGGCGTCTCTCTTTCTGCGGCGGTCTGCTCCGGCGCCCCTGCCCCCGCCCCTACCCAGGGGCACGACCGGCAGACCCAGCGCGACGGGGTCAGGGGTTAGCGCCGGCGCTTCGGTGCGCACCGCCGCGCGCATCCTGGCCGAGCGGGCGCGCGGATTGCGCGCGGTCTCCGCAGCATCGGCCTCGACAGCCCGCGCGGGTTTCTCCCACCGCGGCGCGGGAGCCGCGATCTCGGGCGCATGGCGCGAGACGCCGGTGCCCCGCCCGCTGCCGAACTGAAGGAAGCGCTTGGCGATCCGGTCCTCCAGCGAGTGGAACGTCACCACCGCCAAGCGTCCGCCGGGGCCCAGCACCCGCTCGGCAGCAGCAAGCGCGCGCACGAACTGGCCCAGCTCGTCATTCACCGCGATGCGGAGCGCCTGGAAGGTGCGCGTGGCAGGATGCGGCTGGCCCGGTTTCGGGCGCGGCAGGCAGCCCGAGACGATCTCGGCCAGCGCCAGCGTGGTCTCGATGGGCGTCTCGGCGCGGGCGGCGACGATGGCCCGGGCAATGCGGCGGGCCGCGCGCTCCTCGCCGAAGCCGTGCAGGATATCGGCGATCTCGTCGGCTTCGGCCGCGTTCACGATATCGGCCGCGCTTTGCCCGGTCTGGGCCATGCGCATATCGAGCGGCCCCTCGCGCATGAAGGAGAAGCCGCGCGCCGCTTCATCCAGCTGCATGGAGGACACGCCGATGTCGAAGACGATGGCATCGGGGCGGATATCGGTGTCGCGGGCGACCTCCTCGATGGCGTCGAAGGTGGCCTCCACAACGCTCAGCCGAGGCTCGGCAGCCGCCGCCTCGGCGCCCAACGCCAGCGCGCGGGGATCGCGGTCGATGCCGACCACGCGCGCGGCACCCGCGGCCAGGATGGCGCGGCTGTAGCCGCCGGCACCGTAGGTGGCATCGATCACCGCGGCACCGTCGAGCGGCGCGAGGGCACTGAGCACGGGTTCCAGCAGCACGGGGATATGCGGTGTCTCGACCATGCGGGCGCTCAGTGCAGGCCCGACATGGTGACGCTGCCGAAGATCGAGCGGGTGAGGGCGAGGCCCTCGTCGTCGCTCGCGTCCTCGGCCACCGGGCGCGCGATCTCAAAGGCGAAGCCGGTGCCGATGAAGGTGCAGTCGCCCTCCACCCCGATCATCTCGCGGAGCGGTTTCGGCATGACGAAACGGCCCAGGTCGTCGAGATCGAGGATCGCGGCAGAGGCGTTCAACTGCCTCAGCGCTGCGCGTTGTTGGGCGGGGTCGGGGATCTGATCCTCGATGCGCGCGCAGAACGCCTCGAACCCGGGCAGGGTGAAGCAGAGATGCGCGTCGTCGTTCTCGGCACGCGGGATGATCACGACCTCGGTGGAGGCGACCTCGGTGAAGACCTTGCGGAACGGCGCAGGCAGCGAGACGCGGCCCCGCGCCTCGACCTTGTGCCGGTATGTTCCCGCGAAGCGCTTCGACATCGCCCTTGATCTTCACCCCTTCGCGGCGGCCCTTGCCCCGACCGCTGGTTCTGTCCGTCCGCGTCGGCCCCATCGCGCCCCGCGACCGGTGCCGTGCCCCGTCGCGCCCCAAAAATGGAAAGGGCGGACCGCAGCGTGTTCTCCGCCTTCGGTCCGCCCCCGTCCCCGTTCCGCCGGGTTGGTCGCTTGCTCGTGCCTGCTCTGCCTCGTGCCTGACGCGCCCGGTGCGGTTGTTGTGGCCGTGGCCCCGTTTTCGGATGTCCGCTGCCTCACCAGATTGGTACCTTCCGCGACCTCCCTTATCAACCCAATTCTCCCCACTTATCCCCACACATCTGTGGAAAGCAGGGATAACTGTACCAGAATGGGCGGTGGATCTGCCCTAGTAGTGAACAAATAAAGAATATCGCTGATAAGACTTTGCCCATTTCGCCCCCCAGCAACGCCGATGAGAAGGGAATCGCCCTCCTTTCCCCCGGCCGCAGCGGGGGTGGGCGATCTGGGAGAGGATTGGGGGACAGGATGCGGGTGGCCTGTAAGCCGGGTTCTGTCCGGGGGGCATGCCCCCCTGGATGGCCATTCATCTGAGGGCCCCGGTCGCCCGTGGCCTCATGCGGTCAACCCGGACGGCCGGGGCGGGGCGCCCCTGCGCAAGCGCGTGCCATCCCTATACGACCTTGCTCCCGGTGGGGCTTGCCGTGCCACCGACATTGCTGCCGGCGCGGTGGGCTCTTACCCCACCGTTTCACCCTTGCCCCGGCGGACCGGGGTGGACTGTTCTCTGTGGCGCTGTCCCGAGAGGCGGCCGGTTGACCGGTCGCCCCTGCCGGGCGTTACCCGGCACCGTCGCCCCGTGGAGCCCGGACTTTCCTCACCGGGGTAAACCCCGGCGCGACCATCCGGCCACCCGCCCCGCCCCCATGCGCCGCTCCGGCGGCGAGGTCAAGCGGGTGCCATCAGGTATCGGTGCCGGCGCCAGGCGGCGTGCCGGGATACTCGGTCGCAAGGCGAGCGAGATGGGCGACGGCGGCAGGGCTCGGCCTCGACCGTCCCGCGAGCGCGGGCAGAAAGCGCGCGGCCAGGGCAGACCAGGCGGCGAGTGCCCTGTGATCCCAATCCGCGCCCTCGCCGGCATCGATACCGATGGCCATGGCGACGGCACGAAACTCACGCGCACGCGCCTCGGTCATATCCTCAAACGTGGCGCGCAGCGGATCGGCCCAGATGGCGAGCCCTTGCCCCGCCAAGCGGCGCCAGTCGAAGGCCGGCCCTGGGTCGTGCTTCCGCCCCGGCGCGACACAGGCATGGCCGAGAACGCGGCTCGGCGGGATCGCATACCGGGTGATGATGTCGGCCAGCAGATCCTCGAGCCGCGCTATCAAGGCCGCGCTGAACGGCACCGGCAGCCCGGCGGCATCAAGGCCCGGATTGTCGAGTTCGATCCCGATGGCTCGGGAATTGATGTCGCGCTCGCCCGCCCAACAGGCGTGGCCGGCATGCCAGGCGCGCCGATCCTCGGCCACCATCGCGATCAGGGTGCCGTCGCGGGCGATCAGGTAATGCGCGCTCACCTGCGCCGCCGGATCGCAGAGCCGGTGGATCGCCGAGGCCGCATCCGCCATGGCGGTGTAGTGGATCACCACCATATCGGGCGCCGCATCGCCGCGCCGGGGCCCATGATTGGGCGAGGGATGCCAGATCGCGCCTGGGAGCGCGCCTGGGGGCAGGTCCGGTGGCGCGGTCATGTGGCGGACTCAACGCGTGCTGAGGGTGCGCGAGACGGCATCGCGCCAACCGGCATACTTGGTCTCGCGCAACTCGGCGATCATCCGCGGCTCGAACCGGCGATCCAGCGCCCAGCCCTTGGCGAAGGTCTCCATGTCAGGATAGACGCCCGCGTGCATGCCCGCGAGCCATGCGGCACCCAGGGCCGTCGTCTCGGCGATCTGCGGCCGGTCGACCGGCGCGCCCAGGACATCGGCGAGAAACTGCATCGAGTAATCGGAGGCCGTCATGCCGCCATCGACGCGCAGCACGACATCCGAGGCGCCGGTCCAGTCGCCATGCATGGCCTCCAGCAGATCGCGGGTCTGGTAGCCGACGCTCTCCAGCGCCGCGCGGGCGAACTCAGCCGGGCCGGTGCCGCGGGTCAGACCGTAGATCGCGCCCCGGCATTCGGGGTCCCAATAGGGCGCGCCGAGACCCACGAAGGCCGGCACCATATAGACGCTCTGATGCGGATCGGCGGCCTCCGCCAGCGGCTGGGTCTCCTTCGCCTCGCGGATGATCTTCAGCCCGTCGCGGAGCCACTGCACCACGGCGCCCGCGATGAAGATCGAGCCCTCCAGCGCATAGGTCGGCTTGCCGTCGAGCTGATAGGCGACCGTCGTGAGCAACCGGTTCTGCGAGATCACCGGCCGCTCACCGGTGTTGAGCAACGCGAAGCAGCCGGTGCCGTAGGTCGATTTCATCATGCCGGGCTGGAAGCAGGCCTGGCCGACGGTGGCCGCCTGCTGATCGCCCGCAACCCCCAGGATCGGGATCGGGCGGCCGAACAGGTCGGGCCGGGTGGTGCCGTAATCGGCCGCGCTGTCGCGCACCTCGGGCAGCATCGCCTCGGGGATGTTCAGGAGGCGCAGCATCTCGCTGTCCCACCGCCCCTCGGTGATGTTGTAGAGCATCGTCCGGCAGGCATTCGTGGCGTCGGTCGCATGGACCGCCCCGCCGGTCAGGCGCCAGATGACATAGGTGTCGACCGTGCCGAACAGCAGGTCGCCCCCCTCAGCCCGCGCACGCGCGCCCTCCACATTCTCGAGGATCCAGGCCAGCTTGGTCGACGAGAAATAGGGGTCGAGCAGCAGGCCGGTGCGCTCGGTCACCATCGCCTCATGGCCCTCATCACGGAGGCGCTGGGCCATGTCGGCGGTGCGCCGGTCTTGCCAGACGATGGCGCGGTGGACCGGCTGGCCGGTGGTCTTGTCCCAGACGCAGACCGTCTCGCGCTGGTTGGTGATGCCGATCGCGGCAATGGCATCCGGGCCGATACCGGCGCGTTCGATGGCAGCACGGCAGGTCGCGGCGGTGGTCGACCAGATATCGGCCAGATCGTGCTCGACCCAGCCCGAGCGGGGGAAGTGCTGCTCGAATTCCTCCTGCCCCGTCGCGATGGGCCGCATCGCCTGATCGAAGATGATGGCCCGGCTCGACGTCGTGCCCTGATCAATCGCCATCACATGGGTCGCCATGGCGTGTCCCTTCCCCGTCTTTTGCTTTGGCTAGGAGGGTGGGAAATCGGCCGGGGCCCTGTCAACGCCCCGACCCAGGTGCTCGCAGGCCTTACCCCGTGGCGGTCTGGCCCATGGCGCCGAGCAGGTAGCGCGTCGCGATCACGCCGAGCACGGCCGAGGTGGCGGTGGCGACGGTGCCCCAGAACAGATCGCTCAGCACCATGCTCGGATGCCAGTCTTTCAGGACGGCGTAGTTGGTGACTGCAAAGGTGCCGTAGGCGAGCAGACCGAAGAAGCCGCCATCAAAGGCGATGCGGGTCAGCGGCTTGCCGCTCAGGCCGTTGGCCGAGGCAAAATAGAGCATACCGACCACATAGAGCGTGTAGAACGCCGCCGCGGGGCCTAACCGGAAATCGTCGAGCAGAAGATGCGGCACATGCTCTTCGAAAAGCTGGCGGACATAGAGCTTGATCCAGACCACGTCGGCGCCGAGGAAGATCACGGCGGTGACGAGATAGAGAACGACGTACTGCACGGGGGCACTCCCTGGCTGCTGTTGGCGCGGAGGTAGTGCCTGATCGCCGCCTGTCCCGCGCGACGACACGTCAACAGGGTGCGCTATGCCGCCGCCTCGGCCACAGCACGGCGGTCACGCATCCAGTCATCAAGGCGCGCGGCATCTTCATCGGTCAGACGCAGGCCCAGCTTCGTGCGCCGCCAGAGCACGTCCTGAGCGCTCCGGGCCCATTCGCGATCCATCAGCCAGATCACCTCGGCCTCGGTCAGGTCATGGCCGAAACGCTGACCCAGATCCTCGGGCCGGGCAGCGCCGGTTAGGATGGCACGCGCATCGGTGCCATAGGTCGTGACCAGCCGGCGGGCCCAGCGCTCACCGAGAAAGGGATAGGCCGCCATCAGGCCCTGGGTGAGCGCAGCGCGACCGTCATGGGGGAAGTCACCGCCGGGCATGGCGACACCGCGGGTCCAGGCCTCCTTGGCCGCTGGGAAATAGGGCGCCAGTTTCGCCAGCGCGGCCTCGGCCAAGCGCCGATAGGTGGTGATCTTGCCGCCGAAAATATTCAGAAGCGGTGGCTCGCCGCCCCGATCCTCGACCTTGAGGACATAGTCGCGCGTCGCCGCCGTGGCCGAGGACGCGCCGTCGTCATACAGTGGGCGCACACCCGCATAGCTCCAGACGATATCCTCCGCGCCGATCTGCTGCTCGAAATAGCCGTTCGCGCTCTCGATCAGATAGTCACGCTCATCGTCGGCCATGGCCACGGTGTCGGCATCGGCGTCGTGGTCGCGATCGGTGGTGCCGATCAGGGTAAAATCCCCCTCGTATGGAATGGCGAAGATGATCCGGTTATCGCTGTTCTGGAAGATATAGGCGCGGTCATGCTCGAACAGGCGGCGGGTGATGATGTGGCTGCCGCGGACGAGGCGCACCTTGTCGGGCGTGTTCAGCCCGATGGCGTTGTTCAGGATCTCCGCCACCCAGGGCCCACCGGCATTGACCAGCGCACGGGCGGTGATGGTCTCGGCGACGCCGCTCTCGACATCCTCGACCGTGACGCGCCAGTGCTCGCCGGCGCGCTCGGCCCGGGTGACGCGGGTGCGCGGGCGGATCTCGGCGCCGCGAGCCGCCGCATCGCGGGCGTTCAGCACCACCAGCCGGCTGTCCTGCACCCAGCCATCCGAATACTCAAAACCGCGCCTGAACATGCCCTGTTTCAGGGGCTTGCCCGTCTCGTGCCAGCGCAGATCGAGGTTATCGGTCGCGGGCAGCCACTTCCGCCCGCCAAGACTGTCATAGAGAAACAGGCCCAGCCGGATCAGCCACCAAGGCCGCAGTCCCGGATGATGCGGCAGCACGAAGCGGAGCGGCCAGGCGATATGCGGCATCGCCTCCAGCAGCGCCTCACGCTCGATCAGCGCCTCGCGGACCAGCCGGAATTCATAGTATTCGAGATAGCGCAGTCCGCCATGGAACAGCTTGGTCGACCATGACGAGGTGGCACCGCCGATATCGTCCTTCTCCGCGAGGAAGACGCTGAGGCCGCGGCCGGCGGCGTCGCGGGCGATACCGCACCCGTTGATCCCGCCTCCGATGATGGCGAGATCGAAAATCCTGTCAGCCGCGGTCATAGGCGCTCCCTTTGGGTGGCACTGCTACCGCCCTGAAAGTGAGGCGCGTCCGGCTATGCGGCAACCCGCGGCGGGGGTTGGCGGGGTGCGGCATGCTGCGACGCAAGAGAGCGCCCCGCCTGCCGGGTCAGGTGGCGCCCTGCGTGGTGGCGGGCGCTGCCTCTGACAGGCAACCGGCCACGAAACCCTCGGGATCGGCGATCAGCCGGTCGATCGCCTCGCGCTTGGTGGACACGTCGAAACTGCCGCCACCCCGGTGCACCACCCGCTGACGCTCGCGAAAGGGCGCGCGCAGCGTCGACCGGATCCATTCGCGCCACGGCCCCGGCAGACGCAGCATCAGCGGATTGATGAACCGCCTGATCCCCCGCAGCGGCGCCGGGATCACGGCGGGCGCCGAGGTGGAGTGCGTGGCCGTGGTGGCACTGACAAGGTGCAGAACATCGCCCCAGATCAGCGCACCGCGCGCCGTGATGCCCTCCCACCGCAGGCCCGCATCGGTCGCGGCCTTCACCCAGCCGGCACCGTTGTCGACCGGGTCGAGGCCCGGATGGGCCGCAACGAAAGCCTCGCGCGCCGCCGCGTCGTTGTTCAACTCGTCCGCATAGAACGGCACAGCGCGATCCTGCCAGGCGCGGCCCCAGAATTTACAGGCGTTATAGCTGTAGGGCACGATGGCGGCAAAGGCCGCACCCGCATCGAGCTGCGCCGAGAGCCGGCTGTCCCAGCCATCGACGATGGGAAAACTGTCCTGATGCAGCGTGACGAAAAGCGTTGGGCCATCCTCCAGCGCCCGCCGGCGCGCCACCTCCAGCGCATGGGCATGCTCGGCACGGACCGAGGCGGTCTTCAGACCCTCCGTCGGCGCCACCACGACACCGCGCTCCTCGAGCCTCCGCCGCATGGCCGGCTGCATCCGGATCGCCGCGCCATAGATGGTGAAGGGCATCGTGGTGTGGCGGGCGATCCGATCCAGGTGGATCGAGACCATCGGCCAGAGCGCCTCGTCCACGTAATAGGCCACCATGATGGCAAGACGCGCCCCGCGCTCCTCGCTCATCGTAGGACCAGCAGCATCGACGCCATGACGCGGAGCTGGATCGAGCAGAAGTTCGATTGGGTCAGGAAACGCCGAAGCTCGGATAGTCGGAGCCAGACACCGGTGGGATCATCCGGATCGTCGTCATGGCCCGCGTCGCAGCGGCCGATCTGATAGTCGGTGACATGGGTGAGGAACCGGCCGCCCTCGTCGCTTTCGCGCGTACCGCCCCAGCGGTTCGCCGCCGCCCGTTCGATCCAGTCCGGTGCCGCGGTCGGCTCACCGGGCGAGGCGAGGAAACCGGGTTCCAGCGCGCGGCCACGGATGTAGCCCGTCCTGTCGGCGATGCGCAGATGGAACTCCAGCAAGCCGTCGCGCTCGCGCACCGCAATCACGGCCCGCCCTTCAGCGTCGCACGCCAGCAGGGGCTGGATCCAGTGGTTCACCTCGCGGAGGGCGGCACCACAGCGGAAGTAGCGCATCGCATAGCCGAGGCGTGGCTCACGCTCGCAGATCGCGTCCTCGGTGATCTGCCAATTCGCGAGCCCTTCGATCGGAACGAACTCCGCGTTGCTTGGGGGTGCCGAAGACAACCGGTCGAACACCGACGCCAGCACATCGCTTCTGCAGGGCGCAGTCAGGCTTTTGCGGACCGCGGGCGCGTGCGGCGTGAGCTCGCCGCTATCTGGATCGTCTGACCAGCGGCACACGCCCGCAAGCCCGCGGAGATCGGTGTTGAACGTGAAGGGCTGGGCCAACGCGTCCATCATCGCCTCGCGGCTCAGCCAGTAGAACCCCGGCTTCGGCGGCACCGGATCAGGCATCTCGACATGGATCGCGCGCTTGCTCTTGAAGAAATAATGCGCCCCGAGATCGATCTGCGTGGTCTCCTCGATCGGTATCGCCGTGGCGTCAAAGGCGAGGAACTGCTCAAACCACGGCGCCGCCGCGCCGCCATGGGCTCTCGTATAGTTCGCTGGGGTGGACTGAATGGAGCAACCCATCTGCGTCTCACCGACATTGCCGGGCTCGGGCCGTGATTGAACCACGAAGCAACGCGGCCGATGCGCGGTAGGAGCGGCCGAGAGGACGCCGCTGACGGCACCCTGTGGCTGGAACAGCATCAGGCGCTCGTCATCCGTCGCGCGGTTGCGCACGCCCGTCGCCGAGAAAAAGCCGCGGCTGGCATGGACGAGAGCGCCGTCAATGACCTCCCAATGGGGCGCCGCCTCTTCGGCCGATATCGCCTCTACACTAAAATTCCGGCGGCCCGCTTCAAGCGCGCCCTTAACCCCTGAGAGGTCGTCAATCGGCGCTTCCGCCGTGCCAAGAGGAGAAGTAAGCATGCCTAGCCTCTCGTTGTGCCGATGCCCCGGCCCCAGATGTCACCCAAGGTCACGTTACGCCAGCCGAAAATGTCGTTCGGCAAGCCGGCACCGGCGAAAACACGCCTGAGTTGTTCCCGAAAGAGACCATGCTCGCAGCACTCGACCTCACCACCTTCCAGGTCGCCGCTCTGATGGCCGCCTATCTGATAGGGGGTGTCGTCAAGGGCGGGATGGGTTTCGGTCTGCCGCTCGTCACGCTGGCGATCACACCACTTTTCGTGCCGGTCGATCTCGCCATCGTCGCCAACTCGGTCATCCTGCCGTTCATCAACGGGGTGCAGATCCGCCAGGCCGGTCAAGCAGACATCATCTTCCGGCGCTTCTTGCCGCTGATCCTGCCCCTCTGCCTCGTGATGCCGCTGGGTGTCTGGCTCGGCACTCAGCTGCCGGCCGAAAGGCTGACCCTCGCGCTCGGCCTTGCCGTTATGGCGTTCACAGCCTTTCAGGTGGCCACGCCGAGGCTCACGATCCCGCCCCGGATGGAGCGGTCGGCGGGGATCGTGACTGGCGGCCTGGCGGGCCTGACCGGCGGCATTCTGACCATCAACGGCCCGCTCTTCGTGCTCTTCCTGGTCGGGGTTGGGGCGGAAAGACGGGTCATGATGGGCGCGCTCGGCATCTTCTTCGTGCTGACCGGGCTGTTGCTGTCGATCTCGTTCGCAGGCGCCGGGCTGCTCGATCTGCCCCGGGCACTGCTGGGGCTCTGCTGCCTCGTTCCCACCTTCGGCGGCATGTGGCTCGGCAACCGACTGGCCGGGAGGCTTCCGCAGCGCATGTTCCGAATGGTGGTGCTGGCAGGGCTCTTCGTGCTCGGCGCCAATATCGCGCTCCGCGGACTTGCCCTATAGCGCTCGCATGTCCCCCCATCACCCGCCACCAGACCGCATGATCCCCGCATGATCCCCGCATGATCGAGGTTTTCGGCATCCCGGGTTTCGCCTTCGCGGGGCTCATGGCGAGCTTTCTGGCCGGGGGGCTGGTCAAAGGAATGATCGGCTTCGGCCTGCCTCTCGTCGTCGTCTCGCTCGCCCCGCTCTTTACAGAGGTCGGGGTTTTCCTCGCGGCTAACGCCGTCGTCATGCCGTTCTCGAACGCCATGCAGGTTTATCAGGGCGGCCCGCCAAGGCCCACGGTCACGCGCTTTCGCGGCCTTTTCGCCGTGATGCTGATCACGCTGCCGCTGGGCGTCCTCGCAGCCGGCTCGGTCACGCCAGAGACGCTGATGCTGATCCTCGGCCTGGTGGTGATGGGGTTCACGGCCCTGCAGGCCGCCAATCCCCGCCTGATGATCGCGCCGCGCCATGAGGGACCCGCTGGCCTGCTGACGGGGGCTCTGGCCGGCCTCATCGGCGGTCTCACCACCGTCAACGGGCCGATCATCACGCTGTTTGCGGTCGGCACGGCGCTGGAGCGGCGCGTCATGATCTCGCTGCAGGGCGTGGCCTTCCTGCTCTCGGGCCTGGTGCTGACCATCGGTTATGCCGGGATCGGCATCCTCGATAGCGGGCGCGTGCTGACGGGGCTTGCCTGCATCTTGCCGGCCTGGGCGGGCATGTGGCTCGGCAACCGGCTGGCCGCGCGCATCCCGCAGGCTCTGTTCCGGCGCATCGTGCTGGCGGTACTGTTCGTCGCTGGGGGAAACCTCGTCTTCCGCGCCCTTGGCGGCTGACGCAACGTCGCGCCAGCCTGCCTCCCCCCGCGAGCCATCGCCGCGGCGCAACATGATTGACAGCGCGCTGGCCTGCCTCCTTTGATTGCACGCAATGGAACCGGACCCCAAAAGTAGGATGGCCCGGCACATCGACAGAGAGGACACTCATGCGTCATCACCGCCTGACGACAGCGCTCGTCACGACACTCGCCCTCGGGGTTACCAGCGCCCTGCCCGCCAGCGCCGAGACGCTGAAGTGGGCGCGCGCCGGCGACAGCCTGACCATGGACCCGCACGCGCAGAACGAGGGGCCGACCCATACGCTGGCCCATCAGATCTACGAGCCGCTGCTGCACCGCGACATGGCGGGCGAGATCGTGCCGGGCCTTGCCACCGACTGGGCGCCCACGGCCGACCCGAATGTCTGGCGCTTCAACCTGCGCCAGGGCGTGAAGTTCCACGACGGCGCCGACTTCACCGCCGAGGACGTGGTGTTCTCGATCGGGCGCGCGCAGTCGCAGAACAGCCAGATGAAGGAGCTGTTGAACTCGATCACCGAGGTGCGCGTGGTCGACGATCACACCGTCGAGTTCGTAACCGACGGGCCGAACCCGATCCTACCCTCGAACCTCACTAACCTGTTCATGATGGACAAGGGCTGGTCCGAGGCCAACGAGGTGGTCGAGGTGCAGGATTTCGATGCCAGCGAAGAGACCTATGCCGTGCGCAACGCCAATGGCACGGGCGCCTTCAAGCTGGTCAGCCGTTCGGTCGATGAGCTGACCGTGCTGGAGGCCAACCCCGAGTATTGGGGCATCGGTGAGTTCCCGCTGGAGGTCACGCGCATCGAGTATCGCCCGATCCAGAACGCAGCGACCCGCATCGCCGCACTGCTCTCGGGTGAGGTCGACTTCATCCAAGATGTGCCGGTGCAGGACCTGGGGCGGGTCGAGGCGGAAGAGGGCCTGGTCGTGCGCACCGCGCCGCAGAACCGCGTGATCTTCTTCGGCATGCAGCAGGGTTCCGATGACCTTGCCAGCGACAGTGTCGAGGGTGCCAACCCGCTGGCAGAGGTGGGCGTGCGCAAGGCCATGCTGAGCGCGATCAACCGTGCCGCCATCCAGCAGGTGGTGATGCGCGGGCAAAGTGCGCCGGCTGGTGTGATCATGCCGCCATTCGTCAACGGCTGGAACGAAGAGCTCGACGCCGTGCCCGCCACGGATGTCGAGGCGGCCAAGGCGATGATGGCCGAGGCCGGCTATCCCGACGGGTTCGAGATCACGCTGAACTGCCCGAACGACCGCTACATCAACGATGAGAGCATCTGCCAGGCGGTGGTTGGCATGATGGGCCAGATCGGCATTACGGTGAACCTGGATGCCCGGCCCAAGGCGCAGCATTTCCCGATGATCACCGGCGGCGAGGCCGAGTTCTACATGCTCGGCTGGGGCGTGCCGACCTTCGACAGCGAGTACATCTTCAACTTCCTCGTCCACTCGAAGGGTGAGGATCGCGGGTCGTGGAACGCCACCGGCTATTCCAATGCCGAGCTTGATACGATGATCCAGACGCTGGCCTCCGAGACCGATCTGGAAAAGCGCAACGCGACCATCGCGGCGATCTGGGAGCAGGTGCAGGAGGATGTGCTGTATCTGCCGGTCCACCACCAGGTGCTGAACTGGGGGATGAAGGACACGATCCGCTTTGACGTTCAGCCCGAGGACCAGCCGCACTTCAAGTATTTGAGCTACGCGAAGTGATACTCTAAGACCATGCTGGGGCGACCCCGTCGCCCCGGCGCCCTGATTGCTGTACGCCCCCGCGCGCCAGCATGCCTGCGAGGGGCTCGCATGTTTGACGAGCGCAGTTCAGCCAAGCGCGATGCAGGCGAAGGCGACGCTGCCCATCGGGCCGCGCCGACCGATACGGACATCATAGCCCTGATCCGTCGCCTGATCGTCGAGGACGGCCCGGTGCTGGCGCTGATGGCGCTCCTGTCGATCATCGCGCTCGGGCCCTCGGTGTTCTCCCACGTGCTGGCCGGCGACGACTGGCCCCATGCGGTGCAGCGCGGCTTCAATATCGACATCGCGCTCGGCTCCGGACGCTGGCTGCATGCCGCCACTATCCTGTTCCTCGGCGCCGATCTGGTCGCCCCGCCGATCACGCTGTCGCTGATGCTGGTCCTCTGGTGGGCCGGCCTACTGGCCGTGGGGCGCGAGGCGGGGCTGGACCGCTCGGCGCGCTTCGTCCTGTTGGCGCTCTTCACCTTCAACCCGATCCTGACGGGCTTCCTCGGCTTTGAGACCAACGCGATTGCTGGCGGTCTCTCGGTGCTGCTCTGCCTGCTGGCCGGATGCGCGACGATGCGTGTCGTCGCTGGCGGGGGCGTGGGTGGGGGTGGCGAGGTCGTAGGTGGCGGGGCACCCGAAATGCTGCGCCGGGTGGATGTCGGCCGCATCGCGCTGCCTGCGGCATTGCTCGCCGTGGGCGCGGCGGGTTTTCAGCAATTCGCCGTGCTGATGCCAATGGCGGCCGCCGTGATCTGCGCCGCCCGGCTGGCGCGGGGCGGTACGATCACCTTCGACGGCATGGCGCGGCTGGCGGTGGTCGTTGGGATCACCTTCCTGCTCGGCGTCCTGCTCTACGCGTTGCTGACCTCGCTGATCATGGCGCTCACCGGATCGGCCACGCTCGGCAGCCAGTACTCGCTCGTCTCCAACTACCCGGTGATGGAGTATCAGCTCGTCGCCGGTATGCGCCTCTTCGCCAGCGCCATGTTCCAATTCCTTTTCCTGCCTCAGACAGCGATCCCGCTAATCGCGAAGCTGCTGGTCCTGGCGCTGATCGCCCTTATCGTTTTGGCGAGCCTCAGGCAGATCCGCGTGGGCAGGCCGCTCGGCGGGCTGATGGTGATGGCGCTGATCGGCGTGCTGCTGGTCTCGCCCTGGCTGCTCGGTTTCCTGCGGATCGGCGGGCTCTACTACTACCGCGCCCTCGCGCCGCTCGCGCTGACCTGGGCGGGGATCGCGGTGATCGCGCTCGCGGCCTGGCCCCGGCAGCCCGGGCGGAACGGCGCGATGATCGCCGCCGGCTGGCTAATCCTCGTCAGCGTGCTGAACCAGAACGCGGCGATTTTCGTCCAGATCCAGAACAATCGCCGCGACATCGCCATCGCCGCCTCGATGGTCGAGCGGATCGAACGCCTGCCCCGTTTTGCCGAGATCGCGCGCAGGGGCGAGGCGCCGCTGGTAGTGATCGGCGCGCTGGCACTGAGAGAGGGCAAGCATCTGAACCTGCCTGAGGCGCGACCGCCCCTGGACGACGCCGATTTCTGCGGGCTCTTCACCTGTGGACATCAGGATCTGGCGGCGGCGCTGCGAGCCCTCGGCACGCAGGACGTGGTGTATCGGCATACTCAACCAGAGGAGATCGGCCCCAGCACCGCGCCGCTGGCGACGAAGACACTGCGCGGCATGGCGCCTTGGCCGAGCGACGATGCGGTGCGCATGCTTGAGAGCGGTGAGATCCTGATTTATCTCGGCAAGCCTTGAGCACTGCCACTGTCGAGTTTTCAGATCACCGCCTGATACAGGATGCCCGACAGGATCGCGCCCGTGACACCGAGGCCGAGATAGGCCGCGAAAACCGGCAGGCGCACCAGCGACCAGACCGCCGCCATCGCCGGGATCGAGCTGACCGCCCCCGCGATGATGAAGGCCATCGCCGCCCCGGCGGCCATCCCCTGCTCCATCAGGCCAGCCACCAGCGCCGGGGCCACATAGCTGTTGAGATAGGCCGGCATGCCGACGAGGGCCGAGACCACGATGGGCGTGACCCCCTCGCCACCGACGACGCCGGCGATCGTCTCGGCCGGCACATAGGTCACCAGCAGCGCCTCCAACGCATAGGCGAGCGACAGCCACTTGATCAGGAACAGCGCGTTCCCCTTGGCCTCGTGGCCAAAAACCGTGCGGCGGGGCGCCTCGCGCCAGAACTGCCAGACCGGTTTGCCCGAAAACGGCGAGGGCCCACAGCCGCAGCAGCCGGCTGTCTTGCGCTGGCGGAGCGGCTCGGCGAAGGCGCCGCCCGCCATCACCGCCTTCAGCGCGAAACCGCCGAACAGGCCCAGTGAAACCGCCACCACGGCCTTGGCGATGGCGAATGGCCAGCCGAGGGCCGCCGCCGTGATCAACAGGGTCGGCGGGTCGATCAGCGGGGAGGAGAGCCAGAAGGCCATGACCGCCGGCAAGGGTGCGCCGAGCGCCAACAGACCCGCGATGAAAGGGATCACCTCGCAGGAACAGAACGGGGCGAGCCCGCCGAACAGGGCGGCAAGCACGATCATCCGGCTCTCACGGCCCTTGAATGCCTCGGCCACCATCGCCTCGGCCCCCGCAGCCTTGAGATAGGCGACGAGGACCACCGCAAAGGCGATGTAGGGCAGCGTGCCGAGCAGCGCGGCAATGGCGAACTGCGCAACGTCGACCCAGCGGCCGGGGTCCAGCAGCGCGACGCCGAGGAACACCGCGACGACGATCGTCCATGGCGAGGCGAGGGGCGCGAGGCGCGAGCGCAGGCGCTGCAAAACCGGAAGCCCGCTGGGCGCTTTGCGTTCGCTGGCGGGGCCGATCCGGCCATCGGTGGTTTCAGCCATGGTCAATCTCCGGGCGCCTCTCGACGCAACATTCGGCGAGCAGGAAGTCCGACAGCACCTGGAGGCGGTCGAACCTGGCGCGTGTCAGGGTCTGACGCCCCTCACGCGTCTGCTCGATCAGGCCGCCATCGGAAAGAGCGCGCAGATGATGCGCCAGCGTTGAGGGCGCGATGGCCAGCCGTTCGCCGATCTCCCCCACGCTGAGCCTGTCGCCCCCGGCCCGCACGAGCAGACGGATGATGCCGAGCCGCACTGGGGCGCCGATCGCGGCAAACCCCCCGGCCACGCCCTCCCAATCCTCGGCCGACGCCGCACCGACAGGGGCATGACCCGCCGCTGCGTGACCCTGTGCTGAGCGTTCGCTGTCCATGGCCCACTCCTCATAACTATAAACCTAGTTATATCGAATCATGCGCTGCGGCAAGTGCGCCCCGACGCCAGACTTGCAGCCATGGCGCAGGCATGGTGAGCATTGCTGGACAACGCTCGGCCGGAGGCGCGATGCTCACCTTTCTGCTCCGACGCCTATTTCAGTCGTTCCTGGTGCTGCTGGTCACCGGGCTCATCGCCTTCTCGATGTTCCGCTTTGTCGGCGACCCGGTCGAAGTGATGCTTGGCCAGGAGCGCACCACCGAGGACATCGCAGAGCTGCGCGACAGGCTTGGCCTGAACGACCCCTTCCCCGTGCAATACGCAAACTTTCTTTGGGGCGCGATGAACGGCGAGATGGGAGTCAGTTTCCAGCAGGGCCGCCCCGTCAGCGATCTGATCGCCGAGCGCGCGCCCGCCACGCTGGAGCTTGCGGCGGTCTCGGGCCTGATCGCCGTCGTGCTCGGCATCGTCTTCGGGGTCTATACCGCGAACAACGGGCGGGGGATCGTGGCGCAGACGATCATGACGGGCTCGTTGATCGGCGTGTCGCTGCCGACCTTCCTGATCGGTATCCTGCTCATCAACCTGTTCGCGGTCGAGCTTCGATGGCTACCCTCGAACGGGCGTGGAGAGACGGTCGATCTCGGCTGGTGGGACACCGGGTTGCTCACCGCCTCGGGACTGCAGGCGATGATCCTGCCGGCGATCACGCTCGGGCTCTACCAGATGACGCTGATCATGCGGCTGGTGCGCTCCGAGATGATGGAGGTCATGCGCCAGGACTTCATCCGCTTTGCCCGCGCCCGGGGGCTTAGCGAGCGATCGGTGACCTTTGGCCATGCGCTTCGCAACACCATGCTGCCGGTGATCACGGTCATTGGCCTGCAGCTTGGCAGCATCATCGCCTTTGCCATCATCACCGAGACGGTGTTCCAGTGGCCAGGCATCGGGCTGTTGTTCATCAACGCGATCAACAGCGTCGATATTCCCGTCATGGCGGCGTACCTCATGCTGATCTCGGTGATGTTCGTGGCCATCAACTTCTTCGTCGATATCATCTACGTGATGATCGACCCGCGCCTGCGCGTCGACCGCGCAGGCGCCCGCTGACGGAGGGCCGGGCATGGCTTTTGCCGAACGTCTGCGCCGCGGTTGGGACAGCGATCTCGCCTATTCCTTCCGGACCTCACCGGTTGCCATCGTCTCGGCGACGCTGACGCTGATCCTGCTGGTCGGCGCGATCTTTGCGCCCTTGATCGCACCCTATGACCCTTTTGATCCCGCGACGCTGAACCTGATGAACGGGCGGACGCCACCGTTCAGCGCCAACCAGATCACCGGAGACTACTTCCTGCTCGGCACCGACGATCAGGGGCGGGACATGTTCTCGACCATCCTCTACGGGCTGCGCATCTCGCTGTTCGTGGGGTTTTCGGCGGTGCTGTTCGCCTTGGTGCTTGGCGTCACGCTGGGCCTGATCGCAGGCTATGCCGGGGGGTGGACCGATACGATCATCATGCGGGTGGCGGATATCCAGCTCACCTTCCCCTCGATCCTGCTGGCGATGCTGATCTCGGGTGTGGCGCAGGTCTGGGTCGATCCGGCCGACCGGCAGGAGGCGGCGATCATCGTGCTGATCGTGGCCATCGGTCTCAGCGATTGGGTGCAGTTCGCCCGCGTGGTGCGCGCCTCGGTACTGGTCGAGCGGGGCAAGGAATATGTGCAGGCGGCGCGGCTGATCGGGCGCGGGCCGACCGCGATCATGCTGCGCCATGTGCTGCCCAATACGCTGTCGCCGGTGCTGGTCATCGCGACCATCGGGCTGGCGCTGGCGATCATTGCCGAAGCGACGCTCAGCTATCTGGGCGTTGGCGTGCCGCCGACCCAGCCATCGCTGGGCACGCTGGTGCGGATCGGGCAGGATTTCATGTGGTCCGAGCGGTGGATCCTGGTCACTTCGGGGCTGACGCTGCTGGTGCTCGCGCTGTCGGTCAATCTGCTGGGCGACTGGCTGCGCGCCGCCCTGAACCCAAAGCTGCAGTGACCTCGATGGCCGCCACACACCATCCACGCACCGCCGCATCTTGGCGTGCGGTATCCTGCTGACCCGAGGCTGACCCGGGACTGGCCCGGAGCTGGCCCGGAGCTGGCTCGGGGCTCGCTCAGGCGGCTCATCCTGGATGACTCCCAGCTTACCCGCGCCCATCCCATGGGCCGAGGCGGCCTGACAGCTATCCCGCGGCCCGCGAACCCGGGTTAGCGCCAGTCGATGTCGGCGTAGCTGGCGCTTTGCTGCTGGCGCCGTTCATGCGACCGGTCCTGAGCGCCCAGGGCAAAAGCTCGTCGGTTGGCATGGGCTTGGCCACCATATAGCCTTGGATCGCGGTGCAGCCCGCCTCGGCCAGCCAGGCACGCTCCTCCTCCCGCTCGATCCCCTCGGCCAGAACATCGATTTTCATGTTCTGGGCCAGGCGGATCAGCGCCGCGGTAAAACGGGCAAGCTCGGGCTTGCTGTCGACATACCGCACAAAGCTTCGGTCGATCTTCACGCGGTGCACGACGAGGTCGCGCAGCGTGGACAGGCCGGAATGGCCGGTGCCGAAATCGTCGAGCTCGATGTAGTAGCCGAGCTTGGCCAGCGCCTCGACGGTGTCCACGACGTCCTGACTGCCGTCATCGACCATGATCGATTCGAGGATCTCGATGGCGATGTCTTCGGGACCGAGGCCCACAGCCTCCGCGTCAAAGCGCAGCCGGTCGGTGAAGCCCGGCTCACAGAGCTGCTGAACCGTCAGGTTGAGCCCGATATGCCCGACATCCAGTCCGGCATCGCGGCATTCGCGCACTGCCCGCAGGCTCTTGCGTCGCATCACATCATCGATCTGGGTCATCAGCCCGTGTTCAGCCGCAACCGGCAGAAAGGCAGCCGGGCTCTGCGGCCCACGTTCGGGGTCGATCCAGCGCACCAGCGCCTCCACGCCGACAATCCGCCCCGTATCAATCGCCACCTGAGGCTGGAAGAACGGCACGATATGGTTCTCTTCCAATGCCTTGCGCAGCTTTGACGCCAGCTCGAACTGATTGGCGACCGAGCGCCGGATCTCGGGCGTGTAGAGCGTGACCTGCTCTCCCATCCGCGCGGTGTCACCGCGACCGACCGCGAGATTGGCATCGAGAAGCAGCTCCTTGCCGCCCCCCTCACCGATGGTCGCGGTCAGGGCACCGGCGCGCACCACCGGCCGGCAGGCATGACCGTCGACCATGATCGGCTGCGCTGCCAGATCGCATTGCCGCGCGGCGATGGTCACCAACTCATCGTCGTCCATGATGTCGCCCGCGATCAGCGCGAAACGCGGCCCTTCCAGCCGCCCGACGATATCGGTCGGGGCAACGTCGTCGCGGAGACGCTCGGCCACGTCATGCAGGATCGAGTCGCCCGTGGCGAAGCCGAACTGCTCGTCGAGCTTGTCGAGACCGCCAAGTTCCAACACGACGATGCCGACCATCTCACCGCTGCGCTTTCTGTCCATCAGCAGGCTCTCGAGCTGAATCTCAAGACACTGGCGATGCGGCAGCCCGGTGATGTTGTCGTAGAGCGCGATGTATTGCAGCTCGGCGCGAGCATCTGCGAGGGCGAGCACGTTCTTGCGGTGCGCATCGCGGGCCGGGATGAACAGCCCGGCGAGGATGGTCAGCATCGCGCCCATCCCGGCGATGGCGGTCACCGCGGACAAGGCGACCAGCGTCCCGTCCGACGTCTCACCCGCAAAGCGCGCAAGCATCACCTGCGCCAGTTGGAAGATCAGCGCCGCGGCCGCCAGGGCGACGAACAGCCGGCACTCGCGCTGCCAGCGCCGCTCGGTCATCTCACGGCTTGCTCCGCGCAGCGTCTCACGCGCGGAAAGATCGGCGATCGGCTGAGCCTGCGCCTCGACCGTCATCTGCTCTTGCATCATCGCAGTCCCCTGACACTCCCGCCGCTGCAGTGCTTAGACCAGCGTCGGTTAACAACGCGCGGACGATCTCGGTGAAGAACTGTTCGAAAGGCTCCATTCCCGACAGGGGATGACGCTGCGTACGGCTTTGCAGGCCCGGAAAAGCGCGCTACAAGCTGACGCGCACGTCAACTTTGCCGGAGGCTCCCATGGCCCTGCCCCCGATCCTCAGCCGTCTGCGCCTGCCCGTCGTCGGCGCGCCACTCTTCATCGTCTCAAACCCGGCGCTGGCCATTGCACAGTGCAAGGCAGGCATCGTCGGCAGTTTCCCCGCGCTGAACGCCCGCGAGGCACCGGGTGAGCCTCCGATGCTGGAGGTCTGGCTGAAGCAGATCACCGAGGCGCTGGACGCCCATAACCAGGCGCATCCCGACACCCCGGCAGCGCCCTTTGCCGTGAACCAGATCGTGCACCGGTCGAACACCCGGCTGGAACGCGATATCGAGATCTGCCACCGCTGGAAGGTGCCGGTCTGGATCACCTCGCTCGGTGCCCGGGTCGAGGTCAACGAGGCGGCGCATGACTGCGGGGGCATCACGCTGCACGATGTCATCAACGACCGGTTTGCCCACAAGGCGGTGGAGAAGGGCGCCGATGGTCTGATCGCGGTCGCAGCGGGTGCGGGCGGGCATGCCGGCACGACCTCGCCTTTTGCGCTGGCGCAGGAAATCCGCGCATGGTTCGACGGGCCGCTCTTGCTCTCGGGCTCGATCGCGACCGGTGATGCGGTCTTGGCGGCCGAGGCCATGGGCGCCGATCTCGCCTATATCGGGTCGGCCTTCATCGCGACCGAAGAGGCGAACGCAGCCGACAGCTACAAGCAGATGATCGTCGACAGCGCGTCGGACGACATCGTCTACTCGTCGCTCTTCACCGGTGTGCACGGCAACTATCTCAAGGGCTCGATCCGCAATGCCGGGATGGACCCGGATGCCCTGCCCCACAGCGACCCTTCAAAGATGAATTTCGGCGACGGGCAGAAACCCAAGAGCTGGAAGGAGATCTGGGGGGCGGGCCAGGGCATCGGCGCGGTCCGGGCGGTGGAGACGACCGCCGAGGTCGTGCGCCGACTGCAGCGCGAATATGCGACCGCGCGCGGACGGTTGGGCCTGCCCTACGCGGCGCGCGCGGCGGCCGAATAGCGCGCGCTCGGCGCCAAGGCGCCGCAACAGGGGTGAGGACCGGGGCATCCGGGCTGCATGCCGCAGCCAGTCAAGGATGTCCCCATGCCGCTTCCCTCGCGCCGTATGCCGAACCGTGCGCCCCGCGTCGCGTTCTCAACCATCGCGCTGTCGGCGCTTGCCCTCGCCGGCTGCGTTGCGCCGCAACATGCCGCCGAGGTGCATCGCTTCCACGCGACGACGGCGATGGCGCTCGACGAGGATCGCAGCAGCGAGGCACGGGTGGCGGCCGGCCTTTCCGCCGCGCATACCGGCATCACGCTCGGCTGTACGATGCTCTACGACATGCCGCTTGGCGGGCTCGAGTTCATGCGCGAATATTGCGCAGCGCGCGAGCAGATGATCGCGCAGCCCTGAGAGGATCGCGGGCCAAGTCGCCGCTCAGACCGCTGCTTAGGCCGCGGGGCGGCCGGCATCGTCGGCGGGCCGTGCGGTGATCATGTCGAACAGGCGCTGCTGCTCGCGCGCCCAGGCCTCGATATCGTAGCGGTGCACCTTGGCGCGCAGTGCCGACATGCGCGCGCGCCGGTCGGCCTCGTCCATGCTGAGCGCCTGGTCGATGGCCGCATCCATCGCCCGGTGCGAGAACGGGTTCACCAGCACCGCCTCGGCCATCTCGACTGCAACGCCCGCGAACTCCGACAGCACAAGGACACCGTCGCCATCGGTGCGTGAGGCGACGAACTCCTCGGCCACCAGGTTCAGGCCATCCGCCAGCGGCGTGATCCAGGCCACATCGGCCGCGCGGTAATAGGCGACGAGCTGAGCGAAGGGGATCGGCGAGGAGATCAGCGCCACCGGCTGCCATTCGAAACTGCCATAGGTTCCGTTGATCCGGCCGACCGTAGCCTCGATCGTCTCCTGGACCTCGGCATAGGCCTCCATGTTCCGGTTCGCACTGACCGAGACCAGCATCAGGCGCACCGTGCCGTGCAGCTCGGGCCGCCGCTCCAGCAGCCGCTCATAGGCCTGCAAAAGCTCAATCCCGCCCTTGGTGTAATCGGTGCGCCCAACCGAGATCAGCAGCTTGCACCCGCCGAGCTCGATGCGGATCTGCGCCTCCTGCTCCGCCGTCTCCTCGCGTGCGGTCAGCTCTTCGATGTAGTCGACATCCACGCCCACCGGGAAGGCCGAGAGGTGCACCCGGCGCCCCTCATAGGCCAGCTCCACCGCCGTGGACTGCTCGCTGAGCGCCATGCCCTGGGGCGAGAAATCGCGCCGCGTCTTCTCGCGCCGCACGACGTCGACATCGACATGGCTAAAGGCGGTCGAGGCGAAATTGGCCGCGTAGCGGGGAATGTGGAAGCCCACGATATCGCAGGCCAGCAGGCTCTCGATGATCTCGTTCCGCCAGGGCAGGACGTTGAACATATCCGCCGCCGGAAAGGGCGTGTGGTGGAAGAACGCGATCTTCGCCTCGGGCTTCAGCCGGCGCAGATAGGCAGGTACCAGCCACAGATTGTAGTCGTGCACCCAGATCACGCTGTCGTCGTCGGCCTCGTTCGCCGCCGCCTCGGCGAAGGCCCAGTTCACCTCGCGAAAGGTCGGCCAATCGACGGGGTCGTAGTTATAGCGATCCTTGAAGGAGTGCAGGATCGGCCAGATCGCCTCCTTCGAGGTGACGTGGTAGAAGCTCGACACCTGCTCCTTCGTCAGCGCCAGGCGGCTCACGGTGTAGGTGCCGTAGCTGTCCTCGATCGTCACGCGCCGCTCGAAATCCGGGTCGTTGGGATCATCGGCGTATTTCCACGCCACCCAGGCGCCCTCGTCATGCCGGCCGAAGAAGGACTTGAGCGTCGGCACGATGCCGTTCGGGCTCTTGTTCTCCTTGCGCACCAGCTTCCCGTCCTCGACCACCTCCTCATAGGGTTGGCGGTGATAGACGATGACGAGCTTGGAGGTCATGACGCGTCCTTGAGGGGGGTGCCGGGCTTCGGTGGTCGGGGGTGTAGGCCGAAATGGCCGATCGCGTCCATGATGCCATCGGCGCCGACCCCGGGTGCCAGGTAGATATCGCGCCGCTTTGGCAGCGCATCCAAGAGCGGCTGCTCAGACCCGCCGACAGCGACCGCCGGCAGCGGTGAGACCAGCATCGAATGGTCGTTCATCGTGTCGCCGGCCACCAGGACACGGTCTGGCACAAGGCCCAGATGGCGGATGAGGCGCAGGATCGACGGCCCCTTGGAGACACCCTTCGGCAGCACGTCGAAGAAGCAGTCGGCCGAGATCAGGGCATCGCAGGCCAGCCCGTCCACGATGGCGATGGCGCGCCGGTCGAAGCTGTCAGGATCGTAGTCGTAGCTGACGCGGTTGCGGAACGACGTCGGCTGCAGGGCAAGGCCCGCCACGCCATCAAGTGCTGCGCGAACGCGGGGGCCCGCATCATTCCAGATCGCCGCGATCTCGGCCTCGAGCGCAGGGATCGGCGAGACGCGGCCACCCGGGCCGACGGGCACCATCTCGGCGATGGTGGTGCCGACATCGCCCACGACGTAATCCGGCCAGGGCACGGTGGTGTCGGCGCAGAGACCTTCAATGAAGCTCGGGTCGCGCCCGGTGACGAAGATCAGGCCCACGCTCTCGCGGTTGGCCTCGATCCAACGATAAAGCTGGGCGCGGTGCGCCTCGCTGCCGCCGAGGAAGGTGCCGTCGAGATCGGTTGCCAGCACGAACTGCCAGTTGCGGGTCATCTCAGACCTCCTCGCCCGCCGTCTCCCAGGTCGCGGCAAAGCGGCGGATGGCCTGCCGGTCGGCGGGGTGGGCAAAGGTGAGATCCATCGCCCTCGGCTCCGCCTCCAGCGGTCGGGACCAGAGCGCGGCAAAGGCCTCGCCGAGCGAGGTTCCGTCATGCACGATGGCGCGCACGGTCTCGCAGATCGGCATATGGATACCGTGGCGCCGTGCGAGATCGGTCGCGGCGACGGCGTTGCGCACCCCCTCGACCGTCACCTTGCGCCCGCCGAAGATCTCCGCGCCACGCCGGCCCTCGCCGACCTCGACGCCGTAGCTGAAATTGCGGCTGGCGGTGTTGGAGCAGGTGAGCGTCAGATCGCCGATGCCAGCGAGGCCCGTCACCGTCTCGCGCCGGCCGCCGAGCGCCTCGGCCAGCACCTTCATCTCGTCGAGGCCGCGGGTGATCAGCGCCGCGCGGGTATTGGCGGCGAACCCCGCGCCGGTGGCCATACCGCAGGCGATGGCCAGCACGTTCTTGACCGCACCGCCGACCTCGACGCCTGTCAGGTCGTCGGAGACATAGGGGCGAAAGCTGGAGGTCGTCAGCGACACTGCCATGCGGATGGCGATTTGGTCGTGCGGCTCGGTCCGGCTGTCATGGTCGAAATCGGAAGCGATGGTGACCGCGGTCGGGTCGCCGCGCGCCGTCTCGCCCGCGAAGGACGGGCCCGACAGCGCCGCGACTGGCCGACCGGGTGCTGCGTCCTGCACCACATCGGCCATCAGATAGCCGGTCCCGTCTTCGATGCCCTTGGCGCAGACGATCACCGGGATCTCGGCGGGCAAGGCCGCATGGATCCGCTCGGCCATCTCGCGCATGGTCGCGGACGGCGTCACCAGCAGCGCCGCCTGCGCACCATCGCAGGCCTCGGCGAAATCAGTCGTGGCCCAGACCGAGGGCGGGATCGGGATGTCGCCCAGATACTCGGCGTTAAGCCTGTTCTGGTTGATATCGTCCACCGTCGCCTGGCGCCGAGCCCAGAGCGAGGTGTGACGCCCGGCCATTGCGGCCACGCAGGCCAGAGCCGTGCCCCAGGCACCGCCGCCGACCACGGCGATGCGCCGATAGGGGTGCACGCGCAGCGGCAATTCCGCTCCGGACATCTCACCTGCATTCATCATCCGGTTCAGACCTCGATCGACAGTCGTGGACGCGACGCCCGGCAAAGCAACGCGCAAGCCGTGGGTTTGGTTGCACCGCGGCGTGGGTCTCGACCTAGGACGAACAGGTGACCGCGGCAAACACGCCGCAGCCACTGACCGGCGCTACCCGGGTTTGGCGGACGTCGCCTCGGGCTTGGTGGTGGGCGCCGGGGGCTCGTCATCGCCGTCATCCAGCATCGCCAGTTGCGGATCCTCCACCGCCTGCTGGCGCGGAAAGATCTTCGTCGCAGGATCGCTCGTCGTCCGTTCCCAGATCGGGGCGCCCGTGCGATAGGCGGCCCGCCCGATCAGATGTGCCCCGATGGGGGCCGTCCCGATGATGAAGACCGCGATCAAAAGCGCACGCACAAAGACCGACAGCTCGGGCGCGACCAGCATCTGGCCGACGGCCAGCAGCAGGATGCCGAGCGTGCCGGCCTTGGTCGCCGCATGCATGCGCATGAAAACATCGGGAAAGCGCACCAGACCGAGAGCCGCGGAAAAGCAGAAGATCCCGCCCGCGACCATGAGAAGCGCTGCGATCTGCTCAGCCATCGCGGCCGCCCTCCCCCTGATCGCCCGGTTGGTCCATCTCCTGATCCGGAACCGGGTCGCGCCGGTCGATATAGCGGGCAAAGGCCACGGTCGCGAGGAACGACACCAGCGCCAGCGCCAGCGCCGCATCCAGATAGCTCGGCACTTCCACCGCCTTGGCAAAGATCAGCAGCAGCGCCATCAGCAGCACCGTCAGCATGTCGAGCGCCACCACCCGGTCGGCCAGCGTCGGTCCCAAGATCAGCCGGTAGACCGTCAGCAGGATGCCCGCCACGGTGAACAGCCCGCCGATCGAGGCGCCCCAGAACATCGGTCCCTCGGCGATGGTGCCGAGCACGCTCATGCCGTGGCCCTCATCACGACCTTCTCCAACCCGCTCTTCATGCTCTCGTTGACCGCCTCGGCCCCATCCTCGGCATACATGGCATGGATCAGCAGACAGGACCGGTCCGGTGCCACGTCCACGGTCAGTGTGCCGGGCGTCAGGGTGATCAGGTTGGCAGTCAGCGTGATCGCGACATCGCTCTCGGCATCAAGCGGCATGGCCACCATCATCGGCTGGGCGGAGAGCCCGGGCGTCATGGTGTCGACGAAGACGCGCCCAGCGCTCATGAACAACTCGTACAGGAAGTAGACCACCAGCCAGGCGATGTTGATCGGTTTCAGCAAGAATGCCATGGCTCAGCCTCCCAGCACGGTGCGGAGATAGGGCAGTGGGTCGAGCAGCGCATCGGCAGCCTCACTCGACAGCGTGAAGAACGTGCCGGCATAAAGGCTGATCGTCAGCGTCACGCCAGCCAGGGCCAGCACCGGGACAACCAGCGCGCGCGGCGGGTACGTGGCAAGCGGCACCGGCCCGCCCGAGGCCTCGTTCGGATGGGGCTGCCAGAAGGCCGCCACGAAGAGCCGCCCCATGTAGAAGAAGGTCAGCACCGAGGCCGCCAGGATCAGCCCGGCGAGCAGGTACTGCCCGTCCTCGACACCGGCGCGGATCATGAAGAACTTGGCCCAGAAGCCGGAGAGCGGCGGTACCCCGATCAGCGACAGCATGGGGATCAGGAAGACGACGGCGAGCCAGGGTCCCGCACGGTAGAGCCCGCCGATCCCGGCCAGCGCCTCGGCCCCGGTCTCGCGCCGGATGATGCCGGCCAGCAGGAACATGTTCATCATCGCGGGTATGTGGTGGAGGAAATAGAAGATCGCCCCCGCCATGGCGAGCGGCGTGGCGATGGCGAGGCCCAGCGTCATGACGCCGATCTGGCTGATGATGTGGAACGAGAAGATCCGGCGCATGTCGTCCTGCGCCGCGGCGCCAAGGGCGCCGAGCCCGATGGTCAGCCCGGCGGCGGCAAACAGCGCGCCCTCGATCACCGGGTCGCCTGGCGCGAAGACCAGCGTGAAGACCCGCAGCAGCGAATAGACGCCGACCTTGGTCAACAGCGCCGAGAAGAGCGCCGAGGTCGCGACGGCGGGGGTGTGATAGCTCGCCGGCAGCCAGAAGAAGACCGGGAAGAGCGCTGCCTTGGCGGCGAAGGCGAACATCAGCATGCCGGCTGCGCCGAGCACCGCGGTCTCGCCCATCCGGCCGTGCAGCTTGACGCCCAGATCGGCCATGTTGAGCGTCCCGGCCGTGCCATAGAGCAGCCCCACGCCGCCCAGGAACGCGAGCGTGCCGATCAGGTTCAGCGCGACGTACTTCATCGCGCCGTCGATCTGCGCGCGCCCTCCGCCGATGACCAGCAAGCCGAAGGACGAGATCAGCATGACCTCGAACCAGACATAGAGGTTGAAGAGATCGCCGGTCATGAAAGCGCCCGCGACCCCTGCCCCCATCGAATGGCTGAGCGCGTGGAAGCCCAACCGCTCGGTCTCGGGCCCGACCTCGACGGTGGCGAAGGTCATGGCCGCCAGCAGCGCGCCGCCGGTGATGATCACCATGACCGCCGACAGGGTATCTGCCACCAGCGTGATGCCGTAGGGCGCGGCCCAACCGCCCATCTGCGCCGCCTGCGGCCCCTCCAGCCGGACGGTCAGCAGGATCATCACCCCGATCATGATCAGGCCCGCCGCACTCGCCATCGAGAGCAGGCGGTGCACCGGTTGATGTCGGAGCAGGAAGCAGATTACCGCCGTGGCGAGCGGCAGCAGGATCGGCGCGGCAAGCAGCATCAGGCGTCTCCGCCGGCGCCATCGGCCGGCTTGGGCTCGGCCGCGCGCATGCGGCGGCTGTCGGCGGTGCCGAAGGTCATATAGGCGCGCAGCACGAGGCTCAGCGCGAAGACCAGCAGGCCGAAGCCAATCACGATGGCGGTCAGGATCAGCGCCTGCGGCAGCGCATTGGCGACACCGCCGCTCACGGTCTTGGCGCCCTCGGGCACCAACGGTGGCACACCGTAGGAAAGGCGCCCGGCCGCGAAGATGACCAGGTTGATCGCATTAGAGATGAGCGTCAGCCCGAACAGGAAGCGGATCAGGTTGGGCGACATCATGAGGTAGGCGCCGCAGGCCACCAGAAAGCCCACCACCACGGAAAGGGTCGGTTCCATCAGCCGTCCTCCCCAGGGGCAGTCTTGGTCTTGTCCCGCTCGGCTGACGGTGTTGCCGGTCGATCCACGACCTCCAGCGCCGCTGCCTCCAGCGCGAACAGCATGGCCGAGACGCCACCGACGACCACCAGGAACACGCCCGTGTCGAACAGTAGGATCGAGCCGATCGGCAGGCCCTCCTTCTTGCCATCGGCGCCCACCGACAGCAGCGGCCAGACCCCTGCCAGGACATAGCCCTTGGCCAGCACGCCCCAGACCGCTGAGGTCAGCGCGCAGCCGAGGCCCGTGGCGGCGATGGCCAGCGGCTCGACCTTCAGCACGCGCTGCGCCGCGACCAGACCCTGCGCCTTCTCGAGCAGCGCCAGCGCCGTCGCCGCGATCAGCCCGCCGATGAAGCCGCCGCCCGGGTCGTTATGCCCGCGCCAGAGGACATAGATCGCAAACAGCACCAGGATCGGCAGCAGCGTGCGCGCGGCGGTGGACAGGATCAGCGAGTTCATGACGCGTCCTCCGCATCCCGAGCCGGGTCTTGTACGGGACCGAAACTCAGCCGTCGCCCGGCGGTCAGTGCGGCCACCGCGCCGATGGCCGCGATGGCGATCACCGCGATCTCACCCATCGTATCGAGCGCGCGGAAATCCACGAGGATGACGTTCACGATGTTGCGCCCAAAGGCTTCCGGGGCGCTTTTCGCCTCGAAAAACTCGGTGAGCTGCATGTCGAGCGGCGTGGCCAGCACCGAGATCAGCACGATGGTGGTCCCCAGCCCAAGCATCGCCGCGATGCCGGCATCGCCCACGCGAAAGCCCTGGCGGTCGGGCGTGCGCGGCAGGCGCAACAGCGCGATGGCGAGGAAGACGACCACCAGGATCTCGATCATCAGCTGGGTCATGGCGACGTCGATCGCGCCATAGAGCACGAAGATGATGGAGATCCCGGTGCCGACCGCCCCCAGCGCGCAGATCGCGGTCAGGCGTGAGCGGGTCAGGATCGTGACCACCGCGCCCACCATGATGACGCCGAGTGTCGCGTAATTCACCAGCGGGATGTCCGGCTGCGGCATGGCTCTGCCGCCATCAGACAGCGCGACCGTCCCCCAGATCACCGCGGCAAAGGCCGCGAAGGTGCCGCGCATATAGAATGGTAGGCTCCCGTTCTGCAGCCCGCCGGTGATCTTCTTGGCGATCCGCTCCACGCCCTCCAGCACCCGATCGTAAAGGTCATCGGCGCTGATCAGACCCTTCTTCTCCGCCGTGCTCAGCCCTTTGCGGAACTCACGCCCGCCGCGCCAGAACAGGTAGCCGAGGAAGAAGGTCGCGAGGCTGAGCAGGAAGGCGTTGTTAACCCCGTGCCAGAGGTAGAGGTGGTAGTCGACCGGCCGACCAAGGATCGCGCTGGCGATGGGGATCACCAAAAGATCACCGGTCAGCGGCGCGAAAAGACCCATGGCAAGGCCAAGCACCGCAAGCACCACGGGCCCCGCCAAAAGCGCCCATGACGGATCGGCCGGGTTGTCCTTCGGGCTTCTCTGGGCGCGGAAGTGGAACGGGCCCACCGCCACGATCAGGGCTACCGCCACCATCATGGCATTGGCGAGGTACGCGGCGCCGGTGACGAGCACCGGTTCGGTCACGATCTTGAAGGCGCCCTCATACATCACCTCCTTGCCGAGGAAACCGATGAAGGGAAACATCCCCGCCATCGACAGGGCCGACAGCGCCGCCGCGGCGGCAGTGATCGGCATCGCCTTCGAGAGACCGGCAAGCTGGTCCATCTCCCGCGTGCCCGCCTTCTTGTCGAGACAGCCCACCATCAGGAACAGCGAGGCCTTGTAGAGCGCGTGCACCACGAGAAAGAGCGAGGCGCCGATCACCGCCTTCTCGGTGCCGCCGCCGAGGAACATCACCAGCGTGCCAAGGCCCATCACCGTGGTATGGGCCAGCATCTGCTTCAGATCCGACTGGCGCAGCGCCCAGATCGAGCCGATCAGCATCGTGGCCGCGCCGAACACGGTCAGGATCCAGAACCAGGCCTCGGTCCCGCCCATCGAGGGGGTGAGGCGCATCAGCAGATAGACCCCGGCCTTCACCATCGTGGCCGAGTGCAGATAGGCCGAGACCGGCGTCGGCGCGGCCATGGCGCCCGGCAGCCAGAAATGGAACGGGAACTGCGCCGACTTGGTAAAGGCGCCGAGCAGCACCAGCGGCAACACCCAGCCATAGACGCCGCTGGCCTTCACCGCGTCGGGCACCGCGTTCCACTCGGACAGCCTGTAGGTCCCCATCGCCTCGCCAAGGACGACGAGACCGCCGAGCAGCGCCAGCCCGCCAAGCCCCGTGACCAACAGCGCCTGCAGGGCAGCGCGCCTCGAATAGGCCTTCTGGTAGTCGAAGCCCACCAGCAGGAATGAGGTGATCGTCGTCCCCTCCCAGAACAGGAACAGGGTCACGACATCGTCGGCCAGCACGAGACCAAGCATGGAGATCGCGAACAGGCTGAGCAGCGTCAGGATGCGCGCGCGCCGCGGATCGCCTGCGAAATACCCCGCGGCGTAGAGGAAAATCAGCGCGCCGATGCCGGTGACGAGCAGCGCGAACATCAGGCCGAGCCCGTCCACCAGGAAAGTCGTCTCGATCCCAAGATCGCCGATCCATGGGCGCGTCCAGGTCAGCACCGCGCCCTCGGACACGGCGCCGACCATCGTGCAGAACCAGAGGAAGGCCGCAGCGGCCACCACCGCGGGCAGATAGGCGAGCCACGCCGCCGCATCCGGCGTCTTCTCCATCGCGCGGCTGATTGGCCGGCCGATCCAGTTCGGCGGGGGGATATGGCGTACCGCGGTTGGGGCGCCCTCGCCTTCGCCCGCCATCGGCTGCAGCGGTCGGATCGAGACGGGTTCGGCCGGAGGGTCGGTCACGGGCGTCATCTCTCCGCTGGGCTCCGGCTGGCGGCCGGCGGTCAGGGGGTGGGTGGCGGCGCGTGGCGCGAAGGGCTGGCCGCGTGTCTGCCGATCCCGGGGTGTTGGGACCGTGAGCTTAGAGGCTTTCGGCCGCAAGGAAAGGCAGGCGGCTGACGGAACAGCCTAAAGTCGTTGGCTGCGGCATATCGTGATTTCCGGGCACGACGCGAGCGCCGTTGCCCCGTGGATGATCTCAACCGGCAAGCCCACGGTCACCGAGATTGATGAACTTTCGCCGCCGGTCGGCACGAAGCTCGGCCGGCCCCATGCCGTCGAGTTGGCCGAGCAGGGTTGCAATGGCCTCGCCCGCTGCGGCGATGGCGGCCTCGGGGTCGCGCTGCGCACCGCCCACGGGCTCGGGCACCACGATGTCGGCAACACCCAGATCGGCCAGATCCTGCGCGGTGATCCTAAGCGCCGTCGCCGCCTCCTTCATCTTGGCGGCCGATTTCCAAAGGATCGAGGCGCAGCCCTCGGGCGAGATCACCGAGTAGACGGCATGCTCCAGCATCGCCAGCCGGTTGGCCGAGGCGAGCGCCACAGCCCCGCCCGAGCCGCCCTCGCCGATCACGACGCTGACCAGAGGCACGCCGATCTCCAGGCAGCACTCGGTGGCGCGGGCGATGGCCTCGGCCTGGCCCCGCTCCTCGGCCCCCTTGCCCGGATAGGCACCCGGCGTGTCGACCAGCGTGATGACCGGCAGAGCGAAGCGGTCGGCCAGGCGCATCAGGCGCACGGCCTTGCGATACCCCTCCGGCCGGGCCATGCCGAAGTTCCGCTCGATCCGGGTGTGCAGGTCATGCCCCCGCTCGATCCCGATCACCACGCAGGCCCGGTCGCGGAACCGCGCCAGCCCGCCGATCATGGCGTGATCCTCGGCAAAGTTCCGATCGCCCGCCAGCGGCGTGTATTCGGTGAAGAGCCCGCGCACGAATTCCAGCGCATGGGGGCGCTGGGGGTGGCGCGCGACCATCACCTTCTGATCCGGCGCAAGATCGGCGTAGAGCTCGGCCAGCATGTTCTCGGCCCTTGCCTCGAGGCGTTCTGCCTCGTCGGCCACATCAATCGCCGAAGAGGCCGCCACGGCACGCAGCTCCGCCACCTTGCCGGCAAGCTCGGCCACACCCTTTTCGAAATCGAGGAAGGTCTGCGTCTTCATGGGCGCTCACATGGCCCAACCTGCGCGCCGGCGCAATGCGTGAGGCGCGTGTTCAAGGGCTGGGGGGGGGCACGCTCCAAAGACCCCGCGGCGGTTGCCATGGCTTAACCACCTTTCGCGATGATCGTCAGTCTCAGCGATTCTGCGAACGGAGCCGACCGATGCGATCGATGCCCGCCCTCGTGTTCGCCTGCTACGCGGCCGCGTTTTCCGCCGCGACCCTGCCCTTTGCGCTGGCCTGGATGGCCTCAGCGCCCATCGCGGCAACCGCCGATGCGGTCGGGCCGGCGCCCATGCCGCAGGAGGCGCCAACCCGCACCGTCGCTGTGGACGGCGCAACCGGTTGACGCTGTTCTGAGCGAGCCCGCCCGGCCAGGCAGCATGTCGGCCGGCCGGAGAGGTCGTGGTGGAATAGTCCGGATCACCCGGATCACCCGGCGGCGATCAGGTCCGACTGCTTCACGATCACCTCGGCCTGGCGGATGGACGCGATATCGATCAGCTTGCCGTCTAGCGTCACCGCCCCAGCGCCGGACTTCTGCGCCTCTTCCATCGCCTCGAGAATGCGCTTCGCCTTGGTCACCGCTGCCTCCGACGGCGTGAAGACCTCGTTGGCGAGCGCGATCTGGCTCGGATGGATGGCCCATTTGCCGACCATGCCAAGCGTCGCCGAGCGCAGCGCCTGCGCCTTGAACCCCTCGGCATCGGAGAAATCGCCGAACGGCCCGTCGACCGGCAGGACGCCATGGGTCCGACAGGCCGCGACGATTGCCGTCTGCACCATATGCCAGGGATCGGCGAGGTGGTGCGGGCGCGGCGCCTCGGCGGCCCCCTCCTCGACATCGGGTACCATGTAATAGCCCGACTGCGTACCCCCGATCCCGGTCGTCGCCATGCCCATCGAGGCCGCGTAATCGGCCGCACCAAAGCTCATCGCCTGCAGGCGGGGCGAGGCGGCGGCGATTTCCTCCACATGCGCCAGCCCGGCGGCGGTTTCGATGATGACCTCGATGCCGAGGCGCTTCTTGCGCCCGACCTGCGCCTCCAGCGCGCTGATCATCGCGTCGACCGCGTAGATGTCGGCCGCGCGGCCGACCTTGGGGATCATGATCAGATCGAGCCGCTCGCCCCCCTGCTCGATCAGGTCGACCACGTCACGCACCCAGTATTGCGTGTCGAGACCGTTGATCCGCACCGACACGGTCTTGGTGGCGAAATCGACGGTGTTCAGCGCCTCGACGATATTGGCGCGGGCGGTGGCCTTGTCGGCCGGTGCGACCGAGTCCTCTAGGTCGAGGTTGAGCACATCCGCCGCGCTGGCCGCCATCTTGGCGAACAGCGCCGGGCGCGAGCCGGGACCGAACAGCTGGCAGCGATTGGGACGGGCGACGGGGGCCGGCTGGGGGATGAAGCTCACGACCGTTTCCTTCTTTCAGCGCTTTGTGCGCGCAATAATCCTGCGCGCCCTTTATGCTGCGCCGCCGAAGGGGTCAATCGCCGGGGACGGGAAACCGGTGTCCGGTGGCCCCGTCCCGATCCGTTCCCTCGGTCGTTACAGCGGCCACCCAGATAGATGTGTGCCGAGCGTTCGGGCGTACCGCGCTCCCGCGCGGCGAGAAGCGCCGCCGGATCGTATTCGACTTGCGGGTTACGGGGGCCGTGCCGTTGCGGTCTACGCTGCTTCCGAAACGGCGCGATCAGGATGGCGGCGGCGAAAGCGATGAAAGCAGCGAGAGCTACCCAAGACATGATGGAGTTCAAAGCTATCGCTGACATATGGCAATCGCGAACCAAGCATTCCAGTGAGCCGGGCTCTGGCTTGACCGGCATCGCCTCGGCTCCTTATGTCGCTCACCATGCTGAGACCCATCGTCATCCACCCCGATCCTCGCCTGAAAAAGGTCTGCGATCCCATCGCCACCGTCGACGAGGGTGTCCAGAAGCTGATGACCGACATGCTGGAGACGATGTACGACGCGCCGGGCATCGGCCTCGCCGCACCGCAGGTGGGCGTGAACGCCCGGGTGATCGTGATGGATTGCAGCCCCCGCGAGAAAGATGCCGACGGCAATCCCGCGCCCGCCCAGCCGATGATGATGGCGAATCCCGAGATCCTGTCGGCCTCTGACACGCTCGCGACCTATGAGGAAGGCTGCCTGTCGGTCCCCGATTACTATGCCGATGTGGCCCGCCCCGAGGCCGTGCGCGTCGGCTGGACCGATTTCAACGGCGCGCCGCAAGAGGCGGATTTCTCCGGTATCTGGGCGGTCTGCGTGCAGCACGAGATCGACCACCTGAACGGCAAGCTGTTCATCGACATGCTGAGCCCGATGCGCCGGCGCCTCGTCACCGAGAAGATGAAGAAGCTAAAGCGCGAGCGCGCCCGCCGCGCCGCCGAAGACGCGACCTGATCGCCCTCTCCCGCCGGCGGAGCCTCACATGCGCATCGCTTTCATGGGCACGCCCGATTTCGCCGTGCCGGTGCTTCAGGCGCTGATCGAGGCGGGCCACGAGATCGCCGCCGTCTA
Organism: Pseudomonadota bacterium; assembly: GCA_039027855.1. GTDB lineage: Bacteria > Pseudomonadota > Alphaproteobacteria > Rhodobacterales > Rhodobacteraceae > Thermohalobaculum. Next base: position 102,344 of record JBCCJI010000001.1, on the reverse strand, counting down.
TACGCAGCCACCGCGTGCCGCCGGGCGGGGCAAGAAGCCCAAGCCCTCACCCGTGCAGCGCGTGGCCGAGGCGACGGGGCTGGACGTGCACACGCCAGAGCGGTTTCGCGATGCGGGCGTGGTGGAGGCCTTCGCGGCGCTGCAACCCGATGTCGCCGTTGTCGTGGCCTATGGCCAGATCCTGCCGCAGTCAGCGCTGGATGTGCCGCGGCTCGGCTGTCTGAACGCCCATGCCTCGCTGCTGCCGCGCTGGCGCGGTGCGGCACCGATCCAGCGCGCGATCATGGCCGGCGATACCGCAACCGGGGTCTGCGTGATGCGGATGGAGGCGGGTCTCGACACCGGGCCCGTGCTGGCGGAGGAGCGGCTGGCGATCCACGCGCATGATACGGCAGGGACCCTGCACGATGCGCTCGCCGCGATCTCGGCGCGCCTGATGGTCGCCACGCTCGCCCGGCTCGACGCGGGACCGGTTGTGCCGAGGCCGCAGGCCGAGGCCGGCGTGAGCTATGCCGCCAAGATCGAGAAGGCCGAGGCGCGGATCGACTTTGTCCGTCCGGCCGGGGCGGTCTTGGCGCATATCCGCGGCCTCAGCCCCTTTCCCGGTGCCTGGTGCACGATCGGCGGCGAGCGGGTGAAGGTGCTGATGGCGGAGGTGGTCGAGGGCGTCACACCGGGCACAACGCCGCCCGGCACGGCGCTGGATGACGCCCTGACCATCGCTTGCGCAGAGGGCGCGCTCCGCCTCACCCGGCTGCAGCGGGCCGCGCGCACGCCGCAGGCAGCCGCAGAGATGCTGCGCGGCTTTCCCGTCGCCCGGGGCACGACACTCGGGTGATGCGAGGCACGCGGCATCGCGGCTGGTCGCCGCGATCCAGGTTGCGTTGGTCATGGGGCAGCCTCGCTAGGGGCCTCAATGCTCTGTGCCCGGGCTTGCCAGTGCATTCATGGGCTGGGGAGAAGCCGCGGGCGGCTTCTGATCGAGCGTTTTGCGCATGGCGGGCCGCTGTCCAAGGTCAGGCCGGCTTTGCCGGTCGCTGGCGCGAACCTTGACCCGGCCCGCCATGCGCAGATGGCGCTACAGTTCGGCTTCCAGGGCGCTCGCGAGCTCGCCGAGGCTGCGGGCGCGGCGGTCCAGATCGGCCAGTGCCGCGTCGCTGACCGTGCCGGCGAGGCTGCCCCGGCGGCTGGCGCAGGCGCGGGCGGCGCGGCGCATGGTGGCGACGTTCTGTCGGGCATCGGCGATCACGCTGTCGAGCGCCGATTGCGGCAGGCGCGACTGCAGCACGCGCGCCCGCGTCGCCGACAGGGTGGAGCGCTTCTCGCCCAGCACGGCACGCGCGGCCTCCACTGCCGCCGCGGCCTCGGCATCGGTCTTGGTAAGACCTGACTGCCCGGCGGCGCCCAGCGGTGCCTCCAGCGCAGCGGTCCAGTCGGCAAGCCGTCGCTCGGCCGCCGTTTCGCTTGGCGGGGCAGCGCGAACCGGCACGGAGGACCGTTCAGCCGAGGGCTGGCAGGCTGCCAGCAGCAGCACCGCCGGGAAGATCGCGAGGAGGAGGCTGACGCGTGTCATGCCGTCACGCTCAACCATCGCATGCCGGCGCACAAGGGCTCAGAGACCCATGCAAAGATACTTCATCTCCAGATATTCCTCGATGCCGTGCTTCGAGCCCTCGCGCCCCAGTCCCGACTGCTTGACGCCGCCGAAGGGCGCGACTTCGGTCGAGATGATACCGGTGTTGATGCCGACGATCCCGCTCTCCAACGTCTCGGCCACGCGCCACACCCGACCCAGATCGCGGGCGTAGAAATACGAGGCCAGCCCGAAGACGGTGGCGTTGGCGAGGCGCACGGCCTCCGCCTCCTCCTCGAAGCGGATCAGCGGCGCTACGGGGCCGAAGGTCTCCTCACGCGTGATCAGCGCATCGGCGGGCACACCGGTCATCAGGGTCGGCTCGAAGAACAGCCCGCCCCGGTCGTGGCGCTTGCCGCCCAGAATAACCTCGCCGCCATGGGCCTTGGCATCGGCGATATGCGCCTCGACCTTGTCGAGCGCGGCCTCCTCGATCAGCGGGCCGATCTTGGAGCCGTCCTCAAAACCGTCGCCGACCGTCAGCGCCTCTACTGCGGTCTTCAGCTTTGCCGCGAAGGCGTCGTGGACCCCGGTCTGCACGTAGATGCGGTTGGCGCAGACGCAGGTCTGCCCGGCATTGCGGAACTTGCAGAGGATCGCGCCCTCGACCGCGGCATCCAGATCGGCATCGTCGAACACGATGAAGGGCGCATTGCCGCCGAGCTCGAGGCTCATCTTCTTGATGGTGTCTGCCGACTGGCGCATCAGGATGCGCCCGACTTCGGTCGAGCCGGTGAAGGTGATCTTGGCCACCTTCTCGCTGGAGGTCAGCGCGCCGCCGATGGCCGGCGCATCGAGCCCGGTGACGATGTTCAGCACGCCAGCCGGAATGCCCGCCTTCTCGCCCAGCACAGCCAGCGCCGTCGCCGAGAGCGGCGTCAGTTCCGAGGGTTTGACGACCACCGTGCAGCCGGCGGCGAGCGCCGGGCCGACCTTGCGGGTGATCATGGCGTTCGGGAAGTTCCAGGGCGTGATCGCACCCACGACACCCACGGGCTGGCGGATCACCACGAGGCGCTTGTCGCCCTGATGGCCAGGGATGGTCTCGCCGTAGATGCGCTTGGCCTCCTCGGCGAACCATTCGATGAAGCTTGCGCCATAGGCGATCTCGCCCTTGGCCTCGGCCAGCGGCTTGCCCTGCTCGGCGGTCAGCAGGCGCGCCAGATCGTCCTGCGCGGCCATCATCAGCTCGTACCAGCGGCGGAGGATGTTGGCGCGCTCCTTGGCGGTCAGGGCAGCCCAGCGGGGGCCGGCACGGCGGGCGGCCTCGATGGCGCGCTCGGTCTCGGCCGCGCCGCAATCGGCGACCTGGACGATGGTCTCGCCGGTCGAAGGGTTCGTCACGGGGAAGGTCGCGCCGCTATCGGCGCCGATCCACTGGCCGTCGATATAGGACTGGGCCGCGAGCAGGCCGCTCTGGCTGAGATCGAACATGGGGTTCCTCCCGGTTTGCGGACGCCCCCACATGGCGAAGAGCCCCGGTCGCCGTCAAGCGCCGGGGCTATATCAGCCCGCACTGTTTGGGAGGCCGTCATGCACCCGGGAGGCGGGCGCAGGATAGCGACGTCGCGACGCGTCGGACGCGAGGCACCGGCAGGGATCGGCGCACCTCGACGCCAGGCTCAGCCAGGGCCTTTCGATGTCTCCTCAGTACACATCGCGCTGGTAGCGGTGGGCCTTCTTCATGGCGTCGAGATAGGCAGCCGCGCCGGCCTCATCATGCCCGCCATGGGTGCTGATCGCCCATAAAATCGCCGCCTCCACATCCGGCGCCATGCGCGAGGCATCTCCGCAGATGTAGATCGCGGCGCCTTCCTCCAGCCACGCGAAGAAGGTCTCGCCCTCACGCTCGATAAGGTGCTGCACATAGACTTTGTCAGCACCGTCGCGCGACCAGGCCAGGCTCGCCCGGTCGAGCAAGCCGCTCTCGGTCCAGGCGGCGACCTCCTCGCGGTAGAGGAAATCCGTCGCCTCGTGCCGGTCGCCATAGAACAGCCAGTTGCGCCCGGTGGCACCGTGCATCTCGCGCTCTTCCAGGAAAGCGCGGAAAGGGGCGATGCCAGTGCCTGGGCCGATCATGATGACGGGGACACTGTCATCCTCGGGCAGGTGGAAATGGGCCGAGCGTTGGACATAGACGCCGACCGTGCCGCCCGGCATCACGCGTTGGCCGAGATAGGTCGAGGCGACGCCCTGCCTGTCGGTGCCATGCAGCTCATAGCGCACTTCGCCGACCGTCAGGTGCACCTCGCCCGGGTGCTTCTTGGGGCTCGACGAGATCGAATAGAGTCGCGGCTGCAACGGGCGAAGGCCATCGACCAATCGCTGCGCGGTCATTTCCTCCGGTCCCGAGCGCAGCATGTCGATCACCTGCCAGTCGGGCTCGGGCGCCGCTCCCCAGACCTCGGCGGTGTTCGGCGTGACGGTCGTCAGGTCCAGCGCCTGCAGCAGTGCGGCGCGCAGCGTCGTGGGGCCCGATTTCAGCGTGACCCTGTCACTGCCCGACAGGCCCGTGGCGCGCAGTATCGCATCGACCTCGGCCCGGTCGTTGATCGGCCAGAGGCCGAGTGCGTCGCCCACCGAATAGTCGAGATCGACGCCGCCGCCCGCCAGCGAGATCTCAACATGATTGACCCGCTTGTCCGATCCCTCACCGTTCAGGCAGCGGACATCCAGGATCGTGCCGATGAACGGCGTGTTCTTGTCGAACTGGGGCTTCGGCTCCTCGGCCACCGGGGCCTGTGCGGCACCGGCTGCGGCCTTGAAGGCTTCGGCGGCGAAGACACTGTCGCGCCATTCTGCGAAGACGTCGTCATAGGCGACATCGCAGATCGCCAGGGGCGCCGCGCGGGTCGCGCCAAGCTCAGCGAAGCGGGCGTCGAGGTCGCGGCCGACCTTGTTGAAATGCGGATAGCTGGAATCGCCCATGCCGCAGACGCTGTAATTCAGCGTGGGTGGCAGTGGCGTCGCATCGGGTGCCATCAGTGCCTTGTAGAAGTCCTGCGCATTGTCCGTGGGCTCTCCCTCGCCGAAGGTCGCGGCGACGACCAGCAAGTGGCGGGTATCGGCCAGGGCCGACGGCGTGGTGCTGTCGAGCTCGGCGATCGTCGCCTCGAACCCCTGGGTCGCCGCGAATTTCCGCAGGTCCTTGGAGAGCGACTCGCTGGTGCCCGACTGCGAGCCGTAGAGGATGGTCAGCGCGGTCCCCGCTTCGGGCGCGCTGTTGCCGGCCTTGGCGGCCGAGGACAGGGCGAAGAGACCGGTGAACAGACCGTTCAGCCAGAGCCGCTGCTCCGCGTCGAAGGGCGCGTCCTTGGGGATGAAATCGGGCACGGCGCTCTCGCCCGTTCCCGACATGCTCTGGGTCAGGCGCTCGATCAGCTTTGGGTCGTGCTCGGTCATGATATCCGCTTTCGCGATCGGGATTATCGGGGTCGGGATTAGCTGGCGATCTTCAGCGGCTCGAGGAGCGAGGGCAGCTCCGCATCGTCGAGCCGGCGCACGAAGGAGAGGAAGGTCTCGCGGCCTTCACGCCGCGCGAGATACGAGCCGATCACCGCCTCGACGATCTCGTTGATCCCGCTGGACGCGATAGGTCCGCAGAGCGGCCGGGCGACGCGCTTGTCATGGTCGCTCCCGCCACCGACGACGATGAAATACCCCTCGCCCCCATCGGGCATCGTGGCCCCCATCAGGCCGACATCGCCGATGTAATGCTGCGCGCAGGAGTTCGGGCAGCCGGTAAGGTGGATGTTGATCGGCTGATCGAGCGTGAAGCGCTGCTCCAGATGGCGAACCAGCGCGGTGCCGTCTTCCTTGGTGTAGGCGAGCGCCAGCTTGCAGCCCGCTTTACCGGTGCAGCCCACGGCCCCAGCGGCAAAGGACGTGGCGCTGGTGGCGAGGCCCACCTCGGCCAGCCGCGCCTCCACCTGGGCGACGGCGGCGGCGGGCAGATGCGGGATCAGGACGTTCTGCCAGACGGTCAGGCGCAGGTCGTTCCGCCCCTTCTCCGTCGCCAACCGCCCAATGACGCGCATCTGCTCCGGCGACAGGCGGCCCATCTCCTGCGCGATGCCGACATAGCTGAGCCCGTCCTCGCGCTGGGGATGCGCGCCGATATGTGCCTGACGGAACACCGGCGGGCGCGGCTGATCATGCTCTGCGTCGAGGGGGGTCAGCCGGAAACCCGCTTCCAGCGCGTCCAGCTTCTCCTGCGTGCGCTCAACAAACCAGTCCACGCCCTTGTCATCCAACAGGTATTTCAGCCGGGCCTTCTTCCGGTTGGTCCGATTGGCGTGCTCGCAAAAGACATGCAGCATCGCATAGCCGGCCATCACGCTTTGCTCCGGCGTGCAGACCATGCCGGTCTCACGCGTCAGATCGCGGTGGCCGCTGATGCCGCCAAGACCGATGCGGCAGTAGATGCCGGGCTCGACCGGGGCACCCTCGCCGATCTCGACGGCTTGGAAGCAGATGTCGTTGCTGTCGCCGACGCATGAGACGGTGCCGCCATTGTCAAACGAGATGTTGAACTTGCGCGGCAGGGCCCGCAGTTCGCGCGTGTTTAGCACCAGGTTCGACAGCCGTTTGGTAAAGGGTGAGAGGTCGATCAACTCAAGCCGATCAAAGCCCGCAGTTGGCGAGGTCGTCATGTTCCGCGCGGAATCGGCGCCCGATCCCTGACAGGACAGCCCGGCCTCGTTCAGTGCCTCGATGACGTTCAGCACGTCCCTCGGTTCGATCGCGCGGATCTGGATGTTGCCGCGGGTCGTGACATGGGCATAGCCGCCGCCCAGCGTCTCGGCGATATCGGCCAGCGCCAGCATCTGGTCGCCGCGCAACCGGCAGGCGGGCATGCGCAGGCGCACCATGTAGCCGGGGCTCGTCGGCTCGACGTTGAAGAAGCCGAGATGGCGGAGCAGGAACTGGTCGAGCCCCGTCGCGATTTCGTTCTTCGCCGTCCAATGCTCCAGCCGCTCCCACAGATCCAGCGGGTGGAGCTTGTACTTGGCAATCTCCTCCTTGCAGAGATCCTCGAGCGGCGTGCCATGCACGGTCTCGGGCGCGGGCGCCGTGTCGGTGGCCGCATTGCCCTGGAACAGATGATGCAGCTCCAGCTTGCCAAGGGCTTCCGCCAGGCAGTTCACCTGTTCGGGCGTGAAACCTCGGCTGCGGATCGATCCGTCCATGTCGACTTCCCTCGCTTGGTCTCTCACTAGGAACCGGCTTGCTGGGGCGCTCATGCAGCGCGGCGGATTGCCGTCTCGTCAGGCACCGGCCGCGTGCGCCGACCTGCCGGGTCATGCTGTGACGGAGCGATGGCAAAGCCCTGTCGGCCCTGCTCGGTCAGCGACCTCAGGGGCAGTTCGTCTTTGGCTTTTCGCTGCGGTCCGGCCACCTGAGCAGGGTGCACAGGGTCACCGTGGTGATCCGGTGAAGGCGCTAGGCTCTTGGCAAGACGTGACATGATGCCAGGTTCCTCGGTCAAGGATCCCGACGACGATGCCGGTCAGTGCAAAGAGACGTCTCTGTCTCGGATGTTCGGATGTTGGCCTGGCGCCATTGCCGGCACCGTGAATCAGCACAATTTCGCGGTTGCGTCATCTGCTAAATTCGCGCCATCGTGTTGCCGAAAACGCAACGCTGGGTGGCAGCACGATGCAACACGAAATCACCCTGCGCCTGATCGACGAGATCGCCCGGGCAGGCTCGATCCGGGGCGCGGCCGAGAAGATGGCGCTCACCCCATCGGCGCTGAACCGCCGTCTGCTGGCCGTCGAGGAAGAGCTCGACGTGCCGCTATTCGAACGTCTGGCGAGCGGTGTGCGTCTCAACGCGGCGGGTGAGCTTTTCATCGCCCATGTGCGCCGTCAGCTCGCCGATACCCGGCGGCTCCGCTCGCAGATCGAGGATCTGAAGGGCGTGCGCCGAGGCCATATCCATGTGGCTTTCGACGACAGCCTGGAGCAGACGGCCGCTTTCGCGCGCGCCATGGCCGACTATCAGAGCGCCCATCCGGGCGTGACCTTCGGGGTCGATGTTGTCCCGCCCGAGCGGTTGGCCGCCGATCTCAACAGTTACCGCGCGGATCTCGGCTATGCGCTGCGCGGGCCGGTGGACACCACCATCGTCTCGGTCGCCTCGGCGCCTGCGCGGGTGGTGGCGGTCATGGCGCCGGATCACCCGATCGGCGCGGCCGGGATCGTGCGGCTTGAAAGCCTGGTGGGCCAGCCGATCGTGCTGCCGCCGCAGGGCTCGCTCCGCACCCTGCTCGATATCGCCATGCACATCCGCAAGATACCGCTGAACGCAGTGACCGAGGCACGCTCAGACTTCGTGCATGCCCGCATCCGGCATGGCGACGTCATCGGGTTCGAGGCCGAGATCGAAGGCGCTCGCCGACCGCGTGACGATGGTCTGCTGCGTCTGCCCCTGTCGGAGAAAGACATGCCCGCGACCAGCGTTCACCTGCTGCAGTTGCGCGGACGTTCGGTGCCAGTCGCCGCCGGGCAGTTCGCCGAGACCATCAAGATCGATCTTGCCGCCGCCGTCGACGCCGCCCGCGCCAGCAGCGATGCCGAAACCTGACCGCAAGCCCGCGCCGAACGTGCCGGGCCCACCGTTCGCGCCGGTGCCGACATGACCCTTGGCCGGGACCGGCGGCGATGAATACGCCGGCGCATCTGCTGGTGGGTGTCGCGCTTTGCGCCCGGCGCGACACGCCCCGCTCGGGCACGGCGGCGGCGCTCGGCAGCCTGATGCCGGATCTCTCGCTTTATGTGATGGCCGGCGTCTCGCTCATCCTGCTGCAGATCCCGCCACAGCGGGTATTTGGCGAGCTTTATTTCTCGCCCGCATGGCAGGCGGTCTTCGCAGTGGACAACAGCGCCATCCTTTGGGCTTGCGCGCTGCTGGCGGGCCTGATGCTGCGCCATGCCCTCACGACGGCCTTTGCCAGCGCCGCCCTCTTGCATCTGGCGACGGATTTCCCGCTGCACAATGACGATGCCCGCCCGCATTTCTGGCCGATCAGCGACTGGGTCTTCGAAAGCCCGCTCAGCTACTGGGATTCGCAGCATCACGCAGCCCTTGTGGCGCCCGTTGTCCTGCTCGCCGTGCTCATCTCGGCCGTGGTGATCTGGCGACGCTGGCCCGACTGGCGTCTGCGGCTCGGCGTGCTCGCCGCCTGCATGGCCGAGGTCTGGGTGGTCAGACAGTGGCTGCTGTTCTTCTGAACCTACGCCCTGCCGAGACCGTCAGAGCGCGTAGAGCGCCCCGAACTTCGCCTCGAGATAAGACAGCAGCGGCTCGGTCGTCGGCGCGGCGCCCGTCGCCTCTGCGATCAGCGCGCCAGCCGGCAGCAGACGGCCCTGTGCGTGGATCTTCTCGCGCATCCAGTCGAGGATCGGCTTGGTCTCGCCCGAGCGCACCATGGCGTCGACATCACTCAGCGACCGGCGCAGCGCCCGGTCGAGACAGGCGGCATAGATGTTGCCCAGGCTGTAGGTCGGGAAATAGCCGAACAGCCCGACCGACCAGTGCACATCCTGCATCACGCCAAGGCTCACATCGGGCACATCGACCCCGAAATCGCGCTTGAACCGGGTGTTCCAGGCCTCCTCCAGATCCGCGACCGCGAGGGTGCCGGCGATCAGCTCATGCTCCAGTTCGAAGCGAAGAAGGATGTGCAGATTGTAATGCAGCTCGTCCGCCTCAGTGCGGATAAAGCCGGTCTCGACACGGTTGACCGCCGCATAAAGCGCGTCCGGCCCCTCCACGCCCAGCGGGCCGAAGCGTTCCGCCATCGCCGGGTACAGCCAATCGGCAAAAGGCCGCGAGCGGGCGATCTGGTTCTCCCAAAACCGCGACTGGCTCTCATGCACCCCCATCGAGCAGTAGGCCGCGGCCGGCAGAAACGGATCGGGCGCCCCGTCGGTGTAAAGCGCGTGGCCGACCTCGTGGATGGTCGAGTAGAGACAGTCCAAGGGATTGGCCACGTCGGTGCGCGTGGTGATGCGGGCATCGCCGACGGTGCCCGAGCTGAAGGGATGGGCGGCGGTGTCGAGCCTGCCACGCTCGAAATCATAGCCGAGCTGCCGGGCGATCCGCTCGGCAAGCGCCAACTGCGCCCCAGCCGGAAAATCGCCCGCAAGCGCCTTCGGCTTCGGCTTCTCGGCGATCGCCGCGATCAGCGCGCTCAACCGCGCACGCATGCTCTCCAACAGTGGCTGCAGATCGGCGACGCGGGCGCCCGGCTCGAACTCGTCCAGCAAACTGTCATAGGGATCGGCACCGTCTTCGGCCAGGCAGGCGGCCCGCTCGCGCTTCAGCACGATGTTGCGCTCAAGCGCGGGGGCAAAGGCCGCGAAGTCCTTGTCCTTGCGCGCCGCTGCCCAGATCCGCTGCCCCTCCGAGGCCGCCACCGCGGTCTCCTCGGCCAGGCGGGCCGGAACCCTCGTGGCCCGGCGATGCGCGCGGAGCGCTTCCTCGACATTGCGACGCTCGAAGGGCGACAGGGTCGAGACATCGACGCCCGCGGCCCATTCGGCGATGCGTGGATCGGATTTGCGCTGGTGGATCACCTCAGCCAGCGCACCCATTTGCGCGGCCCTGACCGCGCTGCCAGCGCGCGGCATCTTCGTCTCCTGGTCCCAGGAGAGGACGCCCGCCGCCTGCGAGAGCGCGGCGGTCTGTTTCAGGTGATCGAGCAGCGAGGCGAGCGACATGGGCGTGATCCGGCTTGGGTTTGGAGAAGGGTTCTAGGCCACCGTGCTTCCACCCAAAAGGGGCGCCAGCGCCTTGCCCTTGCGACGTGTGGGTTGGGGCCTCCTCGGGCCTCCTCGGGCAGCCGTGCCGCGTTACGCCACCAGGCTGTGCTCGGCAAAGCAGGCGCGCAGATGATCGGCCGCCGCCAAGGCTGCCTCTGGCGGGTCATCGCCGATGACAAGTGCCAGTTCATAGCTGCAAAGCCTGGGCAGACCGGCCTCGGGCGCGATCTCGACGATATCGCCGCCGAGCGCATTGCGCGGGACAGGCGCGACCGCGAGATCGGCCAGGACCGCGGATTTCTGGCCGCTCAGATGACCGGATTCCAGCGCGATGCGGTATGGGCGCCCCTGCGCTTCCAACCCCTCTAGCCCGGCCTTGCGCCAGGCACAGGTTCGGTCCCAGACGGCCACGGGGATCGGATCCATCTCATGCGCGATCCCGCCGCGGCAGCCGGCCCAGACCACCTGCTCGCTCAACAGCGTCTCGCCCGGGCGCTTCATCACCTGCGAGGGCAGACGCGAGATAATCGCGATGTCGAGCCTGCGCTCGGCGATCATCTGCAGCATCGGCCCGGTGTTTGTTACGACGGCATTGACGATCACGCTGGGATGGCTGCGGGCAAAGCGCCGCAGGAGGCTTGGTAGAAACCGTACGGCCGTGTCGTCATGCACGCCGAGCCTGACCTCGCCCGTCATTGCGGTGGGATGAAATTCGGCGAACAGCTCCTGATCGAGAGCCAGCATGCGCCGGGCATGGGTCAGCACGCGCTCGCCATCCTCGGTCAGCGTGACCGATCGGCTGTCGCGCACAAAAAGCGGCCGGCCAAGGCTCTCCTCCATCTTCTTGACCTGCATCGACACGGCCGATGGCGTTCGGAACACATCCTTCGCAGCCGAGGAGAAATTCCCCGTCTCCGCGATGGCGACGAAGGTGCGCAACAGGTCGAGATCGAGGCTCTGCATCCCGCAGCCTTTCAGTTTCGCTGATACTAACACTCAGGGCTATTCGTTTCCCTGATAAATACCGCGCCCTTAGCCTCGGCGTTGTCAACTGAAAGGACAGCGTCATGGCCGAAACCTCACTCCGTCGCCCCTGCCTGCAGACCGCCTCGCCCGGCCTGCCGCGGATGCTGCTCCAGACCCTCCGCGCCTATGTCGCGCATCTTCAGACGCAGCGGCAGTTGAGGGCCCTGCCTGAGCACCTGCTAAAGGACAACGGGCTGACGCGCGCCGCCAGCGTGGCGAACACCCGCCACCGCGACAGCCATGAGAGTGCAGCGGCGTTGGAGATCGTCGCGTTGAAGAGCCGGCAATTCTGATCGGGTCTCGCGCCCTTCAGCAGTCCCAAAAGGATGCCACGGCAATCCGACGAGGGCTGAGCCCCATCCCATGGCGTTTGCTGCGGTCGCGAAAAACGCCTTTGTGATCCGCCCTTCCGAGCGTAACGTTCACACAACCGCAAATTGAGCGCGAGCCCAACGCGCCTCATTTTTGTCGGTGGTGACGGTGACGGCGGGACGGCGGGGATGACGGTTGACGATCTGACAACGGCCGAGGGCGCGACGCGGCGCATCGACTACGACGCCTTCCCGCGCATGGCGCTCTGCCACCGGCCGACGTCAATCGAGCCAATGGTGCGTTTGTCGAAGGCGCTCGGCGGGCCGACGCTCTACGTCAAGCGCGACGACTGCACCGGGCTGGCGACGGGCGGGAACAAGACACGCAAGCTGGAATTCCTGATGGGCGAGGCGCTGGAACAGGGCGCCGATGTCCTTGTCACCCAGGGCGCGGTGCAGTCGAACCATGTGCGCCAGACCGCGGCGGCGGCCTGCCTGGCGGGGATGGACTGCCACGCCCTGCTCGAGCGCCGGGTACCCGACACCGACAGCAACTACGAAAACTCGGGCAACGTGCTGCTCGACCGGCTGTTCGGCGCCAGCATCGAGTACCGCCCCCCGGGTCTCGACATGAATGCCGAGGCTGAGGCTGCGGGCGAGAAGCTACGCGCCGAGGGGCGGCGGCCTTACGTGATCCCGGGCGGCGGGTCGAACGTGACGGGCGCTCTCGGCTATGCGCAATGCGCGCAGGAAATCGTCGAGCAAAGCGCCGAGATGGGCCTCGCCTTCGATTGGCTGGTGACGGCAACCGGCTCGACCGGCACCCATGCGGGGCTGCTCGCGGGTCTTTATGCCATTGATGCCGGCCTTCCGGTGATGGGCATTAGCGTGCGCCAGCCAAAGGATCGTCAGATCGCCGCGGTGCACGCCCTCGCTGTCACAACCGCCGATGCGCTGGGGGCATCTGGACTCCCGCAAAGCCGCGTTCTGGTACAAGACGGCTATGTCGGCCCCGGCTACGGTATCCCGGCACCATCGACGATCGAGGCCATCGAGATGACAGCCCGACACCAGGGGATGCTGCTGGATCCAGTGTACTCGGCCAAAGGGTTGGCTGGGCTGATCGGTCTCACCCGACAGGGTTTCTTCACGCCCAATGATCGGGTTCTCTTCCTGCACACGGGCGGCGCGACCGCGCTTTTCGCCTACCAGACGGCGCTTGGCGGCTGATGTTCATGGGCTAACCAAGGGCACCGCCGGGACAGGTGGGCCGACGAAACAAAAACAACTGACGACAGATGGAGATCACCACCATGCACAAGACGATCAAATCGGCCGCGCTGGTCGCCGCCCTCGGCGTCGCGGCAACCCCGGCTATGGCCGCCGAGAAGGTCGCCATCGGCATGCCATCCTGGACCGGCGCGCAGGCCATGGCGCACCTGCTGAAGGCTGTCGTCGAGACCAAGATCGGCGGCGAGGTCACGCTGGTGCCCGGCAACAACGCCACGATCTTCCAGGCGATGGACCGCGGCCGCGGCGAGATCGACGTTCATCCCGACGTCTGGCTGCCGAACCAGGAAAGCTTCACCCAGAAATATGTCGACGAAGCCGGCACCGTGGTGCTGTCCCAGAATCCCTACGAGGGCAACCAGGGCTACTGCGTCAGCGAGGAATTCGCCGCCGCCAACAACATCACCGACATCGCCGATCTCGGCCGGCCCGACGTCGCCGCCGCCATGGACAGCGATGGCAACGGCAAGGGCGAGATGTGGATCGGCGCGCCCGGCTGGGCCTCGGCCAATGTGAACGAGGTGAAGGTCCGCGACTACGGCCTCCTCGATTTCGTCGAGCCGGTCCGCGCTGAGGAAAGCGTGAAGACCGCGCGCATCAAGGACTCGATCGCCAAGGACGAGGGCTATGCTTTCTACTGCTACAAGCCCCACGCCGTCTGGTTCATGTTCGACGTGGTCATGCTGAGCGAGCCGACCCATGACCCGGCCAAATATGTGATGTTCCAGCCGTCCGACCGCCCCGACTGGTACGAGGCCTCGAACGTGGCCTCGAAGGATGCGCTGAAGGATGTGCAGATCGCCTGGTCCAAGTCGCTGGCCGACCGCTCGCCCGCCATTGCCGAGTTCTTCGCCAATTTCGTCGTGACCGCCGATGACGTGTCGAGCTTCGCCTTCGAAATCGCAGGCCAGGGGCGTGATCCCGAGGAAGTCGCGCTCGAGTGGGTGGAGAACAACCCCGACAAAGTCGATGCCTGGCTCGGCCTCTGAACAGGCAGACAAGCCCCTCGCGGCGCCGGTCACCCCCGGCGCCGCTTTCATTTCAGCCGCTGAGCAGTGAGGGCAAGCAATGGCCGATGGCAGCCAGACCCTGACCGACGAGACGGTCATCGAGATCGAGAACGTCTGGAAGATCTTTGGCGAGCGCGCGGACGAGGCGCTGGCCGCGATCAAGGCCGAGGGGATCGGCAAGGCCCAGGTGCTGGCCCGCTATAACGCGGTGGTGGGTGTGGCCGATGTCAGCCTCGACATCCGGCGGGGCGAGATCTTCTGCATCATGGGGCTCTCGGGCTCGGGCAAGTCGACCCTAGTCCGCCACTTCAACCGCCTGCTCGAGCCGACCGACGGCAAGATCCTGATCGAGGGCGTCGATGTCATGGCACTGGCGCCCAAACCGTTGCAGGCCTGGCGCAACCGCAAGATCGGCATGGTGTTCCAGAACTTCGCCCTTCTGCCCCACCGCTCGGTCCTCGACAACGTGGCCATGCCGCTGGAGATCCGGGGCGTCTCCAAGAACGAACGCCTCGGCCGGGCCGCGCGGATCCTGGAGATCGTCGAGCTGTCGGCCTGGGGCAACAAATTCGCGCATGAGCTGTCGGGCGGGATGCAGCAGCGCGTGGGTCTCGCCCGCGCGCTGGCGGCCGACCCGGACGTGTTGCTGATGGATGAGCCGTTCTCGGCCCTTGACCCGCTCATCCGGCGGCAATTGCAAGACGAGTTCTTACGTCTATCGCGCATCCTGAAGAAGACCACGGTCTTCATCACCCATGACCTGGACGAGGCCGTGCGCATCGGCCACCGCATCGCGATTATGCGCGACGGCCGCGTGGTGCAGATCGGCACGGCCGAAGAGATCGTGATGCAGCCGGCCGACGATTATGTGGCCGACTTTGTCGCTGGCATCTCGCGTCTCAAGGTGGTGCGTGCCCAGGCCGTGATGCAGCCGCTGAATGGCGCACCACCGCCCGAGGGCGCGACCCGCGTCAACCAGGGCGCGCCGCTCAGCAAACTGATCGAGATGGCCATTGCCGAGCCGGGCCCGATCCTGGTCGAGGATGGCGGCGTCGATGTGGGCGTGATCGCCTACCAGGACATCCTGCGCACGGTGATCGAGGGGACGGAGGTATCATGAACATCGAAAATCCCATCCTGGACGCCGATCCCACGCGCGTCGCCGAGAAGAAGGCCGAGACGCTGAAGGATGTCGAGACCTTCGTCCGCACCCGACCCCAGTATTATGCCGACGCCTTCGACCGCATCCGCTCGCGCGCGGGCTTTGTGCCCACGCTGAATGTCATCGCGGGGCTGATGGGGCCGGTCTGGTTCGGCGCACGGGGCCTCTGGAAATGGGCGGTCGGGTTCCTGATCGTCGAAACCCTGGCTTTCGTGCAGCTGATCCGCGGCCTTTTCGGCGATCTCGGCGCCGAGGCGCGCGAGCGCATCGCCTCGATCGAGGGCACGCTCGATTTCCGCCGTCAGCAGCTTGAGGCAGCGCTGGAGCAAGGCTCGGACCGCGTGCCGGCGCTGCAGCGCGCCGTCGACGGGATCGAGAGCAATATCGCGAGTTTCCGCGCCGAAGCGGCGGCAGCCGAGGCACAGGGCATCTGGATCGCACTGGCGGGGCTCATCCTGCTGGTGCTCGCAAAGACCGCGCAGGCCTTCCTCGCCAACTCGGTGCTCGAGGCCCGCTTCTCGGACTGGCTGTCCGACCAGACGATCCCAAGGGGCATGCCCGAGCGGCAGATCATCCTGAGCGCCGTCTTCTCGGCCGTCATCATCGCCGTCGCCGTGGTGCATTACAGCTTTCCAGGCGCGGTCACCGTGCTGGCCGAGTTCCCGACCGATCCGGATATCCGCCTCACCGTCATCGGCTGGGTCGAGGCGTTCTTCTCCTTCGCGGTGACCAATGGCGAGGCGCTGTTCGAGGCGATCACCTATTGCATCCGCCTGCTGCTCGACGCGCTGGAGGTGGTCTTCGTCTCCACCCCGTGGATCGTGGTGGCGGCCTTCATCGTGCTCATGACCTGGCTCTCGGCCGGTGTCACGACCGCGGTCTATGCCGGGGCGTTCCTGGCCTATATGGGCCTGCTCGGCTTTTGGGATAAGGCCATGACGACGCTGGCGCTGCTCGGCACGGCGGCCTGTCTGTCCATCACCATCGGCATCCCGCTTGGCATGTTTTGCGCGCGCCGGCCCCGGCTTTATTCCTTCGTGCAGCCGGTGATGGACTTCATGCAGACCATGCCGGCCTTCGTTTTCATGATCCCGGTGATCGCCTTCTTCGGCACCGGCAAACCGGCGGCGGTGGTCACCACGATGATCTTCGGCGGTACGCCGGTCGTGCGCCTGACGGTGCTGGGCCTGCGCGGTGTGCCCGAACATGTGCGCGAGGCCGCGCTGTCGTTCGGGGCATCGAAATGGTATCTGCTGACGCGGGTCGACCTGCCGCTGGCCGCCCCCTCGATCCGCGCGGGGATCAATCAGACGATCATGCTGTCGCTCGCCATGGTGGTCGTCGCCTCGCTGATCGGCGCCAAGGGGCTGGGCGAGGATGTGCTGGAGGCGCTGCAATACGCCAATGTCGGACAGGGCATCCTGGCGGGCTTTGCCATCCTGTTCTGCGCCATGATCCTGGATCGCATCGTGCAGGGTAAGCGCGAGTGAGGCCATGACACCGCTGGTCTTCGTCCATGGCTTCATGGGCGGGGCCGCGCAATGGGCCGGCCAAGTGGCGGTGTTCGGCGACCGCCCCGTCGTGGCGATCGACCTGCCCGGCTTCGGCGACCGGGCGGACGAGGCCGTGCCGAACACGATCCCGGGTTTCGCCGAGGCGGCCCTTGCCGAGATCGACCGGCGCGGCATCGGTGCCTTCGATCTCGTCGGCCACTCCATGGGCGGCATGATCGTGCAGGAGATGGCCGTCCGTGCCGCCGGGCGCCTCGGCCGGCTCGTGCTGTATGGCACCGGGCCCACCGGCGCACTGGAAAACCGGTTCGAGAGCTTCGAGGCCTCGAAAGCCAGGGCCAGTGCCGATGGCGCCCTCGCCACCGCCCGCCGCATCGCCGCCAACTGGTTCGCAGACGGCGCCGAGGCAACGGGATACGCGGGATGCGCCGCCATCGCCGAGCTCGCCTCGCTGGCGGCGATGCATGCGGGCTTCGACGCCATGGCGGCCTGGCGCGGGATCGGCGGGCTCGACCGGATCGCCTGCCCGACGCTGGTGCTGTGGGGTGAGCGTGACCGCAGCTATGGCTGGCGCGAGACCGAGGCGCTATGGCGCGGCATCCCGGGCGCCGCGCTGGCCGTGGTGCCCGGCGCAGGCCACGCCGTGCATCTGGAGGACGAGCCGCTCTTCAACCTGCTGCTCGCCCGCTTCCTCGTGGCGAACGGCTAACACACACCCTAGGCCACCGGCCCCCGCGTCGCATCCCGGGCCGAATTGGTCGAAGGGCCGGCCTGACGCAGCTTCTGATGGTGACTATGTTCGGCGACACCGGGCAACGGACTTGGCAGGAGGCGGCCATGGCCGACGGCACCAGCAGATCGCGATCGACGCGGATCACCACCAGCCACTGGGGCGCCTTCGAGGTGGATGTCGACGGGGACCGCATCGTCGGAACCCGACCCTTCGCTGAGGACCCAAACCCCCACACCATCCCCGACGCCCTGCCCGAGGCCGTGCATCACCGCCTGCGGGTCGCGCGCCCCGCCATCCGGCGCGGCTGGTTGCAGACACGGGCGCGCGCGGGCCGCGGTTCTGACGATTTCGTCGATCTGCCCTGGGATGAGGCGCTGGATATCGCCGGCACTGAGATCGCCCGCATCAAGCGCGAGCACGGCAACGAGGCGATCTTCGGCGGCTCCTACGGCTGGGCCTCGGCCGGGCGCTTTCACCATGCACAAAGCCAGGTGCACCGGTTCCTGAACTGCATCGGCGGCTATGTCGCGTCGTTCGGCAGCTACTCGACCGGCTGTGCCCAGGCAATCATGCCCCATGTCTTCGGCATGCCCTTCCTCGAGATGCTGTATGCCCATCAGGACAGCTGGCAGACGATCCACGACCATACCGAGACGCTGGTCATGTTCGGGGGCATCAATCCCAAGAACGCCCGCGTCTCGATGGGGGGCATCACGCGGCACGAGACGGCCACTTGGTTCGACCGCTTCGCCGCGCGCGGCATGCACTGCGTGAATATCGGCCCGCAGCGGACGGACGCGCCCGAAGGCTGCACCTGGCTGCCCTGCCGCCCCGGCGCCGACACCGCGCTGATGCTGGCGCTGGCCCATGTGCTGGAGGCGGAGGGGCTGGCCGACCGCGCCTTTCTTGACCGCTACACCACGGGGTTCGAGCGTTTTCGCGCCTACCTCACGGGTGAGGCGGACGGCGTGGCCAAGACGCCGGACTGGGCCGCGCCGCTCTGCGGTGTCGCCCCCGACGAAATCCGCGCGCTTGCCCAGCGGATGGCGGCGACGCGGACGATGATCACCGTCGCCTGGTCGCTCCAGCGGGCCGAGCATGGCGAGCAGCCCTACTGGATGTCTGCGGTGCTGGCCGCGATGCTGGGCCAGATCGGCCTGCCGGGCGGCGGCGTCGGCTATGGCTACGGCGCCATCGGCGGGGTCGGCAAGGTGCTGACACGCCTCGGCGGCATGACGATGCCGCAGTTCAAGAACCCGGTCGAGGCGGTGATCCCGGTGGCGCGTGTCGGCGATATGCTGCGGGGTCCGGGGGAGGCCTATGACTTCAACGGCCGGCGGCAGCGCTACCCCGATATCCACCTTGTCTACTGGTGCGGCGGCAACCCCTATCACCACCACCAGGACCTGAACGCGCTGCACGACGCCTGGCAGGGCCCCGAGACCATCATCGTGCATGAGCCGTGGTGGACCGCGACCGCCAAGCGCGCCGATATCGTGTTTCCGGCGACCACGCCCTATGAGCGCGAGGATGTCGGCCGCTCGCCGCTCGATGACTACCTGTTCCACATGGCCCCGCTGATCCCGCCGGTGGGTGAGGCGCGCGACGACTACACGATCTTCTCGGGCCTTTCAGCGCGGCTGGGGGTCGAGGCAGCGTTCACCGAGGGGCTTACCGCCAGCGATTGGATCGCAAAGCTCTACACCGGCTACCGCGAGCGGGCGGCGGCGGCAGGCGTCGAGGTGCCGACACTAGAGGCACTCCGCGAGATGAACTGGGTCCGCCTGCCGATCGAGATCGAGGGACCGGCGGAGACCGTCTTCACCCACTTCCGCGACGACCCCGAGGCAGCGCCCCTCTCCACGCCCTCGGGCCGGATCGAGATCTTTTCCGAGCGGATCGAGAGCTTTGGCTATGACGACTGCCCGGGCCACCCGGTTTGGTTGCCGCCCTCGGAATGGCTGGGTGCGGCCGGGGCGGACGCGCCGCTGCACCTGGTCTCACCCCAGCCGGGCGACAAGCTGCACAGCCAACTGGAATGCGCGTTGGCCGACCGCGAGGGCGCGCGCCCGGAAACACTGGTGATCCATCCCGATGACGCCGGCCCCCGTGGGATCTCAGAGGCCATGCTGGTGCGTGTGTTCAACGCGCGCGGTACCTGCCGGGCCCGGGCGCGGGTGTCGGACGATATCCTGCCGGGTGTTGTGGCGCTGCCGACCGGCGCCTGGATGGGCGATCCGGGTGGCAATATCGACCCCGACGGCAATCCCAACGTGCTGACGAAGGATGTGGGCACCTCGCGCCTTGGCCAGGGCTGCAGCGCGCATACCGCGCTGGTTCAGGTCGCGCCGCTCAGCGACTGAAACCCCAACGGCCGCGCGTGGGTCGCGCGGCCGCTGCGGATCTCGTTGACCGGTGGCCGGCCCTGAAGCACGGCCTCAGTAGACGTCGCGGACATAGCGCTTGGCGCGCTTCAGCGTGTTCACGTATTCGGTCGCGACATCGGCCGACATCGCACCCTGCGTCTGGACGATCTCGTGCAGGGCAGCATCGACGTCGCGGGCCATGCGCGTGGCATCGCCGCAGACATAGAAATGGCCGCCTTCCTCCAGCATCGCGAACAGCGCCTTGCCGTTCTGGCGCATGCGGTTCTGGACGTAGACCTTCTCGGCCTGATCGCGCGAGAAGGCGAGGTCGAGCCGGGTCAGCAGACCGCTCGCGCTCATCTCGGCGATCTCGGCCTCGTAGATGAAATCGCTCTCGCGGTGCTGATCGCCGAAGAACAGCCAGTTGGTGCCGCTGGCGCCGCGCGCCCGGCGCTCCTCCAGGAAGGCGCGGAACGGCGCGACGCCGGTGCCGGGGCCGACCATGACCATCGGCACTGTGTCGTCCTCGGGGATGCGGAAGCTCTTGTTCGCGGTGATGAAGACGCCGGCCTCCGCCCCCTCGGGGACGTGGTCGGCCAGGAAGGTCGAGCACACCCCGCGATGGAGCCGCCCCTCCGACATCCAGCGCACGGCGGCGACGGTCAGATGCACCTCGCCCGGATGGGCGCGCGGGCTGGAGGAGATCGAGTAGGCTCGGTGTTGCAACGGCTTCAGCCAGCTCACGACCTCAAGCGGGTCATAGCTAAGCTGAGGGTTCAGGTTCAGCAGATCGAGCGTGTCCTTGCCCCAGAGAAACGCGTCCAGCGCCTCCTTGTCGCCGCTGCCAACGACATGGCTCAGCTCATGGTGGCCGGCGCGCTTTTCCACCGCGGCGATCAGTTCCCGCGACGGGGTCGTAATCTCGAGCCCGCGGGCCATCAACGCGCCAAGCGACAGGTCTTTGCCGGGCACGACCATGTCGGGGCTGGCGCCCAGCCGCTCCAGGAAGGCCTCGACCAGATCGGGCGCGTTCAGGGGCACCACATTCAGCGCATCGCCCGGCTCATAGGTCAGGCCGCTATCGGCGAGGTCGAAGGCGATATGCCGGATCTCTTTGGCCGATTTCGGACCCGACAGGATCCGGTTCTCGATCACCGTCGACGGATAGGGGTTCTTGCGCGACCAGCCCGATTTTTCCTTGGCGGGCAGAGGTGCCGCCTCGGCCACCGCGGCGCCGGCCTGCACCTGCGGCAGCGCGCTGTCGAGCCAGGCGGTCGAGGGTTCCTCGAAATCGACATCGCAATCGACGCGGGCAAGCGACCGGCGGGCGCCAAGCTGCTCCAGCCGCATGTCGATCAGCTTGCCGGCCTGGCAGAAATGCTCGTAGCTCGTGTCGCCCAGCGCCAGCACGCCGTAATTCAGCGTCTCCAGCCGCGGCGCGGTCGGGGCCGATAGCGCATCCCAGAACAGCTGCCCGTTATCGGGCATCTCGCCCTCGCCATAGGTCGAGACGACGACGAGCAGGTTCTCGGACGCGGCCAGCCGGTCCATGTCCATCTCGTTCATATCCATGACGCTTGGCGCGTAGCCGCGCGAGCGGGCGAGCGTCGCCGCCTCCTCGGCCACCGCCTCGGCATTGCCGGTCTGGGTGCCGAACAGGATGTCCACGGCCTTGGGCTTTACAGCGTCTGTGGCCGGGGCGACGACGGCCGTCGCGCTCTCCATGGCCTTGCGCGAATGGAGCCCTGCCAGGAAGCCTGCCAGCCAGGCGCGCTGATCGCCGGAAAACGGCGCGTCTTCGGGGATGTAAGGCACTTCCATGCGTGTCACTCCGCAGCCGTACGGGCCAACAGGTCGGGCAGCGCGTTCTGCGCGAACAGTTCGTCGAAGCTCGGCACGACGCCCAGCGCATCGCGGTTCTTGGCATCCTGATGGATGATCCAGGCATAGGTGCCGGGGCTGTCCATCGACAGGATGTTGCGCAGGCTGAGCGCGCGCTTGAAGTCCTTCAGCCGTTTGTCGGCGACAAGGGTCGCCAGCTCGGCATCGTCATAGCCGCCGATCGCCGTGCGGGCATGTTTGGCCAGCGCCGCCATCAGGCTGAAATCCTCGGTCAGCACGAGGTTGCGGGCCATCTTGTCCTGCGCCAACCGCTCCCTCGCGCCGCGCTTGGTGGCCAGAGACTGTGCCATCTCCAGCACGGTGTAGCTGTTCAGCAGGCGGAACATCTCGCCCGTGTCCATCTCACCATAAGCCGGGACGCGGCCGTGCTGGACGGGCTTACCGGCCTTCCATGCAGCCTTGAGCGCGGCGATCTGGTGGGCGGCAAGGGCCGTCGACAGCTCCTCCACCAGTTCCTTGCGCGAGCGGGCGGCCAGGATTTCATCGGCATCCTGATACTGAAGCAGCGCGCGGGGCATGATCCAGGCGAACTGGTCCTGGATATCGTCCCAGCGCTCCAGCAGCGCATTGGCCCGGTGCGAGTCAGTCGCTGTAGCATGCCAGCCGAGCAGCTGATGCACCGCGTCGCGATGGATATCGGCCTGCGCACTGCCATCGGCCAGCGTGCCCATCAGCACCGAGTCGCGGCTGATCATGCCCGGCAGCAGACCCTCCGGGTCGTACTGGTAGGCAAAGCCGCCCGACATGCCGTTGCCAAAGCCCTTGGAGAAGCCACCGAGGTTCAGCACGCAGCCGTTCGTCATGTATTCGGCGCAGAAATCGCCGACACCCTCGACCACCGCCGTGGCGCCGGAGTTGCGCACCGCGAAACGGTCGCCGGCTTGACCCTCGACGAACAGCCGCCCGCCGGTCGCGCCGAACAGCGCGAAATTGCCGATCAGCACATTCTCGCCGTGGCCGTCACCGCCACCCGCCGGTGCGCGCACGATCATCTCGCCGCCGCAGGCTCCCTTGCCGACACCGTCGTTGCAGGTGCCGGTATGCTCCATGACCATGCCGTCATTGCAGAAGGCGGCAAAGCTCTGCCCGGCCGAGCCATGGGTGGCGATGTGAAGCGACCCACGGTCGAGAAATCGGCGCCCGCGGGCGTCCTCGAACGCGGCGGCCGGCATCACCGGATCGGTATGGTTCAGCCGCCGTTCGATATCGATGGCAAGCTGCCCGCCAACCGACTTGTTCCGGTTGTTGAGCGGCGCGTTTGGGCGGAGTGCGATCGCAGTGTCGCCCTCCTCGAACAGGCGCGGCATCGCCGTCTCGCCCAGACTGTCGTCGATGGCGTAGTCGCGCTCCAGATACACCGGATCCTCGACCCGGTTCTCCGGCACACGGGTCAGCATCGCGCGCAGGTTAAGCTGCCCGACCGAGGCCGGGTGGTCCAGCAGATGCAGCAGGTCAGCCCGGCCGCGCGCCTCCGCCAGACTGCGGAGACCAAGGCGGGCCAGGAGCTCCCGCACCTCATGCGCGATGTTCAGCAGGTATTGCGCCAGCGCCCGGGGGTCGCCGTCGAACGCCTCGGCATTCGTCGTGAGACCCGCGGGGCACTTGATGTTGCAGTTCTTCGCCATGACGCATTTCAGCATCATCAGCGCCGTGGTGCCGAATTCGTAGCTGTCACCGCCGAGCAGCGCGGCCTTCACCACGTCCGAGCCAGTCTGCATCGCCCCCGAACAGCGCAGCCAGACCTTTTGCCGGATGCCATTGGCGCAAAGCGCCTGATGCACCTCGGCGATGCCGATCTCGGCCGCGCGGCCAGTATATTTGAGCGAGGTGACCGAAGCCGCGCCCGTGCCACCGGTGTTGCCGGCCACGTTGATCACATCGGCGCCGGCCTTGGCCACGCCGACCGCGATGGTGCCGATCCCCTCGGAGCTCACGAGCTTGACGATCACGCGCACGCGCGCCGCCTTGCAGTCATGAATCAGCTGGCCGAGATCCTCGATCGAATAGGTGTCGTGGTGCGGCGGCGGCGAGACGAGCTCTACCCCCGGCGTGCCACCGCGCGCGGCCGCGATCTCCACCGTGACCTTGGGCGCGGGCAGCTGACCACCCTCGCCGGGCTTGGCGCCCTGGCCGATCTTGATCTCCAGCTCCTGCAGGTTGGGATCGGCGAGATAGCCCGCCCAAACGCCGAAGCGGCCCGAGGCGAACTGCTTGATGCGGCTCGCGCGGATCGTGCCATAGCGGCTTAGGTGCTCTCCACCCTCGCCCGAATTGGACATGCCGCCCACCATGTTGGTGCCATGGGCAACCGCCTCATGCGCGGTGGCCACCAGCGCACCATGCGACATGGCGCCGGAGGCCAGGCGCGGCGTGATGGCCGAGGCGGGCTCGACCTCCTTCAGCTCGATCCGTTCGGGCGCGGGGCGCAGGCGCGACAGGTAATCCTCGGCCCAGCCGGTGCCGTCGATGCGCAGGCCCCCAGCCTCGACCCAATGGCCGGTGATATCGGCGCCGAACCGCTCCACCAGCGACTGCGCCAGCGCATCCAGACGCCACATCTCATGCGCCTTGGGCCCAGTCAGATGCAGCAGATACTGCCCCTCGGCCAACCGCTTGCAGGTCACGCCCCGGATGACGAAATCGACATTGCCCGCGCGGTTGAAGAGCATCATCTCGCGCTTGATGTCATCGACCGTCGACAGGAACGTGATGTCGGCCGGGAAGGCCAGCACATCGCGGAGCGCCGCCGGCCGGCGCGCACGCTCATCCGCCATCGTCCGGCTAAACGCGCGGTAGCCCGGCGTGATCGAGAAGTTGTCGATCTGCTCCGCCGTCAGCTTCTCGAAGCTGGTATTCACATAGCCCTTGTCGTCGATCCCGAAGGCGTCGTTCATCTGGCCAAGCGTCAGCAGGCGGAAGGGATCCGTCTCGCCCTCCGCTTCGGCAAAGCTGATCGCCTCCTCGGTCATATCGACAAAGCCGCGCACGGCGGTGGTGCCATAGGAGTGGCCCGCGCCCTCCGAGCGCTCCTTGAAGAGGCCGAGGATCGGGACGTCGCCATCCGCCTCGACCGTCAGCGCGCGCGCATGCCAGTCGGCGACCGATTGCGCTACGGTCTCAAAGCGGGCGCCGCCCACCGGTGTCTTCATGTTCGGCAAATAGCGGCGGAACACCGGGTCGTTGGTGTCGAGGAAGTTCGGCTCGAAGAACTCGCCGCCCGAATAGCTCTCGACCGTGCACAGCCCGACCTTGCCCATGGTTTTCATCAGCGCCTTCTCGGCCGCCTTCTTGAAGCGGCTAAAGGCGGTGTAGGCGTCATCGCCGAACAGTTCCTCGGCGCGGAGGCGCACACCCAGCGGATAGACCGCCGCGGCGCCGAAGCCGAGGGCGCAGGCGATGTGATGCGAAGACGAGATCTGCCCACTCTCCACGATCAGCGAGAGCTTGAGGCGGAGCCCCTCCTCGATCAGCCGCTGATTGATCGCCGAGACCGCCAGCGTCATGGGCATTGCCGCCCGGTCGCGCCCGATATGCCGGTCGGTCAGGATGGCGATCCCGCCCTTCTCGCGCGCGAAGGCGACGACTTCCTCGGCGACCGCGTCGATCGCCTCGACCAGCGCCTTCTCGTTGGTGGCCGGGTCGTCATAGACCGGGGTGTAGAGGATATCGAAGCGGTCCCAGGGCGTCTCGTTCTGCGCCTTGATCTTCAGCATGTCGGCCATGCGCAGGACCGGCGAGTTCACCACGATCTGGCGGCTGCGCGACATGCCGTTATGGGGCTTTTCGCCCAGCGCCACCCGCAGCGTCATCCCGTCCGCCTCGCGGATCGAGTCGAGCGGCGGGTTGGTCACCTGCGCAAAGCGCTGGCTGAAATACTTCGCCACGCCGCCCTCGTTATCCGAAAGCGCGTTGATCGCGTTGCCATAGCCCATGGCCGAGACCTTCTCGACGCCGGACTGCAGCATCGGATCCATCAGGAACTTAAAGCTCTCCTGATTATGAGTGTAGGCGACGTAGCGGGCCGGGCGGGGCAGATCGCCGTTATAGCGTCCGGCGGCGGCCTTGGGGTCTTCGTTCGCCTCGGGCAGATCGTCGATATTGATCTGTGCCTCGGCCAGCAGAGAGGCATAATCCGCCTGCTCGGCAAGCTTCGCCAGCGCATCGGCGCTGTCATAGATGCGCTTCTCAGCGTGGTCATAGTAGATCATGCCGCCGGCCTCGACCCGGCCGCGACGCAGCACCGTCTCGGGCGGGAAGCTGACCTGCCCGGCCTCGGACATCACGGCCAGATACTCAGCCGTCTCGACCGAGCGCAGCGGGCGGAGGCCCAGTCGGTCGAGGCGTGCCCCGATGATCCGCCCATCGCCGAAGATCAGAGCAGCCGGGCCGTCGTTCTTCTCCTCATAGAGCGAGAAGTATTCCAGCATCGCGCGCACGCCGGCCGGGTAGCGGTCATCGTTCTCCCAGGCTGGAGGCATCATCGAGACAACGGCGGTGACCAGATCGCGCCCGTCCTCGAACACACGGCCAGCCAGCGTCTGGTCGAAGCGGCAGCTATCCGACTGACCCTTGGGTCGTACGATCGCCCGGTTGCGGGCCAGCGCGACCGCCGCCTCGCTCAGCCGGTTCTTCTTGTCGGTGTTCAGCTCGCCGTTATGCGCCATTAGGCGGAAGGGCTGCGCCATCGACGGGTGCGGATCGGTGTTAGTCGAGAACCGCGTATGGAAATACATCGTATGGACCGCGTGATCCGGGTCCGACAGGTCTTTGAAGTAGGGGATGATCTCCCACGAGTTCAGGCGGCCCTTGAAGGTCTGCAGTCGGGCCGAGAGGGACAGCGGGTAGAGCCCGTCCAGCGCCTCCTCGGTATAGGCGCGCGCCTCGATCTCAAGCAGGCAGCGGTAGATGCGGGCATCGAGGGCCGAGTCGCGGAGCCCGTCTGGCGCCGCAAAAATCCACTGGCGGATCGGCAGTTGCAACTTGGCGCTGCGCGGCCCGATCGCGGTGTTGTCGACCGGCAAATCGCGGGTGAGCAGGATCTCGAAACCCGCCTCGGCCAGCGCGGTCGCGACGACCGAGGCTGCCTCAGGATGCGCGGCCGGGTCGTTCGGCATGAAGAAATTGCCGACGCCAAAAGCCCCGGCCACCAGCGCACGCCCGGTCAGCTTTTCGAAGAAAGGTACTGAGAGATCGACGGAAATGCCGGCACCGTCGCCCACACCCTCGGACGACATGCCGCCGCGATGCGGCACGGCACACAGCGCCTCGTGACCCTTTTCAAGCAGGTCACGTGTCTGCTGCCCGTCCTTGCGGGTGATAAAGCCGACACCACAGGAGCTGTGCTCCAGCTCGGGATCGTAGAGGCCTGTCATGGTCGCATCACGTGCCAAATTAGGGTGCCCGATACAACGACGGCGCAGCCCGGTCAGTGTCGTGCCACGCGTCTCGCCACTATCATTTCGCGCCGATCATCGAAGCCAAGTCTGCTCCGCATCAGCCGGCGGTAGGTATCCCAATGGTGCAGAGCGATCAAGCAGCGCCGCCCATCGCCCGCCTGCGGCAAATTCAGGTAAGGCCTCGCGAGGCCCTCCGGCTCACCTTTGTGCAGCGTAGCACAGCAACTGAATTTTAAGTACGGAAAGCGCGTAGCGTGGCGCACATACCCCGGTTTCGGCGGGCTGATGCGCGGCGGCGTAACCGAGCAGATTTCGGCCGCGGCCGGCCAGCCGCTATCCCCGGGCGTCATCCCACGCTGAATTCCCGGCGCTATCCCCCGACGGCGCGCGAGCCGTCCTGAGGGCCGCAGCGACCGGGCGCCTGGGCGATCCCCAGGGTAATCAGCGCGGCGCAGGCATTTGCGTGGCGTGGAGCACCCGTCGCGCCGGCGCCCGTGGCGAGGGCGCGTTTCAGCTCGGCACCGCTCACCGACGGTCGCAATTCGCGGATCAGCGCAACAAGGCCCGTGACATGGGCGGTCGCGACGGACCGGCCCGAAACGAAATCGAACCCGCCGCCCGGCGCCGTGGTCAGCACGTCGAGAGCAGGTGCAACCAGCGCTGGCCCGTCCAGCGCCGGATCGGCGGGCGTGCCCACCGGCAGCACCCCTTCGACAGTGCCCGGAAAGGCCCGGCCCGCATCCGCCGACCAGGCACCGACCACCACGATATCGGCGGCGAGCGCCGCCTCGACCAGCTCGATCAACAGGGGATCCGGCGGCCCCGCGAGGCTGAGATTGATGATATCCACCTGTTTGGCGATCGCGAGGTTCAGCGCGCGGGCCAGGGAAAAGCTCGAGCATTGCCCGGGCGCGCCCTCCTCATCCTCCCAGCAGGCGCGGAGTGCGATGAGGCGTGCATCGGGGGCCACACCGCGCACGCCGCGACCGCTCGCGACCTCGGCCGCAATGACACCCGCAAGCGCCGTGGCGTGGCGCTCGGTCGGAATCCGCTCTTCCGTGCCCACCAGATCATGCACCGAGGCAAGGCTCTCGCTCAGTTCGAAATGTTGCGTGTCTGGCGCCGTGTCGACCAGCGCCACGCGAACGTCGCGCCCCGTCGCCAGGGCATGGGCGGCCGGCAGACCCATCGCCGCGAGACCCGGCTGCAGCCCTTCCAAATTGGCATCGGGCGGCGTGCCGGCGAGCGTCTCGAAGCGCTGCATCGGCTGCACTGTGCGCACCCGGGGATCGGCGGCGAGGCTGGCCAGCGCGATCCCCCGCTGCCGGCTGTCGGGCGCGCGAAACACCAGACAATGCACGTCGATCGAGGCCAGCGGCCACTCCGCGACCAGGGTCAGACCATGGGCACGGGCCAGTTCGGTCGCGATCTCGGCGCCAGTCGTCTCGCGCGCTCCCTCGATGGTCACGATCAGATGGCGCGCATCCACCGTCTGGCGCGCGCTGATCAGCTTGAAGGCCGGCCGATCCGCCGCGGGCGACGGCAACGTCGCTGCGCTACAGGCCGCAAGCAGACCGACAAGCAGCACGGCGGCGATCCGGGCCACCGCGAGGCCGGCGCGACCGGTCATGGTGTGCGCCTCACAGTGACAAAGAGGAACGCGTCCTCGCGCACCAGTGCGGCCGCCGCCGCCTCGAGCGTCTCCAGGCTCGGCGCCGTCAGGGTGTAGACACCGGCGTCGGTCGGGCCATGGGCGAGGACCAGACCCTGTCCCTCTGCCAAGGCCCTCACAGTCTCGGGTGCCACACCGGGTGCCGCCTGAACGCGCAATGCCGGGCCGTTGATCGCCTCGGGCGTGGTGACGGTGACAAACCCGGGTTCGGTCGACGCGGTCGATCCCTGAACGGCGGAACCGACGGCCGAGGGCCCGGGCACATCCTGCCACCAGACAAGCGCGGCGATGGTGGCGGCGATGGCGCTCGCCCCGGCCAGCCAGCCGGCCTGGCGCAAGGCGGGACGGGACGCGCGCCGGGCATCCAGCGAGACCACCGTGGCCGAGGCAACACGCGCCTCGGCGTCCTGCTCCGGGTCAGCCGGGCCGGCATCCTCCTGCTGTTCCGCGGGTGCGCCCTCGAGCCTGTCCAGCACGCTTGACCACCCGGCACGCTCGTCGATGGTCTCTAGCTCCTCGCTGGCAACCGCCTCGGCGAGGCTGCGCTCCAGTGCGAGATCGGCGCGCAGCTCGGCCGAGCCGGTGAGCTCCCGCTCCACCAATGCCCGTTCCCCGGGCTCCAGCGTGCCGTTCACATACCAGGGCAGCAGGTTCTGCGCCGCCTCCAGGGCACGCTCAGTCTCGGGTACACGGGTCATGTTTCATCTCCGGCCAAAAGCTGCTTCAGGCGGTTACGCGCGTGGAACATCCGCGTCTTGACCGTGCCGGTCGGGCAGCCGGTGATCTCGGCGATCTCAGTTAAGCGATAGCCGTAATGATGGGTCAGAACCACCGTTGCGCGCTGCGAGACCGGCAACTGCGCGAGCGCGGCGAGGATATCGCGGCCAAGAAACGCCGCCTCCACCAGCTCGGTGCCACTGCGCGCGGCGGGGATCGCCTCGTCGGCCTCGGCATGACCCTCATGGCGCGCGATCTTGCGCGTGGCGGCCAGCGCCGTGCGATAGGCGATGCCGAAGATCCAGGTCGAGGCCCGGCTGTCACCGCGAAAGCCGCCGGCCTGTTTCCAGACCGCCACCATGGTGTCGTTGGCGGCTTCGTCCGCGATGTCGGGCCGGCGCACTAGGCGCAGCACGAAGCCGTGGATGCGCTTGTGAAAGCGCCGATGCAGACGCTCGAAGGCGCGCATGTCGCCACCCGCCACCGCCTCGATCAGCGCCATGTCCGTGTCATCGGCCGTATCCGTGCCTGCGCCTGCGCCCATGCTCGTGCCCGCCCTGGTCGTCGTTCTGATCGTCGTGGTTACCGGAACCATAGGGAACCCCCTGCACCGTCTCTGAGCGTCAGTGTCGCCCATCGACGAAAGGGTTCACGGGGCAGATGCAAAAACACGCATTCCCGTCGGGGTTGATTGCGGCACGTGCAGCGCGAGGGCGCAAGGGTTGATGCACGCCTCATCACCCTTCCGTGCTGAACCCCTGCGTGAAGCGCGGGCACGGACGCCCCGACGCCATCGACTGGGTGGCTCGGCAACAATGGATGCGCGATCATGGCCTCTAGGTTCTCACTCCTCGCGGCGCGGCGGCGGCGGCTCGACGATCGCGAGATCGAAGGGACCGACGGCGACGACGACTTACGCGGCAGATCCGGCGATGACTTGCTGAGCGGTGGCCCCGGCCGCGACCGGTTGTTCGGCGGCTTCGGTGACGACGAGATCTCGGGCGGTGCGGACGATGACACGCTGAACGGCGGCTTCGGCGACGATATCCTGAACGGCGACGCCGGCATTGACACCATCCTCGGCGGCTTCGGCGATGATCGGATCGAGGGCGGTACCGGTGACGACATCCTGCGCGGCGGCGTGGGCGATGACGAGATCATCTGGAACAATGGCGACGGGTCGGACGATATCGATGGCGGCGCCGGGCGCGACCGGCAAATCGTGACCACCGACAACGACACCGGCAACGAGGATGTGTTCGAGATCTCGAGCGACCGGCGCGGGATCGACCTCGCCCGCACCGAGCTCAACGGCCAGACCGAGGCCGGGCTCTTCGCGCTCGACATTCGCCGGGTCGAGGAGATCGCGCTCGATACCGGTGACGGCAGCGATACGGTCAAGCTGGCCGACACGGTGATTGAGAAGGCCGAGCTCACGCTGGACGGCGGCGCCGACGAGTCCGGTGCCCGCGGCTTCACGCTGGTCAACACGGTCGCTGATGGCACTTCGGTCGATGCCGGCGGCAACATCGCCGATCTGGACGCGGTGCTGCAGGCAGCCCTTGAAGACTTGATCTATTTCAACGCCCATTCCACCGACTTCCCCGCCGGCGAGGTGCGCGGCCAGCTTGCCGTGATCGCCGATACCCGCGGGGCCGACGGCACCGGAACCGTGACCTTCGGCGCGGTCCTGACGGGCGAGGAAGAAGTGCAGGATTCGCCGGTCGAGACCGATGCCGTGGGCCGCGGCGTCGTGAGCTTCACCGTCGGGCCGGATGGCGTGGTCGACTACAGCGTGTCGCTGACCGTCGATGGCGTGACCCTCGATGCCTTGACCGTGCTGCACCTGCACGCGGCGCCGGCGGGGGCCAACGGCCCGGTCGTCGTCGATCTCTTGCGGGATGGTGGGGCCGACCCCACGGCAAACGGCGAACCCGGGCGCTTCGACGGCACGGCGTTCAACGCCAACGACCTCGGCGATACGCTCGATCTCTCGGCGCTCGATCTCGGCGTCTTCGTCGATCTGGATGTGGAGAACGGCGGCAGCGAAGAGGGCCCTCTTTCCGAGAACGGCGCGATCCGGAACATCGGTGTCACAGGCGGCGGTGAGGAGACCTTCAACGCGACCGCCAATGACTTCGAGGACGCCATCGGCACCGCCCAGGACGACCGGCTGTTCGGCAATGCCGAGATCAACACCCTCTCGGGCGGCGCGGGCGACGACGTGTTCCACGCCTTCGGCGGCAACGACATCTATGACGGCGGCGAGGGCACGGACACCGCGCTCTTCATCCAGGCGGTCGGCCCGGTGATCGCCGATCTCGGCGTCGGCGTGGCGCTGAGCGGTCTGGCGGGGGACGAGGTCAACGAACTCCGCTCGATCGAGAACTTCACCGCCGGCAGCTTCGACGACCGCGTGACCGGCAGCGACGGGGCGAACGCCATCGACGGGCGGGGCGGCGACGATGCGCTGCGCGGCGGTGCGGGCAGCGACCGGCTGACGGGTGGCGAGGGCACCGACAGCTTCGTCTTCGCGCTCGGCGAGGGCGGCGACACCATCACTGATTTCCAGATCGAGGCCGACCGTTTCGAGCTCGATGCCAGCGGCTTCGTCGTCGATGGCAATGGTGACGGCGTGGTGGACGGGACGGTCGCGTTCCAGAACGTTGGGCGCATCGGAGAGGGGCCCGATGCCGCGCTCGACATCGACGTGGGCGCCGGCAGCAACGTCTTCGTGCTGCAGGGCACCTTTGCCGGTAACGCGCAAGGCGCAGCCGATGCCCTGGCCGAAGCGCTGGCCGACAACGACGTGGACGAGGGCGCGGGCTTCTTCGTCTATTTCAACACCAACCTGAACGTGAACCGGCTGTTCTTCGTGCCGGATCTCGACGATGTCGATGCGCAGATCCAGCAGCTCGCCAATCTGGGGGATGCGGCAGTGGACACCGCGGCACTCGACGAACTGGCGCTGTTCGAGGCGGACAACTTCACCTTCGACAGCGATCTCTTGGTGGCCTGATCGGGCCGGCCGCCAAGGCCGCACCCGCTTCGGCGGGTGCGGTTCCCCACCCATCCGGGTAGGGGCGCGTCACCCCGACCGGCACATTCTGTCGCCGATCGGATCGGGCGGCACCGATGGGTCCGATGCAGTGTCTCCTCAACCAACAACGAGGAGGGCACGCCATGACTGCGACACATCGGCATCTTTTCATCCCCGGGCCGACCAACATCCCCGACGCGGTCCGCCGCGCGATGAACGTGCCCATGGAGGACATGCGCGCCCCCGATTTCGGCGACCTGACCCGCCCGCTGTTCGAGGGTGTGAAGCGCGTCTTCAAACAGACCACAGGGCGGATGTTCCTTTTCCCCTCCTCCGGTACCGGTGCCTGGGAGGCCGCGATCACCAACACGCTGTCGCCCGGCGACAAGGTGCTGATGAGCCGCTTTGGCCAGTTCTCCAATCTCTGGGTCGACATGGCGCGGCGTCTCGGCCTCGACGTGATCTGCGTCGACGTCCCCTGGGGCGCGGGTGTGCCGCTCAGCGAGTACGAGCGGATCCTGGGCGCCGATGCCAAGGGCGAGATCAAGGCGGTCTTCGCCACGCAGAACGAGACGGCGACGGGCGTGACCTCGGATATCGCCGGGGTGCGCGCGGTCCTGGATGCCTGCTTCCACCCGGCACTGCTGTTCGTCGATGGCGTGTCCTCCATCGGCTCGATCGACTTCCGGATGGATGAGTGGGGCGTCGATCTGGCGGTCTCGGGCTCGCAAAAGGGCTTCATGCTGCCCGCGGGCCTCGCGATGCTGGGGGTCAGCGAGAAGGCGCTGGAAGCGGCCGACAGCGCCACCCTGCCCCGCTGCTATTTCGACTTCGCCGACATGGCCCGGCTGAACGACACCGGCTACTTCCCCTACACGCCGCCCACGCAGCTGTTCCACGGCCTCGCCAAGTCGCTGCAGATCATCGAGGCGGAGGGGCTGGAGCCGATCTTCGTCCGCCACTACCGCCTGGCCGAGGGCGTGCGCCGCGCGGTCGCTGCCTGGAACGGCTGCACGCTGGTGGCCGAGCATGCGACCTGGCACTCCGACACCGTGACCGCGATCCGGACGCCGGGGGGCGTCGATGCGCGCGAGGTGCTGCGCATCGCCTATGAGGATTACGACTGCTCGTTCGGCGCAGGGCTGGCGGAGCTCTCGGGCAAGGCCTTCCGGATCGGGCATCTGGGTGCGCTGAATGCCGGCATGTGCCTGACCGCGATCTCTATCGCCGAGATGGCGCTGGTCGATGCCGGGGCCGAGATCGAGGAGGGCGCGGGCCTCGCCGCGGCGCAGGCCTGGTACCGCGAAACAAAGCCGACCGCGCAGGTCGCCCTCGCGGCCGAGTGAGGCGCGCACGATGAGCCACACACTCCACCCCCTCCGCCGTCAGCGCCTGCAGCGCAGCGAGCTGGCGGTCCCGGGCTCGAACCCGACGATGATCGAGAAGGCGGCGGACAGTGCCGTCGACTACGTCTTCCTCGATTGCGAGGACGCCGTCGCCCCGCCCGACAAGGAACACGCGCGCCGCAACATCATTCAGGCGCTGAACGACATCGACTGGGCAGGCAAGGGCAAGACCGTCTCGGTCAGGATCAACGGCCTCGACACCCACTACATGTACCGCGACGTCGTCGACATCATGGAGCAGGCGGGCGACCGGCTCGACACGATCCTGGTGCCCAAGGTCGGCGTGCCCGCCGATCTCTATATGGTCGAGGCCATGGTCAACCAGATCGAGCAGGCCAAGGGCCGGCCGCCCAAGGTTGCGCTGGAGGCACTGATCGAGACCGCGCTCGGCATGGCCAATGTCGAGGAAATCGCGCGCTTTGGCGGCCGGCTGGAGGCGCTACATTTCGGGGTCGCCGATTACGCTGCGAGCCTGCGCGCCCGCACGGTGAATATCGGCGGGCTGAACCCCGACTATCCGGGCGATCAGTGGCACGCGGCGCTCTCGCGCATGACCATTGCCTGCCGCGCCTATGGCCTGCGCGCCATAGACGGCCCGTTCGGCGATTTCTCCGACCCCGAGGGCTATACCGATGCCGCCCGCCGCGGCGCAGCGCTGGGGATCGAGGGGAAATGGGCGATCCATCCCAGCCAGATCGCGCTCGCCAATGCCGTGTTCTCGCCAAGCGACGGCGAGGTCGACCGCGCCCGCCGCATCGTCTCGGCACTGCGCGAGGCAGAGGCGGCCGGCAAGGGCGCAGCGGCTCTCGACGGCAAGATGATCGACGCGGCCTCGGAGAGGATGGCCGCCAATGTGATCGCGGTCGACGACGCGATCCGCGCCAAGAACGCAGCCTAAAGAGCGGCCGGGAACAGGCCCGAGGGAGGGAACCATGGACATCCACGAATACCAGGCGAAGGAAATCCTCGCCCGTTTCGGCGTGCCGATCCCCAAGGGGGCGCTCGCCTACAGCCCCGAGCAGGCAAGCTATCGCAGCCACGAGATCGGCGGCGAGCGTTGGGTGGTGAAAGCGCAGATCCATTCCGGCGGGCGGGGCGAGGCCGGCGGCGTCCGGCTCTGTAGCTCGGACGAGGAGATCCGCGACTACGCCGCCGACCTGTTCGGCAAGCGGCTCGTGACCCGCCAGACCGACGCGCGCGGCAAAATGGTCGGCCGCGTCTACGTCGAGGAAGCGACCGAGATCGCGCAGGAACTCTATTTCGGCCTCGTCCTCGACCGCACGACCGAGCGGGTGATGATCGTGGCCTCGGCCGCCGGGGGCATGGAGATCGAGCAGATCTCTGAGACCCGGCCCGACAGTCTGCTTCGCATGACCGTCGAGCCCGCCTCGGGCTTCCTGGATTTCGAGGCGCGGGAACTCGCCTTCGGTCTCGGCCTCGATTCCAGCCAGGTCGCGCAGGCCTCCAAGATTTTCCGCGCCGCCTATCGCGCCTTCCGCGATCTGGACGCGACGATGGTGGAAATCAACCCGCTGGTCGTCACCGGTCGCGGCGATCTGATCGCGCTCGATGCCAAGATGTCGTTCGACGACAACGCGCTCTTCCGCCATCCCGAGGTGGCTGAGCTCCGCGACATGAGCCAGGAAGACCCGATGGAAAGCCATGCCGCCGATCGCGGGCTCGCCTATGTCGCGCTCGACGGCAATATCGGCTGCATGATCAACGGCGCCGGCCTTGCGATGGCGACGATGGACATGATCAAGCTGTCCGGTGGTGCGCCGGCCAACTTCCTGGATATCGGCGGCGGGGCGAGCCCCGAGCGCGTGCTCTCGGCCTTCCGCCTCGTGCTGCGCGATCCCAAGGTCGAGGCGGTGCTGGTGAACATCTTCGCCGGGATCAACCGCTGCGACTGGGTGGCCGAAGGCGTTGTGCAGGCCTTCCGCAAGGCCGAGATCAAGGTCCCGGTGATCGTCCGCCTGTCGGGCACCAATGTCGAGGAAGGCCGCCGCATCATCGCCGAGAGCGGCCTGCCCATCGCCACCGCCGAAACCCTGGCCGAGGCGGCGGAGAAATCCGTTGCCGCCGTCACCAAGCAGGCCGCGTGAGGAGAGCGCCATGACCATCCTGATCGACGAGACGACCAAGGTTCTGGTGCAGGGCATCTCGGGGCGCATCGGCCGCTTCCACGCCGAGGACATGATCAAGGCCGGCACCAACGTCGTCGGCGGTGTCACCCCCGGCAAGGGCGGCAGCGAGATCCTGGAGCGCCCGGTCTTCAACACGATGAAGGGCGCGGTGCGCGAGACGGGAGCCACTGCCTCTATCGTCTTCGTGCCGCCCCCCTTTGCCGCCGATGCTATCATGGAGGCGGCCGATGCCGGGATCCGCTACTGCACCTGCATCACCGACGGCATCCCTGCGCAGGACATGATGAAGGTGAAGCGGTACATGCGCCGCTACAAGGCCGAGGACCGGATGCGCCTGACCGGCCCGAACTGCGCGGGCACCATCAGCCCGGGCCGCGCCATGATGGGCATCATGCCGGCGCATATCTACCTGCCGGGCCGGATCGGCATCGTCGGCCGGTCAGGCACGCTCGGCTACGAGGCCGCGAGCCAGCTCAAAGCGCTCGGCATCGGGGTGTCGACCTCGGTCGGGATCGGCGGCGATCCGATCAACGGCTCGTCCTTCAAGGACATCCTGGCGCTGTTCGAGGCCGATCCCGGCACCGATGCGGTGATGATGATCGGCGAGATCGGCGGCCCGCAGGAGGCCGCAGCGGCAGTCTTCGCGCGCGATCACATGAAAAAGCCGGTGATCGCCTATGTCGCCGGGCTGTCGGCGCCCAAGGGCCGCAAGATGGGCCATGCCGGCGCCATCGTCTCGGCCTTCGGGGAAAGCGCGCAGGAAAAGGTCGAGATCCTGCGCGATGCCGGTGTCGCCGTGGCACCCAACCCTTCGTCCATGGGCGCGACCGTCGCGGCGGTCTTGAACAAGCGGGGCCTCGCCGCGTGATCTGAGCCAGGGGCCGGACGGGGGAGCCCCCTGCCCGGCCGTCTCACAGGCTGACGTGTCGGAGATAAGCGGCGACGGCCGTCGAGCGGTTGCTGACTTCCAGCTTCTCGTAGATCAGCTTCAGATGATATTTGACCGTGTTCTCCGAGACGCCGAGGCGCGAGGAGATCTGCGTGTTGGTCCAGCCTTTTGACAGTGCCGCCAGCACTTCGCGTTCACGCCGTGTCAGGCGCTCGAACGGGTCGTCGCTCAGTTCGGTAAAGTCGACATAGGGAAAGCTCATCCGACCGCTGCGGACGGTGGCCAACAGGTTTAGCAGAATGTCGGGCGCATCGTTCTCGGCAAAGCAGCCCCAGGCGCCCGCCTGCATGGCATCGCGCACCAGATCGGGGCGAAGGGTGCGCAGACGCACGACGACGCGAAGCTTCGGATCGTGGCGCCTCAATTCCGCGAGGCGCGTCCGCAATCTGTCATGGCCCGTCTCACTGGCGAGGATGGCGATGCGCGCCTGGCCGTCTTCGCACGGCGCCGGGGGACGGAGATCGCGCGCACTCTCCACCGCGTGCAGGGTTGCGTCATCCGAAAGGAGCGCCTTTAGCGCCCCCGCGAACCATGCGCCACCGCCGACGACGGCGAGGTACATCGCGCTCACCTCCCGGCCGCTAGATGCTCGTACGCGTTCCCGCAGAAACGCAAACTGCCGGTCGGAGAGCCGACCGGCAGTGTGAGCCCCAGAGGGTTCCGATCATGCGCCAGGCGCCCCGCGAGGAGCGCCGGCAGGCATTTGTCAGATGAGCTCCTCGCGCTCTTCCTCGGCCGGCATGTACATGTTGATTTCCATGCCGCAGGAAAGCTCTTCGATCGTGGGCGTCGTCCAGGCCATGCGTTATCCTCCCTGTCGTTCTCAACTATTGATGCTTGTAGTGTAGACAGTCGGATCGCTTCACACAATGCCCATTTACACCCTTAGTCTATGCTGCGCCTGCTCAATAGCATCAGCGCCTTGATGACAGTTGGTTATTTTCATCGATCGTATCGAAGCGACAGCTATAAATGGCTGTTGTTGGATGCAGCGCAGCATTGAAAATGCTTTTGTGCGTAACAGTTCGCTCCCGGCATCGGATGTCCCGGCACAGGAGTGAGAGATGCCAGGCGCCGTCCTTCGCACTACCCGCTGGCCTGCCCGATCATGTCTCACCGCGCTCCTGCTCGGCGCAGTCACCCTGACCGCAGAGGCAGAGCCGCCCACTGGCGCCAAGGTCAAGGCCACCGCAGAGACCGCGGCCGCGCGCGAAGGCGGGCCACGGCGGTGGATCGTGACGTCGCCGGAAGGTTCGGCAATGCGCGCGGGTTTGGAGGCGTCTTCCGAAAAGATCATGACGCTCGCCAAGGGCACCATCGTCAGCAATCTTGGCTGCACATCCTCGGACGGCGTCGCCTGGTGCGCTGTCCAGCCCCTTCGCGCCAGGGTCTCGGGATATGTGCCGGCGGCCAGCCTCGTCACAGCGCCGGGCCCGGATGGCAGCGTTCCCTACGGGCTCGACGACAGCGCGGCGCGGGCACGGGTCCGCGACTTCGACGCCACCGGCGTGATCCGATGCGCGCAGGAGCGGGGTCAACCGCTCGGCGACTGCCGCTTCGGCGTGGCTCGGGGCACTGGCGGCGATGCGACCGTGCGCGTCGCGTTCCCCAATGGGTTCAGCCGGATGCTGTTCTTTGCGCACAACATCTTCCTGCGGGCCGCGCCGACCATGTCGGGCGTCGGCGTCGACACTGACTGGGTGCTGGAGGGCGATGTTCATCGGCTAAGGGTGGAAGATCAGCGCTACGAGATCCCCCAGGCGACGATCCTTGGCGGCTGAGGCCGGCAGACAGACCCGCGCCTTGGCGGCGCCCACCCCAGCACTGCGCGTTCTCTCCATACAAATTCGCATCTATAAGCGGCTAGGACTGCCTGGATTGCTGCACTGCAAAACAATGGAAGCCGACTTTACTTGACAGAAATTATTCGATCATTCGTGCGTGACTGATACCCAATTTGCGCGTTACTGATTTTCAATAGGTCAAGGTGTGCGATAGGCTGGTCCAATACAGCACACCCTGTAGCAAGATCGATAAAAACGGGAGGATCTCCATGAAACACCGTCAGACCACCTGGGTGCTCGGTGCGGCCCTGGCCTCGGCGCTGCCGTTCGCCACGGCCCATGCCGAAGCCCCGACCATGAGCGTCGAGACCGTGATGAGCGGGCTTGAAAACCCCTGGGACATGGCCTTCCTCGACGACGGCACGATGTTCTTCACCGAGAAGTGCAAGGGCCTCTCGGTCCGCATGCCCTCGGGCGATGTGAACCCGCTGCTCGGCATGACCGGCACCTCGGGCTATCCGGCCACCGCGGTCGACCTGTTCTGCGAGGGGCAGGCCGGCATGATGGGCGTCGCGGTCGACCCCGATTTCGCCGAGAACAACACCATCTATGTCTATTCGACCTCCAGCCTGACAGCACCGGGCACCAACCGGCTGATGCGTCTGGTCCTGACCGATGACATGGCGGGTGTCGCCTCGCGCGTCGATATCGTCGACGACATTCCCTACAAGCCGAAGGCGTCGGATCACCCCTTTGGCGGGCCGGGCGCCCATAACGGGGGGCGCGTGCGCTTCGATGCCGACGGGCATCTGTGGCTGACGACCGGCGATACCCATAACGGCGTTGTGCCGCAGAGCCCGACGATGATGGGTGGCAAGGTGCTGAGGATGGACCGTGACGGCAACGCGGCGGTCGGTAACAATCCGCCCGCAGGCTTTGACCCGCGCGTCTTCACCTATGGCCACCGCAACGTGCAAGGCATCGCTTTCCGGCCGAGCGACGGTGCCGCGGTCGCGGCCGAGCATGGCCCCTGGCACTCGGACGAGATCACCGTGCTGGTCAACGGCGGCAATGCCGGCTGGGACCCGCGGCCCAACATGGCCGGGCGCGGCGACTGTCCGGATGGTTATTGCGGCTACATGCCCAACCAGATGGACGGGATGGACCCCGACGCCCGCTCCAAGTTCATGCCGATGACCGACACCGCCTCCTATCCCAACGCGATGCCACCCGCCTGGAACAACAACGGGCTGTCGCAGGGCACCGGCTCGGCAGCGTTCCTCTCGGGCGCGCAGTGGGGCGAGTGGGACGGGCGCATGGCCGTCGGCATCATGGGCATCGGCTTCGGCGACACGCCGTCGGGCGTGCGGATCGACGTGGTCGACATCGCCGCGGACGACGCCTCGGTGAATGACGTCACCGCCATGGACCTGCCGATGGAGCCCGCACGCTTCCGCTCGATCGTGCTTGGACCCGATGGCAGCCTCTACGCCGCGGTCGATCTGGGCGACATCTACAAGCTCAGCCCGAACTGACCGCCGAGCCATACAAGCCGAGCCGCGTCGCCCT
This sequence comes from Pseudomonadota bacterium, assembly GCA_039027855.1. Lineage (GTDB taxonomy): Bacteria > Pseudomonadota > Alphaproteobacteria > Rhodobacterales > Rhodobacteraceae > Thermohalobaculum. The sequence continues at coordinate 61,952 of JBCCJI010000001.1, read as the reverse complement.
CATCGGCGGCGCGGCTTTTTCTTGGCGCGTCTCGCCTGCCGTCGCCTCGCCGAGATTTGCCTAACCGGCCGTCGCCTCACTGCCCCTGGGGCGCCGTCACCCTATGGGTCACCTCACCCCTGGCTACGCGCCCGGCCCGCCCTTTTCGGGCATAGCGCAGAAGCATGGCCCCGAACGCCTCGCGGATCGCCCTCCGGCTCTCGGCGCTGTATTCTAATTCCGTCGCCTGCATCTGCGCGTCACCGGGAATGGCCCGCATCGCTGGGTTCAGCTCGAAGACCACCAGACGACCTTGTCGGTCGAAGCTGTAGTCCATGCCGAAATACTCCAAGCCGACACGGTCTCGGATCACCTGCATCGTCTTCATGATCGATGTACCGAGATAGTCAGCAATACCGCCGATATAGCGCATCTCATCCTTCATGAGCTTTGGCAGACCCTTGGCGATCTTGAGCCAGGAAGCATCATGAACATTCCAGGATCGGCCAAAGTCGAGGCGCTGACCGATGATCTGACCGTCGATGAACACGACGCGGAACTTGCGCCACAGATCGGTCGTCACGCGCGTTTCGGCGTATTCGATCGCATAGAACCGCCGCCCCACCAGGCGCGCGAGCGCGCGCTCGACCGCCTCGACCGTCCCACAGAGCGTCATGTTCAGGCCGCGGTGATCGCTGACCGTCCGTATGATCACGGGGAGGCCGATCTGCCGCGCAATCCTCCGGGCAAGCAGCCGGATATCGACGCCGTCGTTTCGCCCCAGCATCGTCTTGGGCACCCGCACCCCGTCGATGCCGACGAGCAGATCGCTCAGGCCAAGGCGTGAGGTCTTCGCCACCAACTCCGGCCGGTTCAGGACGGGGATCTCCAGCCCCTTGGTAAAGCAGACCGCCTGCTGATGCGCGCCCGTGGTGAGCGCATGCTCGGCGCTTGCCATGTTGTTGAAGACGAGATCGGCGTCGCCGGGCGGAGGAACTGTCAGTGCCCCCTCACCACCCGGCAGGGCGTAGGCGTCGAACGCCAGACCGTTGGTTTCGCCGTAGGCACAGAACGCGGTGATGGTGTTGCCGCCATAGAGTGCATCAGGACCAGGCGGCCTCACCCCGGGCAGGGGCCCGCGGAGCACCAAGACCCGCAGCGCGTCGGATGCCAGCTCCTCGCGCCGGTCCCGGTGGGTCGGATAGTCCGCCACCAGGGTACGGCGTGCCTGCAGGGCCAGGTCGGGCTGGTTATTCTGATGGGCCGCCGACCAGGCATCGAGCCACATCTGGCGCGCGTCGTCGGCGTTCTCCGCGGCCACGCGCGCGGCCAGCGCCACTAGCGCATCGGCGCGCCCCAATCCGGCAAGCAAGGCTGCGAGGCGAAGGCGGTGCTCGGTCGATGCGTCGCCCTCTCGCGCGAGACAGGCATCGACAAGCGCGGCGGCCAGCGCCGCGTCCCCATGCTCCAGCGCCAGTCCGGCAAGCGCGAGATAGGCAGCGAAGCTTGCCGGATCGGCCGGTGGCGCGACGGGGTCCACCGGGCGAAAGCGCTCGATCAGGCCCGCGACCTCATCCGGTGCGCCTGCGCCCTTGGCGAGGCGCAGACGGGCCTCAAGCGCTGCGATCCGCACGGCGTCGGGCGCGACGAGATCGAGGGCACGCTCAAGGAGCCCTGCCGCACCCTGCCGATCACCCGCCTCCAACGCGACGAGCCCTCGCAGGGTCAGCAGCTCGGCATCCTCGGGGGTTTCTGCGATCAGTTGGTCGAACGCCGCCGCGGCGCCTTCGAGATCGCCCTGTCGGTACAGGTCACGGGCGTCGCGCAGGGCCTCCGACAACATCGCTCTCTCCGCTCACCGCTCGCACGCTCGTTGGCAGGTTAGTCGTGGATCGGCGGCAGCACCACCGCGGGCCAACCTGCTGCAACGCCGCAACCGGTGACGCGCGTTACTTCAGCCGGTCCTCGGCGCCGCAGCGTCACCCAGCACCAAAGGGCCTTCCTCCGCTGCCAACCGGGCCGCCCTGCCCTCCGCCGCGCGGCGCAGCAGCATCGCCTCGAAGGTCTCATGCATCGCGATCCGGCTCTCGACCATATGGTCGAACTCCTTTGCCTTATCCTCGGGCCGGCCGGGCAGCACGCGCATCGCGGCATTGGCCTCAAAAATCGTCATCTCGCCCTGTCGGTTGAAGCTGAAATCGATGCCGAAGAAGTCGAGCTTGATGCGGTCCCGGATCTCGTACAGCGCCCGCATCGCCGGCTCGCCCAAGAACCCCGAGGTATCGGCGAGAAAGCGCGCTTCCTCCTGCATCAGCTTTGGGCTGTCCTTGGCGATCGCCCGCCAATGGCGCCCATGCACCATCCAGTCTCGGCCAAAGGTCAGGCGCCGGCCAAAGGGTTTGCCGTCAATGAAGGCCACCCGAAACTTCCGCCAGAGACTGGTCGAAACACGGGTCTCCAGATACTCGATGGCATAGTAAAAATCGCCCGGCAGCTTCGCGATCGCCGCCTCCGTCTCATCAATCGTCTTGCAAAGCTTCATGTTTATGCCGCGGTGATCGGCCACCGAGCGTATGATCACCGGTAGCCCGATCTCCAGGGCGATGCTGTTGGCATGCGCCTTCAGGGGGGTGTCGCCCTTCTTGCCCATGATCGTGTGCGGCAGACGCACGCCGCTGATGCCGCCAAGCAGCTCTCCCATCTCCAGGCGCGAGGTGCGCGCGACGAGCTCGGGCGGGTTCAGCACCGGCACCGTCATGCCGGCGGTCATCTCCTCGACCTGCTGCTGGGCGCCCCGGCCATAGGCCGCCTCGGCCATGGCGAGATTGTTGAAAACGAGATCGGCATCGGGCTCGGGCCTCACTCCCACCGCGCTCTCGGCCCCGGGAAAGGCAAAACTGTCGAAGGCAAGCGCGGTACCGGTGTACATCGCGGCAAAGGACATGATCGTGTTGCCGCCGAAATTGGTCTCCGGGTCGGCGGGCCGTATCAGCGTCAACGGGGAGCGGAGCACCAACACGCGAAGGGTATCGCCATCAAGACCCGGCCTGCGGTCGCGGTGATACGGGAACTCCCGGAGGACATTGGCACGTGCCCGCTCCACGATATCGCGACGTTTGACTTTCTGGCCGGCAAGCCACGCTTCAAGCCAGAGCTTGCGCGCATCCTGCCGGTCGCGCGTCGCGACCCAGTCGCCGAGCACCTGCAACTCGCGGCCAAGACCAAGGCCTGCAAGAATGGTGGCCAGGCGTATCCGCTGCGCCTCATCTGCGGCCGCCTCACCCTCCAGACAGGCATTGGCCAGCAGCGCGGCACGCTCCGGGTCCCGGAAACTGAGCGCGAAGGAGGCGAGCGAGAGATATGCGCCGAATGCAGCCGTATCGCCGGGCGGCGCGAGGGGCACCGGCAACGGGTGCTCGGCCAGCAATGGCGGGATGGCGTCGAGACGGTCGCCGTCCTTCTCGATGATCGCCCGGGCGTTCAGATTTCGGACGAGCACAGCGTCGTCGCCACCAAGCGACAGCGCCCGGTCAAGATGCAGCGACGCGCCCTGCCCATCGCCCGACTGCATGGCGACAATGCCGCGCAGACCGATCAGATCGGCGTCCTCCGGTCCGGCTGCGATCAGCGCATCATAGGCGGCCGCCGCCTGTTCAAGGCTCCCCGAACGATGCAGCGCCAGCGCTTCGGCACGTGTGAGTTCCTCGGCCATCGCCACACCCCGCCTTGTCCGCCACCGGGCAGCGGGACCCGCCCGGCGCCCATCCTGCTCGGCTATCGCGAATGGCCCGCCGATGCCAGTGCGCCGCGCCCGTAAGCCCGGCGACGCGCCTGGCTGGATCGCAAGACCCGCTCGGCATCGCGCCGGACATGCCGCCAAGGGCCATGCGTGATCTCGATCCCAGCCAGACCGAACAGCAAGACGCCGCGCACCGGAGGGATGCGCGGCCTCGGTCGGCGCCATGAGGTGACGACGGCGCGCCGTCAGATCCAGCGCTTACGGCGGCGATAGGATTTCTGGTTGCGGAAGCTCTCGCGCCCGTCCGAGGACATGCCGAGATAGAACTCCTTCACGTCCTTGTTCTCGGCCAGCGCCTTGGCGGGCCCGTCCATCATGATCCGCCCGCTCTCCAGGATGTAGCCGTAATGCGCGTTCTTGAGCGCGACCGAGGTGTTCTGCTCGGCCAGCAGGATGCTGACACCCTCGGTCTCGTTCAGGTTTTTCACGATCTCGAAGATCTCGGCGACGATCTGGGGGGCGAGGCCCATCGACGGCTCATCCAGCAGCAGCATGCGCGGGCGGGCCATGATGGCGCGGCCGATGGCGCACATCTGCTGCTCACCACCCGAGGTATACCCAGCCTGGCTGGTGCGGCGCTCCTTGAGACGCGGGAAATAGGTATAGACGCGGTCAAGCTCGTCGCGGAGCTCGGCCCGGCTCAGCTTGCGCGTATAGGCCCCGGTCATGAGGTTTTCCTCGACCGTCAGGTGGCCGAAGCACATGCGGCCTTCCATGACCTGCACCATGCCGCGCTCTACCAGGTCGCCGGGTGTCAGCGTGTCGATCCGCTCGCCGTCGAACTGGATCGAGCCCTTGGTGACCTTGCCCCGCTCGGTGCCGAGCATGGTGGAGATTGATTTGAGCGTCGTGCTCTTGCCGGCGCCGTTGCCGCCCAAAAGGGCCACGATCTTGCCCTTCGGCACCTCGAGTGAGACGCCGCGCAGGACGAGGATCACGCCATCATAAATCACCTCGATATTGCGGATCGAGAGGATCGGGTCGCTTGCGGCACGGGCGGCCGGGGCATTGTCCAGCGTCATCTCGGCTGTTGCGGTCATGGCGCTCTATCCTGGCTTGCTTGATCTGTGACGCGGGGCGCGAGCGTCTGGCGCCCGCCCCGCGCTTTTGTCTTTGGGCCGCCGTCGCGGCGACGGCACAGTTCGCGATTACGACGCGTTGCAGTCGACCGGCGTGATGCCCTGCTCGGAGGCGAACTTGGCCGCCGAGTCCTCGACCAGCTGGCGGATGAAGGCCGAATCCGGCGGGCCCATCCAGTCGGTGACCAGCTCGAACTTGCCATCGCGCCACTGCATCATGCGGAACTTGCCCGCGCCGTCATGCTTGGCACAGGAAAGCTGGAAGGGTGCTACCATGCCTGCAATGCCGATTTCCTCGAGACGGGCTTGCGGCATGTCGAGCGCCTCGTAGCCGTCGCGGAACTCCGGACCGTTGACCGCCTTGCCGTCCTTGCCGGCCAACTCCTGCGCGTTGCGCAGCGCCTCGATCCACATCACCGCCGCGCCAACACCGCGGTTGTAGTAGACCGTTCCTACACGGTCCGGGTTGGCCATGTTGCCCTCCGAGCTGTCCTCGTAGAGCGTCTTGTACATGTCCGCGATCAACGGGAACTCGCGCCCCGGCACGGCATTGGCGACCGCATAGGTGCCCTCGGCCGCATCGCCCGCCGGCACCATGTCCTCCTCGGCACCACCGAAGGTTACATAGATCATACGGTCTCGCGAGAAGCCCATGCGCGCGGCATTAGTCATGGCGGTCGAGTTCATGCCCGAGCCCGCCCCGTAGAACGTCACCCAGTCGGGGCGTTCACGGCGGATCTGCAGCCACTGCGACTGCTGCTCCAGGCCCGGGGGCGGGATCGAGATCTCGACGAGCTCGGTGCCCCACTCCTCGGCGATGGCACGCATGGCAAGCAGCGGCTCACGGCCGAAGGCACTATCGATGTGGAGGTGCACGATTTTCTTGCCGCGCATGTTCTCCACGCCGCCTTCCTGGTCGGCCATGAATTGCATCTTCATGCCGATCTGATCCCAGTAATGGGAGGCGGCGTTGAAGACCCAGGGCCAGACCCGGCCGTCTGCCGCGTCGGTGCGGCCATAGCCATACTGGGCGAGAACGACCTCTTCCTCCGCCATACGGTTGATCACCGCGTAGGCGCCCGGCGTGCCGAGCGTATCGAAGACCAGCATCTTCTGCCCGTTCGGGCCGGTCAGCAGGCGCTTGAAGCACTCGACGGTGCGGGCCGCATTGTACTCGGTCTCGCACTCGGTCCAGACGAGTTCGACGCCGTTGACGCCGCCCTCCTTCATGTTGACGTACTTCATGTAGTCGATGATGCCGCCGTAGTAGCCGGTGCCCATGGCAGAGTAGGGGCCCACGCGGCTGCTCGGCACCGGGAAGTACTGCTGCTCCTCGGCCACCGCGGCCGTCGGTGCAGCGGTACCAGCGACGGCCAGGGCCATGATCGCTGCCGGTACTGCCGTTTTGAAGAACTGTATCACTTGGACATTTCCTCCCTTGGTTCTTCGTTCGTGCGGGTCTTTGACCCTGTCACGTCCTCGTCGTGCCCCGCTTCTGGCGGCGGGGTCATGTTCGCTCCGCGTTCAGACCTTGAAGGGCCAGCGGCGCATGCGGTCCTGGATGTTCTGCCAGATCTTCGCCATGCCGAGCGGCTCGTAGATCATGAACATGATGATCATCACGCCGAAGATGACCTGCTCGAGCGCCGAGGTGATTGTGGCGTCGACGGTCGGGAAGATGGCGTGGAAGAAGATGTTCAGGAACACCGGCAGAAGCAGGATGAAGCCCGAGCCGAGATAGGCGCCGATGATCGTGCCGAGCCCGCCGATCAACACCATGAAGAGGATGCGGAACGACAGCAGGATATCGAAGGCCACCGGCTCGACCGATTTGAGATAGGCGAAAGCAAACAGCGCGCCGCCCACCCCGCAGTAGAACGAGCTGACCGCAAAAGCCTGCAGCTTGGTCCGCAAGAGCGAGATGCCCATCGTCTCAGCGGCCACGTCCATGTCTCGCACGGCCTGCCATTTTCGCCCGACACTACCCTTGGCCATGTTCCAGGCGAGCCAGGTCAAGAAGGTCACGATGACGAGCACGACCATGTATTCCTTGGCCGGCGTGTCCATCGGCTGGCCGAAAACGACGATCTGCTGGGCATTCATGATGCCCGAGGTGTCGTAGTTCTTGAACCAGCCGAACTTGTCGATCACCCAGACGATGAAGAACTGCGAGGCAAGCGTGGCGACCGCCAGGTAGAGCCCGCGCACGCGCAGCGATGGCAGGCCGAACACGATGCCAACCGCCGCCGCGATCACGCCCGAGAGCAGGACCGCGCCGAAGAACGGCATCCATTCGACGCGCAGAACGATGTTGTAGCAGGCGAAGGCACCGGCTGCCATGAAGCCCGCCGAGCCGAGCGAGAGCTGACCCGCATAGCCCATCAGGATGTTCTGCCCGAGTGCGACCAGCGACAGCGCCAGCCAGGGGATCAGGATCGCGCTCAGCCAATAGTTGTTGGCGAAAAGCGGGATGATCAGGAAGCCGATGACCAGCGCCGAGATCAGCAGGATGCGGTCTTCCAGCACCGGCAGCAGACGCATGTCCTGCGCATAGCTCGTCCGGAAGCGTCCAGCCTGTCTGTAGTACATGATGGTACCTCGTTCTCTTGAGCGTCAGACGCGTCGGATATGGCGTTCGCCGAACAGGCCCTCGGGCCGGAAGATCAGGAAGATCACGGCCAGCACATACGGCGACCAGCCCTCGATGCCGCCGCCGAAATACGGGCCGATATAGACCTCGGCGAGCTTCTCGGAGGCGCCCACGATCAGGCCGGCGACGATGACGCCAGGGACCGAGGTAAAGCCGCCGATGATCATCACGGGCAGCGCCTTCAGCGCGATCCAGATCAGCGCGAACTGCACGCCCGAGCGCGCGCCCCACAGCATGCCCGCGACGAGCGCCACGATCCCGGCGGTCGCCCAGACCATCATCCAGACATTCTTGAGCGGGATGCCGATCGACTGCGCCGCAGCATGGCTGTCGGCCACCGCACGCAGGCCGAGACCGGCTTTGGTCTTGGAGAACAGGATCGCGAGGCCCGCGACCAGCACACCGGCGACGACGCCAGCCGTGATGTCGAGCGCACTGACGAAGATACCGGTCAGATCAGCGAGCCAGGTCAGCGGCACGTCCGGGATGCCGAGATCGAGCCTCCGCACCTCGACCCCCCAGGCCAACTGCGCCGCGCCCTCAAGCACAAACGCGAGCCCGATGGTGGCCATCAGCAGGGTGTCATCGCTCTGATTGACCAGCGGGCGGAGCACAAAGCGCTCGGTCGCGACGCCGACCAGGATCATCAGGCCGATGGTGACCGGCAGCGCGATCCAGAAATGCAGCCCCAGCTCCATGAAGCCCACGAAGGACAGCACGGCGAAGAACACCATGGCGCCCTGAGCGAAGTTGAAGACCGAGGAGGCCTTATAGATCAGCACGAAGCCGAGTGCGACCAGTGAGTACATGACGCCGGCAAGCAAGCCGCCGACCAGCACTTCAACGAAAAAGAGGATCTCGTAAGTGTCCATCGTCCCTACCCTTAGTGCGCCACGCCGAGATAGGCGTCGATGACATCTTGGTTCGCACGGACCTCTGCGGGGGTGCCGTCACCGATTTTCTTGCCGTAATCGAGCACGACCACGCGGTCGGAGATATCCATGACCACGCCCATGTCGTGCTCGATCAGCACGATGGTCGTGCCGTAGTGGTCGTTCACATCGAGGATGAAGCGGCTCATGTCCTGCTTCTCCTCCACATTCATGCCGGCCATCGGCTCGTCGAGCAGCAGGATCTGCGGCTCCGCTGCCAGCGCACGGCCCAACTCCACCCGCTTTTGCAGGCCATAGGGCAGGCGCGAGACCTGGGTCTTGCGGATGTGCTGGATCTCCAGCGTCTCGATGATCTCCTCGGCCTTCTCGCGGTCCTCGATCTCCTCACGCCGAGCACGCGGCATCTGCAGCGCGACCTCGAGGAAGTTCGCTTTGTTGAACAGCGTCCGGCCGGCCATGATGTTCTCCAGCACCGTCATCCGCTTGAAGAGCGCGATGTTCTGGAACGTCCGGCCGATCCCGAGATTGGCCGCCTTGCCCGGGTTCATGCTCGAGAGCGGCTTGCCGTCGAAGTGGATCGACCCCTCCTGCGGGGTGTAGAGCCCGCCAATCACGTTCAGCATCGACGATTTGCCGGCACCGTTCGGACCGATGATCGCCCGCACCTCGTGCTTCAGCACGTTGAACGAGATGTTGGTCAGCGCATGCACGCCCCCAAACCGGAGCGAGATGCTGTCGAGCTCGAGGATCGGCCCACCGATCGGGTAGGCGCGATCGGTAAACTGCGTCTCGGCGATCACGTTCATGCCGCGCTCCTCGTCTGGCCGGAAGAGACGACCGGGGCATCGCCTATGCGCAGACGCGCGGGATGCTCGTCGTCATGGGTGTGCAGGCCGCTCTCGTCGATCGCACGCTCCAGCGCGACATCGGGCGCCCCGTTAAACAGCGCCTCGATGACCGAGGCGTAGCGCTTGGCGATGGCGCTGCGGCGCAGCTTGCCGAGACGCGACAGCATCTCGTCCTCGGTCGAGAGCTCCTGCGGCAACAGCACAAAGCGGCTGATCTGCTGTGGCGCGGTGGCGGGGTCGGCGGCCAGTGCCCGGTTCACCTCGGCGATCCGCCCCGCGACCAGCTCGTAGACCTTGCTCTGCGAGGCGAGATCGGCATGGCCGCTATAGGGGATCTCGTTGTCATCCGCCCAGCGCCCGACCGACAGCGTGTTGATGTCGATCAGCGCGCAGACGCTGTCGCGCCCATCCCCAAAGGCCACGGCCTCGCGGATATAGGGCGAGGTGCGCACCCGGCTTTCGATCATGCGCGGCTCGATGCGGGTGCCATCGGCGAGGTGGCCGATACTGTCGCCGCGGCCGACGATCTGCACGCTGCCATCGGCGCCGATCGTGCCTTGGTCGCCGGTGCGCATCCAGCCGTCATCGGTCCTCAACGCCGCCGTCGCCGCGTCGTCGCCCAGATAGCCCGACGCAAAGCCTTCGCCGCGCGCGACGATCTCGCCGGCTTGGTCGACCTTGAGTTCCACGCCGCTCACCGCGCGGCCGGCACTGTCAGTGCGCACCGCCGTGTCGCCCTGCATCGCGAGCAGATAACCCGTCTCGGTCGTGCCGTAGAGCTGTTTGAGGTTGATGCCGAGATTGCGGAACAGCATCAGCATGCCTGGGTCGAGCAGATCGCCCGCACAGAGCATCGCGCGCAGATGGCTGAGGCCAAGCGCATCGCGGAGCGGCCTGTTCAGCATGTAGTCGGCGAAGAAACCGGGCGGGGGGGCGACCGCGCTGCTGCCGGCGCCAGCTGCTTTCTCGGCCGCTGCCCGGACGGCGTTGAATAGCTTGAGCGTAAGGCCGCCCGTGTCCTCCATCCGCGTCGAGACCTGCGACATGATCGCGTCGAGCACACGGGGCGTCACCAGCATGCTGGTTGGTGCGACCTCGCGCATGTCCTCCAGCAGGGTATCGCTCGATTCAGGGCACCAGATGCTCATGCCCGAGGCCAGTGCCTGGCCATAGGTCATCATCATCTGGCAGATCCAACCGGGCGGCAGATAGGCGATGGTTCGGTCTTCGTCGGTCAGCCCGAGCACCGAGACGCCGCGCCGGGCCTGCGCGACCGCAGCGGCATGCGTGAATACGACGGGGCTCGACAGATCGCCAGTGCCCGAGGTGAAGAAGACGAAGGCCGGCATGTCCGGCGTCACCGCAGCCGAAGCGGTCGACGCAGCGCCCCGCCCCTGTTCGACCAGCGTCTCGAAACTCGCCAGCCCCGATTGGCCGTAATGGCGCATGCCGCGGTCGTCGTCGAACACGACGGTCTTGACGGTAGGGCAATCGGGCAAGACCTTGATCACCTTGTCGACCTGCTCCTGGTTCTCCGCAAACACCATCGTCGCGCCGACGGCTTTGATCTGCCGCCCGACCTCGCCCGCCGGAGCATCAGAGTAGAGCGGCACCGCCACGGCCCCGATGGCGTGGGCGGCGGCGATCGCGGTGAACAGTCTGGGACGGTTCTCGCTCAGCAGCGCAACATGGTCGCCTGCCTGCAATCCGCGCGCCGTCATGGCTGCCGCAACGGCACCGGCCTCGGTCTGCATCTCGCTCCACTTCAAGGACAGCCAGATGCCCCGCCGCTTGAGCCGAATGGCGACAGCGTCGCCGCTCCCCGATGCCCTTGCGCTCAACAGGCCGGCAAGGGTGGCACGTTCCGTGCTTTTCAGTGTCATTCTGCCGCCGCTCCGCTTGCATCAGCTACGCCGAACACCGCTCAAGTCGTTCGGGTCGCATGCTGTGCTCAAGCGCGAAGCGTCAGGCTTGCTGCGCGTGGACAGGCTGTGAGCGTGCGATCCGGCGGCTGGCTGGGTGTCCAAGATCGACAGGGAGGGGGTGCGCCAGAAAGTTAGTCAATGCCGGCGTAAGCTTTGCTTATTATTGCGCCGCAGCAAGAAGAACGCTCAATTCTTTCAGCGGGATTTGAAAATCCCGGCAATTTCATGGCGGTTATGCGTGCGCAGGTGCAGCAATGAATTTTCGCGGCGCACAATATAAGTCCAGCGTTTTCATCAGCTGGAGCGACCATCCACAAATTAAGAGGCCGTTCATCAGAGAAGTTTCCAGATTCGCACTGTTAGCTATGGGTAAGTTCCCGGGAAAAACTACCGGCAAACGGCCACCAGGACGGCAGCCGCATCCGCACACCAATCAGCGTCGATGCTATGCCCAAGGCAGCCCCGTCAGAGGCCTGCAACGGCAGGGGCGGCGGCGCGGCCTGACGACCAGCACCGCCGGAGTTGAGAAGCCGCCGAAGCGGTCGCCTCAGGTCTCGCTGCACGTCCTCACGCCGAGCAGCGCATAGGCCGGGCAGAATTTCACGAAGGCGGTCACGAGCGGCACGATGCCGATCCACGCCCAGACGCCAAGCACGCCAGCGGCGGCCAAAGCCATCAGGATGAGCCCAATGACGATGCGGGCGATGCGGTCGGTGCTGCCGATGTTGGTGGTGAAGGTCATCGCGGGTCTCCTCTGTAGCGATGGCCCATCACCTCGCAGGTCATCGCCCGGTGTTCTGTGACAAGGTCACCGTTCCCTTCCGAAATCCGCGGAAGTTTCCATTTCGTGCAAAGCGCCGCGGTCGTGAACCTCGATGGCGCCGCGCCGAAGCGTGATCCATCCGCGTCGCTCGAAATCCTTCAGGATGCGGGAGACGACCTCGCGCGCGCTGCCGAGTTCTGCCGCGATCGACTGGTGGGTCGCGGTCAGGACGGGATCGCTCGCGCTCTGCTGCACCAGCCAACCGGCGAGGCGCAGGTCGACCCGGCGCACCAGAAGGTCGTCGATCACTTCGCTCAGTTCGAGGATACGGTCCGAGAAGACCGAGAGCACGCGGTGACGGAAATCGGCATCGCTATCCACGAGCGCCTGGAACCTGGCCGCAGGGAGAGCGAGGATCTCCACCTCTCCCTCCGCGATGCCCCAGGCGCCGTAGGGCACCCCTGAGAGGAGGCCCGAAGTCGTCATCACGCAGCTGTCGCCAGGCCCGACGCGGTAGAGCACGATCGACCGGCCACCGCTGCCGACCTGCTCCACCCGCACCGCGCCGGTGAGGACGATGACAAAGCGTTCGCAGGGATCGCCGGGCCCGAAGACACGCGCACCATCGGGCGCGCCCATGACAAGCGCATGCTCGGCAATCCTCGCCACAAGAGCGGCAGGCCATTCCGGCACCGCCCGGGCCAGCCGATGGGGCCGGACCGTCATGTCACCCCGCCCGTCAACCCGCCTTTGCGCCTGCTGTCGGCCGATGACTTCGGTGCAGAAACGCTGGAGATGGTGCGCATGGCGGTCAAGCCTCGATGGTCGCCTCGATGGTCGCCTCGATGGTCACGGGGCGGATCCTCTCCTTAGTCGAGAACCCTCGCCGTTTGCATGGGACGGCCCCGTCGGGTCCATGGCGGTCTGTGCGGCGGTCCCCATGCTGTTGCCGCCAACCGGCACGCCGCGATGGGTCGATCCGACGAGCTCGCCACCGCCATGGTACACCATGCGCCATGGGTCCCCACTGCTCATTTTCCAAGCATTCGACCCTTCCCACGACAGGCACCTCTGCCGCACGGATAGGACAGTCTGGCAATCATGCATCGAGAGCATCGCGATACGATGCCGCGACCGACCTGACGGCGGAGCGCGGACAGACACGCGCTTCTTATCGCCAGATCAAGGCATTCGAAGCCGCATCCGGGCACTGCAATCGGCTCACCGCGACGGGATGACGTTGCCTATCGTCATGTACTCGCCGCACGGCCAAGCAGATGGTGCGGCTCAACCTGCGCCGCCGGACGAAATCGCAGCCCGCCGGTTTCGGAGGCGGTTGCCTTCGCTTCTCGAAGGCTGCGTCGCTATCCTCTGCGCCAGCCTTCCGTGCGCTAGAACCTCATCTGTGTCAGGCGTTAGGAACCCGCGTTCCAATCAGAATTCTACCCTCGAACTCCCCCAAGAACCGGGAACCCTGACGCTCATACACCTGCGCACCTCGTCCAACGAATGGATGGAAAGTGACGGCTTTGGCGAAACGCAAGTCGAAGTGAGCGTCCTTCAACGCGGCCAGAAAGCAGTGGTCGTCCAAATCGGTCGACAGCACAGGGTGGCGATGGATGCCGCGTCACGGCGTAGCATCTGTGTCTGTAACCAAGACCGATGACGGGTCGCCTGTCATGTGTATGCGGGCGAAGGGTCTGGTGGTGCCGGCTGCCAGCATCTGTGTTCAGCGACCAGCGTGTTGGCCAGAACCACGAGCTTTCGCGTCACCGCGGTGAACGCACCTTCGGTTTCATACCGTCGCGGACGAGGCGGCGGTAGAAGGCGCCGGCCTGGCCCTCTTTGCGGATCTGGCTGAGCGCGCCCATGCAGAGTGCGTTTCGCATATGGGGCCTGCCGCCGCGGATCGCCCGCACGCCGCGTCTGGTCCCGCTGTCGCGGTTCATCGGCGCACGTCCCGCGAGCGCGGCGATTTCCCGGGCATTGGCGGGCCCGAGTTCGCAGAGATCCGTCAGCGCCGTCGTAGCCGTGATCAAGCCGGTATCGGGGATCAACGTGAGGATCCGGAAACGGTGGCGCTGCGCTTTATGCGCGGCAACCAGCGTCCACATCTCCTGCTCGAGAGCCGCCTGATGCCGTTCGGCCATTCTGATGCGGGCGCGAACCCGGTGTGCGATCAGCGGGTGATCGGTCTCGTAGAGCTGGCGGCGCAGATCGCCGATCTCCTGGCAAACCTGCCGCCGTGCGACCGTCAGATCGCACGCCCTTGTGATCCTTGGAGGCGGGCGCCGTCAGCACCAGCTGCATGGAGGCGGCGAACCAGGCGAGACCAGCCGCATCAATCCGATCGGACTTGGCCAATCGGCCGAGGGCATCGGCGAACTTCCGGCTGCGCTGGGAATCGATCACGGCGATGACCGGGCCGGCGTCATGCAGCACCTCAGGGGTCAGTCGGTGCTAGCGACCCGTCGCCTCGGGGGCGATCGGACCCACGCTGTGGCGACCTGGTGCGAGGACGCCATGTGCGCGGTGACCGCTCAGTGCGCGCAAGCGAGGCCGACTTGCTGGCTGCATCACCCGAGACCCAGCCTTTGGGCGGGGATCTGCGCGCGAAGGTACTCGCCGGCGTCACCGGTATCGAGGAAGCAGCGCGCCTCGGCCTCGGCCGGCCTGCGATGGTCGAGGCCTGATGCCGGGGGTCGTCACGTCGCCATCGCCTGCGGCGGGCGCCAGGTTAGCGGCGGCTGGACGCAACCGACATCGCCGATGCACGCGGTCAGTAAAGCGGCATGGCGCTGTTGGCCCTGTTGCCGGAACTCGGTGGCGCGTCCCCCTCGGGCGCATCCAGCGGCTTTTTTTCACCCGGCTGGTGCGTCAATTCCCAGTGCGGGCGTCACACAAGCCCTTCATCCTCCGCCAGATCGCGCTCGTCTTGCGCCCGGGGTACCGGGCCGTCCAGGCGCTGGAGATCTCGGCCGAATTGGTTGAGCGCGAGGGTCCCGCTGTTGCGATCCGCCGCATGACCCAGCGGATCGAGGCAGGCCGGACCTTCTCTCAAGTGGTCCACACCGACCCGATGTTCCAGCCTATCGTCTCGGCGCTTCTCCATGCCGGCCAACAATCCTGCACGCTCGAAAAGGCGCTCGATCAGATCGTCGATGCGATGGAGCGTTCGATCTCGCCGCAGAAGCGCATCATCTACGCGCTCATCTAACCGGCCGTGGTGCTGATCTCCGCCTGCGTGGTCGTCTGAGGGATGCTCGCCTTCTTCGTGTCGCGACTGATCGCCTTTCTCGACGCGAGCCGCACCGACATCCATTGGACGGTGCAGACCCTGATCGACGTCACCGGCTGGCTGGGGGCCTATGGCGCCTGAATCCTCGGCGGCGTCGCGGGCGCGATCTTCACGATCCTGCTGATCGCCAAGCAGCCGCGATGCGGGCTGGTGGCGGGCCACGCGCTGCTCTCGACATGGCTGTTCGGCGAGACGATGCGCCTCGGCGAGGCTTCGCGCTTTGCCAGCGGCAGCGCGGTGCTGCTGCAATGGGGCCTCCGCCCGGTGGAGGTGACGCGCATCCTGTCGCGCGCGACCGCGAACCACGCCTATCGGCGCCCCTACCTCGACGCCTCCAACCGCAATCTCGGCAACACGCGCCTGACCAGGGCGCTGACAGTCACGATCATGCCCAAGCTCGCAGCCAATCAACTTCTATGGTCGAGGAGACGGGTATCCACGACGAGGTGATCGCGACCCTGGCGCTGATCGCGGTGGTGGCCTCGATCCTTGCCCCGCTGGTGGAGGCGCAGGGCGCGCTGACGGTCCGCACCAGCCTGCCCTTCGGCCCGGCGCTCGCGTTCCCCGCGCTGATCGTGTTCGGCCTGATGCCCTATCTGCCGCTCGCCCGCGGAGGAGCGGCGGGCCGCGCCGTGATCAAGACACCCGTCATCAGAACACCCGTGATCAGAACACCAGTAATCAGAACACTGGGACGATGGCGCGCATGCCGGGACGCGGCTCGCTAATCGCCAGATCGACGCCATAGACCGGGCCGAGATGGGTCTCGGTCAGCACCGCGTCCGGGGTGCCATCGGCGACGATCCGGCCGTGATGCATCAGCGCCACCCGGTCGGCCATGGCCGAGGCGAGCGACAGATCATGCAGGACGGCCAGCACCCCGGCACCCTCGGCCGCCGCCGTGCGGGCCGCGCGCAGGACCGACCCCTGATGCGCGAGATCGAGGCTCGCGGTCGGCTCGTCGAGCATCAGCCAGCGCCCGGCGCCGAGATAGCGCCCGGCCTCCAGCTGCGCGAGCGCGCGGGCCATATGGGCGCGGTGCCGCTCCCCTCCCGAGAGCCGGTCGATGGGGCGGCCGATAAACTCCGACAGTCCCACCATCGAGAGGCTGCGCGCCACGATCCGCCGCGTCTCGGCCGGCGGCACGGCACGGGCGATGCCAAGCTCCACCAGCGCTTCCACCAGGAAGGGCGCCGACGCACTCGGCGTTTGTTCCAGGACGGCGCGGCGTCGGCCAAGCTCCATCGCCGAGAGCGTCGAGACGTCGTCACCGTCGATCGAGGCCCGGCCAGCCGAGGGGCTGAGCGCACCGGAGAGACAGGCCAGCAGCGTCGATTTCCCCGCCCCGTTCGGGCCGAGCAGCGCTGTGACGGTGCCGGGCTCCAGCGCGATGGACACATCCTCCAGCACGGCCCGCCCGCCGAGGCGCATGGTGAGGTCGTGCGCCTTAAGCATGGCGGCGCATGCCCTGCCCGCGCAGCAGCAGCCACAAGAAGAACGGCCCACCGATCAGGCTGGTCGCAAGACCGATGGGCGGCTCGGCCGGCGGCACGGCCAGGCGCACGGCCAGATCTGCCGCCAGCACCAGCGCCACGCCGGTCAACAGCGAGGCCGGCAGCAGCACCGCGTGGCGCGGGCCGAGGGCCAGGCGCACCAGATGGGGCGCGACAAGCCCGATGAAGCCAATGGGCCCCGCCGCCGCCGTCACCGCCCCCACCGCCACCGCGGTGGCGAGGCCGATCAGCATCTTGGACTGTTCGACATCGAGCCCCGCATGAAACGCCGCCCGTTCGCCCAGCTGGAACAGGTCGAGATCGCGGGTGCGCAGCAGCAGGAGCGGCAGCGCGCCGAGCGTCAGGATCGTCGCCGCCATCACCAGCGTCCAGCCCGCCCCGCCGAGCGCGCCCATGGTCCAGAACGTCAGATCGCGCAGTTGCTGGTCGTCGCTGACATAGACCATGGCGCCGATGGCAGCACCCGCGATGGCATTCACCGCCACCCCGGCGAGGATCAGCGTCGCGACTGAGGTCTCGCCATGGCGCCGGGCTAGGCCAAAGACGAAGGCGATCACCAGCCCGGCTCCCAGAAAGGCCGAGATCGGCAGCATATAGGGCCTGAGCCCCGCCGGCAGACTGCCCGCCACCAGACCGCCCAGTACGATGGTCGCCACCGCGCCGAGTGAGGCCCCACCGGTCACGCCGATCAGCCCCGGATCGGCCAGCGGATTGCGCAGCACGCCCTGAAGCGCGGCCCCCGACAAGGCCAGCGCGCTGCCGACCGCGATGGCGAGCACGATGCGCGGCAGGCGGATCTCCCAGACGATGGCGCTCTCCATCGCATCGCCCGCGCCGAACAGGGCCCCGATCACCTGCGCGGGTGACAGGGGCACCGGGCCAAGCGCTAGCCCCGCGATGGCGAGCACCACGACGAGCCCGCCGAGCACGGCAAAGGCGATGACATCGCTGCGATTGCGGGTCGCCGCCCGCGGGAGCACCTGCTCCATGGCGCCTACAGCCCCGCCGCCTCGGCCGTCTCGGGGTGGAGTGCACGGGCCAGTTCGGCCACGGCATCGGGCGTGCGCGGGCCAAAGCCGAGCAGCAGCATCCCCTCCATGGTGATCGCGCGCCCGTTCTGCCCGGCCGGCGTCAGCGCGATCTCGGGTCGGCTGAGGATCTTGTCCGGGCCTCCCACACGCTCGGCATGCTGGGACATCATCAGCACCACATCGGGTCGGGTGGCGAGGATCGCCTCACGGCTCATGGGCTTGTAGCCCTCGATCTCGGCACCCGCATTCACGCCCCCCGCCAGCGCGATCATCTCATCCGCCGAGGTGCCGGCACCGCCGATCAACGGCGAGCCGCCCTGGATCGATAGGACGAAAAGCACCCGTGGCGCCTCATTAAGCTGGGCCACTTTCTCCTGCACCGTCGTCAGGTTCTCGGCAAACTGCGCCGCCAGCGCCTCGGCCTCGGCGCTCTTGCCGATCGCATCGCCGACAAAGCGAATCTTATCCGCGATATCCCCGGCGCGCGGCGTCTCGGGCGCCTTCGCGATGGTCACCCCAGCAGCGGCGAGCTGCTCCATCGCCACATCCGGCCCTGCGTCATGCGCCGCCAGCAACAGATCGGGTGAGAGCGAGAGCACACCCTCGGGCGAGATCCGGCGCACATAGCCGATCTGCTCGATCTCCAGCGCGGCGGCCGGAAAGTTCGAGGTCTGGTCTACCCCGACCACCCGGTCACCCGCCCCGAGGGCAAAGACGATCTCGGTCAGATCGCCCCCTGCCACGACGATGCGCGGGGGCGTCTCATCGGCCATCGCCGGGACGGCCAGCGCCGTGGCCACGGCCAGGGAAATCGCGCCCAGATGGCGTCGCGTGATCTGTCTCATCCTGTCGCTCCTGCCTGCTCCATCCCGGCCCCGCCTGACATGGCATCCTCGATCACCGCGCGCCATGCGGGGTTCTCACGCTCGCCGGGGCGGCGGGCGCCGAAAAACTGGCAAACCTGCATGCCCGAGCTGTCATATAGCTCCACCGACGTGATCCGACCGCGCAGACGCGTCGGTTTCACCACGACCCAGGCCCGCGCGACCCGGTCGAGCGCGAGATCCAACGAAAACCCGTTGCCGAGCACACTGAGGGCCGCGCCATCAACCTCGACGCTGTCGATGCCGCCCGAATAGATCTGCAGGCATCCGGCCGTTCCGACAAAGCACATCAGGCGCACGCCCTCGCGTCCTGCACCCGCGCAGACCCGCGCGGCCATCGCGCTGTCGACCTGGCGCGCGAATGCCGGCCCGCCGAGGCGGAGCGCCTGCTCGCGCGCCACGCCAAAGCGGCGCAGCAGCCCAAAGAAATCATGGCTGTGCTCGATCTCGGCCCAGGCTGCGCGCAGGCCCGCCACGTCGATCGCGTCATCCGGCCGATCCGCCACCACAGGCGGCAACTCGAAGGATGGCGCCTCGTGATCGGGGAGGATCCAGGGGGCGATGGCGCCATCCCAGGCACTGAGATCGGTGGCATCGCTCGCGGCGATCTCGATGACAGGCCGGCCCCTAGGGTCGACCACCTGGATGCTGCGCCCCCCAGAGACGGGCGCCAGGGCATAGGCCGCCCGCCACTCGGCAAGGAAAAGGCGCAGATCGATGGGTCCCACGACCTGGCCCATGGCGCCGTGGATCTGGATTTCTTCCAGCGGTCCACTGGTCCGGTGCAGGGCCGCGCGGTTCGCCACGCGCGTGACGACCGGGCCGCTCGCCCTCAGCGCATTCAGCAGCGCGGCCGCGCCTTCCCTGTCGAGCTTAAGGCGCCGAGCATCATGCCCGACCCGTGCCTCGAGCGCGCGCACCCCATCCGGTGTCTCTGCTAGTGACCCTGCCGGCACGTCCGGCAAACTGTGATGCTCTGCGCGGGCAGTCTCGGTCGCGCTCACGGTTTCTCACTCCGGTCTCAGGTTCTGCGACGGCAGCGATGCTTGGCGCCCAAGCCCGCGTCATCGCCCTTCCCTCCATAATACCAAATTTTCCGACCATTCCAGTCAAGAAAGACGGAGTGACGTTCGCGCCGCACCCACTCGACCAAGTGACACCGACTTCCGTAGGCCTTGACGGTTTCCGACCATTTTGATCAGTCTTCCGCGCCCAGCCTGTCGATCCGACAATGCCCGGCTCAACCGCCAGCCACTGAGAACGGGTATCGATCATGTCAGACAACGAGCCTGCGCCCTCGGCCCACCCCGCGGCGCGAGGCGAGCTCATCGACGATCATCCTTACGACGCGATCGAGCGCCTGGTGCTGGAGATCGCGCGCCGGATGTTCACCACCTTTGCAGCGCCCGAGACGCATAGCTGGCTGCGCGCCTTCGAAGTGGCGGAGCATCGGCTGGGCGCAATCGGCGCCAGCGTCGCCCATGCGGTGGCCGAGGCGGTGCAGGTGCTGCGGGCGAACCGGCAGGCGGATTTCGGCTTCATCAACCCCGACTGCCCCTGCTGCCGGCAGCGCCTCACGCATGAAGAACGCTATTTCATCAACGTGTTACATGCCGTCAGGCGGCAGCAGCGCTCAGAGGCGCTGCTGAACTCGATGTTCGTCTGCGCCGGCAATAATCCCGACGCCCTGGTCCTTGCGCTAACAGCCCTGGCCGACCGGCTGCCCGAGGTGACGGGGAAGGCCGCGCGCCCCCGGCCGATCTGGTCGCATACCGAGCACTGAGCGCACGCCGCGCTCAGTTGCGGTAGCTCGGGTCGATCCGGTCCAACTTGCGCATCAGCGCCGGCCACTCCAGCACGCCGAACGGGCGGCGCACCTCGGGCCGGTACAGGTGATTAGTCTTCTCGATCACGTCCTGCGGCGGCAGCACCATCCCCGTGTTCGCCGCCATGGCCTTGACCTGCGCCTTGCAGGCCAGCTCGACGCGGTAGATGTTGCTGAAGGCCTGCGCCACGGACGGTCCCACCACCAACAGACCGTGATTACGCAGGATCAGCAGATCGGCATCGCCAAGATCTGCGACGATGGAGTTCTGCTCGGCCAGGTCCACCGCCACGCTCTGATAGTCGTGATAGCCGATCTTTGCGAAGCGCAGCGCCGTCTGCGTCATCGGCAACAGCCCGCACTCCATCGCCGAGACCGCCATGCCCGCGGGCGTATGGGTGTGGATCACGCAATGCGCATCATCGCGCGCGCGGTGGATCGCCGAATGGATCACAAAGCCCGCGCGGTTGATGCCATAGTCGAAATCGGGCTTCAGGATGATCTCGCCGTCCAGATCGATCTTGATCAGCGAGGACGCGGTGATCTCCTCATACATGTAGCCGTAGGGGTTGATCAGGAAGTGCCCTTCCTCACCCGGTAGGCGGAGCGAGATGTGATTGGCGATCATCTCATCCATGCCCCAGAGCGCGACGAGGCGATAAGCGGCGGCGAGGTTGACGCGCGCCTCCCACTCCTCCTCGGATACGCGGTCCCGCATGGACGGGATGTCGGTCGTGTAGTTCTTGCCCTTCAGCGCTTCCATCGGATCGGCCATAGCGCCCTCCCTCGGCTTTCGGCTCGTTATCGCTTCATCCTCGACGCCACCGCGCCGTCAGGCAATGCGTGACGGGAAATCAGCGCCGGACCTGAGCGCGGCAAAGGTCTCCAGCGCACAGTCGCATTGCCGGGCAAGCGCTGCCGGAGAGCGCCCGGCGATGTGCGGCGTGATGATCGCGTTGTCGAGCGCGGCGAGGGCCGGCGGCACCTCGGGCTCCTCCTCGATCACATCGAGACCCGCGCCGCAAATCCGCCCCTCGGCCAGGGCCGTCACCAGGGCGGCGGTGTCGACGATGCTGCCGCGCCCGATATTGACCAGCACCCCCTCGGGCCCCAGCGCGTCCAGCACCGCGGCATTGACCAGATGGCGGGTATCGGCGCCGCCGGGGGCGGCCACCACCAGGAAATCGCTCGCGCGCGACAGATCCAGCAGATCAGGCACAAAACGATAGGGCAGATTGGGCTTCGCGCTGCGGGCGGTATAGGCGACCTCGGCCTCGAACGCCTCGACCCGGCGCGCGATCTGCTGGCCGATCACACCGAGACCCAGCATGCCGACCCGCGCGCGGTTGAGCGTCGGGCGATAGCGCCGCCGCGTCTCATTCCACTGCCCGGCGCGCGCGCCACGGCCGGTCTCGCCGAAACCCCTCGCCGCGGCGAGCATCAGGCCGAGCGTATGGTCGGCGACGGTCGCGGCGTTGGTGTTGGGCGCATTGGTCACCGCGATGCCCCGCGCGGTCGCGGCGGAGATGTCCACACCCTCGAACCCCACGCCGAAGCAATGCACCAGACGTAGGCCCGGCAGCAGGTCCATCTGCGCGGCACCCAATCCGACGATGCCGCTGGTCACCACCACCTCGACGCCCGCGCGCTCCTCCGCGGTCATGCCATCGACCGTCACCCGGCCGAGCCCGTCGCGCCGGTCGATCACCGGGTGCCTCTCGGCCAACCGGCCGAAGGAGGCATCGACGAGGGGCGCGACGACGAGGACGCGGACGGGCGATGGTTCGGGCATGGAACTCTCCAGCGTGGTCAGGGGCTAACCATCGGACAATCCTCGACAAACGTCGAGAGAGCGCGCAGGTTTACCGCCATGCCGCTGCTCCGCGGCCGCTTCCTGCGAGGACATCCCATGACCGAGGCGCTTGCCCCCTATGCCTTTTTCAATGGCGAGATCGTGCCCTGGGACGCGGCGCGCATCCATGTCTTCAGCCCCGCCGCCAAATACGGCACGGCGGTGTTCGAGGGGATCCGCGGCTATTGGAGCGACGAGCATGGCGAGATGTACCTGTTCCGCATGCCCGAGCATGCCGAGCGCTTCACCTTCTCGCAGCTTGCGCTCAGGTTCGAGGAGGTTATCGCGCCGGACTACGTGACGGAGAAGACGCTGGAACTGATCCACGCCTGCGATCTGCGCACCACGGTGCATATCCGCACGACCGCGTTCCTGGACGGCAATGGAGAGCTTGGCGCGCGCGGGCCCATTGGGTTCTGCATCACGGTGGTGCCGCGCCCGCTGCCGAAGCGCGTGACCGATGGCTGCCGCGCGCAAGTGAGTAGCTGGCGCCGCGTCGCCGACGACCAGATGCCGATGCGCGTCAAGTGCAACGCCAATTACCAGAACGGGCGCATGGCGACACTGCAGGCGCGTGGCGACGGCTATGATGCGGCGATCATGCTGAATGCGCGGGGCAAGGTCTCGGAAGGGCCGAGCATGTGCTTTGCCATGGTCAAGGGCGGCAGGCTGGTGACGCCGAGCGTGACGAGCGACATCCTCGAGAGCATCACGCGCGCCACGCTGTTGCAGCTCGCCGCCGATGAGCTGGGCCTCGAGGTCGTGGAGCGCGACATCGACCGGAGCGAGCTTTACGCGGCCGAGGAAGCGTTTTTCTGCGGCACCGGCTGGGAGCTGACGCCCATCACCGATATCGACGGCGTCACGCTCGGCACGGGCGGCGTCGGCCCGGTCGCGCGGCGGCTGCAGGCGGTCTATTTCGACATCGTCCATGCCCGCCGGGCCGATTATGCGGGATGGCGCATGCCGGTCTATGCGCCCGAGGTGGCGACCGCGACGGCCTGAGCCGAGCGGGCCTACTCCGCCGGCGCCGCCGCAGTGCTGCGCCGGTGGGCGATCACCTCGCGCGCCAGCGCCGGGGCGATCATGACGACACTGATCACGTTGGCGGTGACGCTGGGCGTGACCAGCAGGATCGCAGCGATCCCTACGTAAAGGCGCAGCGCAAGGGGGATCGGCCGCAGCCAGAACCCGGTCAGCGCTGTCGCCAGTACCATCACGCCAAGCGCGCAGCTCACCGTCACCCAGATGAAGTCGACCCAGTTGAAGTATTCCGGCAGCACGATCAGCATCGCCGGCGCATAGACGAAGACGAACGGCACCATCACCTTGGCATTGCCGAGCTTAAAGGCGGTGATCCCCGTCTTGAACGGATTGGCCCCCGCGATCCCCGCCGCTGCATAGGCCGAGGTACAGACCGGTGGCGTGATGTCGGCCAGCACCCCGAAATACAGCACAAAAAGATGGGCGGCGAGCGGCGGGATCCCCTGCTGCACCAGTGCCGGCGCCGCGACCGAGACGAGGATGATATAGAGCGCCGTCGTCGGGATACCGGCGCCCATCACCACGCAGGCGACGCCCACGAACAACAGCGTCAGGAACAGGCTGATCTGCTCCAGCGTGAAAAACACCGGCAGGACCGAGCCCCAATCGGCGATCACGCCCCCAAGCTGCGCCGCCGCCGAGGTGACGACGAAGGATACCCGGAACCCCGCGCCCGAGATCGTCACGACGCCCACCACGATGCCGACCGCCGCCGCCGCCGCCCCCACCACCAGCGCGTATTTCGCGCCCAGTTGGAAGGCGTCCAGCATGTCGCGCGGGCTGACCCGGTGCATCGGGTTCAAGAGACCCACCGCGATACAGCCCGTGATCCCCCAGAACGCCGCGTAAAACGGCGTGTACCCGGCAAACAGCACGTAGATGAGCGCGATCAGCGGCAACAGCGTCGGCCAGCCACGCGCGAAGACGCGAGCGAGACGCGGCACTTCCTCGGCCGGCAGCCCGCGGAGGCCAAGGCGCCGGGCCTCCAGATGCACGATGGTCAGCACGCCGAGGTAATGCATCGCCGCCGGGATCGCGGCGGCGGTGATGATGGTGGTGTAGGGGATCTCCAGAAACTCGACCATCACGAAAGCCGCGGCGCCCATGATCGGTGGGGTGATCTGGCCCCCGGTGGACGACGCGGCCTCGACCGCGCCGGCGAAATGGCCGCGATAGCCGATGCGCTTCATGGCCGGGATCGTCAGCGCGCCGGTCGTCACCGTGTTCGCGATGGAGGAGCCGTTGATCGTGCCGAACATCGACGAGGCGATCACCGACACTTTGGCCGGCCCGCCCGCATAGCGCCCGGCCAGGCACTGCGCGACGTCGATGAAGAACTGCCCCAGCCCCATGCGCGTGGCGATGGTGCCGAACAGCACGAAATGAAAGACGACGGTCGAGATGACGCCGATGGGGATGCCGTAGATCCCCTCGGTCGTCATGTAGACATGGGAGACGAACCCGGCCCAGGACGTGCCCGGATGCTGCAGCACCATGACGGGCGCAAACTGGCCGAAGACGCCATAGAGCAGGAAGACAAAGACGATCAGCGGCAGCACGATGCCCATCACCCGGCGCGTCGCCTCGAACACCGCGGCGATCAGGATCGTGCCCATGATCATGTCGGTGGTGTTCGGGTTGCCGATGCGGAAGGTGAGGCTCTCGATGGTGACCGGCAGGTACAGCGCGGCGGTGAAGGACGCGATGGCCAGCGCCCAGTCGTATAGCGGCACGTTGCCCGGCCGAAGCGCCGAGGGCGCCAGGATCCGCCGCCCCCGCACATCGAAGACGACGAAGATCAGGAACAGCACCGAGCCGAGGAAGATGCCCTTGTGCCAATGGGCCGGCGGCGTGCCGAAACCCGCGCCGTAGTACTGGTAGAGCGCGAGTGCCAGGAGCATCACATAAGTGATCGGCTTCGCGATCCCGGTGATCGGCCGCCAGGCCTGCGAGGGGTCATAATCCGCCTCGATCACCGCCGGATCGACGGCGGCATCGGCATCTGCCGCGGGGCTGGGGCGGGCCGTCTCCGGCGCGCCCCACTTGGTGTCGGGGGTCTCGGTCATCGGGCGCTCATGCGTCGCGCAGTATCGTCACCCCACGGGCGGCGGCGGGGCCGGTCACTCGACCAGCCCGATCTCCTTGTAGAACTTCTCGGCGCCCGGGTGGAACGGGATGCCGCGCCCGACCAGCGCTGTCGTCGGCTGGATCGACGAGCCCTTGGCATGGCCGCGATCCAGCAGCTTGCGCGTGTTGTCGTTCCAAAGCGCCTGGGTGATGCCGTAGACAAGCTCCTCGTCCACGCCCTCGCCCACCAGCCACTGGGCACCGACCGCGATGGTCGACGTGTCGTAATCCACGCCCTCATAGGCGCCCGCGGGGATGGTGGCCGAGTAGTAGAACGGCGCCTGTTCGATGGCCGCGGCCTGCACCTCATCGGGGATCGAGATCAACTTAAGCCCCGCGACCGAGGCGAGTTGCGCGATACCGGCCGAGGGGAAGCCCGTCACCGTCAGCGCGGCATCGATCTGGCCGTCCTGCAGCTGCTCGGTCGCCTGCTGGGTGTTGAGGTAGGCGGCGGTGTAGTCCTCGTTCTCGGTCATGCCGGCGGCCTCGAGGATCAGGAGCGAGCCGACCTTTGCGCCCGAGGCAGGCAGGCCGATATTCACCGTCTTGCCGCGCAGATCGTCCAGCGTTTCGATATCGCTATCGGCGCGCGTGTAGACGTGAATGTGCTCGGGGTAGAGGTTCGCGATGAAGCGCAGGCCCGTCAGCGCCTCCTTGCCGTCGAACAGACCCGTGCCGGTATAGGCCCAGTAGGTGACGTCGGACTGTGCAAAGCCGCTCTCGACCGTGCCGGAATTGATCGCGTTCACATTGGCGACGGACCCGTTGGCCGACTGGGCAACCGCAACCAGACCCGGCACCCCGCAGGAGCCACCCTTGTCGCAGGGGCGCGAGCCCGGGGGGTTGGAGACCGAGTTCGCGATCAGGCCGGCGATCGGGTAGTAGGTACCGCCCGCGCTGCCGCTGGCGATGCGGAAAAAGGTGGGTGCCTGAGCGGTGGCCACGGCCGCGCCGACCACCAGTGATGCCCCGGCGATAAGCCCCCAGAATGCCTTGCCATACGCGCGCATGTCACACTCCATGATTGATTGTTGGCATGCTGAACAGAGCAATAATTCGCATCGTTGCCAAGGGATTCGTCGCGGCTGGGCCGTTTGCTCATGCAATGAGCGGTTGCAAAGCACCGCTTGCCCGCCAATGCGGCAGCACGGCCGAACGCATGGGCTCGACCCGCAGCGGCGCCAGCCTGCTGAGACAGTTTACTCTGCGGCAGCGCGCGCCACAACGTTGCGCCAATTGCCGAAGGCGGTCACATCCTCGGCCCCGGCCGTGGCGATCTGCTCGCAGAGAAACCCCTTTGGCGCCGTTCCGTCGGCAAGATGCAGCGTACCAAGGCCAAGGGGCGAGGGGATACCGGCGAGGAACCCCCCGACCTCGGCCGTGGGCAGTGCCCAGACCTCGACGCCGATGGGCCCGCCGTCACGCGCCACCCGCACCAGCCCCGGGCGCACGGGCGGGCCGCCCGGCAGGGCATAGAGGCGATAGTCGGCCTCGGTCTCGGCCGCGCGCAGAAAACGGGCGCCGCGGCTGATCAGCTCGTGGTTCAACGGCAGACCCGACATATGCGCGCCACAGACTGCGATCTCGATCTCTCCGGGCCCGGCATCCGGCGCCGGCGCGCCGGCCGCGGGCATTGGCAAGGGCCAGTCGGTTGCACCCAGGGTCTGCGCCCCCTGCCCCATCAGCTGGCGTGCAAGCGACGCGGCCAGCGCGTCCTGGCCCCCCGGAGCCAGCAGGGTAAGGCTGCCCGGCCGGCCATCACCGCGGGGACCGGTCGGCACGGCAATCCCGGCCATGCCGAGCAGGTTGACGAAATTCGTATAGGTACCGAGCCGGCTGTTCGGGCCGACCGGATCGGCCTCGACCGCGGCGCGGGTGCAGAAACCTGGGATCGTGGGCACCGCGAACAGGTCGAGAGGCGCCATCACAGGGGCGAGCAGGCGCCGCGTCTCGGCCAGGAGATAAAGATCGCGAAAGGCATCGCTCGCCGACATCGCCTCAGCTTTGCGCACGATGCCCTCGGTCACCGGGTGCAGCGCGCCGGGAGCACGGGCCATGAAATCGGCGAGGGCGGCGTGGCGCTCCGCCACCCAAGCGCCCTCGTAAAGCCTGACCGCCAGATCGAAGAACGGTGCGAGGTCGATCTCCACCAGCCGCGCGCCCGCGTCCTTTAGCAGCGCACAGGCGGCATCGAAGGCGGCAGTATCGGCGGCACTGTCAAACACGCGCGACGCAGGGTCGGGCACCCCGATGCGGGGTGCAGGTGGTGGCGCGCCAAGCCTCCCGGGGAAGCTGAGCCGCTTGGAGAAAGCATCCTCCGGATGATGGCCCGCCATGACGGAAAACGCGGTCCAGGCGTCCTCGACCGTCAGGGCGAAGACCGAGACGGTATCGACTGTGCGACAGGCGGGCACCATGCCGGTTGCGGGCAGCGCGCCGGGCGTGGGCTTCAGCCCAACGATGTTGTTGAGCGCGGCCGGCACGCGGCCCGAGCCCGCCGTATCGGTGCCGAGCGACAGCGCCACGATCCCCCGCGCCACCGCCACGGCCGAGCCGGAGGACGAACCACCCGGCACAATCGATGGATCGAGCGGGTTCAGCGGCAGCGGATAGGGGCTGCGCATCCCCACGAGCCCCGTGGCGAACTGATCGAGATTGGTCTTGCCGATCACGATGGCACCCGCCGCCCGCAGGCGCGCGACCACGGTGGCATCGCGGGGCGCGGTGTAGGCGAAGGCCGGGCAGGCGGCCGTCGTCACCAGTCCCCCCACGTCGATATTGTCCTTGATCGCCACCGGCACGCCCCAGAGGGGGCGTTCGCGATCGAGGGCGCCCAGCGCCCTCGCCTCGGCCTGGGTCCGCGCGCGCGGGGCGAGGCTGATGAAGATGCCCGGATCGCCCGCCACCTCGATCCGGCGATAAACCTCCTGGATCACTGCCTCGGGCGTGGTGCCCGCGCGATAGGCCGCCGACAGCGCCGGCAGCGTCATGACCAGATCCTGCAAGTCTATGGTCTCGTTCATGCCGCCTCGCGCCGGATAGGGGGTTTGGGAGCGGCGTCGAGCAGGCTTTGCGTGTAGGCGTGCTTCGGCTCGGTCATCAGGCGCTCGGCCGGCCCTGCCTCGACGATCTCGCCGTTCTGCATGACGACGACCTCGTCACAGAGCAGGCGGACGACATGCAGGTCGTGGCTGACGAAGAGGTAGCTCATCGACAACTCGGCCCGCAGATCCGCCAGCAGGTTCAGCACCAACGCCTGGATCGAGACGTCGAGTGCCGCGGTCGGCTCGTCCAGCACCAGCAGACGGGGCTTCAGCGCAATGGCCCGCGCGATGCCGACCCGGGCCTTCTGGCCGCCGCTCAACTGATGCGGCAGCCGGTCGAGCAGGTGCGCGGGAAGGCCGACCATGCGGGCCAGTTCTTCGACCCGGGCGCGGCGTTCCTCCCGGCCCATGGGTGTCAGGCGGCGGAGCGGTTCCTCGATGGCGCGGCCCGCCATGTGGCGTGGGTTCAAGCTGTCGGTCGCGTCCTGGAACACCATCTGGATCGCGGCGCGGCGCGGATCACGCGCGAAACGGCTGGCGGGCGTCGCGGTCAGGTCTTCGCCCGCAAATCGGATCTCGCCCGAGGTCGGGTCGAGCAGGCGCACGATCATGGCCGAGGTCGTGGATTTGCCGCTGCCGCTCTCGCCCACCAGCCCAACGGTCTGGCCCTCGCGCACATCAAAGCCGATGCCCTTGACCGCCTGCACCGGCGCCCCGGCCTTGCCCGGGAAGGTCTTCACCAGATCGCGCACCTGCAAAAGCGGCGTCTCGGCGATCCGGCGCGGCGGCTCGGGCGTGCGCGCCTCGGCCGGGAGCAGTGCGCGGATGGTGCTGCCGTCGCGCGGCGTCGCATCGACCAGCCGGCGGGTGTAGGCGTGGCGGGGCGCGGTGAAGACGTCGAGCGCGCTGCCGGTCTCGACGATCTCGCCGTCCTGCATCACCGCGATGCGGTCGCAATACTGCGCGGCCAGGCCAAGGTCATGGGTGATCAGGATCGCGCTCATCTCACGCTCGCGGATCAGGCCAGTCACCAGGTCCATCACTGCCTTTTGCGTCGTCAGGTCGAGCCCCGTCGTCGGCTCATCGGCGATCAGCAGCCTCGGCTCGCAGGCGAGCGCCAGGGCGGTCACGATGCGCTGGCACATGCCGCCCGACAGCTCGAACGGATAGGCGTGATAGCGGGCCTCAGCATCGCGGATGCGCACGGCCTCCATCGCCTCGATGGCCTTATCGCGCGCATTGCGGGCATCGGCGCGGGCATGGGCGCGCAGCACATCCTCGATCTGGTGGCCGACCTTGCGGATCGGGTTCAACGCGGCGCGGGGGTTCTGGAAGATCATCGAGATCTCGCGCCCGCGAATGTCGGTCATCTCGCGCTCGGATGCGCGACGCAGATCCATCCCGCCATAGGTGATCTCGCCCGCGCGGATCGAGCCGCCTTGGTCGAGCAGGCG
Source organism: Pseudomonadota bacterium (assembly GCA_039027855.1). GTDB lineage: Bacteria > Pseudomonadota > Alphaproteobacteria > Rhodobacterales > Rhodobacteraceae > Thermohalobaculum. Next base: position 31,943 of record JBCCJI010000001.1, on the reverse strand, counting down.
CATCAGCGCGTATGAAGTGACCGATTTGCCCGACCCGCTCTCGCCCACCACGCCCAGCGTCTCGCCGCGGGCGAGGTCGAGCGAGATGCCGCGCACCGCATCGACCCGGCCGTTGCGGGTGCGAAACGAGATCGCGAGATCGCGGAGGCTCAACATGCGGTCGGCCTCACGTTCTGCGCCGCGGGTCGACGATATCGCGCAGCCCGTCGCCCATCAGGTTGAAGGTAAAGACCGCCAGCATCAGCGCGGCACCGGGGAAGACCGCCAGCCACCACTCGCCCGAGACGATGAAATTGGCGCCCTCGGCCACCATGATCCCCCATTCGGCGGTCGGCGGGCGCACGCCGAGGCCGATGAAGGACAGGCCCGCCGCATTCAGGATCGCCCAGCCGAGGTTGAGCGAGACCTGCACCATCATCGGCGGCAGGGCGTTCGGGAGGATATGCAGCGCCAAGACCCGGATATCGGAGTTGCCGGCCAGCCGAGCGGCATCGGCGAAGCCCGCGGTGCGGCGGATGTTGACCTCGGCGCGGACGAGGCGGGCATAGAACGGCAGGTTGATGACGGCGGTGGCGTAGACGATGTTCTCGATCGTGTTGCCAAGCGCCGCGACGATGCCCATGGCCAGTACGAACAGCGGGAAAGCCATGATGGTGTCCATCAACCGGCCCAGGATCGCGTCGACCCAGCCGCCCCAATAGCCCGCCGCAGCGCCCAGCATCGAGCCCACGGCAAAGGACAGCATGACCGCCGCCACCGAGATCGCGAGATCTAGCCGCGTCGCCACCACGACCCGGCTGAACACGTCGCGGCCCAGATTGTCGGTGCCGAACCAGTGCGCGGCCGAGGGCGGCTGCAGGGCCCGCGCAGCCTCGCTGGCATAGGGATCATGCGGCACCAGCGACGGGCCAAACACCGCCGCGAAGATCAGCACGCCGAACATCGCGAAGGCGACCAGCGTCACCGGGTTCTCACGCAGCACATAGCCGACATGGCGGAGCGTGCTTTGCGCCTGCGGGCGCGGGGTGTCGGCGATGGCCATTGCCTAGCGCGCCTCGAACCCGATGCGCGGGTCGATCACGGTATAGGCGAGGTCGATGGCGAGGTTGAGCGCCACGAACAGCAGCGCCATGGCCAGCACGAAGCCCTGCACGGCTGCATAGTCCGAGGCAACCAGCGCCTCGACCGCGTAGGAGCCGATCCCGGGCCAGGCGAAGACCTTCTCGACCAGCACATTCGAGCCCAGCATGAAGCTGAACACCATGCCGAGGGTCGTGACGACAGGCAGCATGGCGTTGCGCAGCGCATAGCCGAACAGCACCTTGCGCCAGGTGAGGCCGGCGGCGCGGGCGGTGCGGATATAGTCGGACGAGAGGGCCTGCAGCATCGCCGCCCGCGTCATCCGCGCGATCGGCGCCAGGGTGAACAGCGCGAGTGTGATCGCCGGCAGGACCAGTTGGCGGAGCGCCGCCCAGAACGTCTCGGCATCACCGATCAGCAGGGTGTCGATCAGCAAGAAGCCGGTGACCCGCGGCGGCTCGAGATAGATGAAATCCAGCCGGCCGAGGGGCGAGGGCGCCCAACCGGTGAGGTAGTAGAAGACGTAGATCATCACGATGCCGGTGAAGAAGGTCGGCAGCGACACCCCGGCCGTCACCAGCACGCGGCAAAGATGGTCGATCCAAGACCCAGGCCGCGTCGCTGCCAGTACGCCCAGCGGCACCGCGATGCCGCAGGAGAGCAACAACGCCATCAGCGTAAGCTCCAGCGACGCCGGCAGCCGTTGCGCCAGGTCCGCCAGCACCGGCTGCCCGGTCGAGAGCGAGCGGCCGAGATCACCCTGTGCCAGATCACCGAGGTAATACAGAAACTGCACCGGCAGCGGCTGGTCGAGACCCAGTTCCGCCCGCACCTCGGCGATGGATTGCGTGTCGGCCGCGACGCCCGCGAAATAAACGGCAGGGTCGCCCGGCAGCGCGCGGGTCAGCAGGAAGCTGACCACGACCACGCCCGCGATCACCGGCAGCGCCTGCATCAAGCGCGTGGCGACCGGTCCGAGGCGACCCGCCATCCCCTCAGGCCCGGGTCAGTTTGCGGGCATCCAGCTGACGGTGGAACCAGAATTCGTAGCCGTCCACATCGTTGGTCGCGACGTTGAGCGCCGGCTGCCACAGCGGAATGCGCGGCAGATCCTCGAAGGCGATCTCGAACAGGCGCTTCATCTTCGGCGCGTAGTCGGGATCGTCGGTGGCCATGTGCAGCGTCTCGTCGACGAGGGTCTCGACCTCCTCATTGACGTAGTTCGACGAGTTGAACAGGTGGCCTTCCTTGTAAGCCCAGAAGAAGTAGTAGCAGGGGTAATTCAGCCAGCCGCCGAAGCCCTCCAGATGCAGCGGCAGCCGCTTCTCGACCAGCGAGGCCGTGCGCCACTGCGCGCCCGGGATCTTGTCGATGGTGACGCTGATCCCAAGCTCGCCGAGCTTTTCCTGGATCAACAGCGCCGTCGGCTCCATCCAGTCCAGCTGCCCGAGGCTGATCGAGAACGGAACCTCGAAGCCACTGGCAAAGCTCGACTTCTCCAGATGCTCCCGCGCCTTGTCCATGTCGAAGAAATACGGCGATTTCTGCGGCCAATCGGGCGTATCGATGCCGCTGCCACCCCACATCGGCGCACCGCGGCCGTAGGCGGCGGCCTGGAAGATCTCATCATAAGGGATCGCATAGGCCAGCGCCTTGCGCACATCCGGGTCCTGGAACGGCTCGAAGCTGTGATTGACGCCGACCACGTTGATGCAGTTCTCGATCGGGGTGGAGAAGACGCTGACGCCGTCCTTCTCGGCCAGTTCCTGCGCGTCCTTGTTGGGGATGTTGAACGACATCTGCACGTCGCCGCGCTCGATCAGCGCACGCCGGGTCGCCTGGCTCGGCACCTCGCGCAACACCAGCCGCTGGATGCCGGGCAGCGGGCCGCCGGTCCAGCTCTCGTTCCGCTCATAGACTAGCTGCTGGCCCGGGTCCCAACGCACCACCTTGTACGCTCCCGAGCCGATGGTGTTCTGATGCACGTATTCCATCGCCCAGGGGTCGTCGGCGGTGGCGTTCTCCTTGGCCAGTTCGCTGTTCAGGATGAACGGCACCGGCACGGCCAGATCGGGTAGCGTCAGTTTCGATGCGCGATCAAGCTTGATCACAAAGATCCGCTCGTCCACCGCCTCGAACTGCTCGGGCCGCTCCAGCCCGCCGGCGCGCATCTGCACGGTCGGAAAGCCGCCGGCGCTGACCGCGCGGTCATAGGACCATTTGACATCCGCCGCCGTCACCGGCCGCCCGTCCTGGAACACGGCATCGGGCTTCAGCATGAAGGTCATGGTTAGGCCGTCTTCCGAAACCTCCCAGCTCTCGGCCAGTTCCGGCTCGATCACCGCATAGTCGTAGGAGAGCCCGCCATCCGGCGTTGGCTTCGTGCCGAAGGACACCAGCCGGTCATAACAGTTGACCGCGATCTGGTAGCTTGGCCGGTTGGTGCCGGTGCGGTGCAGGTCGAGGCTGTTGATCGTCTGTCCCATCACCGCCACGGCCACATCGCTGCCCTGCGCCATGGCGGGCAGGTGCTTCAGGAAAGGCAGCATCGACGCGGTGACGGCGCCCCCCTGCAGAAAGCGGCGGCGCGAGGTGTGGTCCAGCATGGTCGGTCACTCCCGAAAACCCTGCAAGGGCAGGCGATTTACATTCTGGGCGACACTGTGGCGGCGCGGAGCGCTTCCATCCACTGCTCAATTTGCAGTAGAGTGCTGCACTGAATTCAGCGCTGGGTGAAAGAGATCCGCGGATGAAGCACTTACGGACCTTTCAGATGATCGAGGAGGTCTCCCGCGCAGGCTCCATCCGCAAAGCCGCCGAGGACATGAACCTTACGTCATCCGCGCTCAATCGGCTGATCCAGCGCTTTGAGGACGAGTTCGGCAGCCCGATTTTCGAGCGGATGCCACGGGGCGTGCGTCTGAACACCGCCGGCGAAATGCTGGTGCAGCATTACAAGGTGATGGCCTCGGATCTGGCGCGGGTGCAGAGCCAGGTGGCCGATCTGGCGGGCGCCCGGCGGGGCCATGTCTCGATCGCCTGCAGCCAGGCGCTGTTGCCGTATTTCCTACCGGCCGAGATCGCACGCTACCGGGCGGAGCATCCTGGCGTCACCTTCTCGGTCGAGGTGCGCGACCGGGCGGCGGCGGAGCGCGATCTCGGTAGCTTCAACTCCGATCTCGCGCTGGTCTTCGAGCCGGTGCATCTGGTCGATTTCGAGGTGATCGCCGATGTACCGCAAGTCATTTGCGCGATGATGGCGCCCGATCATCCGCTCGCGCGCGTCAATGGCCCGCTGCGGCTGCGCGAGGCGCTGGCCCACCCGCATGTCGTGCCGACCCAGGCCTATGGCGTGCGCCATGTGCTGGAACAGGCAACACGGCGGATGTCGCGCGGGCTGCAGCCGGTGGCCGAAAGCTCCAGCTTCGAGTTCATGCGCCACTATGTGCAGCACGAACGCGCGGTGGGCTTCCAGATCCCCATCGGCCTAAGGCTTGAGCCCGACGCGCCCATCGTGGTGCGCGAGATCGCGGCGCGCGACGTGCCGCCGGGCCACCTGCTGCTCGGCCAGCGCCGCGGACGCACCCTGCCCGTCGCCTCGGCACGTTTTGGCGTCAGGCTGAGCGCCTCACTCAGCAAAAGCCTCGATGACTGGTGCGCGGCGATGGGATGAGCCGAGGGGTGCGAGCACGGGCTGCCCGTCGGTGTCGCCCCCTTGGTCCCGGCCCCAGGGCAGCGCGGCGGCGATGGACACTGCGCCCGGCCTCCGGCTAACCTTCGGGGGGCCGCCACCCCGCCTGCCCTCCAGGCGCTGTGAGAGATCGGGAGACCCGGGCGGATATGACCCCTTCACCATCCACGGTCTCACGTCGTATCTGATAATCATGACCGATGACGCCAGCAGAGAGGGGCGCGTGGATAGGCGCATCGGCGAGGCGGGCGGCGATGACCCGTCATCTCCGGCGACGTCGGTGCGGGTCGCCATGGCCTCATGCTGCGCCAGCCAAGCGGCCCCCGAGCCCGCGCCATGCTGCGCGGTCAGCGAAACCGGCACCGCCTGGTGGCAGCGGCTGGACTGGCTGCTCTGGGGCTCGGCCGGCGCCATCTTGATCGCCTACCTGGCATCATTCGCCATCGACGCGCCGATCCCTCCGGCCGAGGCGCATGCCCATGGCCCCGGCGCTCACCATAGCCACGCCCCCTCGCCGGCGGGCGCCATGGATATGATCGCGGCCTTCGCCCATGCCGTGCGCGAGATGGTGCATCTGATGTGGTGGGGCATCCTGATCGGCATGGTCGCCGTCGGGCTGATCGACCGGGTGCCGCGCCAGTTCGTCATCGGCACGATCGGCCGCGATCAGGGGCTGCGTGGTATCTTGCGCGCGATCTCGGCCGGGGTGCTGCTCGATCTCTGCAGTCACGGCGTGCTGATGGTGGGCGCCAAGATGTATGAGCGGGGCGCCAGCCGCGCCCAGGTCTTCGCCTTCCTGATCGCCTCGCCCTGGAACTCGCTGTCGCTCACGATCATCATCGGGGTGATGATGGGCTGGGGTTGGCTCGCGGTCTTCCTGATCGGCTCAGCCGTCGTGGCGCTCGCCACGGGACTGATCGTCGAGGCGCTGGAGCGCGCCGGCCGGATCCTCCCGAACCCCAACCGCATCGACCTGCCCGAAGGCTTCGACCTCTGGGCCGAAGCGCGGGCCGGGCTAAGGGCGACGCGCTTCGACGGGGCCTTTATGGCCGACATCGCCCGACGCTCGGTGACCGCGAGCCGGATGATCCTGCGCTGGCTGTTGTTCGGCGTGGTCCTGGCCGCGCTGATCCAGACCGCGGTGCCGACCGAAACTTTCCAGACCTGGTTCGGCGCGACGCTCCTCGGCCTTTTCACCACGCTGATCGCGGCGGCCATCATCGAGGTTTGTTCCGAGGGGTCGGTGCCCATAGCGGCCGATCTGATGAACCGCGCGGCCGCGCCGGGCAACGCCTTCACCTTTCTTATGGCGGGCGTGGCGACGGATTACACCGAGATCATGGTGCTGCGGCAAACCATCGGGCGGCTGAGGGCGGCGCTGCTGCTGCCGCTGTTGACCGTGCCGCAGGTCGTGCTGATCGGCTGGGCGCTGAACAGCTTCAGCTAAGCGCCTTGCCTACCCCTCGCGCCCGGCGATGGCGCGCAGCAGATCGGCCGGGCTGAGCGTGCCCACCGGCACCCCGCCGCGCAGTACGCGGAGCGGCGCATTCGCTTCGGCCGCCAGGCGCGCCATGTCGGTCGCGCGGGCATTCGCCTCCACCGTTCGCGCATCGTCCGGCAGGGCAGCGGCAGCGACCGGGTCGGCATGCATCACGTCCTCGGCGGTCAGCAGCAGCAGCGGGTTCATGTTGGCGACAAAGGCCGCGACGTAGTCATTGGCGGGCTGCAGCACGATCTCGCGCGGGGTACCGCATTGCACGATGCGCCCGCCCTCCATGATGGCGATCCGGTCGCCCAGCTTGAAGGCCTCGTCCAGGTCGTGGCTAACGAAGATGATGGTGCGTTTCAGCCGGGTCTGAAGCTCCAGCAGCTCATCCTGCAATCGCGTGCGGATCAGCGGGTCGAGCGCCGAGAACGGCTCATCCATCAACAGGATCGGCGCCTCGCCCGCAAAGGCGCGGGCAAGCCCCACACGCTGTTGCATGCCGCCCGACAGCTCGCTGACTTGCCGGTCTGCCCAGCCGTCAAGCCCGACCAGCGACAGCTGCGCGCGGGCGCGTTCCTCGCGTGCGGCCCGCGACAGCCCGGCGAGTTCGAGCCCGAGCGCCACGTTGTCGAGCACATTGCGCCAGGGCAGCAGCGCGAATTGCTGGAAGACCATGGCGACGCGTCCACGCCGCAGGCGCCGGAGCGTGGCGGCATCGGCGCCGGTCACCTCCTCCATCCGGTCATCGCCGCCATCGATCAGCACCCGGCCCCGCGTCACCGGGTTCAGCGCATTGACCGCGCGCAACAGCGTGGATTTGCCCGAGCCCGAGAGGCCCATCAGCACCACGATCTCGCCCGTGCCGACGGTCAGGCTGCAGTCATGCACGCCGAGCACCTGGCCCGTCGCCTCTTGCACCTCGGCGCGGCTTTTGCCGGCATCCATCGCCGGCAGCGCGCTTGCAGGCGCGTCGCCGAACACGATGGAGACGGTGTCGAAGACGACGGCCGCGGTCTTCTCGCCGCTGCCCTCTTCGGCCGCGCTGTCGGTCGCCGTGATCATTTCGCGGCACCGAGGCGCAGCAGGCGATCCAGCAGGATGGCGACGACGACGATGACGAAACCGCTTTCAAAGCCCAGCGAGGCGTTCACCGAATTCAGCGCCCTCACCACCGGCACGCCCAGCCCGTCAGCGCCCACCAGCGCCGCGATCACCACCATCGAGAGCGACAGCATGATCGTCTGGTTGAGCCCCGCCATGATCTGCGGCAGGGCGTAGGGCAGCTCCACCTTGACCAGTTTCTGCATAGCCGAGGCGCCGAAGGCATCCGCCGCCTCGATCAAGGGCTTGGGCGTGGCCGAGATCCCCAGATGCGTCAGCCTGAGCGGCGCCGGGACGACGAAAATGATCGTTGCGATCAGCCCCGGCACCATACCGATGCCGAAGAACACGATGGCCGGGATCAGGTAGACGAAGGGCGGCAGCGTCTGCATCAAATCCAGCACCGGGCGCATTGCGGTGTAGAGCCCCGGGCGATGCGCCGCCCAGATCCCCAGCGGCACGCCGATCCCCATGCAAACGACGCAGGAGGAGAGGACGAGCGTCAGGCTTTCGGTCGTCTCCTCCCAATAGCCCTGGTTGATCACGAAGAGCAGCCCGACCGCGATAAAGGTGGGTGTCTTCCAGCCCCGGTGCAGCCACCAGGCAAGGCCGGTCAGCAGCACGACCACGATCAGCGGATGGGGCGCCTGCATCACCCACAAGAGCCCGTCGATCAGCACCTCCATCGCCGCGGCCAGCGCGTCGAAGAAGCCGGTCGCATTGGCCTGCAGCCAGTCAAACACGCTCTTGGCGGTGCGCCCGACGGGGACCTTCTGGTCTTCGAGCCACTCCATCCCGCTGCCTCAGGCCCGCTGTGACAGGGCGAGCGTAACGCCCGAGCCGATCAGGAAGGCCCCGGTGCCACGGTTCAGCAGACGCAGGCGCGAGGGCCGCTCGAGCAGGCGACGCGCGACGCGCCCGGCGACGACATAAAGGGCGAGCGCCAGACCTTCGAGCAGCAGAAATGCGATGCCCAGGATCAGGAACTGGATGGCAATCGGCTGGGCGGTGTCGACGAACTGCGGAAAGAAGGCGATGAAGGTCGCGATGGCCTTGGGGTTCCCGGCCGCGATCAGGAACTCGTTGCGGATCTGATCGACCGGGCGGACGCGCACGGCGCCATGCGCCTCCCGAGGCACCGGCGCGGTCCACAGCTTATAGCCAACCCAGATCAGATAAGCCGCGCCCGCCAGTTTGACCGCGGCAAAGCCGATCTCAGAGGCGAGGAGCAGGATGCCGAGCCCCGCCGCCGCCAACGCGATCATCGCCGCGAAGGCCGCGAGCCGCCCGGCACCGCCGATCAGCGCCACGCCTGCCCCCGCCCGCGCCGAGGTGGCGAAGGCCAACAGGTTGTTCGGCCCCGGCGCGATGTTGATCGCGAAACAGGCCGGGGCGAACAGCAGCAACAGCGCCCAGTCGATCATCTGGCCCCTCCCGGCCCTGCTTCAGCCGGCTCAGCCGCCGATGGCGGCGATCACGGCATCCTTGGTGGCGGGGCTGCCATCCGCGGCGCTCACACCCTCCAGCCAAGCATCCAGCACATCGGGGTTGGCGGTCAGCCAGGCCACCGCGGCATCGCCCGGATCCTCGCCGTCATTCAGGATCGCACCCATGATCGCGTTCTCCATCTCAAGCGAGAAAACGAGGTTGTCTAGCAGCGTGCCCACCGCCGGGCAGTCGGTCGCGAAATCGGTGCGGGTATTGGTGAACACCGTCGCGCCACCCAGATCGGGACCGAAGAAATCGTCGCCACCCTCCAGGTAGGTCAGCTCGAAATTGGCGTTCATCGGGTGCGGTTCCCAGCCCAGGAACACCACCGGCTCGCCCCGGCTGTCGGCCCGGCCTACCTGCGCCAGCATGCCCTGCTCGGAGCTTTCGACGACCTCGAAGCCATCCAGCCCAAAGGCATTCTGCTCGATCATGTCGATGATCAGGCGGTTGCCGTCATTGCCGGGCTCGATGCCGTAGATCTTGCTGTCCAGCGCCTCGGCATTGGCCGCGATGGCATCGAAGGTCGTGATCCCCAGCGCCGCCCCCGCCGCATTGGTCGCCAGTGTGTACTTCGCGCCCTGCAGGTTGTCACGCACGGTCAGCACGGTGCCGGCCTCGCGATAGGGCGCGATATCGGCCTCCATCGTCGGCATCCAGTTGCCGAGGAAGATGTCTATATCGCCGGCGGCCATCGAGGCATAGGTCACCGGCACCGACAGCACTTTGATCTCGGTCTCGTAGCCCAGCGCCTCCAGCACCGTGGTCGTCACCGCCGTGGTCGCGGTGATGTCGGTCCAGCCCACGTCGGAGAAAGTGATCTCGCCGCACTCGGCCAGCGCAAGCGAGGGCGCGAGGACGAGGACTGCGGCGGTCGCGGCGAAGGGGCGGCGATGGATGGCCATGGGATCTCTCCTGTCGGTGGCGCGGCGCGCGCGGGCCCTGCGCGTGGCGCATGGCCGCCCAGCGGCGCCGTCTGATTGACCAGACGATCAGTGCAGGCGAGATGGGCGCTCGGCAATAGCTTTTCGGCGGTTCGGTGCCCGGCACCCGCCGGTGTCACGGGCAGGCAGGCGACGATGGAACGGCTGGAGGCAGACTTTGTCATCGTGGGCTCGGGTTCGGCCGGGTCGGCGATGGCCTATCGGTTGAGCGAGGACGGCCGGTCGAGCGTGCTGGTGATCGAGGCCGGCGGCAGCGATATGGGCCCGCTGATCCAGATGCCGGGCGCGCTGTCCTTCCCGATGAACATGTCGATCTACGACTGGGGCTACCGCTCGGAACCCGAGGCCAACCTCAACAACCGCCGGCTGGCTTGCCCGAGGGGCAAGGTGATCGGCGGCTCCTCCTCGATCAACGGCATGGTCTATGTGCGCGGGCATGCCGGCGACTTCGACCACTGGGCCGAACAGGGGGCCGATGGCTGGGGCTATGCCGATGTGCTGCCCTACTACCGACGGATGGAATGCTGGCACGACGGCGGCCATGGCGGCGACCCGGACTGGCGCGGCAGCGACGGCCCGCTGCATGTGAGCCGCGGCACGCGAGAGAACCCGCTGCACGCGGCCTTTGTCGCGGCTGGCGCGGCGGCGGGGTACGAGCGGACCGACGACTATAACGGCGAGAAGCAGGAAGGCTTCGGCCCGATGGAGGCCACCATCTGGCGGGGCCGCCGCTGGTCGACCGCCAACGCCTATCTGAAGCGCGCGCTCAAGCGGCAGAATTGCGATCTTGTCCGCGCCGAGGTGGAGCGCGTCGTGATCGAGGGCGGCCGGGCGATCGGCGTCATCGCTCGGAAGGGCGGGCGCAGGGTGACAGTGGCGGCCCGGCGCGAGGTGATCCTCGCGGCCTCCGCCATCAACTCGCCCAAACTGTTGATGCTGTCGGGGATTGGACCGGCCGCGCATCTGGCCGAGCACGGCATCGAGGTCGTGGCCGACCGGCCCGGCGTGGGCGCCAACCTGCAGGACCACCTGGAGATGTATGTCCAGCAGGCCGCGACCCAGCCTGTGACCCTCTTCCGCTACTGGAGCCTGCTCGGCAAGGCCTGGGTCGGCGCGCGATGGCTGTTCACCGGCACGGGGCCCGGCGCGTCGAACCAGTTCGAAAGCGCGGCCTTCATCCGATCCGCAGCCGGGATCGACTACCCGGATATCCAGTTCCACTTCCTGCCACTCGCCGTGCGCTATGACGGCCAGGTCGCGGCCGAGGGGCATGGCTGGCAGGCCCATGTGGGCCCAATGCGCTCGCCCTCGCGCGGTACGGTCCGGCTAAGCTCGGCCGAGCCCGCGGCCGCGCCCTCGATCCGGTTCAACTATATGAGCCACGAGGACGACTGGACCGTCTTTCGCCGCGCCATCCGGGCCGCGCGCGAGGTATTCTCGCAGGCGCCGCTGGACCCCTATCGCGGCCACGAGATCCAGCCCGGCGACGAGGCGCAGTCGGACGAGGCGCTGGACGAGGCGATCCGCGAGCATGCCGAGAGCGCCTATCACCCCTGCGGCACCTGCCGGATGGGCCGCGCCGACGACCCCATGGCGGTGGTCGATCCGGCCTGCCGCGTGATCGGCGTCGATCGGTTGCGCGTGGCCGACAGCGCGATCTTTCCGCGCATCACCAATGGCAACCTGAACGCGCCCTCGATCATGGTGGGCGAGAAGGCCTCGGACCTGATCCTGGGCCGCGACCCCCTGCCCCGCGACAACCGGGTGCCCTGGCAGAACCCGCGCTGGCAGACCGCGGACCGATAGCAAGGCAAGCGGTATCGCGGCTGGTCGCTGCGATGCAGTTTGCGGGGGCGCCTGGTGTCACGCCCAGGTGCACGACCGGTCTGCGCTCTTTCCGCGCCGCCCCCACAAAGGGTGGCTGGGCAGAAGCCGCAGGCGGCTTCTGATCGAGCGTGTTGCGGCTGTCGGGCCGCCTCAAGGGCAAGCGGGCTGGCGCCCGTCGCTGGCGCGACCCTTGACCCGGCCCGTCACCCGCGCATCGCGCGCGACATGCGTGGCGTCAGAGGGCGTTCTTAAGCAGTCGTTCAAGATCGGCCGTGGAGAGTGGGACGGGGTTGGCTTTCATCGAGGAGGCGCGCGCCGAGGCCTCAGCGAACGGCGCGATCTGATCCTTACCGAGCCCCATCGCGGCGAGACCGGGCAGGCCCCGATCCGCGCTCCAGGCGGCAAGCGTTGCGGTTGCCTCGCCGGGTGCGACATCGAGGGCGGTGCCGATCCAGTGGCGCACCTCCTCGATACGGCGCGCGGTCTCGCCTCCAGCCACGGCGGCATTGGCGTCGATACCGAAAGGCAAAAGGCGCCCGCAGATAGCTCCATGGGCCGCACCTGTCACACCGCCCAGAACCCCGGCCAGACCATGCACCACGCCAAGACCGGCGTTCGCGAGCGCCAGCCCACCGCAGAGCGAAACGAAAGCCATCGTATCCCGGGCATCCGCATTGTCGCCCTCGGCGAGACGACGGAGCGCGGCGAGGCCCATGGGGATCGCCTGACGGCAAAGCGCGTCGGTCAGCGGATTGGCGCGGGAGGACAGATAGGGCTCGATCACCTGTGTGATCGCATCGAGGCCCGAGGCCAGCGTGACGCCCCAGGGGCAGCCATCGGTCAGCGCCGGATCGACGAGGGCGAGATCGGCCAGCATGCGCGGATCGCGGAGCGAGACCTTGCGCCGCTCGGCCGGCACACCGATCACCGCGTTCTTGGTCGCCTCCGCCCCGGTACCCGCGGTTGTGGGCAAAGCGACGAAGGGCAGCGGATCGGCCTCTAGCGGCCGGCCTTCGCCGACGACCTCAAGATATCGGAGCGCCGGGCCGGCCGCTGTGGCGAGGGCCGCCGCCGCTTTGGCCAGATCCATCGCCGCCCCACCGCCAAGCCCCACGACGACCGAAGCGCCGCGCGCCGCGGCGGCGGCCGCGTCCAGCACAGCCATGTCGGGCTCACCGGCGCAGGCGAAGGACGCGACATCGGCACCCTCCGCCTGCAGCGCCTCGACCAGCCAGGCCGCGCGATCTGCGTTCTGCCCATGCACCAGGAACACCGAACGGCCGAACGCCGCGATGCGGGGCGCCGACTCGGTTGCGCGACCGCGGCCGAAGACGATTTCGCGCGGGGCGACCAGACTGAACGGGGGGAGGCTCATCGGCGTCGCTCTCATGTCACGGGATCGGCGTGCCGCATGGCAGCGCGGCCCCTCATGACTGCGGCGCGCCCTTGGCAAGGCGCGCCGCAGCGGTCGTTTGGGAACTGGCGGGGAGATTGGCCCCGCCAGGCCCTCAGTTCTGCCAGGACTGGATCAGCTCATCATAGCTGACGGTGACCGGCGTCGGCTTCTCGTTGTCGAGCTTGGCCTTGGGCGCGCCTGGCTGGCTCAGCCAGAAATCGGCACCCTGATCGTCGTTCATAACCGGGCCGAGCCCACCCTGCACACCAGCACGCTCAAGCCGGGTCAGCACCCGCTCCTGATCGGCGCAAAGCGCATCCAGCGCCTCCTGGGCGGTCTTGTCGCCCGACATGGCATCACCGATGTTCTGCCACCAGAGCTGCGCCAGACGCGGATAATCCGGCACGTTGGTGCCCGTCGGCGACCAGCGCACGCGGGCCGGCGAGCGATAGAACTCGATCAGACCGCCGAGCTTATCGGCGCGCTCCGTGAAGTGATCGGAGTTGATCGTGCTCTCGCGGATGAAGGTGAGGCCGACGTCGGACTTCTTGAGATCCACCGTCTTGGACACCACGAACTGGGCGTAGAGCCAGGCGGCCTTGGCCCGGTCGACCGGCGTCGACTGCATCAGCGTCCAGGACCCCGCATCCTGATAGCCGACCTTCATGCCGTCCTGCCAATAGGCACCACGGGGCGAGGGGGCCATGCGCCAGCGGGGCGTGCCGTCATCATTCAGCACGGCCGTCGCGCCCTCACCCACCATGTCGGCGGTGAAGGCGGTGTACCAGAACATCTGCTGTGCGATCTGGCCCTGCGCAGGGATCGGGCCTGCCTCGCCGAAGGTCATGCCCGCGGCGGTGGGGGGCGAGTACTCCTGCAACCACTCGATGGCCTTGTTGACCGCATAGACCGCGGCCGGTGAGTTGGTGGCCCCGCCACGCGCGACGCAGCTGCCGACCGGCTGGCTGGTGTCGTTGACGCGGATGCCCCATTCGTCGACCGGCAGGCCGTTCGGCTCGCCGATATCGCCCATGCCGGCCATCGACATCCAGGCATCGGTATAGCGCCAGCCGAGGCTCGGATCCTTCTTGCCGTAGTCCATGTTGCCGTAGACCTCGCCCTCGACACCCAGATGGCTGAGGTCGCGGCCGGTGAAGAAGGCGGCGATGTCCTCATAGGCCGACCAGTTGACCGGCACGCCCAGCGGATAGCCGTACTCGGCCTCGAACTCCGCCATGTTCTTCTCGTCGGTGAACCAGTCGTAGCGGAACCAGTAGAGGTTGGCGAACTGCTGGTCGGGCAGCTGGTACAGCTTGCCGTCCGGGCCGGTGGTGAAGGAGGTGCCGATGAAATCGTCGAGATCCAGCGTCGGCAGCGTGACATCCGCGCCCTCGCCCGCCATCCAGTCGGTCAGGTTGCGCACCTGCTGATAGCGCCAATGCGTGCCGATCAGGTCGCTATCGTTGACATAGGCGTCGTAGATGTTCTCGCCCGTCTGCATCTGGGTTTGCAGCTTCTCGACCACGTCGCCCTCGCCGATCAGGTCATGGGTGACCTGGATGCCGGTGATCGCGCTGAAGGCCGGGGCCAGCACGCTCGCCTCGTAGCTATGCGTGGTGATGGTCTCGGAGACGACGTTGATCTCCATGCCCTGGAAGGGTGCGGCAGCGTCGACGAAGAACTGCATCTCCGCCTCCTGCTCCCCGCGCGAGAGGACCGAGAGGCCGGCGATCTCGTTGTCGAGGAAGGCGCGCGCGGCCTCCATATCCGCCCAAGCGGGCGTGGCCATGAGGCCCATGACGAGGCCGAGCGCCGTCGTCGTCTGGATGGTGGTTTTCATGGAAGTCCTCCCAAGTCTTTGTTTGTTTGAGGGGGTCGGATCACCTACCGCCCGGGCCGGACCATGCCGGGGGCCGGGCGGTATGTCTCGGGTAACGCTGGGTCGGTGATGTCAGACCCAGCGGAAAACGATGGCCGCCCAGACGGCGCAGACGCCGAGGGCATAGGGTTGCGGCCCGGCCTCAAGCCCCAGCCAGGCGAGGTTGATGAAGGCCGAGCCGAGCAGCGTGATGAAGAGCCGGTCGCCGCGCGTCGTCTCGATGCGCAGGATGCCGATGCGCGGCGTCTCGGGATACTTGATCGCCAGCACGGTCATGGCGATCAGCAGCGAGGCGATCACCATGAAGAAGACCGCCGTCGGCCAGGTCCAGGCCATCCATTCCATCAGGCCACCCTCCGGTAGAAATGGTTGCCGGCGATGTTGCCGGGTTCGGGCACAAGGTTGGCGAAGAGGCCCCCGCGCGAGACGTAGCGGGCGAAGATCGCGTCGAGCCCGCGCTTGTTGAGGATGCCCCGCCACTCGGGCGCGAGCAGATCCTTAAGGTGCGTGCTGGCGCCGTCGCCGAGCCCGTCGATCCGCGCCTGGATCAACGGGGTCAGCGCCACGTGTAGTTGCTTCGCTCGACCGGTCATCAATCTGGCTCGCCTAGGCGAGGGATCTCCGCGCGGTGCCGGGCGGCGATCACGGACAAACAGCCGGACCCTCCGAACGGCTCCATGCCCTCCGCTTCCATCACCTTCCGCGCGAAAGCGCCGTCGTCGAGCGCATACACGTCCTGAGCAGTGAGCCGGTTGCAAAAACCCAACTCCACACAGAGCGAGCCAAGGAGTTCCTGCAGTTTCTCGGCCCGAGGGTCTACGTGCTCGCTCGGTCGATTACGCCATTGACGGAACTGACCCATCACACCCGCCCCAACGCGAAGCCCTTGGCGATGTAGTTGCGCACGAAATAGATCACGAGCGCGCCCGGCACGATGGTCAGGACGCCCGCCGCGGCCAGCACGCCCCAGTCGAGGCCGGAGGCCGAGACCGTGCGGGTCATCGTCGCCGCGATGGGCTTGGCATCGACCGAGGTCAGCGTGCGGCTGAGCAGCAGTTCGACCCAGGAGAACATGAAGCAGAAGAACGCCGCCACGCCGATACCGGAGCTGATCAGCGGCATGAAGATCCGCGTGAAGAACCGCCCGAAGCTGTAGCCGTCGATATAGGCGGTCTCGTCGATCTCCTTCGGTACGCCGCGCATGAACCCCTCGAGGATCCAGACCGCCAGCGGCACGTTGAACAGGCAATGCGCCAGCGCCACCGCGATATGCGTGTCGAACAGCCCGACCGACGAATAAAGCTGGAAGAACGGCAGGGCGAAGACCGCCGGCGGGGCCATGCGGTTGGTCAGCAGCCAGAAGAACAGGTGCTTGTCGCCCATGAAGCTATAGCGCGAAAACGCATAGGCCGCCGGCAGCGCCACCGCGATCGAGATCACCGTGTTCAGCACCACGTAAATCAGCGAATTCACATAGCCCATGTACCAGGACGGATCGGTCAGGATCGTCGCGTAGTTCTCGAAGGTCAGGTTCTGCGGGAACAGCGTGAAGCTGCCGAGGATCTCGGCATTGGTCTTCAGGCTCATATTCACAAGCCAGTAGATCGGCAGCAGCAGGAACACGAGGTAGAGCGTCATCACCACGGCTGAGCTGTTGATGCGCGGCAGGGCGATACTGCGCGCCTCGGTCGTGGCGGCGCGGGATGCCGTAGCGTCGGCCATCATGCGCCCTCCCGTTTCTCAAGGTTGGTCATGACGGTGTAGAACACCCAGGAAATCAACAGGATGACCAGGAAGTACATGATCGAGAACGCTGCCGCGGGGCCAAGATCGAACTGCCCCAGCGCCATCTTGACGAGGTCGATGGACAGGAACGTCGTCGCACTGCCCGGGCCGCCGCCGGTGACGACGAAGGGCTCGGTATAGATCATGAAGCTGTCCATGAACCTCAGCAGGATCGCGATCATCAGCACGCCCTGCATCTTGGGCAGCTCGATATAGCGGAACACCTTCCACCGGCTCGCCTGGTCGATCTTGGCGGCCTGGTAATAGGCGCTGGGGATCGACTGCAGCCCGGCATAGGCGAGCAGCGCGACCAGCGACGTCCAGTGCCAGACATCCATCACGATGACCGTCACCCAGGCGTCGAACACGTTGGCGGTGTAGTTGTAATCGACCCCGATGGCCGCCAACGTGTAGCCCAAGAGACCGATGTCCTGGCGACCGAAGATCTGCCAGATCGTGCCGACCACGTTCCACGGGATCAGCAGCGGCAGCGCCATCAGCACCAGACAAACCGAGGCCCAGAAACCCTTTTTGGGCATGTTGAGCGCCACGTAGATGCCGAGCGGGATCTCGATGGCGAGGATGACGCCCGAGAAGATCAGCTGACGCTGCAGCGCGTTCCACATCCGGTCGTCTTCGAGCACCTGGACGAACCACTCGAGGCCCACCCAGAAGAATTCGTTATTCCCGAACGTGTCCTGCACCGAGTAGTTCACGACCGTCATCAGCGGGATGACCGCCGAGAAGGCGACCAGCACCAGCACCGGCAGGACCAGGAACCAGGCCTTTTGGTTGACCGTCTTCTCCATCAGGCGGCCTCCCCGATGCGCGCGCCTTCGACCAGCCAGTCGTTGCGGTAGACGTTGACGTGGGCCGGGTCGAAAGTGACGCGGGTCTGATCGGTGCCGATCGCGGCGTCTTCGCCCGCGATGATGTTGATGTCGGTGCCGAAAAACCGCGCACGCACGATGCGGTGGCGCCCGACATCCTCGACCCGCTCGATTTTGATCGGCAGGCCCTCACTGGCCGACAGGCGCGCAAACTCGGGCCGCACCCCGATCTCGATCCGGCCTTCCAGTGCCTCGTAGCCGCGGCCAAGCGGGATGGTTGCGCCGTCGACATAGGCCGTGGCGCCCTCGACCCGGGCGGGGATCAGGTTCATGCCGGGCGAGCCGATGAAATAGCCGACAAAGGTATGCGCGGGGCGCTCGAACAGCTCTTGCGGCGTGCCGATCTGCACCACGCGCCCGTCATGCATCACCACCACCTTGTCGGCGAAGGTCAGTGCCTCGGTCTGGTCGTGGGTGACGTAGATCATCGTGTGGCCGAACTGGTGATGCAGCGACTTGAGTTGTGTGCGCAGTTCCCACTTCATCTGCGGGTCGATCACCGTCAGCGGCTCGTCGAACAACAGCGCGTTGACGTCCTCGCGCACCATCCCTCGGCCAAGCGAGATCTTCTGCTTGGCATCCGCCGTCAGGCCGCGTGCCTTGCGGCCCAGCACGTCCTCCATCCCGATCATCTTCGCGATGGTCTGCACGCGCTCGGCGACGTAGGCCGCGTCATGGCCGCGATTGCGGAGGGGGAAGGCGAGGTTATCGCGCACAGTCATCGTGTCGTAGACGACGGGGAACTGGAACACCTGCGCGATGTTGCGCTCTGCCGTCGGCGCATGGGTCATGTCCTCGCCATTGAACAGGATCCGCCCGCGCGAGGGCTCCAAGAGCCCCGAGATGATGTTGAGCAGCGTGGACTTCCCGCAACCCGAGGCGCCCAGCAGGGCATAGGCCTCGCCATCGGCCCATTGGTGGTCCAGCTGCTTCAGCGCGTAGTCATCCTCGCCCTTCGGCTTGGACAGGTAGGAATGCGCCAGGTTCTCCAGCGTGATCGAGGCCATCGCTCCCTCCCTCAGGCCGCTACGGCATAGGCGGCGGGGGCGACGAGGGGGCCGTGCTCGCCGAACACATAGACATGGGCGGGGTCGAGATAGACCTCGGTCGCCGCCCCGATCTCCAGATCGCGCACACCGTGGATCAGGCCGACCCAGCGCTCGCCATGGTGGTCGAGATGGATGAAGGTCTCCGAGCCGGTGATCTCCGTCACCGCCAGCGTCGCCGTGAAGGTCATGGCATCGGCGGCGTGGCGCTCGATCTCCAGATGGTTGGGGCGAAAGCCCGCCATGTAACGCCCGTCGGCCAGCGACCCCAGCGGCCCGGTCGCCGGCACCGCCTGACCATCGCCGAACAGCAGCCGCCCGCCGGTCTTGGAGATGCGCAGAAAGTTCATCGGCGGGTCCGAGAACACGCGCGCCGTCGTCGCATCGACCGGGCGGCGATAGACATCCGGGGTCGGGCCGAACTGCGTGACGCGGCCTTCCCACAACGTGGCCGTGCGCCCGCCTAGCAGCAGGGCCTCCTCAGGCTCGGTCGTCGCATAGACGAAGATCGCACCCGAGGCCTCGAAGATCTTCGGGATCTCGACCCGCAATTCCTCGCGCAGCTTGTAATCGAGATTGGCGAGCGGCTCGTCCAGCAGCACCAGCCCGGCATCCTTGACCAGCGCGCGGGCCAGCGCACAGCGCTGCTGTTGCCCGCCCGAGAGCTCCAGCGGCTTCCGACCCAGCATCGGCGTCAGCTTCATCAGCTCCGCCGCCTCGCCGACGCCGCGCTTGATCTCGTCCTTGCCGATGCCCTGCAGGCGGAGCGGCGAGGCGATATTCTCGAACACCGTCATCGACGGGTAGTTGATGAACTGCTGGTAGACCATCGCCACGTTGCGGTCCTGCACGCGCTTGGCGGTGACGTCCTCACCCTCCCACAGCACGCGCCCGCCGGCGGGTTTGTCCAACCCCGCCATCAGGCGCATTAGCGATGTCTTGCCGGAAAGCGTGGGGCCGAGCAGGACATTCATCGTGCCCTTTTCCAGCGTCAGGTCGGTCGGGTGGATATGCACCTGACCGCCCACGATCTTGGACACGCCTTCAAAGACGAGGGTCATGTCTCAGTCCTCCCGCGGCGCCTCGGTGGACGCCGTTATCGTTATGGTTCGCGGTCGAGCATTACTCGGCCGCGACAGGAGCAGAACGCCGTCTCGCCATCCAGTCGTCAAGCGCCGTGACCTCTTCGGCCGACATTCGGAGGCCAAGTTTCGAGCGGCGCCAGATCACATCCTCGGCCGTCTCGGCCCATTCGCGGCTCATCAGCCAGTCAAGCTCACGCTCGGTCAAGGTCGCGCCGAAGTGGCGGCCCAGGTCTGCCGCGGCCCGCGCGGTGCCGAGCAGCGTCAGCGCCTCGGTTCCGTAGGCGCGCACCAGACGGAGCGCCCAATCCTCGGTCAGGAACGGCCGGCCCGCACGCAGCGTCGCCACCAACGCTTTAACCCCGTCGACCGGAAAGTCGCCCCCCGGCAGAGCGACGCCGGCGGTCCAGCGCTGGCCGGGCCGCGCAAGCGCGGTCTCAATCTGCTCCAACGCGTTCTCGGCCAGTCGGCGGTAGGTAGTGATCTTGCCGCCAAAGACATTCAGCACCGGAGCGCCTGCATCGGCATCGAGCTTCAGCACATATTCCCGCGTCGCCGCCGTCGCGGACGATGCGCCATCGTCATAGAGCGGGCGCACGCCCGAATAGGTCCAGACCACGTCGTCGGCCGTCACGGGCTGTTCGAAATAGGTCGAGGCGAACGCCAGCAGGTAGTCGCGCTCGGCCTCGGTGCAGACCGCCGGCTGATCCGGCTCGGCATGCTCGGCATCGGTGGTGCCGATCAGGGTAAAATCGGTCTCGTAGGGGATCGCGAAGATGATCCTCCCATCGCCGCCCTGGAAGAAATAGGCGCGGTCATGCGCGAAGAGACGCCGCGTCACGATATGGCTGCCCCGCACCAGGCGCACGCTGGCACCCGCATTGGCGCGCATTGCGCTCTGGATCACCTTTCCCGCCCAGGGGCCGGCAGCGTTGACGATCATCCGGGCACAGCGCTCGCGCCGAGCGCCGGTGTTGGTATCCTCGATCACGATGCGCCACAGCCCGTCGGCCCGCTCGGCCGAGACGACCCGCGTGCGGGTCATGATCTCGGCGCCGCGCGCCTCGGCATCGCGGGCGTTCAGGATCACGAGCCGCGAATCCTGCACCCAGCAATCGGCGTATTCGAAGGCGCGCCGATACTCGGATTTGAGCGGTTGGCCCGCGGGATCGGTGGCGAGATTGAGCTTGTGCGTGCCGGCCAGGATCTGTCGCCCACCCATCGTGTCGTACAGAAACAGGCCAAGTCGGATCATCCAGTCAGGCCGACGTCCCTTCATCCAGGGCATCACCCGGGCCAGCAGACGCGCCGCCGGTGTCGTCGTATCGAACCGCATGCCGGAATGGAGCGGGATGACAAAGCGCATCGGCCAGGCGATATGCGGCATCGCCCTAAGCAGCGTCTCACGCTCCTGGAGCGCTTCACGCACCAGCCGGAACTCGAAGTACTCCAGATAGCGCAGACCGCCGTGGAACAGCTTGGTCGAGGCCGATGACGTCGCCCATCCAAGATCGTGCATCTCGGCCAGCGCCACGCTGAAACCGCGCCCTGCCGCGTCGCGGGCAATGCCACAGCCATTAATGCCACCACCGATGACAAAGAGATCGACGGCGGCGTCCGCGCTTGCTCCATGTTGAGCCTTGCCGTTCACCATGGCGTCATACGAACCACATCGAGGCGCGTTTCGTCAAAGAGATTTTTCTTTTCTGCGCGTTTTAACCGCTTAGCATGCGTCGCAAGGATGATGCACGCCCGAATTCAGCGCAAAACGATCCCTATTTGCGCGGAAAATCCTTGATCGTCGATACGAGAGCGGCAGACTCAATCACAAACGAACATGACTGCAGCCAGCCACCTACAAGGAGCCTGCGCCCTGTCCTTCCGCCATCAGGAGATCCTGGAGATCGCGCGTCGCGACGGCCGTGTGCTGGTCGACGACCTCGCCGAGCATTTCGGGGTCACGCATCAGACGATCCGGCGCGATCTGACCGAACTGGCCGAGGACGGGCAGCTGAACCGTGTCCACGGCGGCGCGATCCTGCGCTCCAGCGTCCACAACCTCCGCTACGAGGACCGCCGACGCCTGAACGAAGAGGCCAAGGACGGCATCGCCGCCGCCTGCGCGGCGATCATCCCCGAGCACGCCTCGCTGTTCCTCAATATCGGCACGACGACCGAGGCAGTGGCCCGCGCCTTGCTCGGCCGGCCCAACCTGATGGTGGTGACCAATAGTATCAACGTCGCCAACATCCTGGCCGAGGCACCGAGCTGCGAGATCGTGCTGGCCGGCGGCACGCTGCGCCGCTTCGACGGTGGGCTGACGGGTGCGCTGACGATGCGGGTGATCGAGCAATTCAAGGTCGATATCGCGGTCATCGGCTGCTCGGCGATGGACGAGGACGGTGATCTGCTCGACTTCGACCCGCAGGAGGTCGGCGTCAGCCAGACCATCATCGCGCAGGCCCGGCGCACCTATCTGGTCGCCGATCACATGAAGCTGGCACGAACGGCGCCGGTGCGCATCGCCTCGATGGCGGATCTCAGCGGGCTTTTCACCGATCGCCCCCTGCCCCCGGTACTGGCCCGGCGCTGCGCCAGCTGGGGTACGGAGGTGGTGGTGACCGACGATCTGGCCGGGGTCGAGCCAGGTTAGGGGCGGCAAATCCGCCACCGGTGCCCTACACTTGGCCGATGAGCCGGATCCTCAGCAGCACGCACCGTCTTGAGCCCGGTGGTGGGCCCTTCGCCCTGGCAAGGCTGACGCTCGGCATCTTTCTCGACGATCAGCCGACGCATCGCCTGGCCATCGGCGGCGACAGGCGCCAGAGCCACCCGCTGAGGGCGCTGGAAGGCTGGATCATGCCAACGGGCGCCGAGGGGTTTTGCGAATTCGACGCGCCGCTATCGGTGCGCATGGTCGAGATCGACGCCGCGCTGCTGACCGAGGCAGGGCTCAGCCGGCCCGACGCCATGCGCCCTGTCGTCGGCACGCTCGACCCGATGCTGGTGCAGATGGCGCTGGCATCCGACCGCTTCGCCGGCGCCGATGCGCTCTACCGCGAGACGATGAGCCGGGCCATGGCGGCCGAGATCGCGCGGATCGTCGGGACCAGTGACTCAGATGCAAAGCACACCCATGACCCGCGCCTGTCGCGCGCCATCGAGGCGATCGAGGACGATCCCGCCGCCGATCATGGACTGGAGACGCTGGCAGCGCTCGCGGCGATGAGCCCCTATCACTTCGCCCGCGCCTTCAAGGCGGCGACGGGCCTGGCACCCCTGCAATACGTGATCCGCGCGCGCATGCGTCTGGCCGAGGGCCTGCTGGCGACGACACGGCTGCCCGTGGCCGAGATCGCCTGGCGCGTGGGGTATGGCGATGCGAGCCGCTTCACCAGCCATTTCAAGCGCCATGCGGGCCTCACACCGGGCGCCTTTCGCGCGGGGTGAGGCGGCAAAGCGCAAGATCCGCCTAGCCGAGCGCAGGAAAGGCGCCTGCGCCTGGGGGCTCCGGCGGTCATGGTCTCCCCATCGCAGCACCGCGCTTTGAGGAGATGACCGATGCACCGCTCCACCCGCTTCGCCGCAACCACCATGACCGCCGCCGCTGTCACGGGCGTCATCGCGGGCGCCCTCCTTTCCACCACAGCACTGGCGGATGTCATGACCCAGGCTCAGACCCATATCCATGTCCAGACCTTCACGAACGAGGGCGCAACGCTCCGCGGCACGCTCTACCTGCCCGAGAACCATGACGGGACACCGCTGCCGGTGGTCATCGTCACCGGCGCCTGGACCTCGGTTGAGGAGCAGATGCCCAAGACCTATGCCGAGGCGATGGTCGAGCGCGGTTTCGCCGCCTTCACCTTCGACTTTCGCGGCTGGGGCAAGTCGGGCGATTTGGCCCAGGGCGTGCGCTACCGCGAAGATCCGGCCGCCAAGATCAGCGATATCAAAGCGGCCATCGCCCATGTATCGGGCCTCGATGCACTCGATGTCGCGTCGATCCACGGGCTCGGGATCTGCGCCTCGGCCGGCTACATGCTCGATGCGAGCGTCGGCAATCCGGCCGTGACACGCGTCGGCCTCGTCGCGCCATGGCTGCAGGACCGCGCCCTGGTCGAGGCTGTGTATGGCGGCGCCGAGGGCGTCGACGGATTGATCGGTGTCTCGCGCCGCGCGGCGGCCGAGGGCGGTCAGATCATCCCCGCCGCAGGCCCGGAGGGCGCGGAAGGCGTGCTCATGCCCATCGGCGGCTATTATCACGACCCCGCGCGCGGGGCGATCGCGGCCTATGACAACCGCTGGGATCAGGCCTCGTGGGAGGGATGGCTAAGCTATCACCCGGCCGACCATGCCGCAGCCTTCGACAAACCGCTGGCCGTGGTCCACTCCGAGGCCGCCGCCATCCCCGACGGCCTCCGCCGCTTCCTCGACGCCTTCACGGGCGAGGCGACCGAGCGCTGGCTGGAGGACGTGACGCAGTTCGACTTCTACGACGATCCGAAACACGTCGCCCGCGCGGCCGACGCCATGGCCACCCATTTCGCCGCGCACTGACCGGCAAGGGCAGCCTCGACCGACCGATCAAAGCCAGAGGTTAAACGGGCAGGCATATGTCAGCCCGGCACCCTCGATCCCGCCAAGCCACCAAGGCCAAGCCTTCAATCGGACCGGGCGCCTACCCGTGACGCGTGAACCGGCCCAGGGCATGCGGGTGGCACGCGATCTTCCGGCGATGGCCGCGCCGCCCGGCCCAACGCACCCCTCGCCATTGCCGCTCGACACCAACCGGCCGGCCTGTCATCCCTGCTCACCTGGGCCGACGCCCTGACCGCGCACGAGGGGGCTCGGCATGAAGATCAACGATCCGAACGTGTTGGCCGAGGTGAAGGTGGCCTTCGAAGCCTACGAGCAGGCGCTGACCGGCAACGATGTCGACACCCTCGACGCGCTGTTCTGGCACGCGCCCCAGGTCGTGCGCTACGGCGCGACCGAATGCCTGTATGGCCATGACGAGATCCTGGCCTTTCGCCGCGCGCGTCCGTCAAAGGGCCTCGACCGACGCCTGACGCGCACCGTCATCACTACCTTCGGCGCCGACATGGCGACGGCAAGCACCGAGTTCACCCGCGACGGCGCCGCCCGCATCGGGCGCCAGCAACAGACCTGGGTGCGCCTCGCTGAAGGCTGGCGGATCGTCGCCGCCCATGTCTCGTTGATGGAGTGAGCCGATGACCGAGACAGGAAACGCCAGCAGCGCCACCACCGACCCGCTCAATGCCTTCGTCTCGGCGGTGCGCGTGGCGCCGACCGGTGCCGGGCCGCTCGACGGGCTGACGCTCGCGGTAAAGGACCTGTTTGATCTGGCCGGCCAGGTGACCGGCGGCGGCAACCCGGAATGGGCGCGCACCCATGCCCCGGCCACGACGCATGCCCCCGCGGTCGCCACGCTGCTCGCCGCCGGCGCCGAGGCGGTGGGCAAGACCCATACCGACGAGCTCGCCTATTCGCTCATGGGCGCCAACGCGCATTACGGCACGCCGGTCAACAGCGCCGCGCCCGACCGGATGCCCGGTGGCTCGTCCTCGGGCTCGGCCGCGGCGGTGGCCGGCGGCATGGCCGAGATCGGGCTCGGCACCGATACCGGCGGCTCGGTCCGCATCCCGGCGTCCTTTTGCGGGCTGGTGGGCCTGCGCACGACCCACGGCGCGGTGCCGATCGGGGGCACGATGCCGCTGGCGCCGAGCTTCGACGCCGTGGGCTGGCTGGCCCGCTCGATGGATGTCGTGGATCGGGTGGCCGAGGTCTTCGGCATGGCGCCGGCCGAGGGCGGGCCCAAGCGCCTGCTGCTGCCGGTGGACATCTGGGCCGAGGCCGAGGCCAGCACCGTCGATGCCCTGGCCGAGCCACTGTCGCGCCTTGAGGGGGCACATGGCCCGGCAACGCCGGTGGTCCTCGCCCCCGATGGCCTCGCGGCCTGGTTCGCCGCCTTCCGCGTCATCCAGGCGGCCGAGGCCTGGGCCGCCCATGGCGCCTGGATCGAGGCGCACACGCCCGCCTTTGGCCCGGGCGTGGCGGACCGCTTCGCCATGGCCGCGCGCATCTCGCCGGCTGAACGGGCCGAGGCCGAGAAAGCGCGCGAAGCCGTCCGCGAGCGGATGGCACAGGTACTGACTGCTGACCACTTGCTGGTGCTGCCGACGGCCCCCGCCCCCGCGCCCCTCTGCGATGCAGCCGAGCCGGTGCTGGATCGCTTCCGCAGCCGGGCGCTCCGCATGCTCTGCCCAGCCGGTCTCGCGGGTCTGCCGCAGCTCTCGCTGCCGGTCGCTCGCGTCGATGATGCCCCCATCGGCCTCAGCCTGCTCGGCCCCGCCGGCCGCGACCGGACGCTAATCGCGGCCGCCAAGGCCGCGCGCTGACGCCAGAGTGCTTCACTCCCTTGCACCCTCCTTGCCAGCCACCAAGCGCGATCTGCGGGCGTCGGGCCGGGTCAAGGTTCGCGGCACGCGACCGGCAACGCCGGCTTGACCTTGACGCGGCCCGACGCCCGCAAAACGCTCGATCAGAAGCCCTCGCGGCTTCTCCCCAGCCCAGCGAAGCCCCGCTCAGCCTGCCCATCACGCCCGCCGCGACCGCCGCTGCCACCGGGCACCCCCGCA
Organism: Pseudomonadota bacterium; assembly: GCA_039027855.1. Lineage (GTDB taxonomy): Bacteria > Pseudomonadota > Alphaproteobacteria > Rhodobacterales > Rhodobacteraceae > Thermohalobaculum. The sequence goes on along the minus strand of JBCCJI010000001.1, from coordinate 5,586 downwards.
AGATGGATCGCGGCGACCAGCCGCGATGCCGCTTAGCTGGCGATCGGGTTGGCGGGGCCGTCGAAATAGGGCAGCCGCTCGACCCTGAGGGCGCTTTCCTGGGTCATGACATGCCGGGCGATCTCTTCGAGCGTTGCGAACCAGACATCGCCCCTCTCCAGCACCTGCTCCAGCCAACGCTCGACCACGTGCCAGCGCGCCAGACGGCCGGTCAGAAACGGGTGCCAGACCGGCATCCAAAGCCCACCGACCGCATAGGCCGCCTCGAACTCCTCGAAGAAGGCGCGCATCCCGTCCGAGGGCGCGCGCACCGGCATCATATAGCCGATCTCCTCGTAATGGGCGAAGGGCGGCCAGTCATCATTGCCCCAATGTGGCGGGATCTCGACGATCTGCCCCGCATCGCTGCGCATCAGGTAGGGCACCTCGTCGGCCATCAGCGAGCTGTCATAGAGAAAGCCCTCTGCGATCAGCCGGTCGATCACGCCGTGCGTCGCGTTATAAACCGGCGCGCGATAGCCGCGCGGCGCCCGGCCCGTCATGCGGCGGTGGGTCTCCATCGCCCGCTCGAACAGCGCGCCTTCGCGGGCGTCGTCATGGGTCGTCGGATCCTCGTGGCACCAGGAGTGATGGCCGATCTCATGCCCTGCCGTCAGAACCGCCTCGACCGTCTCGGGATAGCGCTCCATGCACCAGCCCGGCATGAAGAAACTCTGCGTCAGCCCCAGACGGCGATAGGTCTCGAGGATCCGCGGCACCCCGACCAAGGGCCCATAGCGCCCCATGGTGATCGGGTGCAGGCGATCATGCCCGTCGGCTGGCCGGGCGGTATGGATCAGGCAATCGGCGTCGATGTCGAAGGTGATGGCACAGGCAACGCGCGCGCCGTTCGGCCAGGTGATGCGGGGCATGGGAAGTCTCCGGTGAGGGCGTCGGGAGACGGTCATGCGCGCAGAGCATGCCGGGCGCGTCAACACGAGCACCAAGGTGGCGAATGGCGACAGATGGGAAAGGGCCGGCCACCTGTCTTCAACAACGCCGGCACTATCTGAGCGCCATGACCCGGACCCTCGGGCCTCGCCCCGCACAAACGCCGCCCCAGCGCGCCGAAGACGCCGGCGCCCTGACACAGGCTGCCCGCCGCGCGGCCAGTGCGCCGCCCGGGCCATCACTCAGCGACGCGGCAACTGCGAGGGCGCTGTCGATGGAGGGCGTGCAATTCACCTGGCCCGACACGCGCTTTTCGATCGCGGTCGAGTGCCTTGAGATCGAGGCCGGCAGCCGGGTCCTGCTGCAAGGGCCGAGCGGGTCGGGCAAATCCACCCTGCTCTCGCTGATCGCGGGGATCGTCGCGCCGGCCCAGGGGACGATCCGCCTTGCTGGTGCGCCCTTCTCCACCCTGTCCGCACCCCGGCGCGACCGGTTGAGAGCCGAGCACTTCGGCATCATCTTCCAGATGTTCAACCTGCTGCCCTATGCCTCGCCCATCGACAACGTGATCCTGCCGCTGGCTTTCGCACCGGCGCGCGCGGCGCGGGTCGGCCGCGACCGGCGGGACGAGGCGGCGCGGCTGATGCGTGGGCTGAGGCTTGGCGATGACGTGATCGGCGCACAGCGGGCATCGGGCCTTTCGGTCGGTCAGCAGCAGCGCGTCGCCGTGGCCCGGGCGCTGATCGGCGGGCCACAGATCGTCATCGCCGACGAGCCGACCTCGGCGCTGGACGCCAGCGCCCGAGAGGCGTTCCTGGCGATCCTGTTCGAACAGGTGGCAGCCGCGGGCGCGACGCTGGTGATGGTCAGCCACGACACGGGTCTCGGTACCGGGCTCAGCACCGGGCTCAGTACCGGGCTCACTACCGGGCCCAGAACCGGGTTCGGCGCGTCCTTTGACCGGCGGATCGCGCTCGACGACATCGCCACGGCCTCCCGGGAGGGTGCATGATCCTGCTCCGCCTCGCCATCGGCTCGCTTCTCAATCGCTGGATGACCGTCGCGCTCACCGTGTTTGCCACCGCGCTCAGCGTCGGGCTGTTCCTGGGCGTGGAGAAGCTGAGGACGGGCGCCAAGGAGAGCTTTGCCAATACCGTCTCCGGCGTTGATCTCATCGTGGGTGCGCGCTCGGGCTCGGTGCAGCTGCTGCTCTACTCGGTCTTTCGCATCGGCAATGCCACCAGCGACATCACCTGGGAGAGCTATCAAGATCTGGCGGCGATGCCCGAGGTCGCGTGGATCGTGCCGCTCTCGCTCGGCGACAGCCACCGGGGTTTCCGCGTGCTCGGCACCACCGAGGGGTATTTCGAGCACTACCGCTATCGGGGCGAACGATCGCTGGAAATCGCCGAGGGGCAGCGACGTGACGGTGTTTTCGACGCCGTCCTCGGCGCCTCGGTCGCCGCTGAGCTGGATTATGTAATCGGTCAGGAAATTATCGTAGCGCACGGAATTTCTTCGTTTTCCCTGCATGATGATCGCCCGTTTCGGGTGGCCGGCATTCTCGCCCCCACTGGCACGCCAGTCGACCGGACGGTGCATGTCAGCCTTGCGGGGATCGAGGCGATCCATGTGGATTGGCGGCGCGGCGCCCGATTGCCTGGGATCGAACTCAGCACCGCCGAGGTGCTCGCCATGGACCTCTCGCCAAGATCGGTGACGGCGGCGTTGGTGGGCCTCAAATCGCGCCGTCAGGCGCTCGAGCTGCAACGGCGCATCAACACGCGGCCGGAGGAGCCACTGCTGGCGATCCTTCCCGGGATGGCGCTGCAGGAGCTGTGGAGCCTTGTCGGCGTGGCGGAGACGGCGCTTGCCGGGGTCAGCGGCATGGTGGTCGGGACCGCGCTCCTCGGCATGGCGGCGATGATCCTCGCAGGCCTTGGCGAGCGTCGGCGCGAGATGGCGATCCTGCGCGCCGTGGGTGCCCGGCCACGCGTGATCGTCGCCATGCTGGTGACCGAGGCAGCGGTGATCAGTACGGCCGGCACGGTGCTCGGCCTCGCGCTGCTCTACGCCGCGATGATGGTCGTGCAGCCCTGGCTCGATGCGCAATACGGTCTTTTCGTTGCGATCACCCCGCCCGGCGCCGATGAGGCGCTGATCCTTATCAGCATCGTTGTGGCGGGGACGGCGGTCGGTCTTCTTCCGGCGCTCAGGGCCTATCGCCTCTCGCTGGCCGATGGGATGACCGTCGCCACATGATATGATGAGGCCGAAGCAACCGCCCACGCAGGGCCGTCTTGGGCCCAGATTGAAGCGAAACAGGCGCGATGAAAGACCTGCTGACCCGCCGGGAACTGATGATCGCCAGCGGCAGCCTCGCCGCGTTCGGCCTGACCGTCTGGGGGGTGACCTCGGGGCTCGGCGTCGGTGAGCGCACCCCGGCGCTGCGGGCCGGCGCGCTCGATCTCGTCTGGGACGATCTGTTGCCGGGTGGAGCCGACCCCCTCCGCCAAACATTTGCCGATCTCGGCATCAGCGAGGAAGGCCAGTTGCTCGGTCTCCTCGACACCATGGCGGGCGATGCCGTGACCAGCGCCTATAACGGGCAGCGGGTGCGCATCCCGGGCTACATGGTGCCGTTCGCCTTTCTCTCGACCGGGGTCACCGAATTTCTGCTGGTGCCCTATGTCGGCGCTTGCATCCATGTGCCGCCGCCACCGGCCAACCAGATTGTCATGGTCACCGTAACGACGCCCTATGAGACTCGCCGCTACTTCGACGCGGTCTATGTGGAAGGGATGATCGAGACCGAGGCACAGACGACCACGCTGGCCGATGTGGGCTACCGTATCCAGAGCGCAGCGGTGACGCCTTACCGATGATGCCAGAGCTCATCGGGGGCGCCGCGCCGGCGCACGAGAGGGACTTGACGCCAGTTTAGAATTATTCCAATAAAAAGCTGCGGGGGGCATTGACCTGCCGCGCCGCCGAACGATCTATCGGTTCCAAGCGAGCAAGCCACCGCCAGCCAGCCACCCGGTAGCGGGATGTACGGAGGATGTAGGGACATGCAGAACACCGCCAAACAACTCGAGCCGTCGGCCCTTGAGGCGATTGCCGAGGGTCTGAACCAGTGCCTGGCCGAGACGGTCGTCGAGACCATGAAGGCGCAGAACTACCACTGGAACGTGACCGGCATGGGCTTTGGCCCGCTGCATGCCCTGTTCCAGCAGATGTACGAGGATCACTTCGAAGCCCAGGACGAGATTGCCGAGCGCATCAAGGCCATCGACGGTCACGCGGTGGGCAAGCTCTCCGATCACCTGGCGCGCTCGGAGGTCACCGAGTGTGACGGCACGGTAGACGCCAAGACCATGATCGCCAACCTGCAGGCTGATCAGGAGACGCTCGCCGGCACGCTCTATGCGCTGGGTGAGGTCGCCGCATCGCATGGCGACAAGCTGACCGAGGATCTAGCCAACACGCGCGGTCTCGTCCACGAGAAGTTCGCGTGGATTTTGCGCGCTCACCTCAAGGGCTGATCGAGGGCTCACCTCCGGCGGCATCAGCCAACCGCAGACGCCCGGCGCCAGAGATGGCTGCCGGGCGTTTTCTTTTCCTAGTCGTCTGGACGCAGCGCAGGATGCACGCGGGACCGGCTCGTCACTTGGTGAGGATCAGTTTTCCCTGCCGCGTTATGCGGAGCGTGTAGCGCTGACCGAGATGCACGATGGTTGCCAGATCGCCCCCGGCTGTGAGTGAGCGGGCATCGTGGCTGGGCAGCTTCTCCGGTTCTTCACCCCCCTGCTCAGGCACCGTGCTCGCATCGCTCATCGGAGCCGCTCGATCTGCCCGACCAGCCAATCCTCGAGAGACACCCAGCCGGGCAGAATGCCCCGCAGCGCGGTCGCGAACAGCGCCTCATCAGGGCACGGCGTGCGCAGTGTCGCGGTCGTCGGCGAGGGCAGCGTAGAAGCCTGGGCATCCCGGTGCATGGCACGTATCCTTTCTCCAAGGCTTGCGGGCTACCCTGCCGCGTCACAGGGTCTCTGTTGCGCTGCAATCTGAGTGTTTGGGTCGGATAAGTCAATCCTGACCATTTCAATCAACTATCAATCCACCGGTCACCGTAGCGTGACGTGGAGGTGCGGCGGTTCAGCTCTGCAACAGGGCGCCGAGAACCCCTTAGGCATCCTGCCGGCACTGGAGAAGGGCGTGATAAACGCGGCTGACACGTGCCGCTCGAGGCCTGACAGTGTGCCTGCGATCCAGCAGGTGCTGGAACACGCCTAACTGCAGGGCCTGCTTTCGGGTCAGGACCGATTGATCAGGTAGTCGAGGGGTGGTTCACGGCTTGGAAAACGAGCGGTGTCATGAGCAGTCTCTTCTGGCTGAGCGACGCGCGGATGGCGCGTCTCGAGCCCTTCTTTCCAAGGTTCCACGGCAAGCCTCGGGTCGATGATCGGCCTGTGCTGAGCGGGATAATCTTCATCAGCCGCAATGGCTTGCACTGGTGTGGTGCGCCCCGGGAGTTCCCCGGGAGTTCCCCGGGAGTACGGTCCGTACAAGACCCTCGACACCCGTTGGAAGCGCTGGAGCGACAGGGGTGTCTTCGCCCGGATCCCGGTGGGACTGTCCGCCGAGGAACCCGAG